>CADCJI010000011.1 GCA_902801625.1 uncultured Bacteroidia bacterium | reverse complement strand
CATGTAGGCGTAGTGGTTACCACTGTGTTCGGCAATGGTCCATTCGGCCTCGCCTTCCACGTCGACGCCAGTCCAGCCATGCCATTCTTCCTCTTCCCAGTCTTGGTTGAAGATGGTGACCGTCGTAGTACCGCCATTTTGAATGGTATAAGTGGCACTGGCGATGGCACTATTATTATAGCCAGTCTTCGTGGCGATGGCTTTCACGGTGGTGGTCTCACTCACAATGAAAGGTCCAGTATATGGGGTACTGCTTGCGGTTGGTTCGGTGCCGTCAGTGGTATAGAAGATGTCTGCACCTTCGGTTGCGCAAGTGATGCTCACGTTCTGTTCTTCAGTATAGGTGCCTGCTTCAGGTGTGAAGGTAGGTGTGGCCACAGTAGGCATAGGTGGCTCAATGCCTTCGGTCTTTACGAAGAGGTCGAGGTAGAAGTTGTAGCCGCTATTGGTGAGGTTGTTGGAATGGTAAGGGCCGAAGTTATGGTTGCTGTTTAATGCGAAATGCCTCTGATCGTTATTCACATTAGTAACAAGGAAACCTGAATAGTTGGGTACCATTGCCCCAGCATCAGCACTACCCAGCTCGATAGCCCATTCGGTGTTGTCGCCGTTTGTGGTGAAATTGGTGCTACTGGTATAACCAATCATTTCGCCGGCAGCGTTGGTAAAGGTGTAGCCGTTGTCTGTCACACCGACAATCCAATAGAAGCTGTTTTCTTCATCAGTGATAGTAGCGGGCAGAATCTCATTGCCTTCATTAGTGGTGGAGGAGAACAAAACGCCAGTGGGCTTGCCCGATGAAGCGTTGCTCATGGCGTAATAGTCGGTGGCATTCTCATCGAAACGGGCAGCAAAGACCACATAACTGCCAGCAATGAGTTGACTAAGATCGCTGATACGTACATAATCTCCCTCTGTAGGAGTAGGCGGTTCGGGCGGGGTGGGCGTGCTTCCGTTGACACTGCCTGAAACGTTGACATATACAGTACCTGCCTCTTCTGAAGTGATAGTAATCTGTTCGTTGTATGTGCCTACTTCAAGACCGGCTTTCAGTCTCACACAAATTTGGATGTCGTAGAATGATCCCGATTCAGGGATGTAGATCATGGCAGGATTTTCGGGCTCAAACTGCTCGATGACCTGAGTGGAAACCTCGAAATGCTCAGAAGGAATCACACTGACATCGTTAGTCAATTGGTCACCGCTTACAGTGAAATACTGGATTTCCGAGGGGCCGCTAGCCTCAAAATCATATTCGAAACCGGAAAGCGTCGTCGGAGTGACGGTTATGGTTGAGGTTGAAGGCGTTTCGATTAAAGTCACATCATCGGCCAAAGCGACTCTCAGTTGGGGCACGTTGAAATAGCCGATGACGCTGATGACATCAACCATATCACCTTCTTCGATACCTGTCAAGGCAGGAACCTTATAAATGTTAATGGTGGCTCCGTCTTGCGTCAAAGGAGTGTTGCCACTCGTGTTGATGGCACCAATGGTGGCGCCTTCTATCTTGACGCGGGTGCATTGCAGGGCATCGGCACCGCCTTCAAGGATTTCAGCGATGGTCTTCACGGCCAAAGGCATCGTGTTGCCTGAGGAAAGGATGCTGAATTGTTCGCCATCATTGCCGTTGATACCGCTCAGCTCGGCGAGACCGTTGTACGCAGCCCTTTTGCCGTAAGCTTTGACCATATCGCCCAAGGCGAGGGCAGAAGGTACGGTGTTGTTGTTCAGGTAGAGGTCGATGCCAGCCGTCTCATCTTGGATGTAGACATTGCGTCCGTCGATGAAGGTCACCACACCTTGCACCAAAGCGTATTCGTTGAGGGCAAGGGCGCGTGCCTCGGCGATGGTAATGAGGGTCGGGGCTGGGGCTTCGGAAATGGTATATGTGGCCGAAGCGACACCGCTGTTGAGATAGCCTTCTTTTGTGGCAATGGCTTTCACCGTGGTGGTTTCAGTGATGTTGATGGCACTGGTGTAAACTGTGCCTTCCTCCATCGGGTCGCTGCCGTCAAGGGTATAATAAATGGTTGCCCCTTCGGTGGCGCAGCTGATGATGACCGAAACGGCTTCGGAATAGGTGCCGGCCTCTGGGTTGAAGGTTGGGGTGGCAACGGTCTCTTGTGGAGTGCCGCCTTCGGCGTTCCATGTGATGTCAATTTCTGTCAAATACATGGCACCACTGGCAGAACGGAGGCCGAGGTACTCGTAAGAACCTGAAATTGCCAATTCCTCACTCTCGCCTTTCACAATAGTGCCGAGGAGGTCTCCATCGGTTTCATCATTATACAACTCAGTCGGTGAAGTGTAAGCGGAGTGACTGCCATACACATTCAAAGTTCTGCCATCGTTAGTGTTGCTATTCCAACTAACAGTAACATTGGTAAGGGTTCCGCCCGATGCAGTGGTGATAATGCCTGAGTTGCTGTTGTTGCTTCTCAGTTGGATGGATTCGTTGCCGCCAGCACTTTGTCCTGCATAAACGGCATCGGAATTACTGGTCTTCCCTTCCCAACTGGTATAGGAAGAGCCAGTGACACCGGTAAGGTCTCGGTTGAGAACATCGGTGATCTCCGTTCGGGATTGCGCCCAAACGTTCAATCCCGTCAACAGCAACAAAGCTGTCAACAAAAAAGTAAGATTTCGTTTCATTGGATGATGATTATTTGTTTGATACTTAATGATTTAATTCGCAATAATTCCAAATATGGATAAGCACTCAAAATTAGGAATTGTAGGTGATTCAACGGAAAGAGGCACCAATTAGTTTTCAACATTTTATCAACAGGTTTATCAACAGGGGACGTTGAAAACTTTTTTTCAGAGAAGAAGATAAAAAAAAAGAGACACCACCATGGATGTCTCATTGTTCTTGTTGATGTTTTTTTAGAATAGCAATTAAGAAGCCTTACCTACTTTTTTATAAGTAATTCCTGAATTTATTCTAAGGATTTTGTTCCATTCGATACAACCATTTTCATCGCAGTATTTGGAAGCAAACTCAACTATGAATTTGGTAATCATAGCATCATATTCTTTTTGATATAGTTCATTTTTTATCTTTGCGTCGGTTCCCATAGGCTCAATGATATCAGTGTAAAGCGTGTCAGAGCCAGAAATGAATCTCCAGAATTCTTGTCCACAAATTTTTGTCCTGGTGTCATTTTCACTATGCTCGGTGCCATAACAGCAACCTTCAATGGCTAAACAGACGTTTTTGTTTCCACTTGTATGGTAGATTTTTATAGCTTTTCTGAAATTCTCCATTTGTTTTTTCAAAGAAGTAGAATTAGACCATTTTGGCCCTGATTTGATGCTTACGACATAGTGGCAACCATCTTTGTCCATTTCTAGATCGATACCATCTGCCGAGCTTTTTCTTCCGTCATAGACTTCTTTTGCTACAAAAATGGCTAGTCCTTCAAGCCAGTCGCCAAACATGGTTTCTTCTGCTGATGACATAAAAGCAGAGGCCAAGCCTCTAACAAGTTGGTCTGCAGCATTGATGTTTTTGGCTTTGTACATATATGGGTTCTTTTTCTTTAGCAATTCTTCAAGTTTAAGCTTTTTTAGTTTGTTGATTCTTGCTTCGTGAAATTGGGAGATGTTGTCTCGGACATAACCTTCCACTTTGTTGATTAAGTTGTCCATAACTGTATTTTTTCCTTTTTTGTCTTCTTTTCTTGATTCAAAGAGTAGTGAGAACTCCTCATCTTTGGTGTGCTTGTATCTCGAATAAGGTATTCGGTTTTGTGCTTCCTCATTCATGTTTATCCGCCCGTGGATGTGTTCCATAACTTGATGACCAACTGCATAACCCAACCCAACGGGAACAGCGTTTCCTATTTGTTTGTAAATTGTTTCAATACGTCCTTTAAATTGCCAATTGTCAGGAAATTGTTGGATTCGAGCATATTCCTCAATAGCTAATGGTCGAAGCTGGGTAGGATGACAAAGCAATGTAGCAGGCATGGTTGGACTCGTCACCAATGTTGGTGATGGTTCATCATACTTTAGGCGACGTAAGAAGCCAGTTTTACCGCCCGAAAGATCGTATGCTTTTCCCATGGCTTCTCGAGCTAGGTGAGCAGGAAGATTTCTCCAGTTTTCGCCTTCATGTAGCATTTTCATATAGGGCAGACTTTGAGGCCGTAAAGGAATGAAATTTAGATTTTCTCGTTTTTCCAAATCACCGATGGCATCTCGTAGGGTCAGCCATGGTTTGGTGTTGAAGCCTCCTTCTTTGGAATGTGTAGGACTTGGAATGGGAACTCGATCGCCCAAATGACCGATAACGACCATCCTTTCTCTACGCTCAGGTACACCATAGTTGGCTGAATCAAGCAAGGCATAACTGATGCTGTAGCCGATTTTTTTAAACTCGGTAGTTATGAATTGTAATACGCTACCCTTGATTGATTTAATGGAATTGTATTCTTCATATTCGAGAGGAAGTTGGTTCAATTTTGCGGAAATTAAACCTCGAACGTTTTCAAGTATAAAGTATGGTGGTCGGATTTCTGAAACCACTCTTAAGTATTGGAGGATTACGTTGCCACGAAAATCAGCTAGCCCTCTTTGCTTTCCCGCAGTTGAGAAAGCTTGGCATGGAGGCCCTCCTACTACCAATGTTACATCTTTTCTATCTAGGCCTGCGGTAGATAGAATTTCATCGGTTGGGACTAAATTAATATCACGGTCAATAACAGGAATGTTTGTGTTCGCCTTAATTGTTTCCACTGCCCATTTGTCCATTTCTACACATACTTTAATCTCAAATCCTGCTTTTTCAATGCCAAGATCCAATCCCATTGCGCCGGAAAACAATGATACCGTGTTCATTTTTACTCTTTTTATTCTGCCCTTAAAACCAATAATTTACTACTGTTAGAGAATAGGTTAATCGTTAGTTTGTAGTTTTGTGCAAAAGTAATGATAATTTGGATATCGATGGCTGTTTTTTTTGAGATTCTCTAGCAAATTTCAAATTTTTCTTTTACTTTTGCAGCGTTATAACACTAAAATGAAATGAAAAAAGTAGTTCGAACTGTATGGATTGGCGCACTGTCGGGCGTGGCCTTCTTGGCTGCCTGCTGCTCGCAAAATGGCTTGACACGCAAGGAACGCAAGCAACTTGTCAAAGAACGCGACTCCATCCAGGCGATTTTGACCAGTCGGGAAGGCTCTGTGGTTTATGATACGCCCGAGATTATGGCCAGGCGAGCTGCCGACACCTATCGCCTACAAAGTCAGCTTGATTCCATCAATGCCAAATTGGGTGAGGAGGTTGACTTGGAAAAGAGCGCACGCCGTGTGGCTTTGCAGGAACGTATCGTTGACCTTCAAGCAGCCTTACAACGACGCGAAGGCGCTTGCGTTTACGGCTCACCCGAAATTATCGAAGAATACGGCAAGGAAACCCAACGCTTGAGGAGTGAACTTGAAGCTGTTCGACAGGAACTGAAAGAGTTGAACCAGGAATAACCGCCATGAAAAAGGTAGTTCGTTCGGTATGGATTTGTGCCTTGTCGGGTCTGGCTTTCTTGGGAGCATGTTGCACGCAGAATGGCTTGACACGCAAGGAACGCAGGCAGCTCCGCAAAGAGCGTGAGCAGGTTGAAATGCAGCTGGCCAAGGTGAAAAGCGATGAGTTTGAAAATTCCGAAGAGGATGACCCAAACTACTACCGATATTACTGGGAAGATTTCATGGAACATTTTGATGAAAAGTATTCCCTTGAAAATAGGCTTGACTCCATCAACTATCGTTTAGGCGAAGATATCGACCTCGACCGTAACGTTCGCCGCCGTCAAATCCTGAAACGTATTGATTCATTGGAATTCCTTATTAAAGCCTATATTCCGCCTTGTGTCTACGGCCCACCTCCAGGGATGTATCCAGATTACGATGAAGAACAAGCCAATATGGAAAGTGATATTTCCATTTGGGAGAGACAGCTGAAAGAAGCGAAAAAAGAGCTGGATGAGTTTGATATTTCTCGTTTACCGGATGCCGAAGTTTTGTATGGTAGTCCATATGAGATTGAGATACGGCAAATGAAAAAGTAGAGAAGAAATGAGCGAACGTCTCGGCTTTTATAAAAAGGTGATGCTTGAGCTTAATCATCAGGTGCTGCAAAAGCGCATCGATGAGCACGAGTTGCACCAGTTGTTTTGGGAATGCACGCTACGCTGCAACCTCAATTGCCGCCATTGTGGCTCCGATTGTCGTATGCTCTCCGAAAAGGATGATATGCCTTTTGAAGATTTTGCCAAAGTCCTTGATGAGGTGCGCGCCCATCAAGATCCGGGCAAGGTAATGGTCATCACGACTGGTGGTGAGCCCACCGTGCGCCCTGATTTGGCCCATTGTGGCGAGGAAATCTCGAAGCGCAGCTTCGTGTGGGGCATGGTGTGTAATGGCATGTTGCTCTCGGCCGAGAAACTCAACGAGTTTATGGATGCAGGTCTGAAGTCGCTGGCGGTCAGCTTTGACGGCTTCGAGGAGGACCACAACTGGATGCGTGGCAACCCCAACAGTTACAAGAACGTGCTGCGTGCCGTAGAGGCCATGAAACAGCATCCAAGCCTTACATGGGATGTCATTACCTGCGTCAACCAGCGCACCATCAAGTACTTGCCGAAGTTTCGCGATTTCCTTATCTCGCTCGGTATACGCCGTTGGCGTCTGTTCACCGTGTTTCCTTTCGGTCGCGCCGCTAACGAGCCCGACTTCAAGCTCAGTAATGAGCAGTTTGTGCAGATGATGGAATTCATCAAGCAGACGCGTCTTGAAGGCAAGATTCGCGCCGACTATGGCTGCGACGGCTTCCTGGGCAAATATGAGGGCGAAGTGCGCAACCACTATTATTCATGCAGTGCGGGCATTAATGTGGCTTCCGTTTTGGCTGACGGTTCTATCTCGGGTTGCCTTAGCATTCGTAGCGACTACCATCAAGGCAATATCTACAAGGACAGTTTTTGGGACGTTTGGCAAAACAAATTCCAGGTCTACCGCGACCGAAAATGGATGAAGACCGACCAGTGTGAGCATTGCAAGATGTGGCGCTATTGCCAAGGCAACGGCATGCATCTCCGCGACGGGGATGGTAAATTGCAAATCTGTCAATATCACATGATTACTAATAGCTAAAACCTTTGACTATGAAAAGAAAACTATTGATTTCACTGATAATCATTTTGCTGTCGATGCCTATACTGACCTTGGCACAGACGAGAAGCAGTTATTATGATGATAATACAACTGTATTTGTCAACACCGAAGCTTTTGGCGTGCATAAGGAATATGACAATAAACGCGGCTGCTATGTGTGGAAAGACAGTATGGGTGGCTTCATCTGCCTCGACAAGAACATGAAGCCTATAGAGGAGATGGACAAGCATGTGCATTTCACAGGTTCAAACAATGACCCCGACAATCCCGAGGTGTCGCCTTTTTCCGGCGTCAGGAAAGTGTGGGACCAGAAACGTGGTTGCTATGTGTGGAAAAACATTTATACTGGTGACTTCTTAGGAACCGACAAGTCATCGGTCCACCAACAGGAAAAGGCGAATCAGAAGGGAACGGGAAAAGGAACGAACCAGCCTAAACAAAACACTGGAAAGAAGGATCAGCCTAAGCAAAACACTGGGAAGAAGGATCAGCATGATAGCCAGCAACAGGTCGGGAAGCAAGAACAACCTAAGGAAAAGAGTAATGTTGAGACTAACAATACGACAGAAGAGTTGATCATCACTACAGATGAACAGCTTAGGCAGGCTGAGGCAGCCCTAAAGGAAGCTAAGGCAGCAGTGGCTTATGCGAAAGCCCATGGCGTCGATGTGAATGAATACGGCCCTGTAGAACAGTATATCAAGCAGGCTGAAGACGCCATTAACGAATATAAACGCAAAAGAAATCTAAAATGAAAAAGACTATAATATTGATGTTGCTTGCCCTGATTATGGCAGGCTGCATACCTGGAGGCAAACGCAAGGCTGAACCTAAACAATCTGTTGCCAAGGAAGCGGTATGGGATTTCTATCTTATTGGCACATGGAAATATACAGAAGAGGAATCTGAGCAAAAATCGTTTTTCCCTCAAGGCACAGAGACTTTTTATGGCGATGGCAAATACTTGAGTCATGCCGTTGACAAAAAGGGGAACAACGTGACCATAGAAGGTTATTGGCGTCTTGATGACAAGGAAAACTTTGTCGTTTGGGTCACGCATAAGGCCGTGAAGAGCGGGAAGAAAACCCTCAGCTCAGAAAAGAAAGAGTTCAAGTATGTCATCAATGCCTTGGCACCGAACCAATTCTTGGTATATCAGGTGGGCGATGCGCTTCGCTCTGCCGAATGGGTGAAATAAAAGACATGAATCGAATCTATCTCGTCGGATACATGGGCGCGGGCAAGACTACCACAGCGCGCCGTTTGGCCAACCAGTTGGGCTGGGAAGTGGTCGACACCGATGATTTGTTCGAGGAGAAATACAAGATTTCTGTCTGCGATTTCTTTCATAAATATGATGAACCTCTTTACCGTAAGCTCGAGTCAGAGGTGCTGAAGGAGACCGAAAACCTTGAGAACGTAGTGATTTCGACAGGTGGCGGCACGGCTTGCTATTTCGACAACATGGAGTGGATGAACCAACACGGTTTGACGGTTTTTTTACGCATCAGCGAAAAGGCCGTCGTTGACCGTTTGCTCCACGCCAAGCGGAAACGTCCTCTTTCCATAGGTAAAAGCGAGGAGGAACTGACTGAGTTCGTCGCCCAGCATTACACATCACGCCTGCCGTTTTATGAGCAAGCCAAAATCACAGTGAAGTCAGAAGACCTCGACCTAGATAATTTGTTGGAAATGATCAAAGGGACGCTCTTAGTCTCTTAATGTCAGCAAACAAACATTCTCCACATGCTGTGTGTGTGGGAACATGTCGACGGGCTGCACGGCCATGACCTTATAGGATGAATCAAGCAATTGTAAATCACGGGCTTGTGTGGCTGGGTTGCAGCTGACATAGACGATTTTCTTCGCGCGGATCTTCAGCAATTGTTCCACCACTTTTTCGGCCATACCTGCACGCGGTGGGTCGGTGACGATAAGGTCGGGCGTGCCGTTGGTGGTGATGAAGTCATCGGTGAAAACCTTGGCCATGTCTCCAGCATAGAAGGTGCAATTCTTGATACCATTGATTTCAGCATTCACCTTAGCGTCTTCGATGGCCGCCTCCACATACTCTATACCGACCACTTTCTTCACAAAACGCGAGAAATACTGGGCGATGGTGCCCGTGCCTGTGTAGAGGTCATACATCAGTTCATCGCCTTGCACATCAGCAAGGTCAAAGGCGGTCTTATACAGTCGCTCGGCTTGATAGACATTGGTTTGGAAAAACGATACCGGCCCGATGCGGAACTTTAGGTCGTCGAATCCCGGGCGCGGCGATTTCATGGTCTCGATGAGGTAAGGCTCGCCCTTGAGGCACTCAAAGGGCAGGTCGTTGATGATGTCGTTCAACTTCGGGTTGATGACCAATAGTAGTGACGCGATTTGTGGGAAGGCCATTTCCAAGGCTGGGATGAGCTCATGGCGCACGATGGCGTTTTCCTCGCCGATCACGATGATGACCATGAATTCGCCTTTGGAATTGCAGCGGATGACAAGGTTGCGCATCAGTCCCTCGTGGGCGCGGAAATTGTAGTAGGGGAGGTGTCGCTCCAGCGTGAAGCGCCTAACGAACAGACGGATTTCGTTCGACGGGTCGGCTTGCAGGTGACATTGCTCGATGTCGACCACGCGGTCAAAGAGTTGAGGCAGGTGGAAACCGAGTCCCTTGCAGGCGTCTTCATCGTGAGTACCAGTAGGCGCACCATCAGTGAGCCATTTGCGGTTTGAGAAGGTGTATTCCAGCTTGTTGCGGTAGGCAAACTGCTTTTCGCAACCCAAAATCGGGCGAATCTCAGGATATTCGATTTTCCCGATGCGGTCGAAGTTGTCCTTCACTTGCTTCTGTTTGTAGTAGGTCTGCCATTGGTAGTCCATATGCTGCCACTTGCAGCCGCCGCAAAGGCCGAAATGTTGGCATACGGGTTCCACGCGCTTGTCCGACAGTTTCTTGAAGTTCAATATCTTGCCCTCAAAGAAGTTCTTCTTGCGCTTGTAGACTTCAATGTCAACCACGTCGCCTGGTACGCCAAAGGGGATGAAGACTACGCGCCCTTCGGGCTTGGCCACCGACATGCCTTCGGAGCCTGCGTCGACAATTACCACATCTTCGATGTATTCGGGTTCTCGTTTTACTTTGTTTCTCGCCATTTTGTTCTTCTTTTTGACTATGGCTTATGGCCAATGACTATGGCTTGCTCATATGTAATAGCAAGCCATTGGCCATAGTCATAGGCCATAGTTATCATTAAAAATCTCCCAGGTTTTCTTCGCCTGTTCCTCGAACATCTGCATGCCGTTATACACCTTGGCGCCCCAGGTCTTGCCTAACTCCATGAAAGCCGTTTCCTTCGGGTTGTAAATCAGGTCGATGAGGATGTGCTTGCCGCTTAAGGCTTGGTAATGAAGGTCGGGGAAATCGTTCACATACGGTGCCATGCCCAAGGGCGTTGTATTAATGATAAGGTGGTTTTGGCGCAGGACTTCATCGTACAGCGTGTCGTAGGTATAGTCGCCTTTTTCGGCACTGCGGCTGACGGTGGAAAAGGGAATGCCTTTTTGCTTTAGTACATGCTGCACAGCTTTCGAAGCACCGCCTGTACCCAACACCAAGGCATGATTAATGGTTTTGCCGTTGACGGCACGATTGAGCAGTTGATCGAATCCATAAACATCAGTGTTGTAGCCTTTCAGCTTGCCTTCCGTGATTTTCACCACATTGACTGCACCAACTTGTTTCGCGGTTTCATCGATTTCATCCAGCAGGGATATGACGGCTTCCTTATAAGGTATTGTCACATTGAACCCACAGAGGTCGGGGTAGCGTTCCATCACCTCTTGAAGTTCATCCAATGACTTGAGGTCGAAATGCTGGTAGAGGCAGTCGAGGCCTTCGTATTCAAATTTCTCGTTGAAGTAGAACCTTGACTGCGAGTGTTTCAGTGGATGTCCGATGAGTCCGTAGCGTTTCATAGTGCCTTGTTTTTATTGTCCTGTAATGCCAAACCATGCTCCGAATCCAAGGGTGCACAACACACCGACAATGACGCTGGCGAGCACCACACCTCCAATGACGGCCAACACGCTTTTCTTGAAGTCCATGTCAAGGAAACTGGCAGCTAAGGTGCCAGTCCATGCGCCCGTGCCAGGCAACGGGATGCCGACAAAGAGCAATAAAGCGAAATATAGGCCACGACCGGCTTTCGCTTGCAGTTTCTGGCCACCTTTTTCGCCTTTTTTCAGGCACCAAGTGAAAAACCTTCCGATGACTTTCTTGTCCTTGCCCCATTCCAAGATGCGACGGGCAAAGAAGAAGATAAAGGGAACGGGAATCATGTTGCCGATGGCGATGACAATGTAACTCAATAGGATGTTGAGATCAGGGGAAGTCGTCGCTTTTAAGGTGTAGGCCACAGGAATGGCGCCACGCAGTTCGACGATGGGCACCATGGCAATCAGGAAAATATATAGGTAGTCTTTGATACGCATGAATTATTCGGGTTGGTTTGTTGTATTTGGATTTTGGTTTTTCTTGTGTTGTTCGATGAGCTCGAGGATTTGGGTGTCGTTGGCCAGCAGCTCCTTGTCGTATTCCAGGAAGTCGGGCCAAACCTCAAAGTCGGCATCCAAGGCTTGGTCTAAGGCTTCCAAACCTTCGTGGTGTGAGCCTTTCACGAAATAGGCGTAGGCCAAAAGATAAAGCAGCGAGGAGTCGTTGTCGGTTTGCATCAGCCCGAATTTGATGGTGTTGATGGCCTCGTCAATTTTATCCTGCTGTCCGTAGAGGTCAGCGATGTAGTAATAGGCGTCGGCGTCGTTGGGTGTCTGTTCTTGGATTTTGCGCAGGCATTCCATGGCCTTGTCGTATTCTTTCAGTTTCATGTAATCGGTGGCGATGGAGTAGAGGTGGTCGGTCTCCCAAGGCTCGTATTCCAGGGCTTTCTCGAAGAATTTGATGGCCTTTCGGCTTTGGCCACGGTCGCTGAAGACGTAGCCGAGACCGGCATAACCGGAACCTATCATTGGGTTGATTTCCAAGGCTTTGTTGAAATGATCCTCGGCGGTTTGCAGGTCGTTGAGACGGTAGTAGCAGTCGCCGATGGTGGTGTGTATCATTGAGGTCTCCACGCCGTTGCGCAAGGCTTCCTCAAGGGTGTCGATGGCTTCCTTGTAGCGGCCGAGGTCGTAATAGATGTCGGCAAGGTGCATGTTAGTCCAGAGGTCTTCCGGGTCGATGCTAAGGGCATACTCGTATGGATCGATGCTCTCTTCGTATTGGCCCATCATGCGGTATACATCTCCGATATTGGTCCAGGCCTTGCTGTTGTATGGGTCTTTGTCGACCAGCTTCTGGAAATAGTCGATGGCGTCTTCCTTGCGGCCTGCGCTGAGGTAGCAGCAACGGATCTCGTGGTAGATGGTGTCTTTGTCATCGGCGAGGGCAAGGGCTTTGTCGTAGAACTCAAGAGCAAGGTCGTATTTGCGCATGTGCTGGTACTCGTAGGCAATGGCGTTGTAGAGTTCAAACTTCTCATCTTCATCGAAGTAGGGCAGGGCACTGAAGTAGTTCTCCAAAGCCTCTTCCGACTTGCCCAAGACAGCTAGGCATGAGCCGAGGGTGAGGAAATAGTCGGGGTCCTCGTCGTCGTCGACGCGTTCCACATGCTGCATGATGTCGAAAGCACTTTGCGCGTCGTTTTCCAAAAGGTATTGGCGGGCATACTTGATTTTCAGCATGTTGCTTTCGGGATGCTGCGCCATGGCCAACTCTACAGCCTGCCGTGAGCGGTTCAGGTCGTTGTTTTTGGTGTAATGGTCGATGATGAACTCAAACTCCTCGCTGTCGAAGTACACCGAGTCGTGCGTTTTCAGCATGTCCTCATACCGCTCGATGGCCGCCTTTCGGTCCTTTTCTTCTTCCCAATAATCTTCAAAGTCTTCGTTGTCAAACATGGGTTGCCTGATGAAATTTGGTGCAAAAATAGTAAAAAAGGAGGATATATGGCTTTTTTTGTATCTTTGTAAGGCTGTAACACAAACGATGATGAAACGAATAGCCTTGTTTTTGATATTGTTGTCATTGACTTTCAGCGCCATGGCAGATGGCGCTTGGACAGTACGCTCGGTGCCCAACACGCGTTTGCAAAGCAACAACATCCATGTTTCGGATCCTGATGGATACCTGTCGGACAGCGTTGAGATGACCATCAACACGGCCTTGTGTGCCATTCGCGACAAGGCGGATGTCTTCGTGGTGACCTTGTCGAGTATCGGTGAGGCGGAGCCCAAGCGTTTTGCCACGGAGCTTTTCAACGATTGGGGCATAGGTGATGCTGAAACGGATAATGGCGTCCTTTTGCTCTTTGTGGAAGACCAGCATTCCTTGGAGTTTGAGACGGGCTACGGTGCCGAAGAAACGCTTACTGACTCCAGATGCGAGCGCATCTTTACCAAGTCCATCAAGCCTTTTTTCAAGGCGGGTGACTATGAGGGTGGGCTTTGTGCGGGCGTGGCCGACATTGTGACTGTCTTTGGAGGAGAAATCCCTATGGGGCTGAAGACTACTTTGCCTTCGCAAACCGACAATGATTCTGATGACAATTTTGACAAGGTCGGCAGCAGTCTATGGTTGGGAGTGTTTGGTTTGTTCTTGTTTGCCATGCCCATTGTCGGCATTGTCTTTTGGCTGCGCAAGCGAAAGGAACGAAAGAAAACAGTGTCAAGCGCTTATCAATCATATAATGAAAACGGTGTTACCTTTGTTGATGGCTTCAGTACGAATTGGTCGGGCTCGCCTTGGGAGGGCAAGGGCTGTCTTGGTGGTATGATGTTGGGCCTTTCCATATTTGTCATCCTATTTATTGTAGTTGCGTTTACGACCATACGATATCCTAATGCTGAGCAGAGCAAACTATACAGCTGGATAGCATTGGTTACACTGCTATTGTACCTCTCATGGATATGCTTCCGCCATAACCAGCGTCTCTTGAAAACGGCAAAAAAATTGGCAAAAAAAGCGGTCAACCCTAATTCGGTCTACCGAGCCGCTTTCGACCGTCCCAACAACAAGATTGCGATTTGGATAGCACCTTGGTTGGGCTGGATTTATTATCTGATTCTCAAAAAACGGATGAATAAGGCGGAAAAATTCCGTTGTCCACAGTGTGGCCAAATGTTGAGCAATGATTATACTTTCCGCTTGTCGGAAATCCATGAGGCTGAGGCAAGGTTAGAGGCTTTGAAGTTCACGCCGTACCGTTGCCCTAGTGGACACGAGTATGTGGTGAGGGAACATGGAAAGCGGTACAACAAGTTCTCAACTTGCTCGAAATGCGGAGCCTTTACCTCCTTGTTGACGAATAGGGTGACGACACGTCAAGCCAGTTATTCCCAAAGCGGTGAGAAGCAGGAGACCTATGTCTGTCAACACTGTGGCGAAACTATCGTGAAAACCTTGGCAATACCTATGCTGGTACACTACAGTAGCAGTTCGTCATCCGGTTCCTCAAGTGGCAGAAGTTATTCAAGCCATTCCTCCAGCCATCATTCATCAGGTGGCTCCTTCGGTGGGGGACATAGTGGTGGCGGCGGATATTCAGGGAAGTGGTGATGGACCTGCGTGCTCCCTAGTTTTGAAAAGATGTTATTATGAAAAAGAAAAAGCTTAAGAAAAAGCAATTCAGCAACCTAAAATTCCTCCTCAAAGCCGACCGCGAGAAGGAAATCGAGCAGTACGGCAAGCAGGTAAGTATGCGGCCATCGAAGGTGCATAAGTCGAAGAAGGACTATGACCGAAAGAAAAACAAAGTGCAAGAGCGTGATTTGGAATAGTTTTTTCCGTAGCTTTGCAGTCAAATTCTCATAAAATCAAAACACTTCCAATATGACTATCAACGAATTAGAAAGAATCGCCTCTCAGGTGCGTCGCGACATCATCCGTATGGTGCATGGGTGCCAGTCGGGACATCCGGGCGGCTCTTTGGGCGCAACCGACATTGTCACCGCCCTTTATTTCGACCAAATGCAAATCGACCCCGCCCACTTCCGCATGGATGGCAACGGCGAGGACATGTTCTTCCTCTCCAACGGCCACATCAGCCCGATGTTCTATAGCATACTGGCTCGACGCGGCTATTTCCCAGTCAGTGAATTGGCTACCTTCCGCCGCCTTGGCACACGCCTGCAAGGGCATCCCACCACGGCCGAGGGACTTCCTGGCGTTCGTATTGCTTCGGGCTCGCTCGGACAAGGCCTTTCGGTGGCTGTCGGCGCGGCACAAGCTAAGCGACTGAACGGTGACAAACACCTTGTCTTTGTCCTCATGGGCGACGGCGAGCAGGAGGAAGGACAGATTTGGGAAGCCGCCATGTATGCGCCCGCCAAAGGCGTGGATAACCTCGTGGCCATCATTGACTACAACAAGAAACAAATCGACGGTCCCACTGATGAGGTGCTCAACCTCGGCGACTTGCGTGCCAAATACGAGGCCTTCGGCTGGAATGTCCTCGAGATGAGCGGCAATAATATGCAGGCTGTGGTGAACACCCTGAAATTCGCCCGCGAGAATGCTTTCCAAGGTGCTCCACAACTCATCTTGGCTCACACCGAGATGGGCTTCGGTGTCGACTTCATGATGGGTACGCACAAATGGCATGGCTCGGCCCCCAATGACGAACAAGCAGCTAATGCATTGTCACAATTACAGGAAACTATAGGAGATTATTGATTGCTTCTGGCTCTTGGCCTCTGGCTTCTGGCAGCTTTTATATAAGATGGAAGGCTTCAATTATAGAAAGAGCTGCCAATGGCCAGTAGCCAAAAGCCAGTAGCCGATATGCAATTCAACAATTCAACAATCAACGATTCAACATAACATATAAACATGGACTTTACAATTCAAAACAACAAAGATACAAGATCGGGGTTCGGTGAAGGCTTGCTCGAAGCAGGGCGCCGCAATCCCAAGGTGGTGGCTTTCTGTGCCGACCTCACCGGCTCGTTGAAGATGGGCGACTTCGCCAAGGAGTTCCCCGAGCGTTTCTTCCAGACGGGCATCGCCGAAGCCAATATGATCAACATGGCGGCAGGCATGGCTTTGAGTGGCTTCGTGCCGTTCACGGGCACCTTTGCGGCATTCTCCACGGGGCGCGTCTACGACCAGATCCGTCAAAGCGTGGCCTATTCCAACAAGAACGTGAAGATTGCTGCTTCCCATGCGGGTGTTACCCTTGGCGAGGACGGTGCCACACACCAGATCCTCGAGGACATCGGCATGATGAAGATGTTGCCTAACATGACGGTCATCGTGCCTTGCGACTTCAACCAGACCAAGAACGCCACTATTGCCGCTGCCGAGTACGAAGGCCCCGTATACCTGCGTTTTGGTCGCCCGAAAGTGCCGAACTTCACCCCTGTGGATGAGAAATTTGTCATCGGCAAGGCTCAAATGCTGCAAGAAGGCACCGATGTGACTATTTTTGCTTGCGGCCACCTCGTTTGGAAAGCCGTCCAAGCGCTGCCAATCCTGAAAGAAATGGGCATCAATGCTGAGCTGATAAACATCCATACCATCAAGCCGTTGGATGTTGAAGCTGTATTGAAATCGGTAGCCAAGACCCGTTGTGTGGTCACTGCCGAGGAACACCAGCGCAACGGCGGCTTGGGCGACAGCATCGCACAGGTGCTAGCCTTGAATTTACCTTGCCCGATGGAGATGGTGGCCGTCAATGATGTTTTCGGCCAAAGCGGTACGCCTGATGAGTTGATGAAAGCCTATCATTTGGATACGCCCGACATCGTGGAGGCGGTGAAAAAAGTTGTTGCTCGCAAACAATAAAGAACAAAAAAGAACGATATATTGAAGATTCCCTACGGGAATGGATGTTCGTTTATTAGGTGCCTAGCGGCGGTTTGAGTATGTTACCTGCCGTAAGTTGGTACAGACCGCCGCTGGGTACTTTATGGTCTTCTCCATTCCCGAAGGGAATCTCAACAAGTAAACAAATCAATCCAATATGAAAAAACTAACTACACTATCCTTAATCGCCCTCGTTGTGTTGGGCATCTTTTCCTCATGTTGCACCGAGAAAGAAACCCCAGAGCCACCTAAGGCTTTGAACGTCATTTATTTCATTGGCGACGGTACGGCATTGCCCCAGGTCTATGCAGGTATGTTGGCAACCCGTCAGGAATTGGTGTTTCCCAAGTTCCCTTACATTGGTGTGGTTGACACCCACTCAGCCAGTAATGACATCACTGACTCGGCTGCGGGCGGAACAGCTCTCGCCAGCGACCACAAGACCAACAACGCCATGATTGGCGTGAATCCGGACACTATTCCGGTCAAGACCTTACTCGAAGTCTTTGCCGAACAGGGTAAGGAAACAGGCATCGTTGTGACAAGTTATGTCACCCATGCCACGCCTGCCTCTTTTTATGCGAAGGTGCCGCATCGCAAGCAATATGAGGATATTGCCGTGCAGATGGCCGAAAATCCTTATTTGAACCTGATCATCGGCGGAGGCATGAAACACTTTAACCAACGCAAGGACAGCCTCAACCTCGTTGAGAAGATGGAGAATGAGTTGGGCTGGAAGGTTTACGACACCCTTGCCGATATTGATGTGACATGCAAGAAATACGCGGTGATGGCCAATGACGGTCACATGCCCCCAGCGGCTGAGCGTGGCGACTTCCTGCCTCGTGCAGTGAAGACGGCTATTCAGACCCTGGATGATGACGAAAATGGTTTCTTCCTCATGGTGGAAGGTTCGCAAATCGACTTTGCCTGCCATGGCAACGACTCTGCCTGGATGGTGAATGAGGTGGTCGACTTCAGCCAAGCCATTCAAATTGCGTTGGACTATGCTGAGGAGCACGGCAATACGTTGGTTGTTGTCACTGCTGACCATGAGACGGGTGGTTTGACCATGCCTGACCCCAAAGGCAAATATACCAATGTCGTGTTCAATTATTCAACTGGTAGTCACACCTGCCTGCCGGTGATGGTGTACGCCTACGGCCCAGGTGCAGAACAGTTTACGGGATGGATGCAGAATACCGCTATCAAGGGTAAGATTCTGAATGCCTGTGGTATGGAAAATATTGGCGACGGTCTGCCCGAGGTTGATGGCACGAGTAGCAAAGCGGTAAAAGTCAATTTGGATAGCAAGCCTGAAAAGTAATAGTAAACATTATTATAACAAAGCGAAAAATGAATGGCTATCAGCTCTCAGCCGTCAGCTTTCGGCAATAGTGCTGCCAAGCTGATAGCTTACGGCTGATAGCTTAAAGCTGAAAAAATGAAACTCTCTGTCATCATCGTCAACTACAATGTCGAGTACTTTCTCGAACAATGCCTTTACTCGGTGCGTCGCGCCATGCAGGGCATCGAAGGGGAGGTGTTTGTCGTTGACAACAACTCCGTTGACGGCTCGTTGAAGATGCTGGCGCAGAAGTTTCCCGAGGTGAAGGTCATCGCCAACAAGGACAATGTCGGTTTTGCAAAGGCAAACAACCAGGCGATTAGGATTTCGACAGGTGAGTATGTGCTGCTCCTCAATCCCGACACGGTGGTGGAGGATGATACCTTCTCGAAATGCATCGCTTTCATGGACAGCCATCCCGATGCAGGCGGTCTCGGTGTGAAAATGGTGGACGGCAAGGGACAGTTCCTGCCAGAATCAAAACGCGGTTTGCCTACGGCGAAGACGGCGTTCTACAAGGTGTTTGGTCTGACCAAACTCTTCCCGCACAGCAAACGCTTTGCTCGCTATTACATGGGTCATCTTTCCAACGATGAAACCAACGAGGTGGAGATTTTAGCCGGAGCCTTCATGCTCATGCGGAAAGAGACCTTGGATAAAGTCGGCCTGCTCGATGAGACCTTTTTCATGTACGGTGAGGACATCGACCTGTCGTACCGCATCACGCAAGGCGGTTACAAGAACTACTATTTCCCCGAGACACGTATCATCCATTACAAAGGTGAAAGCACCAAGAAGACCAGCGTCAACTATGTGTTCGTCTTCTACCGTGCCATGGAGATCTTTGCCAAAAAGCATTTCGGCAACTCCTGGGCCAAGTCGTTCTCTTTCCTTATTAATGTGGCCATCTACATCAAAGCTTTCTTCGCTCTGGTGTCACAATTCTTCCATAAGGCGGCCATTCCATTTTTGGATGCCGTGTTGGGTTATGGTGGTTTGGCGGCCATCAGTTATTTTTGGGGACATGGCACCATCTATGGCGGTGTCGGCACCTATCCTACAGTGCTGTTTGCGGTCGTTTTGCCTATCTATATCTTGATTTGGTTACTATCAACTTATTTCACAGGAGGTTACGATAAGCCTTACAACATTGGCAAGGCTGTGTTGGGCGTGGCTTTTGGTAGTGCCGTGATTTTGGTGTTGTATGCCTTGTTGCCCGAGAGTCTCCGTTTTTCGCGTGCCTTGATTCTCTTCGGCATGATATGGCTCGCTTTGGAAATGAGCCTCACACGTTTGATTGGTGTCTTGTTGGGCAACGAGAACTTTCAATCGAAACGGACAGTGAAGAAACGCTTTTTGGTCATCGGTAGTCCCGAGGAGACGCAGCGCGTGAATTCCATCCTTGAAAGCACTTCGATTAAACCGGATTTCATTGGTTTGGTGAGTTCGGAAACACAGGGCGAGGCTCCCGAAGGCTTCATCGGCAACCTCTCGCAAGTGCCCGACATTATTGAGATATACAAGATTACGGAGGTCATCTTTTGCTCCAAGGACGTGCCGCATCAGGTCATCATTGACAAGATGGTGGACTGGCACGCCACTAATGTGGATTACAAGATTGCGCCAGAGGACAGCTTGTCCATTATCGGCAGCAACAGCATCAACACGCGCGGTGACCTTTATACCGTTGATATTAAAGCCATTGACACTGTGGCCAACCGCCGCAACAAACGTCTGTTTGATGTCGTGATGAGCGGGTTCAGTCTCGTTTTCTGGCTACCCTTGGCCTTGGTGGTGAAACAGCCCATACGTTTCCTCAAAAACGCCATCCTTGTCTTGTTTGGTCGCAGAACCTGGGTGGGCTATTGTTCGCCAGCCGATGAGACACAGAAGCTGCCTAAGATTCGCAAAGGCATATACAATCCCGCTTCCTATATGGAAAAGGACATCGACAGCGATGTCCTCAACCAATTGAATCTGCTTTATGCCCGGGATTATACCGTTTGGAAAGATGCAGAGATTTTCTTCCGGTCGGTTACAGTAAAATAGTATAGCCTAGTAAATAGTTTTAGCTGGGAAGATTCTGTCTACAATGACAAAATCACCATCAATGTGGAAAACGACAGTCCATTTGCGGTTAATAATGGTTAGTGTTTTTGCTTTTGGATGGATGGTCTTTGCCATTTTGAAACGACTATATTGATAAGCATCTGCTGAATAGGATAAAGCAGCCAATTGGCCTAATATCCTATTGACATATTTATGCCCGCTATCAGGCCGATAAATGGAGGCAATGTATTGTGCCATTGCCTCCAATTCTGTCAAAACTGCGTAACTAATTATTACTTGGTAAGTGCGCATAGCAGTCATCAAGTTTTTGATGAAAGAGTTCTCCGAAATGCTCCAATGTCATATATCCTTCAGGAACTCCTTGCGTAGAACAATTCGGTGTGGGCGTCGTTTGTGTAGCGTTCCCATAGGCCAGTTGCGGCTCCGAAGCAATTGAAGAAGACTTTTCTTCCTCGTCATTGTATGGTTTCATCTCAAATAGTATTTGACTGCAAAGATAAACTAATTATTTCGCATGGCGATAGCCTTGGACTTTATTCCAGTCTCCGCGTGTGAAATCAGGCATCTGCACGGGCATACCACCATTGGCGATGCTTGCAGCAGTCAGTTCGCCGAGGCATGACCATTCGGCGGCGTCATAAACATCTTGATCGAGTGGCAGACCATTATGCAGACAATAGATGAGGCGATAGTCCATGACAAAGTCCATGCCGCCGTGACCACCCACTTCCTTGGCTTTTTCCTCGATTTCAACCGCGATGGGGTGGAGGTATTCCTTCATGATTTTGTCACGCACTTCGGCGGGAACAAATGCATGTGGGTTAAGGTGCTGGCCTTCAGCAAGGAAACCGGCGGGAAGTTTTTCCTCAAGCAAAGTGAAGCCTTCCGTGGGGTATTTGTTGGCAAAACCTTCTGTGCCCGTAAGTTGATACAAACGGTTGTATGGACGGTAGGTGTAGACATCATGCTCGATAAGTAATGTCTTGCCTTTCTCAGTCTGAATCATCGTGGTGGTCATGTCGCCGTTGGCGAAGTCATCCACATTCATCATCTCCTTGGCAATTTTCTTGCCGTTGTAGGAAGGTGTGCCCATCGAGACCAAGGTCTTCATGCGGTCGCCACGGTGAATGTTAAAAGCTTGGCAGAGAGGTCCGAGGCCATGGGTGGGATAGACATCGCCTGAGTGGCTTTGGTTAAATTCCAAGCGCCAGTTTTCGTAATACTCGTGCCAGAAAGGCTCAAGGTTGTGAATGTAGGCACCCTCGCCGTGGATGAGTTCGCCGAACAAGCCTTGTTGAGCCATGTTGAGGGCGGTCAGTTCGAAGAAGTCGTAGCAGCAGTTTTCGAGCATCATGCAGTGGCGTTGGGTTTGCTCGGCCACATCGACCAACTGCCAGCATTCTTCGAGTGAGGTAGCGGCAGGCACTTCCACAGCCACATGTTTACCCTGCCGCATGGATTCCACGGCCATGGGGACATGGGTCTTCCAGTCGGTGCAGATGTAAACGAGGTCGATGTCATCGCGGGCAACAAGTTCCTTCCATCCTTCGCGACCCGTGTAAGCGGCGGCGCGAGGCAGACCTTTCTTTTCAAGGATGTTGGTTTGCACAGCTTCCACGCGGTCAGGCTCAATGTCGCACAAGGCAACGACAGTCACGCCGTCGATGTAAGTCATGCGGTCGACGGCATCTGGACCACGCATACCGAGGCCGATAAAGCCGATACGGACGTTTTCAATGGGGTCGACGGTGAATTGCAGGACACTCTTCTGTCCCTCGATGCGTTGCGGCTCATCGAAAACGATGGTGTTGTCGACAATGCGGTAGTTGCCCTTGCGGACTTCAGTTTCGGTAGTTTTCTTTTCGCCACAGGCTGTGACCATGGCCATCAGAATAATGCCAAGGATGAGGTGTAAAATCTTGTTTTTCATAGAATGAGGATTAAATTTGTGGGCAAAAATAGCAATAATCCATTCAAAAACCCTATCTTCGCAAAAAATTTATCCTTATGAACGAACTCTTCACTATCGCGGGCCACTTCGTTGATCCGAAAACTATAGACAACATTGAGCCTTTGGGCAATGGACTTATCAACGATACTTATAAGATTATGGTTGCAGGACAGCCGAAATACGTGCTGCAACGCATCAATAACGCCGTCTTTACCGATGTCGACATGCTGCAAAACAACATTGAAGCTGTCACCAACCATATTCGGAAAAAATATGAAAATCAAGGCATTGCTGACATCAATCGAAGGGTTTTGCACTTTTTGAAAGCCGATTCGGGAAAAACCTACATCGTTGAAAATGGAAAATATTGGCGAGTGATGGACTTCATTGCCGACAGTTATACCTACGATGCGGTTACGCCAGAGTATTCCTATTATGCTGGTCGTTCCTTTGGTGATTTCGAGTCTTTGCTGACGGATTTGGATGCACCGATAGGGGAGATCATCCCTGATTTTCATAACATTGAATTTCGCTTGAAACAATTGGAAGACGCTGTCGCAGAGGACCGGGTTGGTCAGATGCGCGAGGTGGAGGTGCAGAAGTTCGTGGCCAAAATCAGAGAGGCAGCTGATAGGATGTGTCTTGGCGAAAGGCTTTATCGAGAGGGTAAGTTGCCGAAACGTATCTGTCACTGCGATACAAAAGTGAACAACATGCTTTTTGACAAGGAAGGTAACGTGCTCTGCATCATTGATTTGGATACGGTGATGCCGAGTTTTGTCTTCTCCGACTTTGGCGATTTTTTGCGCTCGGCTGCCAACACGGGTGCTGAGGACGATCCCGATTTAGACAACATCCATTTCAATATGGAGGTTTTCAAGGCTTTTGCAAAAGGTTATTTGGAAGGCACGAAATCTTTCCTATTGCCGATCGAAAAGGAGAATCTGCCCTACGCTGCCACATTGTTCCCCTACATGCAGGCCGTTCGTTTCCTGACGGATTACATCAATGGCAATACCTATTATAAGATAAAATATCCTACCCACAATTTGGTGCGTACTCGAGCACAGTGGAAATTGTTTGAGGAGGCAGAGGCTGCTTTACCTGAAATGAAATCTTTTGTTGCTGTTAATTGACACGCTTTGCGTCATTGCGAGGAACGAAGCAATCCAGATTCCAAAACGATTGGTATTTGTTTCGCCCGTATCTTCTTGGCAATGATGCGTTTGCCCTTGTCTAATACATAAATCAACGGCGTGGTTTCGATGCCGTCCCAAAAATGGGTATTTTAGGCCTTGATTGAGGTCAAAGGAAAAATAGAAATGCTATGCAGAAAGGACGTTTCACTTGTCGTCGTAATGGCCGTATGCTGAAAGAATGTAGACAAATACTTCTTCATCGTAAATCTCATAAACCAATCTGTGTTTCTTCGTAATACGTCGGCTCCATTGGCCGGCGCGGTCGCCTGACAGTTGCTCTGGATGTCCAATACCAGTACGGGGATGCAAACTAAGGTCGTTAAGAATCTTTACAGCTTTTTTGAAACTGGTTGGTTCGCTTTCCTTTAGTCTTTTCAATCCGGCTTTTGCTTTTGGCGCGTAGGTTATCTTGTACATGGTTGTTACAAGGAATTAAGCCAAGCATTCATGTCTTCTAAATTGTCAAAGGTTATGCCTTTACCTTCTTCGATTTCTCGTTTCGCTTCGTCAATTCGAGCGAAAAACTCCTCTTTGCTCATCAAAGTGGGATCTTCCTTTTCTTTGACCAACTTGCGCAAATATTTGGCAACGCGGTTGAGCATTGTCTCGTCTTCAGACAATGTGTCAAGATTGCGTTGGATTTCTGCGTTCAGATTGGCTAATTGTACAGCAGTCATTTTTATTATTGTTTATTATGGTGCAAATATACAAACTTTTCATAAAAAACACTATTTTTGTCCCAAAACTTTGTTCCAGTATGAAAAGGTTGATCGTTTTGCTTCGCATTTTGTTGTTGGGATTATTCGTCCAAGCGCAAACGAATGAGCCTGTCCGCATCGCTTTCTGGAACATGGAGAACTTCTTCGATCCCTTCGTGGACAGCACCAAGACTTACAACGCTTTCACCGAGGATGGCATGCAACATTGGACCAAAACCCGCTTTTACCGCAAGCGCAACAACATGTACAAGGCCATCTTGGCCATGTCGGAGAACCGCCCCTTGGGCATCTTGGGCATGTGCGAGGTGGAGAACGAGTATGTGCTGAGTGCCCTTTTTGAGCAGACACCTTTGAAGAAGCACAACTACCGATGGGTGCTTTACGAAGGCCCCGACAAACGCGGCATCGATCCCGCTATTGTGTATTCCCTTGACCATTTTCAGTTGGTTGAGAGTGCTGTGTTTCCGTATTACAACCCTGAGGATACAGCGTATCATTCGAGGGATATTTTGTATGCGAAATTCGTTGCAGTGGAAGGCGGCGTTTCGACAGGCTCAACGACCGCCAAAGCTAAGGTCCCTGAGCCCGTCGAAGGGCCGATTTATATAGCCGACACTATCCATATTTTCGTCAACCACTGGCCTTCCCGCTACAGCGGCGAGTTGGAAACGGTAGGCTCGCGCTCGTGCTCGGCTGCGATTCTGCGGGCAAAAGTAGACTCCATCATGGCGGCAGCGCCAGAAGGCTATCAGCCCAAAGTCATTATGATGGGCGACTTGAACGACTGTCCCACCGACCCAAGTGTTTTTGATGTGTTGCGAGCACGGCATCCCAGTGAACTGGAAGAAGGTTGCCTCGTTAACTTGTTTGGGAAGAACGATGGTTTAGGCTTTGAAGGCACCTTAAAACACCAAACCGATTGGCAGATCTTTGACCAAATCATTGTTACGCCTGCATTGATGGAGAATGGTAGAGGACTTCATTACCAAGAGGGTAGTGCTCGCATCTTCCACGCTGACTTTATGTTGGAGGACGATGAGACGTATCACGGCAAGAAGCTCTTCCGTACTTACATCGGGCCGCGCTATTTTGGTGGCTTTAGTGACCACTTGCCGGTGTATATGGATTTGGAGAGGTGATTTTTTTTCGGTTGAATCATAAGGTCTTGTTTCCCTGCCGTAACTTGCGAAACTTGAAAACGGTTATCAACAAGAATTGTTGAAATCTTTTTCGTAATTAGTTTGAGTCTTTACCATCTTAATAGGCGAGATTTTTGTACTTTTGCACGCTAAAAGAGTGCATTATTATACCTTTTTGAGAATATTGTATTGAAATTAAGTAAATTAAAGTAAATATCAAAAAAAAGTAAAGTAAAATGAATTGTAAAAAATTACGAAAAACAGGGGCAGTTTTTGCCCTTCTGTTGTTGCTGATGTCCTTCACTGACAGTGTTTGGGGGCAGACCGTAAGTTTGGTTAGCGTCGACAACATCACAACCAATAGCATGAGAGTCCAAGTTAGTGCTACTGGTAATAATTTGAGAGAGTTTGGTTTCGTTTATAGTAGAACAAACGATGCCCCTACCATCAATAATAATGAGGGTAGGGTCTCATTAGGCAATGTGCAAGGCACTTATGACGGCGTGATGAGAAACCTTATTCCAAACACAACCTATTATGTGCGTGCCTATGCTACCAATAATTGGAATCAAACACAGTACGACGGTAGTACTGCTGGAGTGCCATACACGACGCTTATAGAGGTAACCACTGTTGAAGTCACTGATATCACAAGCTTCAATGCTGTGGGCAGAGGTAGTTTGACCACCAACAATGGCAACGCACCTATTACCGCGCGTGGTATCTGTTGGAGCAGCACTAACTCTTCTCCTATCATTAATGGTTCGGGATGTAGTCATGCCGCAAGCGACACGGAAGACAACACCTATTCCGTGGAAATGACTAACCTTCAGCCGAACACCACCTATTATATGCGTGCCTACGCCCAAAACAGTGGCGGCGCAGGCTATGGCGCTGTGGTGACTTTCACTACGCCTGCCGCGCCTCCCGTCGTGACCACCGTTGGTGCCATCCACGTCACAAGCGTTTATGCCGTGGGTTTGGGTCGTGTGACCGATGAGTG
This sequence comes from uncultured Bacteroidia bacterium, assembly GCA_902801625.1. GTDB lineage: Bacteria > Bacteroidota > Bacteroidia > Bacteroidales > F082 > Limimorpha. The sequence goes on along the minus strand of CADCJI010000011.1, from coordinate 114,557 downwards.
CGGTAGCCCTGTTACGCGCCGTGGCGTCTGCTGGAGCACCACCAACACTACTCCTACCATTGATGGTTCGGGGTGCAGTTTTGGCACAAGTGGCACAGGAATAGGTAACTATTCCGTGGAAATGAATAACCTTCAGCCCAACACCACATACTACGTACGTGCCTTCGCCGAAAACGGTGTTGGCATCTCCTATGGTGAAGTGAAGACCTTATACACTACGGTTCACATGCAGAATGGAACCATTGTAGTGGACGATGAATTCGTCTTTACCGACAGTGAGGCCGATGATGGATGGTATAACCATAACGAAGACTACACCCTCGTTTTCATTCCGGAATCCACGTCCAACGGTGTGAAAATCGAGTTCGAATCATTGCTCATCAACAACGATTACCTGTATTTCTACGATGGTGACATCTCCGACAACAACCTTATCGGCGTTTTCACCTGCAATGAATATCATGCCTATCAACACAATGGAGACAGCCAAATTTCTGTCTTCGGTTTGAACGGCAATATCTTCACCGTGACATCGCACAACTATATGACTGTGCGTTTTGTCTCCGACCATCAATGGAAAGATGCCGGTTGGGTCGCCCATGTCTCTCAGGTGCCTTTCACACCTCAACCGCCTGCGGTGGCCAAGTTGGCCTGTACGGACGACATCTTCGAGCTGTTACCCACCAGTAAGGGAAAATACTCCACTACGCTAAAGTATGCCATCGCATACGGAGGCGAGAATCCAGGTGAACCTAACACGGAGTACTCAGTGGGTACACCTATTAATATTAATGGCAGTTATCCGGTTAAGATCAGAGTAAAGACAGAAGTGGTAGAAAGTGAAGGTGCCGATACCCTCAGCTCCGTGTCGCGCTTATTCACTTTCGGAGATGAGTCGCTTGTTGGGCATCCTGTTGCACCAACCATTACTCCCCCCGCTTCGGGTACTTCCTCGGTGACCCTCAGTGTGGTGCGTCCTGGCGACCTCAATGATACATGGAAGATTCTATATACCCTTGATGGTACCGACCCCTCAACCTCAGCAACCGCACAAGCCATCACTACGACTACAGAAGATCCGAATGAGCCCCATGATGTGACTACCTCAGGTACGGTAGCACTCTATGACTTCTGCGAAGTGATTGCAGTTGTTCAAGGTACTACCTGCCCCGATATCTATTCGGACACAACAAGTTATATTTATGACGATACACATACTATCTATTTGGTTCAACCGACCATCACATTTGATGGGAACGGAAGTACTGCTACCACTACCATTACGCCGCCCACCGAGGGCTGCATCATTTATTACACAGTGAACGGTGGACCAATTCAAATCTATGCTTCCCCAGCAATCGATGGCAATCCAGCTATCGCTCCCACACCATTCACGGTGAATGCCAACGATTGTGTGGAGGCTTGGGTGGACAAACCAGGCCCCAATTATGTGGAGTCTGACCATACCGTAAGCACCTATCTTCCCGGCAATGACAACCCAGGCAGCGGTAGCGGCCTGTATGGCGAAGTGGTCTATCTCGACGACCGTGAGCCGCACAGCTGGAGCTACTACAGCGATGGCGACCAGCCTGTGCATAGCCTCCATCCCGCCGATGTGAAGATTACCTACTTTGGCAACGGCACGGGAACGGTGAGTACAACCAATGGACCGACCCCCGACACTGTTAGTTGGACCGCCAATGCCACAGGTGTGCAGGTAGGCCCTGGTGCTGCTGGCAACCAATTCGTCTATTACAAAACCCTCGAAGCCGGTGGCTATGAAGTTGACAACGGTGTCTATGTAAATTTGGTTCCCGATTATGAAGGGACTAGCCATGACTATCCATATTCCTTGATTCCTAACCCGTTCTCGGTGAGACCAATGTACACAAGCGTTACAACAACGAGAAACATTTATGTTAGAGGTACCATACAATCCAATGCTTTCGGATATATAAATGTAACATATATCGATGCCAATAATACCCAACAGACATGGAACGGATACATTAACTGGAGCCAACAACAAGGATCAATTTTTCCTGAGACAACGCTTCAAGTGTTAACAGGAACACAGGTTTCTTTCTCATTATACACTTCAAACGGTGGGTTTAATGATGATCCCAACAGTCATGTCGGTTGTGAAGTAAGATATGATGATGCAAATGGTGTTGTGATTTGGAACGAAATAGCTTATTGGCAAAATAACAATCAAAATAATCCAGTAACAGGTTCGGTCACGGTGCAAGAAGGTGGCCTTGGTGGAGGCCCCACTATTACTAATACTGACTACCGTGGCTTCTACGCCTGGCGTGTGAAACGCTTGAAGGGCGTGACCATCAGGGATGCCTATGGTACTACTTATGGTGAGAATTCCATTATCGATGCCGAGACGCGTTTGCTGTTCCATACAGAAAACGAATATGACAACGAGGTGGACTTCGAAGCCCTCTGGGCCAAGGCCTACGTGGTGGAAAACGTCAACACCGCGAGTGGACTGAATGCCAACGTAAGCTATGAGCGTAATTTTGTTGTGGGTGCGACTACCATTAATGGTGCACTTAATGTGCCTGTTACCTACAGCAGCTACTATCCCGACGGAACAGTTGCAACTAATGGCAATGTCAACATGGTAGGCAACTTCATCTGCAATAACGACACGAAGTTCGAATACTTGAACCTTAGATTAGTTAATAATAATGGGCAAGGCAGCGAAGCCATCGAAATAGCTGCCAACAACCATTATCTCTGCTTAGGAAGAGGCATTAACAATGCTGCAAATAATACTATAAATCGTGTCGAGGGTATCCCTGCTCAAGATCAAACTGATTTGAGATATACCCTTCGCATTGAAAGCGGAAAAATCAATAGATTGTCATTTGTTAGAGATAATGATTACCGTCAAACTATTAGTGGACGTTATTTGGTGAAAGGCATTACAGGATGTGACTATGACAGGGCACAGAATGATAACGACAATTTGATTATTGCTTGCAATCCAAATATTGCTTATAACTATCAAGACGTAAACAATAGGATGTTCCTTTCATACGGAATGGATTTTACTGGTCGCTCAAACTATGACCGTCAGACTTTTGATCTTGTGGTGAAGAGTGGTACATACCAACAACCCTATTGGGATAATGGAGGTAACGGAATGCATAGCCGAACATATTATGTAGGCCAAAACAATGCTGGAGCCACTATATCAGGTTTCCGATACATCACAGTGGAAGGGGGAGAGTTGGGCAGTATGAATGGAGGTCGTGGCACAAATAGTGGCAGTAATACATCTATAAGCAATGTGGTATCAAGCATCAGAGTCAAGGGTGGAACTTTCCATGGAAGTGTGTTTGGTGGTGCAGCCGATAACACAACCTATGGTAGCCGAAGGATTGTCATCACCGATGGTGAGATACTAGGTTGGATTGCAGGTGGCTGCAATGGTTCGGGCGGATCAGAAGAAACAGGCCAAGCCAATACTAATGGCGACTCTTATATTTATGTGGGAGGTAATGCCTCGGTTGGTGGTGACAATGTCATTACGGTGAACACCACACCGGGAGGCAATGTGTTCGGAGCTGGACGTGGCAAGGTCATAGCCGACGGCCCTGGCCCTAATAATGTCCAAGCCAGATTTAACCAGACTGCCTATGTTAACACATCCAACGTGGTCGTAGCCGATGACGCTTACGTTTCCAATAATGTGTATGGTGGCGGTTACCACGGATACGTTACCGACTCAACCAATGTCTTTATTGTTGGCGGTAGGGTTGGAAACAGCGTCTTTGGCGGTGCTTATATGCATTATTATAATGATGGTTATGATAGAACTATTCCTGCCACCAGAGTCCACATTAAAAATGGCCACGTGATAGGCAATGTGTATGGCGGCAGCGATTCCTTGGGTTATGTTGGTCAACGTGACGCCAGGGTTGAGATGATTGGCGGAATCGTCGGTGATACGTTAAACAATTTGGTAAACGGCAGCGTGTTTGGCGGCGGCAATGGTATTGAAACTGCGGTGCAGAGCAATACATTCGTCACCATCGACGGTGGCATGATAGTGAACAACGTGTATGGAGGTGGAAACATGGGTAAGGTTTATGAGAAAGCCACGGTCACTATTAAAAATGGAAAAGTGGGCGATGAGCATAGCGAAACCAATCCTCGTAAAGGCAATGTGTATGGAGGCGGTAGAGGTGAGCCATGGCGTGGAGAGGTTTCATACGTGAAGGAGGCCGAGGTCAACATCGACGGCGCCTATATCATGGGCTCGGTGTTTGGCGGCGGTGAGAACGGACATGTACGTACCAACACGGTGGTCAACGTCGATAAGGGCCAAGTAGGTGGCTATGAAGACGATGCTATTCATAACTGCAATAACCCCTACCACGGTAGCGTGTTTGGTGGTGGTAGCGGTTTGGAACTGTACAGCAACAACGGACAGAATGTTTACCATAATCAGGCTGGTTGGGTGATGGGCAATTCGACGGTCAACATCGTGGATGGTGCCCACGTCATGCGTAACGTATATGGCGGCAGTAACGTGGCCTCGGTAGGTCAGGTTGAAATGAACGGTAATACGCCCGTTACCGATGGCGCAGGCTACTTTAATCCAGTGCCCAATACGGGTCTGGCTACGGTCAACATTTCGGGCGGTATCATTGGAACGGACGGCGAAAGTTCCATCCTTACTTACGAGGGACATCCTACGATGGTTTCCAATGGCATGGTGTTCGGTTCGGGTTACGGCTATGCAGTCATAGGCCAAAAGGATTTTGCCCATGTCAACAGCACCCATGTCATCATTGCTGCCGGTGCCGACATCCGTGGTTCGGTGTTTGGCGGCGGCGAAGACGGCATTGTGCTCGACTCCACCTTCGTTGAAATCATCGACGGCACCATTGGCATGCCTATTACGGGAGAAGAAAGCGCGCTTGATGCCTATGGCGCAAGCGTCGTTGGTCCTATCTATAAAGGCAACGTGTATGGTGGTGGTCGAGGCCTCGACCTTCATAACGACACAATCAGCACTGTTGCAGGTTTCGTGAAGAGTAACACGCACGTAGTGATGACCGGTGGTTTGGTGCGCCACAACGTGTATGGTGGCGGCAGTCTGGCCAATGTGGGATTCAGGAATGATCCTGCCACGGGTAGGGCAATAGTCCTCGTCAGAGGCGGTCAGGTGGGTGCCACAGGTATCAACAACGGTAACGTGTTCGGTTCGGGTCGTGGTATGCCTGCCACTCCAGGCGATGATGAACTTATGAAATATGCCAGATTGGCCTTTACGAACAACACCTTCGTCACCATCGACGGCGTGGGCAAAGTGAAGAACGCGGTGTTTGGCGGTGGCGAGAACGGCCATGTGTTCAACAAGACCAAGGTGAACATCGATGGCAATGCCGCTATCGGTAGCGACAACATCAACCCCTACTCGGGCACCATGTTCGGCGATGTGTATGGCGGCGGTCGCGGTGTCGACAAGAATAGCAATGGCGATTTCAGCCGCACTGCCGGTAAGGTGTATGTGCAAACCGAGGTGAACGTCAATAATGGTACCATCTACCATGCCGTGTATGGTGGCGGTGCCATGGCTTCCGTAGGTCAGATTGAGACCAGCGATGGCACGCCTACGGGTACACCTTATTACTATAGTTATGATGACGCCACTCAAACGAATGACCCGGAAACAGGCTATTTGAAGCTCAAACCAACTACAACTATTGCGAACAACGGCTTTACTGTGGTCAACATCAATAACGGTATCATCGGTTCCGATGGCCCCAATGGCGACGGCAACGGCAATGTGTTTGGCTCGGCCAAAGGTTGGGCAGGTTCACAATTCAAGCACTTGGCCTATACGGGTAACACGGATGTCAACATCATCGGCGGACACATCATGGGCTCGGCGTTTGGTGGTGGCGAAAACGGTCACGTGTTAGGTAGCACCGATATTGAAGTTTCGGGTGGAGAAATTGGTTTGACGGGATCACATAGCACCCTCATGGGCAATGTGTTCGGTGGTGGCTGCGGTACCGACAAGGACGAAAACGGTAAAAATAGTCTCACGGCTGGTTGGGTGAAGTTCAACACGAATACCCTCGTCAGGGGTGGCTCCGTCTACCGTAACGTGTATGGTGGCGGTAACTTAGCTTCCGTGGGTTATGCTGAAAACCATAATGCTGAATTCTCAGGCAGGGCCAATGTCCTCATTAAGGAGAATGCGGTTATCGGTATCGACGGCAACGAAAACGGACACGTGTTCGGCTCAGGATACGGTCGTGCAGCTACTGAGTCAGGTGCTGACACCATTTATGCACAGATGGCTTTCGTAAAGAATACCTTCGTCACGATTCAAGACGATGCCGAGGTGAAAGGTAGCGTGTTCGGTAGTGGTGAAAATGGCCACGTGCGTCAAAACACCCATGTGTTTGTGGAAGGCGGTGAAATTGGCACCGATGGTACCACAGGCTACGAGGGTAACGTCTACGGTGGCGGTCGCGGTAAGGATTTGAATGCCAATAACGATTATAGCCGCACATCAGGTAGAACCTATGGCAATACCTTCGTTGACATCAGCGGTGGTAAGGTGAATGGCTCCGTCTTTGGCGGTGGCCGTATGGCTACTGTAGGAACTTATCCTGCCCAGGATACCATTCCTGCTGACCCTGATTTCAACAACGGCGGTGAAACAGGTCGCTCTACGGTGTATATCCATGGCGGCGTGACCATAGGTAATGAAAACACGGCCTTACGTGGCGGTAACGTTTATGGTGGCGCCAAAGGCTTGGTGGGTACGAAGTATGCCCAATTGGCTTATCTGAAGAATACGGAAGTTATCATTAAAGAAACTGCTACAATCAACGGCTCGGTGTTTGGTGGCGGTGAAAACGGTCACGTTTCCGAGAACACCAAGGTGGCCATCTACAATGGCACCATTGGTTTTGCTGGTGGCAACGAATACAAAGGCAATGTGTTTGGCGGTGGCCGAGGCATCGATAGGGATGCCAATGGTAACCAAACTGTAACCGCTGGTATCGTAAAGGGTAGCACCCGTGTCTTCTTTGAGGGCGGTACTGCGTATGGCAGTGTGTTTGGTGGAGGTAACGCAAGTCTCGTTTCCTTGGAGAAAGTGGTCAACATCAACGGTGGTGACGTGATGAAAAACGTGTTTGGCGGCTGCAAGCAAGTCGTTGGCGACACAAAGGTACGCCTGCACCCTGGCACCAAGACGGTCAACATGCGTGGTGGACATGTCCACGGTTCGGTGTTCGGATGTAGCAACAACTCCATCGACGGCAACTTTGAAGAAGGACACGAAAAAGACTGGACCGCTTTTGTCAACATCAGTGGTGGTACCATTGATGGTAATGTGCATGGTCTGGGTTACGCCGGTGAGGTGATAGGCTCGTCGGAGGTCAACGTGGGTGTCAACGCCATTGCCGAAAAGGTCAACGGAGAATGGTCTGATTTGAGCAAGCGCAATGTCGACAACATTTATTTCGACGATCGTGCCTATCTTCCTACTGTACTTACCACAGGTTTGTTTGACGTGACAGGCACTTCTGCCGAAGTGGACGGCTATGTCTCCGCTATTGCTAATAGCAATGTTACGGAGCGTGGTATTTGCTGGGGCACATCACCCGAACCCACAACAAAGGTTCAGGCTACAACGGAAGGAGATGGCCGTGGCTATTATACCCTCGACCTCACAGGCTTGACTCCAGGCACCACCTATTATGTGCGTGCCTACGCCATCAACGGCAAGGGAACGACCTACGGTGCCGAGATCTCCTTTACTACCGATGCGGAAGAACCTAACTATGCTACGGCAGAAATCGACCGCGATGAGCACGAAGGCAAGATTGAGATTGAAAACGCGGTGAGTATCGGCAACTCGGTGTATGCTGGTTCTAGCTACTTCGGAACACAAGGCAACAACGTGAACGATTGGACTCACTACGATGCTACGGGCTATACCAACATCTACATTGACGGTACGTCATACAACACTCTTGCCAATTCGGGCAATTACATGAATATCGGAGGTGGCGTGTTCGGTAGTGGTACGCACTGCGAGGCTGGTCTGTCGGGACACAATGTCTTGATGAGAGAATATGGCCATCGTAAAACGAAAAATACTGACCATGGTGCTGAGTTTACTTCAGGCACTCGTACCTTGACCACTATCCAGCGTTGCCAGAACTTGCTGCTTGACAATGTCAACATCAATATCACTGGTTTCAACGACATTAACACAACCTACAACACCAACAAGTTGTATTCTGTGGTTAAGGTGGATGATACGTTGTATATGGCAAATGCCAGTGCTATCGCTATTGGTGATGGCCAGCCCGCCTATATGGACTCGATCCATTGCTTGCGTAGTGTGCATCTGAACGTGACTAATAGAACGATTTACGATGAGCTTGATGCTTTGGAGGATAATGACCTCACTAATATACAGAATGATTCCGTCAAGCAAAATTACGGCAGGATTCCGAGCTGGGAATGGATTGCTGTCAACCCCAAAACTGGAAGCGATAATACGGCACAAAATGCAAGACTGTATTACAGAACTTCTGCGTCAACAACACCTTTGAATTATACGCAGGAAAACGTCATCTTGTTCAACGACTTCTCGCAACTTTGGGTGCGTTATCATAAGGGCGTCCCAACCACCATGTATGGTGAGCTGCAAGGTTTCTTCAGAATGGACAGCGACTACGAACCTTACGGAACGGAGAGCTTTGCCTTTGCCCGCCCGAAGATTACCGGTGCTAACAACAACAACATCTTGTCAGGTAATGCTGAGAATCCTTATCTATACGCCAAGGACAATCTTGAGGACGGCGGCTTCCTGAGCTACAAGGTTGACAATTTGGGTGGAGATTACGAGAACGGATATAACTTCTTCACCGAACCAGGTCTCATCGGTGGTTGGAACTATCCCGTCGATGGTGACGACGGTGGTGAAGACTTCACCAAGACGAAGCAGTATCCTTATATCAATGTGTATCCGATTACGAGAGATGACCGCGACTTCTACCGTATGTGGGTCATTCCCAGAAGAAACGGTGCAGCCTGGTATGTGGATGGCCGTGGCGTTGGTGCTGAAACTGGTGGCTGGGGTAAAGACTTGAACCACCAGGATGGCTGGGGTCACTTCCCGGATAAGCCGAAACTGACGGTGAGCTTTAAAGCAGGTGCCGATGATGCACATAATGGTATCATTTTTGACAGAACAAGAACTATCCCTAACCCTAATGGAGAAGGATATGTGTATGGACCATATAAAGTATTCGATCCATCGAAGGATGTCATTTATGTGGTAGGACCTGTTTCGGCTCTGAAGGAAGAAGATCGCAGTGAGATTAACATTAATAGAGTTTGGGAAAATGAGTATACGCTTGATCCCGATAGTTTGTATCCGCTGCATAACTACAAGTTGAAGCTCTTCCGTTATCCTGGTGGACATAAGATGAGTAACGATACAATCGATCTTTCGGGAACGACCACACTGCTGACCCAACAAATCCTTGATACTATCACATTTGAGGATTACAATGGATTGCCAGATAGCGTTGTCACAGGTCCTGGTGCCAACTACGATGCCATGATTGTTGTGGATTCGATTTCGGATAAACAAGGCAATATCACACTGAACAATGTCTTGGTCGATGGTCTGTATGGCCATACTCAGATTGATGATGGTTTCCATCAGATTCCGACCAGCTTTAATCAGGATGCAGTGCACAAGCCGCTTGTTGTTATGGGTTCTGGAACTACGTTGACGTTGAAGAGCGTTGCGGAACCAGACGACCCGACGCAGGAAGGTACCGAACTGCAACGTGGCTACAACAACACCAAGGCTGCTTACTACTACGATCCTGATTATGATGATGACGCTGACGATGATCCTGACAATGTCTTTGCTACACGCCATGGCGGTGCAGTCTATGTGCATCGTTATGCCACGATGAACGCTGAAGGCAAGGTGACCGTGAAAGAAAACTTGCAGAATCTTGATCAAATTGTTTACGATGAGGATGGAGAAGAGGCTGGAACTACACCTGTTAAGATTGAGAGCAACGTCTATCTGCCTACCTTTAAAAAGCACACTTACATCACCGGTCCGTTGGATCAAATTTCACGAATCGGTATCACCAGCCCGATTAGAAATGCGGAGCCTCATTTCACGCAGAACACCATGTCACCCATCGCAGAAGCTACTGATGCCGACATTGCATACAATGCTTGGAATAACGAGAACTACTATGACGACTTGGCCCGCTTCTTCTATAGAGGCTATCAGGATGACTTCAAGACCACCTATTATGAACAAGATGCAGCGAATTACTCGCCTGCGCTGGCTGATGCAGGAGACGATGAAACCATCGAAAAGACCCTCTATTTTGGCTGGACTTGGAACAATGTGGTGACGAGGAAGCCTCTTGACTTCAGCTATGACAGCATTGACTCGCCCGAAGACCTTGCCTGGCTGATTAGCGTGGTGAATGGTTTGAACGGCAGGGTGGCCAATGACCTTTCCTCCATCAATGTTATCGAAGAAAAGACCGACATTGACTTGGTGCAGTATGTGTGGCTCCCAGTTGGTGACCAAATAGCTGGAGTGAAGCCCTTCGGCAGCAAGTTCGACGGTCGTGGTCATATCATCACCAACTTGAGCATGGCATACTTCGGTATGGGCGACGGACGCTACAACCGAGTCAACTATGGTATGTTTGGTGCCGTTGACGGCGGCGTGGTTGACCGTACCTTCGTGTTGAGTGGATATATTGAGCCCGTCAGTGACCTGAACCATAAAGGTGATGCCAATATAGGTACCTTGGTGGGCATGTTGGGCACGGAAGGTGCTTCCAAACCCAAGAGTATGGTGTCCAACAGTGAAGGTGGAGCCGACATTGTTTGCGCAGTGCGCGACGATGCATTTAACGTGGGCAGTGTGATTGGTTATATGGTGGAAGGCGAACTCCATTCCTCAATGGGTATGTCTGACATCAAGGCTGAGAAGTCGTACAAAGAGGGCGGTTACATTGGAGGTCTGGTGGGACGTGCCGAACCGAATATCGACGGTAAAGTGGCCAATATCAACAACTCCTTCTCCAATCCGAAGTTGATGTTTGGTGTAGATAGTGATGTCAAGGCTGGTGGTTTGGTCGGATATAATGTGGCCACCATCAAGAACTGCTATTCTCGTCTGCAAGAGAAAGATAGCACTGATAATCATGTTACTAATGCCAAATTCAAGCTCTTGGCATTCGAGACGAAGATGCCGATTATTTTGGGACATAGTTTCCAGTCACCTGTTTTCGAACAGGCAGGATTTGACGCAGGTTTCGCAAGTTTGCTGACCAATTGCTACCATTACACTGACCCGATGTCCGCCGACCGCTACCGTTATATCTATAACGACAACAAGTTGCAAGTAAAGGATGGCGATAGTTGGAAGGATATCGCGGAAGACGAAACCTGCCTGCTGTTCAACAATCTGAACCAGTGGGTTGAGGATAACAATGGCACTACTGGGCACAAGTATTCCTTGTGGGTCCGTCCGACCATCACCGGTATCAACGACGACTTCCCGATTTTGCACCTCTGCGATTGGACTGAGAGCAAGCAAGGCCATGGCGACTTCCGCAGCATGGCCACCTGGCATGGCGGTCCTAAGTTGCAATATGCAGGTCCCGTGCGTGATTACAATGAGTTGAACTCTATGGTTGACAGAATGACCACCAAAGACTATATGTATGTCTATGGTGATGTGACCGATGTCATGACAGCAAGGGTTGATTCAGCAAATCTTTATCGTCCAGCCCAACTCAGCGTCTATGAGCATGCAGCTATCTTGCATCCTGGCACTTTGGCAGGCCATCCTGAGACTTACGTGGGTGTTACATTTGACAATTCATGTGCTCATGCATACTCAACGCCAGGTCTCAACCATATTGAAGACAGTCTGTTCTTGCCTCGCGATTGGCACATGTTCTCTTCAACGCTCAGCAATGCACCCTTAGGCTTCAATTACGAAGTAAATGATGTGAACACAAACTTGTCTGAATATTATACTGGTGGAGACCGTGGCACTTATTTCAACAATCCATGGCCATATATAGATGGAGTAGCGAATAGTACTTATGGAGAGTTTACATGGCTCAATAATTCAGGATCCGATGTTAATCGTTACTGGATGAAGGGTTGGGTGAATAGCCAAAGCCAGAACTGCCCAGAGCCTGAGTTTGATGAGGACAAATGGGTGGATGGCTATTTCCCGAGCAGGGTGGCTGACCAAAGTGAATTTGGCGATGGTTGCATTGAGACTGAAGATGAGTATGGTCGTTTCCCCTATGGTATGGACATGTTCTGCTGGTATGAGCCCGAACCGCATTGGATCAACTTCAAGCGCAACGGCCCAAACCACTGGCACAGTGATGAGAGTAATCCTTGGGCACCGCATAACCAGCATATCCATAAGCACCTTCCTTATACTGAGAAGAACGAGGATGACTCAGCGGATATCTCCAACCAGAATGAGGACTATTTGAAGATTGGTAAGGGCTATATGTTCGCAATAGCAAAGAAAACCTACCTTCAGAGTCATGGTAATTTGAACGCTGAAGAAAAGTATCGTGCTGTCACCAGACGCGGAAAAGATTTTCCTGGCTGGAATCTTGTGGGCAACCCATACCATGCATACCTCGATTTTGAACAATTCTTGACCAAGAATGGATCTGTCGAACCATACTATGTCATTTATGATGCTGATGGTTATAAAGGTGGTCCTAAGAGTGCATACCTCTACTATCCAAAGTCTGGTTCGGAGGGTGGCGAGTATGCAGATCCATACTTGCATCCTCATCAGGGTTTCTTCATCAAGACGAATAATGGAAATGTTCCATTGTATTTCGATGAGAATATGTCGGTGACCAGGTCTGATACGATCGACATAGCCTTCCGTAATCGGAGTTTCAACTATCCTTTGGTGAACCTTTATTTGAGCAGCGAGAGGGGATGCACAGATGTGACGGTCATAGAGTTCCACCGACCTTCATGGGGCGGTGCGAAGAAGCAGAAAGGGTTGCGTCAGGGCAACGGTCTGTTCTATGCCTATCATGAGAACGAACCCTATGCTGCATTGTTTGCCAAGGAAGGAACAGATAAAGTTCCGTTAAAGTTTGAAGCGAAGGAAGACGATGTGTTCACCATGAGATGGAACACGGCTAACGGATACTTCAGCAGCCTCTATCTGATAGACAACCTGACAGGTGCCCGCTATGATATGCTTGCGAACGACAGTTACGTGTTTGAGGGCCACAGGGATGATTACTATTCTCGTTTTTACATCACATTCGACTGCCTTGATGTGGAAGAATATGAAGAAGACGAGGTAGAGAAGACGTTTGCCTTCTTTGATGGCTCGCAATGGGTTGTGACAGGCGAAGGTTCGTTGGAGCTGATTGACCTTCAAGGCCGCATCTTGTGGCAAGAAAGAGTCTCAGGCGGACAGAGCCGAGTAAGTATTCCCGATGTTGCGAAGAGCCTTTACCTATTGCGATTGGTAAACTCCTCGGAAGGGACAAAGGTTCAAAAGATAGTCATAGATTAGTCATGTCATAGAATATAGAAAGGAATGAATAATAATATGAAAAACTTATCGAGAAACAACGGGAAACGTGCCTTTGGCGGTATCAGGACAGCTTCTTTTGTATTATTGTCTGTGTTGACGCTTTGGTCGGGTTCGATGCGCGCTCAAGTGTTCCTTATGGAAGATGATAACGGAGCGAACATTAGGTTGAAAGAGTCGGAGAGTTTTATTCCGGTTCCGTATCAGGGTACGAGTCTTGACGAGTATTTGTATGCCCCCTTGGGCGAAGGCTGGCTATTGTTGGCAGGCTTAGGTGGCGCGTACTTGTTGAGGAAAAAAAGTAAGAAGGAAAAATCAGAAGATTCAAAGGAGGATTGAGCTGATAGGAAAAAGTGATTAAAGGGTCTTTGACCTTCTTGCGAATACTTCGCATCGGTCAGAAGGATGCTAAAGTGTCGGTTTACCTGGAGGACTACCGATATGTTTTAGCCGACTAAATGCCAAGATAAATCATCATTGACGGTTTTTTTGGCACGAATTAAAGACTTGGCATCCTTCTGGCGGGTGGTGTACGTCAGACAAATGAAATGATTCCGACCGCTCGTCAGTTCTTGACAAGCGCGCGAAAAAACAGGGTAATGTTGCCAAAAATGGTTGGTGACGGAGGTCAAGAAGCGGCAAAATAAGATAGGCTGAGATAAGTCAAAAAGCATATCTTTGCAGTGCGATCTGAAACGGAGGAAGGCTCTGCTGGGGAGCAACCTTCCAAGGGATAGGCTCGCAAGGTATGATAGCATATCAAGGGGCGGTTGTCAAGGCCGCCCCAACCTTTCTTGATATGCAGGATTACCTTCTATGCCTTAAAAAACCCCAGCGTCATCCGTTCGGTTGTCAAGGCTTGCTCCGCTTGGCTTTGTTGTCCCTTTCCCTGAAGTATATGTACCACCTGACATAGTTGCGATAGTGTTTCTGCGACAGTCCCCGATGAAGCGATATGTTCTCCTTGAGGTGCCCGAAGTAGGACTCGAGCGCGTTGGTGGTCTTTGGGATGCGTGGGTTGTCGAGGAACCGGAACATGTCGGGCAAAGCCCTTCGGATGTGCACATAGGCCTTCCTGACCATCTTGTGTGTGAACCATTCCGCATGGGACGCTTCGCTGATGGTCTTGTCGTTGAGGTAGCCGACGTGTCGGCTGTGCCATTCGCTGAGCATCTGCTTCCAATAGAGCATGTCGTTGCGTGTCTGTATCTTGCAGATTAGCGTAACAATCCGCCTGAGCGATTTCCCAGCCTCGCTCTTCGGATGCCTGGTCAGCCATGTAAGGCATTCGCGCTGGATGTGTGCAAGGCATCGTTGCCTTATGGCATTCGGGCAAGCCTTGCACACCGCCTTGATGATGTTGGCTCCACCGTCGGAGGTGACGCTCTCTATCTCGATGCCGAGACTTTGTATGTTCCTCAGGTCTTCTGCCATCTCGTCCTCCCATTCATCATCGGTCAGCCTGTAGAACAGCGTGGACTTGACCGTCTCGTTGCGGTAGAGCACAAGGCACAGCTTGTTCGGGAACCATGTGCCGTCAATCAGCAGGTTGACCTTCTCATGAAACTTGACCCTCCAGACGGGACAGCCGTCAAGGTACTGGTCGAACCATCGAGACAGCTGCCTCGTGCTGTATCCGCTCAGCATGGATATCTGCTCTAGCGTCTGCTTGCCTAGTATCCACCACTCGAACCACACGAAGCGGTTGCTTTTGGCGATGTCTTTCCGACGGAAGGTGAAAAGGCTACCGCAGTTCTTGCACTTGTACCTCTGGTGTCCGTCACGTTTGCCCCATTTGACGACATCCAAAAAGCCGCATTGGGGGCATCTTTCTCTTCTAGTTTTTGGCATAAAAAAAGCAATTAGATGAAAACGCTTTCATCTAACTGCTTCTTATCGCTTTTATGCGTCTTATTGTCAGTGATTTACATTATATCTCACCAACCATTTTTGTCTATTATACCAAAAACAGGAGGGTGTGCCAAATTAGGCACACCCTTCTGTTTTATGGTGTAAAGTTTGACTTTTTTTCTAAAATTGCTGCATGATAAAGTTGATAACTTCAATTTCGCTAGATGAGGTCTCGCAGTGACATGAGGCACTTATTTGTCCTCGTAATGCCCGTAACTTCTGAGCACAAGGACAAGGACATCTTCTTCAAAAATACGATAGACGAGGCGGTGTTTCTTTGTGATCTCGCGGCTCCATCGGCCTTTGGGCTTGCCTTTTAGCGGCTCCGGATGTCCTAAGCCTGTCTTGGGATGTTCTTTCAGTTCGCCGATAAACTGCACTGCCTTGGCATAGACTTTAGGCTCACTTTTTTCCAATCTTGCCAGTCCTTCGAGGGCTTCGGTGGTGAAATCAATGTTATACATCAGTATCCGCTCCTCCTAAGCATCTCTGATACCGACTCGTTTGGTAACAAGCGGACGCATTGTCCCTGCTTGTACTCCTCCTCCCCACGGTCAAGGCTGGCCATGAATTCTTCTTTCGACACCAGACTCTCATCTTCTTTGGTGGCGGCCAATTTTTTGGCGTATTTCAAGAGTTTCATCATCAGTCCTTCATCGTCGGCAATTTTGCTCATTGTGCGAAATAATTCCGCATTTATTTGTACCACTGTCATCATCTTATCTGTTTTATTTTGACTGCAAAAATAACAAAATCCTTCTATATAGCCATTGTTCTTATCAAAATCCTAAAGATTTCATTCCAAATTACTTGCATAATCCAAGTTTTGTTTCTCACCCATGGAGAAGGCCTGTGAGACATTGGAGCTTTGTTTCAGCTGCAAACAGGTGGGCGACTTCACCCTGTCCGTCGTCAGAAATGAGACGGAATTCGAATACCTGCAACTGGTTGACCACGTCACCGGCTTGTCAGTGGACTTGCTAAAGCAATCCACCTACGGCTTCCAAGCCACAGGACAAGAACCTGATGCCCATTTCAGCATAAGGTTCAAAGTGACGGAATAAATAGGGTAATTATCCATAAATAAACGGCCATCTTACACAAGGTGGCCGTTTTTATGACTATTCTTTTAGGCTTTGTCTTGCATAAGGCACCAAATCCTGGCTTGCAAACTCGCCCTTTAGGAACTTGAAATAGCCCGCTACGGCGACCATGGCGGCGTTGTCGGTGGAATAGGAGAGGCGTGGGATGAACACTTTCCAATGGTACTTTTCGCCCAAAGCGAGCATGGCATCGTGTAAACCGCTGTTGGCACTCACGCCGCCGGCGATGGCCACGGTCTTGATACCCGTCTGCTTGCTGGCTTTCACCAACTTGTTCATCAGGATATCGATGATGGTCTTCTGCACTGAGGCGCAGAGGTCGGCCTTGTTCTCTTCGATGAAGTTAGGATTGATTTTAAGGTTGTCGCGAACGGTGTATAAAATACTGGTCTTCAGTCCGCTGAAACTGTAGTCCAAATCGGGAATCTGTGGCTTGGCGAAAGTGAAGGCGTCAGGATTGCCGATTTTGGCCAACTTGTCGATGACGGGACCACCAGGGTAGGGCAGACCGAGGATCTTGGCGGTCTTGTCGAAGGCTTCACCAGCAGCGTCGTCGATGGTCTTGCCGATGACTTCCATGTCGAAATAGTCTTTCACGACCACGATTTGGGTGTGTCCGCCGGAGACGGTGAGACAAAGGAACGGGAAATCAGGCACCTCGGTGTGCGTTTCATCGGTAGCGAAATGTACCAAAATGTGCGCGTTCATGTGATCGATTTCAACCATGGGGATGTCCAAGGTCTGTGCGAAAGCCTTGGCAAACGAGGTTCCTACGAGCAATGAGCCTAACAGACCTGGGCCACGTGTAAAAGCGATGGCGGATAACTGATTTTTTTCTATTTTTGCAGTCTTCAAGGCTGTGTCGATGACGGGGATGATATTCTGTTGGTGGGCACGCGAAGCGAGTTCGGGAACCACCCCGCCGTATTGCTCGTGAACCTTCTGACTGGCAATGACATTGGAGAGCACACGTGTGCCTTGAAGCACTGCGGCAGAGGTGTCGTCGCACGAAGATTCGATGCCTAAAATGTATTCGTTCATGGGTCTCAATTTGGAGGGTCAAAAGTATTAAAAAAAAGATTATCCATAGCATTTTGGTTGTGATTATGGTGCTGTTGGGCATCATAGCAAGCCTTTTTATTGCCATCCAAGACCCTGTTTTCCAGAAGTTTGCCGCTCGATTTGCTAGTGGATACCTGTCGGAAAAAACTGGTGGCGACATCAAGGTGGGCCGCTTGTTGATTACTCCTGATTTTTCTGTCTATTTGGATGATGTCATCGTCAAGGACTTGAGCGATAATGATTTGGCTAATATTAGATCATTGCGGGCGAAATTAGATCTTGGCGATTTGCTGAACGGAGATATCCATCTTGAGACCGTGAGTTTGCGCGACACGAAAGCCAATCTGATTAAATATGAAGGCGAGGAGAAGTTCAATTTCGCTTTTCTTGTTGATGCTTTCAAAACTGACACTGTCGAACCCGACAAAGGACCTGCTCGCATCTTTGTCGACAAAATTGTGGTGACCAATTTGGATTTTGTGTATTGGAACCAAAACAGGGACCATCCGGATAAGACAGAGCGTCATTTGATGGATTATTCTCATATTGCCGTTGATGACATCAATCTTAGGGCTCGGGATCTCTCTATTTTGGGCGACTCCATCAGTGCTCGTATTAATGCGCTCAATGGAAAGGAAATCAGTGGATTGGAGATAAAGAGTTTTGAGGTCGATGCCGTTGTCTGCTCAAAGGGTATTTATCTTGACAGGTTAAAGTCTGAACTGAACAATACCCGCATTGATGCGGATGTGCACATGCTATACAACGACTTTGCCGATATCAATAGCTTCGTTGATTCGGTCGTTTTCGACGCGACGATACGTCCTACTCAAATCTTGTTGTCCGATGTCGGCGTGTTCTCTGAAGTCATGTACAAGATGCCTGATAACCTTCGTTTTCAGGGTCGTTTTACGGGACCCATTGAGTATTTCAGCGTTGATGATTTTAAGGCGGAATTTGGCAAGTCTACACTCATTGAGGGCAGTCTGAGTATGCATCCTTTGGACTTCTTTGATGGGGAACATGAGATGAACATCAAGCGGCTGCAGTTTACGTATGACGATTTGGCGAATTTCTATATTCCGACTTCCACCAAGACAATTCCATTGCCCGAATCTTTGCGCCCGCTGAAGACGGGTAGAGCCTCGTTGCAATACAAGGGATCCTACAACAATTTTAATTCTGAAGTTCATCTCGTGTCGGGCATTGGCAATGTCGACCTCGACGTGTCGCGCCAGAAGAAGGAAAATGGCGATAACGTGTTCACTGGTTACATAGATGCCGAAAATGTGGATGCCGGCTTGATTGCTAATGCGCAGAAATATGTTGGCAGTCTCGATTTAAATGCTGATTTTGTTGCAAGGGTTCCTGCAAAAGGCTATGTTGACTTGACAATGAAGGGAAAGGCTTATCAAGCTGAACTGTTGGGGCATCGCATCGATGAGATTGTGCTCAACGGCGATTTGAAGGAAAACCGATTCAAGGGAGCAATCACTGTTGATGACAAGGTGTTAGGCCTCGACTTCAACGGATTGGTTGACTTCAACAACAAGAAATACCCTGTTGCCGACTTTGAGGCAGTGGTCGACCATGCCGACCTGACCGCTTTGGAGCTGATGAAAGACGATTCCGTTTCGGAAATCAGCACCAGTATTGTGGCCAACTTGAGAGGTTTCAATCTTGATGACCTTGAAGGTAAGCTCCACCTTGATAACACCGTATATCGAGATGGACGCGGTAGTTATAGTATGGATAGTTTTGATGCTTCTATCGTCAACGACAACCTTATGCAGCGCAAAATCAAAGTTACTTGCGATTTCTTCAACTTCGAGATGGCAGGACAAATGAATTTTGCCAGTCTCATCCCCGTTTTCAACGAATTTGGTGACTCGTTTGTGCATTTTCCACTTTTCCAAAAGAATCGTGACGAATTCAAGAAGTATTCACTTACCCATGATGTCGACCAAGACTTTGTCGTCAGCCTTCTCTTGAAAGACACACAGACGCTAAGTCGTCTTTTCATGCCTGATTTGAAGATTGCTAAAAACACCTCGGTTAACGGCACATTCACTTCGCGTTCAAGGCAGCTCAACCTTACTGCAAGGTCAAAATGCGTGGAGTTTGGGAAGTTGGCCATCAACAATGTGGAGCTAAAGAACTTCAATGGTCTTGAAACCTTTTACGGTGCGCTCTCTATAGGAAGTGTTTATTGGACCAACATCACTGCAACGGACACGACGTCCATTGGTCTTGACAACTTGTCGGTTTTTACTAAGATGGACAACGACACCATAGCCACTCGCGTTAGATGGGATGATAATGACACACTCGACCGCAACAAGGCCTTGATTGAGACCACCTTCCATCCTCACCTGAACGGAGGCATTTTCAACATAGGTAAAGCCGAAATCATCATCAACGACTCGTTGTGGACTGTGTCGCCCAGCAATTTCATTGATATCACCGAGGGGAAAGTAAATATCTCTAACGTGATGTTCAGCCATAACCGGCAGTCGCTGCGATTGGATGGCTTTGCGCCTATGAATGAAGGCGATACGATTTCGGTTCAGTTACGTGACTTTGACCTCTCCAACTTTGATGTCCTTACTATGGGTATGGGCATCAATGCCGATGGCTTTGTCACAGGCGATGCCTTGGTCAGTAGCTTGAAAGACGCTCCCATGGTCTTGGCTGACCTTAGGATAGACCAACTAGGGCTGAACGGCGACTTGATTGGCGATACGGAAATTGAGAGTTCGTGGGACAACGAGGACAAGTCCGTTGATTTGGAAGCGAACATCTACAACGATGACCGTCGGATGCTGTATGCTTTTGGCTCGTACTATACGGCAAGAGATGAAAACAACCTTGACTTTACTGCCGTTTTGGACTCCTTGCGGTTGTCTGCCTTGAATCCGGTATTGGATAAATTTGTGTCACGGGTGCAAGGCTATGGCAACGGCATGATTGACATCAATGGTTCGTTGCAGCAGCCTGACATCAAAGGAAAGATAAGCATTATCGGTGGCGGCTGCAAGATTAACTATTTGAATACATTTTACACCTTTAGTCCATCGATTTTGGTTGACAATGAGAGCATTACTTTAGAAAACATGGTCTTGGTGGACACTTTGGGCAACAAGGCACGAGTGGAAGGTCAAATCAGGCACGACAGGTTTAAAGACTTTTACCTCGACTTGAAGTTGCATCCGAGAGACTTCTTGTCGTTGGCTACCACAAGCAAGGACAATGATACCTTCTATGGCGCAGTAGTGGCTAATGGCCTGATTACTATAAAGGGACCTCTTAACGATATCTTTCTTGGTATCAAGGCCCGAACACAGGATGGCACTGCACTCACTATTCCTCTTAACACGGCCGCAACTGTGAAAGACAATGACTTCATCATCTTTGTCTCGCCAGTTACGGATACCATCGAAGAAATGCCCGAAGAGGAAACGGCTCAGAAAAAGCAGAATTTTGCCATCGACCTTGATATTGACGCCACGGATGTCGCTAAATTGAAGATTATGCTTCCGGGTAATATTGGCACCATTGAGGCCCAAGGTGATGGTAATGTGAAGTTGGGCACCTCCACTACTGAAGCCCTTTCGATGTATGGCAAGTACACCATCACTTCGGGACGATTCCTGCTCACATTGATGGGCATCGTGTCACGCAACTTCACTTTGAAGAAAGGCGGCTCCATATCGTGGACAGGCAAACCTACCGACGGTCGCATCAATGCCACGGGTGTGTATTCTGTCAAGGCTTCCTTAGCCGATTTGATGCAGGTCGACTCGACATCTTCGGCCAGCACTAATGTCAATGTCGAATGTCTTATTCATTTGAAGGATGCCTTGCTCAACCCGACGATTTCCTTCGGTTTGAGGTTGCCTAATGCCAGTGAAGATGTCATACAAACCGTCTTTTCTGTTGTTGATACGACCAACCAAACCGTAATGGCTAACCAGGCGCTTTCCTTGTTGGTGTTTGGCAAATTTGCATACGCTGGAGGCTCGGCAGGGGCTTATCAGACGGTAAGTCTGACCAACTTGTTCATGTCAAATTATCAGTTCGATATCTCCCAAAATATGAATATTGGCTTGAGTTATCATTATGGCGCAGATACGTATGATGAATACCAATTTGCCTTGCGCACCGAGCTTTTCGAAAACCGATTGACCATTGAGACCAGTGTAGGCGTGATGTCGAGCAACAATCCGAATGCGGGCAGTGCATCCAATATTGTGGGCGAATTCGACCTTTATTATAAGTTGAGCAAAGACGGCCGATTGCAAGCACACTTCTATAACCATTCCAACTACAATACCAACTTCAATAGCTTCGCCATCGACAAGCGGGCACCCTACACGCAGGGTTTAGGTCTTACCTACAGCAGGTCGTTCCCCACATTCCGCGATTTGTTCAGGAAGAAAACCAAGCAGACGAACCAGCCGCTCATTATCAGGCATAAGAACCAGGAAAACTAGTGATTACCATGAAAAGTGCCAATTTCAAAGTCTTCCAGGCATCGGCAGGGGCGGGAAAGACCTTTACGCTCATTAAGGAATACCTGAAACTATGTCTTGCCAATAAAGGTGCAGTGACTAATTTCAGAAACATCCTCGCCATCACCTTCACCAATGCGGCGGCCAACGACATGAAAGCCAAAATTGTAAAGACGCTTCTTGAAATCATCGACAGCGAGAAGGTTGATCCCAAGTCGATGGAGGCCATACTGATGGAAGAATTGGGTATCAGTGATGCTGAGTTGAAAAGCAACGCACAAAACCTGATGACCCGTATCATGCACGATTACAGTAGCTTTTGCGTAAGTACCATTGATGCTTTTGTGCAGAAACTGTCGCGAAGCTTTGCCCACGATTTGGGGTTGCCGAGCCAATACTCGGTCAGCATCGATACGGACGAGGTGGCGGAGACCATTACTGAGCAATTGGGATTGCGAATCAGCGACCAAGACGATTTTTTGACACGCCTGTTGGTCGACTTCAGCAACAACCAGTTCGATAGCCAACGCTCGACGGCTCTCGAGAGCCAGCTTTCCGATTTCATTGCCAAACTGATGACCGAGAAGGCTTACCAGAAGGACGAGAACAACAACATCAAGAACTATTCTCAATACAAGCAAACCCTTGATTTCCTGAAGGGTAAGATGCAAGGCTTTGAACAAAGCATACAACAGCATTTGGATGATTTTGGACGCCTTGAAAGACAGTGTGGTCTCAGAGATGAGTTTTATGCCTACGGAAGAAATGGCTTCATCTCATACATCAGGAAACTATCGGCCAAGACATACGAGCAGCCCAGCCCTCGATTCAATGGCGTGCTTGAAAAAGGGAACTGTTTCTCAAAAGAGGGCGAGAAACAATTGGGAAAGACGCAGGTTGATACCATCAATGCCGCTTTGTTGCCTGTGCTTCAGGCGATGAAAGACGATATTGAGAAAGGTTTGGGAGCATTCTTGTTCTACAAAACGCAAAGGGATTTGCTTTATCTCTATGCCCTCCGCGCGCAGATTCGGATGGAGTTCGACGCTTTGGCCAACGAGGAAGAGATTGTGCATATTTCCGAGTTTAACAAATTGCTCAACACTGTGATGGGTGACTTCTCGGTACCCTTTGTATACGAACGCATTGGAGAACATTTCCGCCATGTGTTCGTCGACGAGTTCCAAGACACTTCGGTACTGCAATGGCAGAACCTTTTGCCGCTGATTGACAATGGTTTGTCGTCGGGCAATATGAGTATGGTGGTGGGCGATGGCAAACAGTCCATCTACCGTTTCCGCAGTGGAGAGGTGGAACAAATAGTTAGCCTGCCGGAGATTTATGCCTTGCCCAAAGACGAACGGGAGGCCGCTTTCAGGCAATTTGAGCAGAATCTGAAGGATAACTTTGCGTTCAAGAATCTGGATACCAACTACCGCTCTTTTGCTCAAGTTGTCAAGTTCAACAATGACTTTTTCGAATCGGTGTACACCAATCTTTCTTCTGATTTGCAAAAAGTGTACGTGTCTGAGAAGCCAGGCACCAAAGAGAAAGTTGATATTGTTCAAAAGATCAACAAAACTGACAATGAGGGCTTGGTGCAAGTGGAGCTCTATGACCCCGAAAACCAGCCAAATTACTGCTTTGATAGGGTAGAGGCTATTATCCGAGACCTTACCGAGACAAAAGGTTACCAGTATTCCGACATCGCCTTGCTCACCCGTAAGTCGGACTATGGCTCAGAGATGGCGAATAATCTGAATAATCATGGAATTCCTGTCATCTCGCAAGACTCGATTTTGCTCAAGTCGTCCGACAAGGTGCAGCTGCTGGTAAATACCTTGCGCTATTTGCTTTATGGTGATAACGAAACGAATGTTGCCAATGTGTTGTTTTATTGGAAACTGACGCAGGAGCCCGATTTCGATGGGGATATCAGTCAGGTTTTCGGAGAGGTGAAAGCGATTGCCAATGGCGAGAAGGCGATTGAACCCGTGATGGGTTTGGGTGAAGCTGGTTTGTTACAAAGTTCCCTTTCCAAGGCGACCTGTCTTTATGACCTTTGCGCCAATTTGTTGCGCATCTTCCATTTCGACACTATACACGATGCCTTCCTCAACTATTTCATGGAAGAGGTGTTCAAATCGCAATATGGCATCAAAGAGGGCGTTGCAGATTTCCTTACCTATTGGGATACCAAGCAGGACAAGCTCGCAGTAATGTCGGCAAATGGCAATGCTGTGCAGATTATGACGATACACAAGTCGAAAGGACTGGAGTTTCCGGTAGTCATCTATCCTGAGGCCATCATCGATTTGGATGAGAAGTTGAATGCTAGCAAGGCGGCTGAGGAATGGTTGCGTCCCGAGGATTTGGGCTTTGAAGCCATCCCCAATTTGGATAAGGTGCTGTTTAAACTGGATTCAAAGGCCGAGAGCATGGGTGAAATAGCTCCGAAATTGGTAAAGAAAGAAAAGGAAAGCAACCAGTTGGACAACCTCAATTTGCTTTATGTCGCTTTCACTCGTGCTGTGCAACGACTCTATATCATTGCCAAACAAGGCAAGGCAGACAAACCTAATATCATTCGTGATTTTCTTAAGGATAATGACCATCAAGTGTCAGGGAATGAAGCTTTGGTATATCGATTTGGCAACCCTGATTTCATGAAACCGAAAGAGAAACAGAAGGAAGAAAAGAAAGAGTTGACGACTGAGTCTGTGGCTGGAGATTGGTTTAGTAAAATCAATGTCGATTCCAATCCGACGATGGTGTGGCAATCGAAGAGCGACAAACTGTTGCCGCGAGAGTTTGGCGAGCTGGTGCATCAAATCTTGGCGAAAATCCGCACATCCAGCGAAATCGAAGCCGTGTTGCATCCTTATACAAACGATGGCACCATCGACCAAGAGACCTCGATATGGATTCAAGAACGCTTCATGCAGATGTCCCAACACCCACAGATTGCACCTGCCTTTGATCCTTCTGCCAAGGTGAAGACGGAATGCGAGATATTATATCCCTCCTATAAGGATAAAGTCATCCGCCTCGACCGCTTCGCCGAGCTGCCTGATGTCATTTATCTGATTGATTATAAGACAGGGCAGAAGAAAGAAGAACACCATAATCAGGTTCGTACTTACGCCAATGCTTTGCGGGAAATGACGGATAAGGAGATTCGAGGGTATTTGGTTTATTTAGCGGATTATGAGATTGAAGTTGATGGCGTCCCTGATGTCAATGCTGGATGATGAGTTTTGTGTAATAACGGTTGTTGAGGACTCTTACCATAACGATGTAAACACCGTTTTCATATTGACTGACATTCAAAACCGTGTTTTCACGATGAGCGCTGATGCGGCCGACTGGCTCGCCTAATACATTAAAGACTCTTACCTCGTCGATGTTCTTTTTGTATATGTTCACTATGTCGTTTGCAGGATTGGGAAACAGACAAATGTCGTTGTCCTTGTTCTCCTCTACGACTTTGACTCTTATGTGCTTGCTGCTGCTACATCCGTTATCATAACTACCCGTGACATGGTAATACTGATCTTCTTCGGGGTACACCACAATTCTTGCCGTAGTATCACCCGTCGACCAAAGGTAAGTGTCGGCTCCAGCAACGTCAAGTATGGCTGGAGAGCCTAAAAGTATAGTGGTGTCATTGGTGCATTGCAGCGTGGGATTGGGGTG
This sequence comes from uncultured Bacteroidia bacterium, assembly GCA_902801625.1. GTDB lineage: Bacteria > Bacteroidota > Bacteroidia > Bacteroidales > F082 > Limimorpha. The sequence continues at coordinate 88,623 of CADCJI010000011.1, read as the reverse complement.
GACAGTTAAATCGAGGTGGTATTGTCCCGAGCAATGGATTACTTTGTCATAGTGGCCGGATTCGCTCAAAAATGTCCCTAAAAAACAGTAGTTTTCACCTTCGCAGATGGTCTTTTCTGTGTAATAATCAGGCATTGGTTTGAATGACAGGTCGAGTTTATAGAGTAAACAATCAATAGTGTCGACATATTGGCCTGCCTCATTCAAAGTGTGGCCATGAAAATCATAGGTGTCGCCTTCGCATAGCGAGATTTCCAAGTGCTCCGCTACCGATAGGGGATTCACGCTCAAATCGAGTTGGTAATACTTGCAGTCGACAATGGTGGAATACCCTCCCGCTTCGTTTAGGCTTTCACCGAAAAAGTCATAGGTGTCTATTTCGCAGATCTCTTCTTTCAGTTTGATAATTTCAATAGTCATGTTAAGAATGACCAAGCTGTCGTAGTCTGCATCAGGATAATAAAAGGTATAGGTGCCAGGCGAAGGGATATAGGTGCCATCATGGTAGTATGGAGCACTCTCGCAAAAGTCAAGATTGATGGTGTGGGCAACGGTGTTCGTCTCGTAGGCGCCCAAGTCAACATTGTTGTGCCTGAGACGAGGATTTCCTTCAAGGTCGATTTCGGGTTGTTGGGCGATAGTGTCACCTCGGTCGATACATGTGCTTCGAGTTTGCAGTCTCCAGTCGCCACCATGACCCTCACAGCCTGCCTCGACATCTGCATCAACAAATTTGACATAGCATCCGGGCGACTCTCCATCGTTTTCGGGGGCGAGGCCGAAGTTGGTTGATGAGATTGACTCGCCATCTTGCACAGCGCAATAGGCATAATTTGAAATGGGCCCAATTTGCTCAAATTCGCCATCACTGACATTGCCCCAAATGATACAGTTTTTGATTTCTTGGTTTGTTGCCTGTATGTTGCATACGCCACCGTAATTTTCCGAGCCTATGTTTTTCACGATGGTGCAGTTGTACAAGTTGGATTGTCCGTAGCAGCCTCCACCGTTTTCAGCTGTGTTGTTGTTGATTAAGCAATTCCAATAGGATGACCTTGATTGACCGCTATGAATACCGCCGCCATTTGTAGCTGAATTGTTATTGATGGTGCAGTTGATGAAGACACTAGGGACACCGTTTACAATACTATTGATGCCTCCTCCGATATAAGTGGCTGTGTTGTCGTGAATGTGGCATCGGTCAAACATAATGTTGCCTCGGTCATAAATGGCACCACCATCATGGGCTTCATTGTCAAAAAACTCACAGTCACTGACATATGTCTCAACGTTTTTGGTAAATGAAGATAATAATCCACCTCCATTTTGAATAGCTCTGTTATGGCAAATCTTGCAATTGGTGACGGTAGAATGGCTTGAAAGAAGAAGGCCGCCTCCCTCGTTCGATACCCCGTTTTGTATGGTGAAGCCATCGATGACTACCTCGTCATTGTCGATGAAAGGGAGCACATTGATAACTCCTTGACGGTGGTCGCCATCAAGGATGCTGGGATGGGCTTCGAAGTCGCGGAGTGAGAGGTCATAGTCAAAAGATTCGTCGCCCTTAAAACCTCCATATATTTTGCTGTTGTGCATGATCAAAAATGCGAAATCGTTAGAAGAACAACTCTTATAGGTGCCTTCCTTGACCCAGATGACACAGTCGTTGAATTGAGAATTGAATAAGGCTTTTTGTAAGTCGTTGGTGGCTTCGGCCCATGACGAGCCGTCGCCAACGCCGTCAGGAGAGACATAGATAATGTTGTGCTCGTCGCTATGGATAGCGTTGCCGTCAATGGGGCGGATGTCGTGGATGATCGCTTGTTCTGATGAGAACCCCGAAGGATTGCTAAGGTTATAAAAGCCATCTGCCACACCATCCCAACCGAAATTAAAGTGGAACATTCCGTTGGTGTCATATCCATCACATACGAAAGCATGTCCGCCCAAAGACGATTTGCCGCGATAGTACACGGGGAGGTGGTTGTCAAGATCCAATTTGATGAGTTGCTGCCAACTCTCATTGTCATAATGCGTTCGATAATGTATTGTAGTTGTGGGCAAACCAAAATACTGTCTAAAGGCATTGTTGGCCGCCGAGAAGGTAGAATAACTTTCATGTGCGCTGTAATGCATCTTCACGGCAAGGCCACAATGAGAGATCAGTTGTGCGACAGCAGGGTTGCTTTCGTGCAATGTGTCTGCCATTTCATCCCATCTATATGTTGTCTCTTCGAAGTTGGCACTGAGCATTCCGTAAGGCGCACAGTGATAGGAGATTTCACCATATCCGGTCAAAGGATACTTATGGTAGTATAGGATTTGTGCCATGGCGATGGCTACACACCCAGCCGATGCATGGTCGCAAGGCCCCATGCTATCAACGGGACATGCTTCGTTGTGGAAACAACCTTGACCCCAGCAGGATTTCGTCAAAGGTTCGACTTCTTGATTGAAAATTGTTGTTTTTCGTCTTGCTTCTGGATGGGCGATCAAAAAGTCGGTGGCTTCATTGTAGAGGTCGAGCCAATAGGTTATATGATTGGGAAGGCTTTCGCTCCGAGGCATTGTAGAGGTATGGGAATAGGCCAACACTTCATTGTTCGCCGAAACAATGACAAATCCCTTGGGCTTTATCGAAAACACGAAAAGGTTGGCTTGTCCCGATTGCTCACTTTTGATGGTCTCCGTCAATGTCAACGTGACGTTGTTTTGCTTTGTGCTTTGTGCAATGAAACGCTCGGCGGTGGTAAAGGCTTCGTCTGACCCAATTCTATGTTGTGCCTGGAGTTGGGTAACTATTAATAATAATAGTATGACGAATGCATTTTTCATGCTGGAAATGTCAAGTTATCCAAATGCAAAGATAGATAATAATTTCATTTCAAAGCAAAAAATTCCGTTTTATTTGTGATTATTGAAAAAAAAGAAGCCTTCGAATGTTTCGAAGGCTTCCGTTTTTTGAGTCTTAACTCAAAATTACTTTGCTCTCTCTGCAGCCAGACGTGCGACGGGCACGCGGAACGGCGAGCAGCTCACGTAGTTCAAACCGGCCTTGTAGAAGAAGCGGACCGAAGCGGGGTCACCACCGTGTTCACCGCAGACGCCACATTTGAGGTTGGCGCGCTGGCTACGGCCACGCTGCACACCCAACTTGACGAGTTGGCCAACGCCTTCTTGGTCGAGGGTGTTGAACGGGTCGGCAGGGATGATCTTCTCTTCGATGTAGTCCTTCACGATGGCGTTAACGTCGTCGCGGCTGAAGCCGAAGGTCATCTGTGTGAGGTCGTTGGTGCCGAAGCTGAAGAACTCGGCTACGCTGGCGATCTGGTCGGCCACTAAAGTAGCACGAGGAATCTCAATCATGGTGCCGTACATGTAGTTGATTTTGACACCGAACTTGGCTTCCACTTCAGCCTTCACGCGGTTGGCGATGGCCTTCTGGTGTTCAAGCTCCTTGACGTTGATGGTCAGCGGGACCATGATTTCCAGATGCGGGTCGAAGCCCTCGGTCATCAGTTCAGCGGTGGCCTGGAACAGGGCGCGGAATTGGGTCTCGGTGATTTCGGGATAGACAATACCCAAACGCACGCCACGCAGACCCATCATCGGGTTGACTTCGTTGAGGGCGTCGATGCGCTTCTTGATCTCCTCGAAGCTGATGCCACGCTCAGCGGCGAGAGCCTTCTGCTTCTCCTCGGTATGAGGCACGAACTCATGCAAGGGCGGGTCCATCAGACGGAAGGTCAACGGCTTGCCATTCAAGACCTTCAGCGTGCCCTTGGCAGCATTCTTGATGTAAGGCTCAAGCTCGGCCAAAGCAGCCACACGCTCTTCGGTGGTGTTGGCTAAGATCATGTTACGCAGCTTGGCCAGCGGCTCTTCGCTGTTCTTGCCGTAGAACATGTGCTCGATACGGAACAGGCCGATACCTTCGGCGCCGAAGTTGACGGCGTTCTGGGCATCTTCCGGATTGTCGGCGTTGGTGCGGACACCCATCTTGCGGTACTTGTCGACCAAAGCCATGAACTGCTGGAACAGCGGGTTCTCGGTGGCGTTGATCATTCCGACGGGCTCGGCATAAACCCAACCCTTGGAACCGTTCAAGCTGATGACGTCGCCTTCCTTGAACTGCTTGTCACCGATCTTCACGATGCCCTTCTCGAGGTCGATTTTCACGGCGTCGCAGCCCACGATGCAGCACTTGCCCCAGCCACGGGCCACGAGGGCGGCGTGTGAGGTCATACCGCCACGGGCGGTCAGGATACCGTCGGCGGCACGCATGCCTTCGACGTCTTCGGGGTTGGTTTCCTCACGGACCAGGATGTTGGCCACCTTAGCGGCACGGTATTCCTTGGCCTTCTCGCTGGTGAGGGCGATGCGACCGACAGCGCCACCAGGACCTGCGGGCAGTCCCTTGGCGATGACGGTGTGCTTCTTCTCGTCGGCAGCGTCGAGGATGGGGTGGAGCAGCTCATCGAGTTGCTCGGGGGTGAGGCGCATGACGACTTCCTTCTCGTCGATGAGGCCTTCCTTCAGCATGTCGAGGGCCATGGTCAGAGCGGCAACGCCAGTGCGCTTGCCGACGCGGCACTGCAGCATGTAGAGCTTACCATCCTGGATGGTGAACTCGATGTCGAGCATGTCGTGGTAGTTCTCTTCAAGGATGCGGCGCACCTCGCAGAGTTCCTTATAGGTTTCGGGCATCAGCTCCTGCATCGACTGCATGTGCTTGTTCTGCTCGTTCTTGGTGTCATCGTTCAACGGGTTGGGGGTGCGGATACCAGCCACCACGTCTTCACCTTGGGCGTTGATTAGCCATTCACCGTAGAATTGGTTGTCGCCAGTGGCGGGGTTACGGGTGAATGCCACTCCGGTAGCGGAGCCTTCGCCCATGTTACCGAACACCATGGTCTGCACGTTGACGGCAGTGCCCCAGTCGTCCGGGATACCTTCGATGCGGCGATAGGAGATGGCCTTCTTGCCGTTCCAGCTCTTGAACACGGCCTTGATGCCGCCTTCGAGTTGGGCCTCGGCGTCGTCCGGGAACTCAGTGCCCAGCACTTCCTTGATACGGACCTTGAAGTCTTCGGCCAGTTGCTGGAGCTCTTCGGCTTTCAGTTCGGTGTCGCTCTTGTAGCCCATCTTCTCCTTGTAGGCGTCGAGCATGTCGTCGAGTTGCTTGCGGATGCTCTTGCCGTCGGCGGGTTCGATGCCCTCGGCCTTTTCCATGACGACGTCGGCGTACATCATGATGAGGCGGCGGTAGGAGTCATACACGAAACGGGGATTGTTGGTCTTCTTGATCAAGCCAGGGATGGTCTTGGAGCAGAGGCCGATATTCAGCACGGTGTCCATCATGCCGGGCATCGACTTGCGCGCACCGGAACGGCAGCTGACGAGCAGCGGGTTCTCGGGGTCGCCGTATTTCATGCCCATGATGTTCTCCATGTTCTTCATGCCGGCGTGGACCTCGTCCATCAGGCCAGCGGGAAGTTGGCAATTGTTTTGGTAATAGGCTGTGCAGCATTCCGTGGTGATGGTCAAGCCAGCAGGTACAGGCAGCTTGAGCAAGCACATTTCGGCGAGGTTAGCACCCTTGCCGCCCAGCTCGTTCTTCATCGAAGCATTGCCTTCAGCGGTCTTTCCGCCAAAGGTGTAAACGTACTTTGTCATTGTTTTAATTGATTATTAGTGATTTAACTGATATTCTTTCGTCCGAAAAATGAAGTTGCAAAGGTATGGATTTGGTAGAAATTATGCAATAATGAGATTGGATTTTTTTTGATTAATATGAAAAAGCCTCGAAGCATGAGCTCCGAAGCTTTTTGTTTCGGCTTTTTATGGGTTTATTCCTTCACAAACTTCAAGGTACTGACCGCCTTTTCCGACTTGACCGTGACGAAGTAAATGCCACAATCCAGCCCTTCAAGATTGAGTGTGGTCATGCCCTTGGCTTGACTTTGGCTGAAAACTTGCTGTCCCAAGCTGTTGAATATCACAATCTGGCAATCTTCCTCAGGAAGGTTGATATTGAACTGGCCGTGGTTCGGGTTGGGATAGATAGCCACGCCGTTTGTCAAGATTTCTTGTGTGATGGTGATGGTCTCCGCAGGTGGGAAAACGATGTTGTCCAACCATGCGCAGTCGCTGCCGCTACTGACATACCCGTCCTTGTTGTAAGTCCAATAGAGTTCATGCTCTCCAGCGGGTAAAACAAACGAAACTTGACCCCATGGCACTTCACCAGACCAATCCCCTTGCAATTCGGTATCGATGGTGAAATACAAAGCGTCATAGCCGTTTTCCGACGAAACCTTTCTGTAGAAACTAATCTCGCCTTCACTTTGTACGTTAAGGGTGATTTTCAATACAGAACTCTGGTTGTTGCCGATGCTGCCCGACTTGGCGCAATAGCTGCCTTCATAAGCGTTTTCTGAGACGATGGTCCAAGGCTTGCTCGGATCGTTTTCCCACTCGAATTTGCTGAAGTCTCCAGTTTCCCAGTCTTCTACAACATTACCTACCGCGAAAACGAAACTGCCGTCAGTGCTATAGTTGCCTGAAGTGACGTTGAAGCCGATTTCGTAGGCCGTGCCCAACTCCACCGCTTCGGAGAGAGTGAAGACGAAATCGACAGTGAACTCTCCGTCGGCGTTCACGGTGCCTTGCTGGAACATGTTCTGTTCAAAGCTGATTTCAGGCAAGTCACAGATGACGTTAAGACGTGTGTTGGGTGCAGCGGCCATACCTGCGTTCTTCACCGTGATGTGGGCCGTAACGGTCTCGCCTGGGTCGATACGGCCGTTGTTGTCGCTGTCTTCAATTACGGTTCCAACTACTTCGAACTCAGGGGCTTGAAGAATAATGATGAAATGGCTCTCCCAAGTGTCGTTGCCGTCAGAGCAAGTAAGGGTAAAGTCAGCCTTGGTCATATTGGGCACATTGTCGGCGATATACATGGGGAAGGCGTTGTTGAGGGTGACTGTGGCACCTCCTTCGATAGTGGGAATGACTTCGAAAGAATTAGAGGGCGTGATGTAAGGGCACTCGGTGTCGAGGCGAACCGAGACATTGTGTGCAGTCACATTACCCACATTCTTGACTTGCAGGTCAAGGGCAATGGTCTGACCGAAGTCAGGTTGGGCACCGTTGCTAATCACATGACTGTTGTAAATGACATAAGCACAGTTGTTGGGAAGGCTGATAACAGGCAAACTCTGTGGCCATGCATCGCTGCCTGTGACGATGAGGCTCATCTCGTCAACGAAGTCGATAGGCTCAGTAAACTCGATGGTAACGGCACCATTTTCGTCAGTGTAACCCACACCAACCATGTCTTCGACATGGAAGAGGGCGCAACGGAAGTTCTTCAGACCGTTACCGTTGGCATCGCTGACCGTGACATCCATTGAGGTCGTGCCTAAGAGGATTTCAGTGGCATAACTGATCTCGGGAGTGAATGGCTCGTCATGCCAAGGACTGACGGCCACATCACCCATCATATTGAGGTCGTAGAAGTTCCAGCGCAGGGCACCTTCTTCCCATTGTCCTGGGGCATTGACCCATGGTGCTGTCTCAATCTTACTTTCTCTCAAGGCCATTCCGCCGTATGGGATGCGGTCGTTGTAGTAGGCATCTTCTGTCTCACGAGCCAGATGGATGGCGGGACCTTCGGTCTGGCCTTCATTGAACCAGCCGTAGCGTGAGTTGCCGAAGGTGGCCACGGCGAAGTTGGCGATTTTGGTCATGCGTTCCAATATGCAGTCGCTGGCGAAATCTCCGCAGATGCAGCCCGAGGTGTGGAAGAAGGTGTAGTTATGGTCTACGCCGTTCACGCTGATGAAGTTGTTGTTGGTAATGTCGCCATTTGTCCAGCCAGCCACATAACTAGTGTTGGCGTGACCGTCATGGTGGACATATTGTGTGCCTTGGTTGACGGCGTTGCGAAGCAGTGAGCCACTCCAGTTGCCTTCCTCTTCATAGAGGCGTGTGAAGTTGTAATCTTCGGGGATGCCCGTAGTGGTGTAGCCGTTGTCATCGTGTGTGCCGATAAGCAGCTCGAGGTATTGGCTGCCGTTGCTCATCGGGTCATCGTAGAGATGCTCGCCAGCCATGATGACGTCGTGGAACTCGCCCAGGACAGGCTCTGTCTGATAGGTCATGGCCTTGTGGAGCATGTTGTTGAGTTCGTCTTGGTTGCTGAAACACATACGACCGATGCCAATCTCGGGCAGCAGGTCGTCTTCGCCAATCTCACCCCAACGGTTGTCGTTGTCATCGTTCCAAGTGCCGTCGAGGGCGGCATAGTAGAGGTCGGCGGGGATGTCGTTGTCTTCTTTGTCACCACCCCCACTGGTTACATAGCAGTAAAAGCCGCGATAGGGGATGTCAGGTACGTCGCCGGCAAGATTCACCATCATGATGCCGTTGTTCTCGTATTCCTGGATGATGTAGTTGCGTAGCTTCTCGGGGTTGTCGCGGCCTTCCATCGTGCTGAGAATGGTCTCAAGGGCAACGACACGGGTGCGGAGGCCACGGGCTTGGTAAAAGTAGACATATTGGTTGAAGGAAGAAACATACTGCTGTGTTGTGATGACCAAAAGGTCATAGCCACCCACGGTGCGACCTCTGTCGTTGTAGGTTTGAAGCATCTCAGGGTTCTGGGCGAGGCGCTTGGCACGCTCGACATTACCGCCGTTGAGCCACAGCTTGCGGCTTTGGTCGGCCTTAGAGGCTGTCGTCGTGATGCGAACGGTGGCCTTGGAGGCATAACGCACTTCGCCGGTGCCAGGCACATACTGCACGGGCGTGAAAGCCGAGAACGCAAAACCAATGCCGTTCAGGTATTGGGTGCTGAGGTTACCGTAGGCTTGGGTAGGGTAGGTGCTCTTCGAGGCATAGAGGGCCTCGTCTTTTTCAAACTGACGGCGCACGGGGTCGGAGTAGGTGCGTGCCGACTGGTAAGGGAAGAGGTTGTGGCTGCCTTCCATCGTCTGGAAATCGGAGAGTTCCACTTCGATGCTGACGGCTTCGGCACCTTGAGGCAGCATGAGGCTGACGCTCTGCCAAGGCAACGACGGCTGTCCCGCAAGGGCACTCTGCATGCAGTCCGTAAATTGGATTTGTTCGTAGCCTTGGATTTGGCTAAGGCTAGGTTGATTGAAATAATAAGTCTTCTCGATGGTCTGCGCCGAAGCGAAGAGGCTGACCATCAAGGCAAAAAGGATGAGGTTAATTTTTTTCATTGAATTTATTAGTTTGATTTCTTGTTTTCTATTTGGTGCAAAACAATATGTTTTAATAACAGCAATCGGAAATCACCTCTTCCGTCGTGTAGAAGTATCCATCTGCAATTTGTTTTCTCCCGGTTTCGGCCATTTGCAAGAGTTCCTCTTTTGAATAAGGTTGCATAGGATTGTCCGTCAATGTTGCTGTACTCATAATTTATTAGTGTTATTTGGTGGCAAAATTACACAAATTCACTAATTCGAACGAAATAATACCGTAAATTTTTCGTTTTCAAGGGAAAGAACTATTTTTGCAAAACAAACAAAAATATAATGACATGAAAAAGTATCTGGGTCTGTTACTGCTTCTTTGGACTTCTGCCTTAGCATTCGCGCAGGAGGAAGACTTTGATTTTGACGCTTATTTGGCCAAGTTCAAAAGCACAGAAGAGGATCAGTATTATCATCGTGGCGAAGAAAAGGAGTGGAAATATGTGCCATACAAGCCTGTAAAGAAAAGCAAGGTGCGCCGATACAAGAATGAGTTTTTCGAATTCAAGAAAATAAAGGATTATACGACGTACGATGAAGAAAAACGCTTCCATACTCCTTACCAAGATTCTCTTTGGGAAGTAAAGCAAGAACGAATGAAAAGGTTTTTGGATACAGCGGCCGATCCTCGTCATTCAACATTCGACCCTTTTTATATCGAGCCGCAATTTATCGGTAAAATAGATAGAGAAAACATTTTGATGCATGAAAGTCATGGGGATACCGAAGCCTTTGTCTATGAAGAAGGTGAACTGGGTATTGGATTAAGCGTTTGGGTGGCCTATTCAAAAGACAAAGGCAAGAATTGGTCGTATTATTGCACGGGTATAAATCAAAAAAGCCCATTGTTCGTTAAGTGGTATTCCAAATTTCCATTGTTTAATTCCAGTGGAGATTTACAGATAGAGGCTTGCTTGATGAGGAAGATGTCAGATGATTGGATTTGTGCAAAATACGAAGTGGTCCAAGATGGTCTTTTGCTGACAATTGACATTGCAACCCTGCAACGTGACTCCGATTTCGATGGCTTGACCGATATTTTAGAGAAGAAGTATTATTATACCAATCCGAACAATCCTGATACCGATGGCGATGGAGTTCCGGACAATTTAGACCTAAATCCACGCTGGGCTGTGCCAAGAACTGACAAAACCATTGTTTATGAAGCCCTGATCAACTCAGATGAACAACTCGGATGGTGCGTCTGGGACGAGGACACTTGTGCGTTGATTCCTTTGGATGAGGTTGCGGCTGTTCATTATCCCTCGGATTCCACGATAACTTATAGAATGGTCTCTGATGACCCAAATCTTGTTAGTATTCAGCCGATCAACGACAGATACATTTTCCTTTCATCCGAGGAGTACGAATTGTTGGAGAAGGATTATGGGGACGTGTGGTTTTTTGATAACTATTCTCCTATGTTTAAGACCGATTATTTGGAAAACACTTATGTCCTTTCGAGTGGTGGTTTAATGGGGTCGGCCTATTATTATGCCAAATGGACTGAAAAAGGATGGAAGATTGGTGGAATCTATAGTATATCGGAGTAAATGCGTCGGAATAGTGAAAATGATTTCTTTTGCAAAGCATTCTAAAACAATAATATAATGAAAAAACTACTGACTTTATTACTTCTCCTTCTGCTCCCTGCGTTTTCGTTCGCACAGGAGGAAGAAGAAATAGACGACATATCGAATTATCCGAGCAAGGAAAAAGACGCTTATTATCGAGAATGGAGAAAAAACTATAAGCCTTGGAAACCTTTGGATGAAAACGAAATCAAAGCATACAAGAATGCCTTTTTCGCGTGGGAGGAGATTGCAGTTTTTACGCCATTTCAAGAAGGGGAGGATCACCAAAGATATTACTATGAGAGCCTAAAACCTAGGTTTGATGATTGTCCTGAACTTGCTGCCAAGATTGACAAGCGACAGGTCATGAAATACGAAAAGAGAGAATCAGTGGAAGCCATCGTGTATAAGAGTTATGAGTATTTTATGGCATCTGAACCGAGTATATATGTGGCCTATTCAGAAGACCAAGGACGGTCATGGACTTTTTATTATACTGGGATAACGTATTGCCAGCCACTTTGTTTCAAGCCGCGATCCAAGATGCCTTTGTTCAACAAGCAAGGCGATTTGCAGTTGGAGGCATGCCTGCTTCGCCAGATTTCTTCTTTTTGGCTGGGCCATGTGTCAGATTATGAATTGGTCAAAGACGGTCTGCTGTTGACCATTGACATGGAGACATTGCGCAAAGACTCTGACGGGGATGGATTGACGGATATTGAAGAGGCAAGGTTTATGACCGATCCTTTCAATAGCGATACCGATGGTGATGGAATTGCCGACGGTTTGGACTTGAATCCGAGAATGTTGGTGCCTCGTTCGGACAAGACGGTCGTTTATGAATACTTGATTCAGTTATGTTTTGCGGATACTATTCCGTTGACCATTCCAGAGCTGTGTTATGCCAACGAAAAGACTAGAACGGTGAGAATTGTAACTGATTGTCCAGAACTTCAAGCTGTTCAACCAAGAACAATGCGCGTAATCGTCCTCTCAGAAGAGGATTATGAAAACTCTAGTAAGTATTTTGTGCCGATGGACAGCTATCATTTGTCTCCTATGTTTAAGGTTGATGACGAAGAGGAAACTTATCTTGTTTCCGTTTCGGCTCGTTCAGGTTTCTGGGATTGTTTGGTAAAGAAAACAGACAAGGGATGGAAATTGGATGTGATCTCTAGCGGGATTTTTTGAGAATTTGGTTTTTGCATATAATCCGTACTATTGAAACATACAACAAACACAATGATGACATGAAAAACTATTTGACTATGTTGCTGCTTCTTCTGCTCCCTGCATTTTCGTTTGCGCAGGAGGACTATGAAAGCAAGGAAAGAGAAGAGTATTATGACAAGAGAAAGACGTTCAAGTCTTTTAAGCCTTTGAACAAGAAAATTGTCTCAAACTATTACGACGACTTCTTTAAGTTCGTGGAGGTAGACAACTATATGCCTTACAACGATACTTTGTTTTTTACGCCGTATCAGGATTCCATATTTCAATTGCGTTTGGAGTATTGGATGACAGACTCATTAGTCCGATATATCGGCGGAATTGACAAATACCAGATTCTCAAACAAGAAAAAAAGGGAAGTGTCGAGGCATTTGTCTATTATGATTCCAAATATGTAGAGACCTTTATTGGAGAACCTGAACTTTGGGTTGCCCATTCAGAAGACAATGGGAAAACATGGTCGTATTATTATACTGGCATTGTCCAGAAGCAGCCTTTGTTCGTCAAGTGGAATTCTTCCTATCCTTTGATTAATGAGCAGGGTGATTTGCAAATTGAGGCCTGTCTGTTACGCCAAATGTCGTCATTCATCATGCCTTTTGGTGCTCCAAGTTATCAATTGGTCAAAGATGGCTTGCTGTTGACCTTGGATTTGGAAACCTTGCGAAAGGATTCCGATGGTGATGGCTTGACGGATATTGTCGAGACCAAGTTCCGCACTGATCCCAATAATGATGATACCGACGGCGACGGTATTCCCGACAATTTGGACATGAATCCTCGTTTTGCATCAAATAGAACGGACAAAAGCATCATTTTTGAGGCATTAATTAATGATGATGAGAATATATGTTATGGTTTTGAGGATTGCGAGTCTGTTCTGTCCATAGATGAAAGGCCTGAGGTACATAGTGTTGCGGATACTACTGAAACCATTCTGATTGTGACGGATGAACCGGGATTGCAAAACATCCAGCCGAGATCGTTCCGCGTGATTATTCTCACTACGGAAGAGTATGAAAGCAATCCGAGGTATTTCCAAAATGACTTGTGTAGGATGCGTATTTCGCCTTTGTTCAAAGTTGACGGCGAAAAGGACACATATATATTTGATTATGGGTTTAATACATGGGGAGCGGGATATTGGGTGAAAAAAACAGAGAAGGGTTGGAGAGTCGTACAAACCTATATGATTATTTCATGACACGATTGTTGAGAAACCATCAGCCCGCCTGAATCTCCTTCAAGCGGGCTGATTTTGTGTTGTGTCATAAGGGAGTTACTCAACAACGACTTTCTTCACCTCGACACCATTCACATTGCTGATGCGGACGAAATAAACGCCTACCTCATTCAGATGGAGGTGTTGCAAGCCGTTCACCTTATTTAGGCTGAGGATTTGCTGCCCCAAGGCATTGAAAATGCTGATATTGCTTTCTTCAGCAAGTTCGATGTTGAAGCTGCCACTGGTCGGGTTGGGATAGATGGCGTTAGCCTTGGGTTCCACTACCTCTTCCACATTTGTGATGATGCAGGCACGCGGGAAGGTGATGTCATCGATCCAGGCGCAGTCGCTGCCAGATTGTCCAGTGTTGTTCTTGACGTAGAACCATTCGAACAAGTGGCTGCCAGCCTCGAAATCAAATTGCGCATAGGTCCAGTCGTTCTCGCCCGACCACCAGTCTTTCCTTCTCCCATCCATGAAGAAGGCGAAGATGTCCTTGTGGTATTCGGAAGAGGTCTTGAACCAGAAGCTGATTTCTCCATCGTTGAGAATGTCGGCATAGACGACGAGTTTGGTGACTTCACCATCGCTGATGTTGCCTGAGCGGGCACTGTATGTGCCGGTGTGGGCATCGTCTTCAGTGATAAACCAATGCTGATCGCCAGTGTGCTCCCACTCGAGGAAACTGAAATCGCCGGTCTCAAAGGTTTCAATGGCCACGCCGACACTGAAGTTGTAGTTGTGATGGGTGGCGTAGGCACCCGAGTTGAGACAGAGGTCGAGATGATAGGTGGTGCCACTGACAATGTCTTCGTCGGTGTTGATGTTAACATCAATATTAAAACTACCGTCTCTGTCGATGTCGCCAATCTGGTAACTGGTTTCGTCGACGTGGAGGCCTTGGCCGATGTTGTTGATGGTCAGGTAGACCTCGGGAGCCAAAGCGTGACCTGCATTGGCGCCAGTGATGTGTATGATGGCCTGCTCGCCAGGGTCGACGTAGCCGTTGCCATCGCCTCCGATTTCTTCCAACTCGATGTTGACGAATTGCAGGTTGGGCGCCAGGGCGAGGAAGGATTTTTGCGTGGTATGAGTGACGTCACCGACATATGTGGTGAAGTTCAAAGTGAAGATAGTCTGGTCAGGGATGTTGTCGGCGATATCAATCGCGCCAAGACGATGGTCTTGCATGGTGCTGTTAGGCGCAAACTCGTCGATGGTAAAGTTGCCATCGAGCGGGTTGATGTATTCACAGTCGGAAGTCACTGCACCGTGGACGTTGTAGGCTGTCACGTCGCCTTTGTTGTACAAATCGCCGTCAACCCATAGGCCCTGCGAGCCAAATTGCGGTTCTCCTTCAAAGCTGAGGATGTCGCCGTAAACAAATGGCTCGTTGCCGTCGATTCCAGTCACTTCGAGGATTTGTGGCCAGGCACTCTGTCCGGTGACGATGAGTTTCAGCTCGCCCACCTTGTCCATGGCAGGGTCGAAGGTAAGGACGGCATCGCCATTGGCGTCGGTAATGCCGAAGCCAAGCAGGTCGTCGCCATCGAACAAGCTGACGCGGAAATTGTCGAGAGGAGTGCCGCATTGGTCTACATGAACAGTGGTGCTGGTAGTGCCCACCTTCATACCTGTCTCGAAGGTGACATTGGGAGTGTAAGGCTCCTCAAACCATGGAGACAAGGCTCCGTCACCTAATACATTGAGGCAGTAGATGTTCCAACGCAGGCAGCCGTTTTCTTCACCATACATGGTGACCCAAGGCGCAGTGGCGATTTTAGCTTCGCGCAAGGCCATGCCGACGGTGGCAATATGGTCGTTGCAATAGGCATCCACAAATTCGCGGTGGATGTGGGCAGCCATGCCGTCGCCCCACGGCACATACCAACCGTAGCGTGAGTTGCCCGTGGTGACCACGAATCCAGTCTCAATCGTAACCATCTTCTCCAAGATGCAGCTTGCCGGGAAGTTGCCGCAGATGCAGCCATGCGAATGGAAGAGCATATAGTTATGGTTGACGCCGTCGTTGCCAGCAAAGTAATCGTTGTGCATGGAAGAAGCATCCCAACCGGCCACAACATCAGTGTTGGCATGACCCACATGGTGTACATATTGTCCTCCATTGCCGAAAACGCGCTTAAAGTCGCCACCGCTCCAGTTCAGGTGGGGTGAAGCATAATAGCGTTTGAAATTGTAGTTTTCTGGATAACCGTAGGTGGTATAGTCGTAGTCGTTGTTTTCGCCGATGAGGCGTTCCATGTCGGTGCTGCCATAATAGCCATCGCCCAGATGCTCGCCACCGAGGATGGGGGAAGTAAACTCACCTAAGACGGGTGTTTGCAAGTAGCTGAAAGTCTTGTGCATGATGGTCTCAAACTGGGCCTCGTTGTTGAAAGGCAGACGGCCGATACTCAACTCGGGCAGCAGGTCGTCTTCGCCCACTTCGCCCCAGCGGTCGTCGTTGTCATCGTTAAGGGTGCCGTCGAGGCAGGCGTAGTACATGTCGGAAGGCAGTTGGTCCTCATCGCCTTCTTGGGCAAAACACCATAAGAAACGGAAAGGCACGATGCTTACATCGCCGCCGAGGCTCACTATGGAAATGCCATTTTCCTCGTATTCTTGGATGATGTAGTTACGGATTTGTTCTGGCTCGTCACGACCCTCCATAGTAGCATAAATCTCTTCCAAAGAAACGATGTGGGTGCGGATGCCTTTGTCGTTGTAAAGGTTGAGGTATTCGCCGAAGCGGGGAATCCATTCCTCGGAGGTGATGATGAGCATGTCGTAACCACCAATAGTGCGACCACGCTTGTTGTAAGTACTCAACACATTCTCATTTTGTGCCAAACGCTTGATTGAAGCTTCGTTTTCGGGCGTGAGCCAGAGTTTACGGCTGTGGTCGTCGCGGCTCATGGTGGTCTCGATGCTGACTTTCACGGTACGGGCATAACTAACCTTACCTGTGGCAGGTATGTATTGCAGGGGTGTAAAGCCGCTGAAAGCGAAAGCCACACCATTAAGATATTGTGTGCTGACGGTGCTATAGCTACGCGTCGGGTAGGCACTTTCTGAACGATAGAGGCTCACTTTTTTCGCAAAGGGAATTTCTTTCTCGTTGGAAATAGGGCGAGGCCGCTGGTAAGGATAGAGGTTAAATGTGCCTTCAAGTTCCGCGAAATCAAAGAACTCCACATTGATGGAGACGGCCTCTTGACCTTGGGGCAGCATCAGGCTGACATTTTGCCAAGGCAGGGTGGGTTCACCCACTTGGCCCATAGGCAGGCAGCCTTGGAGACCGATTTGTTGGTAGCCGTCGCGCTCGCTGACGACAGGCTGGCTGTAATGATAGGTTTGTTCGATAGTTTGGGCCTGTGCAAAAAGGACGGAGGCCAATAGTGCTAAGACAAGTTGTAGCTTTTTCATTTTCAATGAGTAAATTTGGCTGCAAAATTAGAAAAAAAGCCGCGTTTTTTCGATTTTTTCCTACTTTTGCCCTTTAAAATTTGAAAAAATGGAAAAAATCAGAGCTGCCATAGTAGGTTATGGCAATGTGGGTCGCTTCGCACTCGAAGCCTTGGAAGCCGCGCCCGATTTCGAAGTGGCGGGCATCGTCCGTCGCAATGGCGCAATGAACAAACCGAGTGAACTATTTCAATATGAGGTGGTTAAAGATATTAAGGAACTGAAAAATGTGAATGTGGCCATTTTGGCTTGTCCTACGCGCAGTTGTCCTGAATATGCCAAGCAAATTCTTCCATTGGGCATTAACACCGTGGATTCATTTGATATCCATACTTCCATCGTGGACTATCGTCGCGAGTTGATGTCTATTAATAAGGAAACAAAGACCGTCAGCGTCATCGCAGCTGGTTGGGACCCGGGTTCGGATTCTATTGTCCGCACCTTGATGCAGAGTCTTGCGCCTAAAGGCTTGTCCTACACTAATTTCGGTCCTGGCATGTCGATGGGCCACAGCGTCTGTGTACGCTCCAAGAAAGGGGTGAAGAATGCTCTCTCGGTGACCATTCCGTTGGGCGAAGGCATCCACCGTCGCATGGTGTATGTCGAACTAGAAGACGGGGCTACCTTGGAACAGGTGACCAAAGACATCAAGGCCGACCCGTATTTCGCCAGCGATGAGACCCATGTGTTTGCCGTGGATAGTGTCGATGCGGTACGCGACATGGGGCATGGTGTCAATCTTGTGCGCAAGGGCGTCTCGGGCAAGACTGCCAACCAGCGCATGGAGTTCAATATGAGCATTAATAATCCTGCTTTGACGGGACAGGTGCTGGTCAATGTGGCCCGCGCCACGATGCGACTGCAACCGGGCTGCTACACAATGGTGGAGATTCCTGTCATCGACATGCTCCCCGGCGACCGCGAGGAACTGATTGGGCATTTGGTTTAGGTTTTTATGGTATTGCTTCGCAAGAAATCTATTAATAATTATAGAAAAATCATTTGAAAATCAGATGAATAGAAATAGGATTTTGAAAGATTTTAAAAGTAGATTTTGGAAAGATTTAACTGCGTTGAATGCGAAGCATTTCTACACGAAGTGTATGCCATTCTTGCTTTTAGTGGTGGCGTTTTCCTGCACCAAAAAGCAAGACAAAGTAGAAGTGTTGCTCTCGCAGATGACCCTCGAGGAGAAATGCGGTCAGCTCACATGCCCCATAGGCTTCAACTTCTACGGCAAGGAAGGCGATTCGCTTTGGCTTGCCGACGACTTCATTGGCATGATGGATACGCTGACACTGGGTTCCTGCTGGGCGGTGCTCCGTGCCGACCCTTGGTCAAGGAAGACTGCGGAAACAGGCTTAAAGCCTCGTGAGTCGGCAAGACTGTTGAACATGATGCAGCACCATGCGGTGGAAAACACACGGCTCGGCATTCCACTGTTGTTTTGTGAAGAAACTCCGCATGGACACATGGCGGTGGGCACAACTGTTTTTCCAACGGGTATCGGCCAAGCCAGCACTTGGGATTCCAAATTACTTGAACAGATGGGCGAGGTGATGGGAAAGGAGGTACGCCTTCAAGGCGCGCAAGTCGGCTATGGCCCCGTCCTCGACATTGCCCGCGACCCGCGTTGGTCGCGCGTGGAGGAAACCATGGGTGAAGACCCGTATCTCTCCGGTGTTTTGGGTGCAGCAATCGTGCAAGGAATGCAGAAAAATGTTTGCGCTACCTTGAAGCATTTGGCTGCCTATGGCATCCCGCAAGGTGGACACAATGCCGCCGCTGCGGATGTCGGCCAGAATCGTTTGATGACAGATTATCTACCTTCTTTTGAGAAAGCCATTTGTGAAGGTGGTGCCAAAACCGTGATGACATCCTACAATACCATCGACGGCGTGCCATGTTCGGCCAACGCTTGGCTTTTGCAGGACATTTTGCGCAACTCTTGGGATTTCAATGGCGTGGTCTTTTCTGATTTGAATGCTGTGAATGCCATCTATGCCACGCAACATGTGGCCGCCGATCCTGCCGAGGCTGCTGCCATAGCATTGAAAGCAGGTGTCGACATCGACTTGGGTGGTTACAACTATGGCGGCTATCTGAAAGAAGCCTTGCAACGCGGCTTGGTCACTGAAACCGATATTGACCGCGCTGTGCGCCATGTATTACAACTGAAATTCGACCTCGGACTGTTTGAAAATCCTTACGTTGATGAGGCTTTGGCCAAGGCAGAAGTGGGCACGATAGAAAACGCCCAATTAGCCAAGCAAGTGGCTTTGGAATCCGCTGTTTTGCTGAAAAACGATGGCATTTTGCCCTTTGGCGACAACATTAAAAAGGTTGCCGTCATCGGGCCGAATGCCGACAATATGTACAATCAACTTGGCGACTACACCGCGCCGCAAGACCCCGACCGCATCGTGACCATGCTCCAAGGCATCCGCGAAAAGGGCAGGGCAGAGGTGACTTATGCCAAAGGTTGTGCCGTACGCGATGAAAACGACGCCAACATTGACGAGGCAGTAAAAATCGCCAAAGCTGCTGATGTAGTGGTGTTGGTTGTAGGTGGCTCATCTGCCCGCGATTTCAAGACAAGCTACGAAGAAACAGGTGCAGCTATCGTCAATGAATCCATTTCCGACATGGACTGCGGAGAGGGTTACGATCGCTCCACTTTGAAGCTTTTGGGCAAGCAAGAGGAATTGATGCAAGCCATTTATGCCACGGATAAGCCCGTTGTGACGGTTTACATTCAAGGTCGTCCTTTGGACATGAACCTTGCCGCAGAAAAATCCAATGCCTTGCTGACGATGTGGTATCCCGGCATGGAAGGCGGTTCCGCCTTGGCCGACATCCTTTGGGGCGATTACAATCCTGCTGGTCGTCTGCCGATTTCCATACCTCGTTCAGTGGGACAAATTCCCGTCTTTTATTCTCAACCACAAACTGGTGATTACGTTGAAGAATCAGCCAAGCCTCTTTATCCGTTTGGCTATGGCTTAAGTTATACCCAATTCGAATACGGCAATCTGAAAGTTGAACCAGTTAAGGCCATGTCATTGACTACGTCGAATGCAAAGCATTTCCAACGTGGGACTGTGCGAGAGGGGGAATCTATGGCCGACACCTTATGTAGAGTCACATGCATTGTGAAAAACACAGGCTCATCCGATGGTGATGAAGTCGTTCAGCTTTATGTGCGCGATGAAGTTGCTAGCGTTGCCCCAGCCTCAAAGCTGCTGAAGGGCTTCCAAAGGGTTTCTATTAATAAAGGTGAAGCCAAGCAGGTCACCTTTTATCTCACTGAACGCGATTTGTCGGTGTATTCAAAAGAAAAAGGTTGGCATTTGGAGCCAGGTGAGTTCACTATTATTGTTGGTGGGGATTCGGATGGAAATAAAGTTTTTTATGAATTTATACTGGAATAATCAATATTTTTCGTTTCTTTGCCCCGCCAAATTATTGGTTGATAATAAAAACAATTAATCAAGAATTATAAACAGATTAAAAAATGAAGAGATTACTACTATTATCGTGCTTGTTTGCAATGATGGCAGCAAGTTTGAGTGTTAAGGCGCAAGATATTACGATAACCTTGAAGCCTGGTTGTACTTGGTTTAGTTATCCTAAGGCAGAAGCAATGAGCATTTCATCGGCTTTAGGGGATTTTGTTCCCATGAATGGTGATGTGATTAAGTCACAAAATGGTAGTGCCTCTTATAATAACGGAAATTGGAGAGGGTTAAGTCAGTTTACCCCTGGATTGGGTTACATGTACTATTCGAATCGCACTGAGGATGTTGAGATTGTCTTTTCACAATCCTCTTCTTTCTCAGTGACCACTGCCGAACCGACCGATATCACTGCGACAAGCGCAGTGGTGGGTGGCACAGTGAATGCTCCGGAAGGCACTCACGTGTTTTTGCGTGGCGTGTGCTGGAGTACGGAATCGAATCCTGACGTTGATGGTAACCATACCACTGAGACTGGGACTGTTGGCAACTTCAGCGTTACTCTTGATGGTCTGACACCAGGCACCGTTTACTATGTGCGTGCCTATGCAGTGACAGATTTTGGCCTTCAATATGGAGAGGAACAGCTTTTTATTCCAATCGACAACAGTAATGTTCCTGAAGGTGCAATCAATGGCAAATTTACTATTAATGACAGTGGCAATCAAGTGTTTTTTTCACAAGGAAATTTGCAATACATAGGCAGCGCTAGCACCCCCTATTGGAAGTTCGCTGAGAATCAGTGGGATTGCCTTGGAACCAGTACAGGACAGAATAGCAATAGCCAGACCGTTGATCGCGATTTGTTCGGTTGGGGAACAAGTGGTTGGAATTGTGGCAATTCTTGTTATCAACCGTGGGAAACATACAATATGACGGGTTCGTCCTATGGTCCAGCAGGTGCAAATAATTTGACTGGCACAAATGCCAATTCAGATTGGGGTGTCTACAATTCAATATCCAATGGCGGTGACCAGCCCAGCCAGTGGCGCACCTTGAGCAAAGATGAATTGGTATATGTTTTCGACACCCGAACGACAGAATCTGGCATGCGGTTTGCCAAAGCTAATGTGAACAATGTGAATGGCATAATTCTTCTGCCTGACAATTGGAAAGATAGTTATTATAGCCTAAATGAGGTGAATGTAAAAGAAGCCCATTACAGCAGTAATACCATTACCGCGTCAATGTGGAGCTTTTTGGAGCGTGTCGGAGCTGTCTTTTTTCCCGCTACTGGTTATCGGTTTGGGACTTCTGTGTACAGTGTAGGGGTCAATGGCTACTATTGGTCGAGTTCGTTCATCAATGCCACTTATGCCTATGGTGTGTACTTTAATGATTCGAACGAGAATTCAAAGGACGGCAGCAATCGCTCCTATGGACGAGGTGTGCGCTTGGTGTGTGTAGCCGAGTGATTTTGGCAACTTAGCTAACTTTCACATTCACAATACCGTTCCTGTCGCAACGCACCACGATGCGCTTGTATTCGACATTGCCTTCGTAGACGCATTGGATGATGATGGTGATGTGATAGACCTTTTTGCCTTCTATAGGTTTGTATTCGTTATCCTCCCAAGTGCCAGAAAGAGGGAAACTCGGGTTATCCATTTTGCGGGTGTATTCCGTGAAATTGTACCTCAGTATGTCATTGATGCCTCGGAGTGGATAAGGGCTGGCCTTGGCCAATTCGCTGGGCCAAAGTTGTACTTTCTTGCGGTAGAGTAAAACTTTCTCATCTTTGCCACTTACCTCGGCGAAGAGCGGATTACGGCTACGTAACTTGATGACTTCAGGGATGATCTTGTCGCTGTCGATGAAGTCGACACTATCCTTGCTCCAACCTATGTATTTTCCTTTGACACGGAAATCAGTACGCGTGTCGAAGACCTTGCTGCTGACACGACGAGCGAAAATGAGTCGTAACCAGTCTTTCAGTCTATCTTTGAACATGTAGCTGATTACCAATGCGATAAGGAAAGGTAAGGTGAAGTTGCCATACCGTTGTTGGAAGAAGAACGAAGATAGTGTAGCCACTACCATGGCAGCACCGGCAGCAAGACTGTAGAGAATCTGCTCCACTAGGAAGGTGTTCTTACGCTTGGTGGCGTTGAGGTAAAGGTCACTCTCACTGAATTTTTTGAGTAGGCTGGCGCGGAAGACAAAGTCTTCGTTGCCTTTTTCGTCATCAATCTTCACGCATATATAGCCTTTTTGCTCCCGATAATTCCTCTCACCGAGCAATATTTCTTTGAAACGGGTTTCGATTTGTGGATACTCCTCGGGATGGCTGACGCGGATGGCATCGCGAAGGCGATAGGTGTATTTTTCCAATACATTGCTCAAAAATTCGTCGCCGTAAGCAAAGACTTGTCGGGTTCGGTCTGTGGCATTGTCCTCGTTCAGTTGGTTGAACAGGCCACGGAATCGTTCTAATATTTTGTGTCCATCTTCAAGGAATTGCATGCAAGCGTCCTTCCTTGTAGCTGCATCAGATTGTTGTATCGCAGAAAAACATGCGTCACGGAAAGCGCTTTTGGCGATGGCGCAATACATTTTGATGGTATGGGTGAGGTCAAGCGTGTCGTCGGGTGCGGTGTGCAAGTCGTTGAAATTGGTCGTGAGTGCCTTGCTGGGTAGCAGTTCGTCGTTGTTGGCCAATTCGTGCAATTCATATGATGGGGTGATGAGGCGCACGCCCGACTTGAGGTCGCGGTAGAAGTCGTCTTTGCTGTACTTGGCCGCATTGATGTCGAGACTATTGGGCACAAAAATCCACGTATTCATTACATAGTCACGGAATTTTGCTGGTTTAGTAGCTTGCTCCGTGTTGAATCCTACCTTGAATTCCAAGGTGAACTTGTCGTGGATTTTTGTGCTCAGGTCTATCATGGTTTAGTCTTTTTCGTATTCATCGTAAAGGTTGAAAAGTTCGGGGTGTTTTCCCATGACTTTTCTGGAGCGGTAGTAGTCCCAAATCTCAGCCAAGTCCTTATCGTAATCGCCTGAAGGATAGATGACTTTCTCAAGTGAACAGAGCTTCTTTTTATAATCAATGAAGCCAAGTGCAATGGGCAAATGTGCTCCTTCTGCAATGACATAGAAGCCTTTTTTCCAATGCTTTACCTTCTTTCGTGTGCCTTCGGGGCAGATGACCAGATGGGTGTTTTCGCATTGGCTGAACATCTCGACCATCTGTTCAACGAGATGGTTTTGATGACCACGGTCAACGGGTATGGCACCAAGTTTTTTCAGTGGTCGACTCAAGATGCCTCCGCAATATTGGAAAAATTCGACTTTCATCATGGCCTTGAAATTGATGCCTTGAGACCAATAGAAGGCCAAACCGATGAAGAAGTCCTTGATGGCGGTGTGAGGGGCCACGATGCAGACGGCGTTGCCGAGGTTAGGGTAGGTGTTGACCACTTTCCAACCTCCGAGCTTGAGCCTCGTTTTCCCTATGAATTGTTTAAATCCCATTTTTTATGGATATTGTAGAGACGCAAAATTTGCGTCTCTACAATTTATTATTGATTACCAAATATTTGCGCGTTCTTCAGGAGCAATGTACATGGCGTTTTCAGGCTGAATATCGAATGCCTCGTAGAAGTGCGGCATTGAACCGAGAGTGCGGTTAACGCGAGCCTCAGCGGGTGAGTGTACGTCGGTCTTCACTTGGCGCTCGATGTACTTGTCGCGCGAGTTGTTACGCCAAATGGTGCCGTAGCTGATGAAGAAGCGCTGGGCAGGCGTGAAGCCATCGATGCTTTGGTTGGCCTTTGCCTCTTCGGTCATCTGGTAGGCATCCCATGCTACATTGAGGCCACCGAGGTCGGCGATGTTCTCTCCGAGGGTGAGTTGACCGTTGATTTGGTAGCCTCTCACTTGGAATTCGTCAAAGAGCTTCACAAGTTGCTTGGTTCGTTCGGCGAACTGAGCGGCATCTTCTTCGGTCCACCAGTTGTTGAGATTACCCTTTTCGTCATACTTGCAGCCTTGGTCATCGAAGCCGTGGGTCATCTCGTGACCGATTACCACGCCAATGCCACCGTAGTTAACGGCGTCGTCAGCGTCCATATTGAAGAACGGAGGCTGAAGAATGGCGGCGGGGAACACGATTTCGTTCATCTCGGGGCTATAGTAGGCATTGACAGTCTGCGGAGTCATGAACCACTCTTCCTTGTCGACGGGCTTTCCGATTTTGGCCATTTCCCTTTCGTTCTCGAAACGGATGGAACGGTGTACATTCTCGAAATATGAATCAGGTGTGACTTCATACTTGCTGTAGTCCTTCCACTTGTCAGGATAACCGATTTTCACATTGAAGGCATCGAGTTTGACGAGGGCCTTGGCTTTGGTTTCTTCGCTCATCCAGTCGAGGTTCTTGATGCGCTCACCAAGAGCGACACGAAGGTTGCCAACAAGGTTCAGCATACGCTCTTTGGCTTCTGCCGGGAAGTGCTTCTCGACATAGAGTTGGCCAACGGCTTCGCCAAGGCAACCTGAAGTGGCGTCGAGGATGCGGCGCCAGCGGGGCTGCTGCACTTCTTGGCCATAGAGGTATTTGCCATAGAAGCTGAAGTTCTCGGCGTCGAGGTCGCTGCTCAACATGGAGGCGCTGCCGTGGATGACTTTCCAGCGCAGGTAGTCCTTGATGGTGTTGAGGTCGGTGTTGAGGATGACCTTGTTGAGGTTGGCGATGAAGTCGGGCATGCCCACGTTGAGGCTGTCGAATTCAGGGGCGCCAGCGGCTTTGAAATAGTTGTCCCAGTTGAAGACAGGGGTCGATTTCTGCAACTCGGCACGGGTGCGCTTGTTGTACAAGCGGTCGGGGTCACGCATCTCCACGCGGCTCAACGAGTTCTTGGCCAGTTGGGTCTCTAAGTTAAGGATGGCCTTGGCTTTCTTGGCGGCCTCGATGGAGTCGGTGCCGGTGAGTTGGAACATCTTGGTCACATGCTCGACATACTTGTCGCGCATCTCCTGCGACTCTTTCGTGAGGTAGTCGTCGCGGTCGGTGAGGCTCAAGCCGCCTTGGTAGAGGTGCATGATGACCATTTCGGCATTCTTCGGATCGGAGCTACCTCCGGCGTTGAAGAAACCGCCGATGCCGTCGCTGTGGAGCTTGCCCATCAGCTCGGCCAAGTCAGCCTTGTCTTTAAGGCCGTCGATCATGTCGAAATAAGGTTGCAGTTCGCTGTAGCCGCGAGCGTCGATGGCGACGGTGTCCATGCCAGCATTGTAGAAGTCACGGATCTTTTGGGCTACGCTGCCTTGCGTGGCGCTTGTGTCTTGCGACACCTCATTGATGATGTCTTGGATCAGCAACTCGTTGCGTTGGTCGATCTCGGTGAAGGCTCCGTAGGTGGAGTACTCTTCCGGAATCGGGTTGTTCTTCAACCACTCGTTGTTGACGAAGCGGAAGAAATCTTCAGCCGGGTTGATTACGGTGTCCATGTTGCTCAGCTCGATGGCTGGAACAACTTCTTTCTTCGGTTCTGGTGTCTGTGTCTCGACTGCTTTCTCGGCGCAGCCTGCTGCCATTGTACATAATGTCATCATGGCGATAATGTGTTTTTTCTTCATTGTTTATTGGATTGTAGTTTAAGATTTCTTTTGTATGGTTCCTTCAACTCTAAACTCTAAACACTAAACTCTAAACTATAGATCTCCCTCCAACTTTAGTTCCGTCTGCAAAGTCCTCAAATACGGCCTTTCTTCCACCATCTTCTCAAACTTATCCTTGTCAGTGTATGCCTCAATTTCGGCAGGGCGCTCCATCAACTCGGGCTTGAGTTGGTATTGGTTGTTGTGCAGGCTGTTCTTCAAATGGTGCTTCAAGGCAGTCATGCCTTCTGTGTCATGCTCAAAAAGCAGGTTGTCGACACTGAAGTGGATTTCAGCGTTGCCCATTAATTTAGGAGTGTATTTTCCCAAAGCAGCCGCGAAGTTGGGAGACACGTTTTTATATCGGTTGACGAAGTCAGCCCATGCAGTTGTGAGCTGCTCTTGTGTGAACGGCGTGTCCCAAGTCTCTTCTTTTTCCTCAGCCTTTTGCCCAGCTTGCTGCATGGCCTTGTTGATGCTGATGCTACTCGTGGCACCACGCGGACGGACGACGGGTTGAGTGGACGAGGCGGTCGTTGAGCCTGTCGAAACGCCGCCTGTAACTGGTGGGTTTACGGATTGTGTAGGTTGAGGCTGTTGAGGTTTTTGTGAAGAGATCGGCCCTTCGACAGGCTCAGGGCCCTTAGAACTAACCGCAGGCTCAGGGACCTTGGCGGTAACAGCGGGCTCGGTGGCCTTAGTCGTTTGAGTTAAAGGGCTGGTGGAAGCCACTCCCCCTTTTAAGGGGGTAGGGGGGATTCCACCACCCGTATTTGCTTGACTTGTTGGTTGCATTGCTGGCCTATTCTGCGCCACCTGCACAGGCTGTGCCTGCGCCGCGGGCATATTTAGTGCCTGGCTGCACAAGGCACACATCTTCAACAAGGCAATCTCCAGATGCAGGCGCTTGTTATTGGCAGCACGGTAGTCTATGTCGCACTTGTTGTTGATTTCCAAGGCTCTGATGAGGAAGGGCATGGGGCAGGCCTGCGATTGCGTCAAATAACGCTGTCGTAGTTGCTCGCTGACTTCCAAGAGCTGTACTGTAATCGGGTCTTTGCACACCATGAGGCTTCTCAAATGGTTGCCTAAGCCGTTAATGAAATGCTGGGGCTCAAAACCCTTGCTGATGATGTCGTTGAGAATGAGCAGGATGTCGCTTGTGTTGCCGTGAAGGATGTGGGCGATGATTTGGAAATAGTAGTCGTAATCCAAAACATTCAGGTTGTCGATGACATCTTTGTAGGTGATGTTTTTGCCGGAGAAGCTGACCATCTGGTCGAAGATGGAGAGGGCATCGCGCAAGGCGCCGTCGGCCTTTTGCGCAATGATGTTCAAAGCTTCGGGCTCAGCTGAAACGCCTTCACTTTGGGCCACAAAGGCCAAATGCTTGGCAATATCATCAACCGTAATCCGCTTGAAGTCAAAGATTTGGCAACGAGAAAGGATGGTTGGGATGATTTTGTGCTTCTCGGTGGTGGCCAAGATGAATTTGGCGTACGCAGGTGGCTCTTCCAAGGTCTTCAAGAAAGCGTTGAAAGCCGCCGCCGACAGCATGTGGACCTCGTCGATGATGTAGACTTTGTATTGTCCAATTTGTGGGGGAATCCTCACTTGGTCGACCAAGCTGCGGATGTCTTCCACCGAGTTGTTTGAGGCGGCGTCCAATTCGTAGATATTGAACGAAGCGTTGTTGTTGAAGGCACGGCACGACTCGCATTCGTTGCAGGCCTCAAGGTTTTCGGTGGGGTGGAGGCAGTTGATGGTCTTGGCCATGATGCGGGCGCAGGTGGTCTTGCCCACGCCACGCGGACCGCAAAACAGGAAGGCTTGCGCCAACGTGTTGTTGCGGATGGCGTTTTTCAAGGTGTTGGTGATGGAGCCTTGACCTACAACGGTGTCGAAGGTCATTGGCCTGTATTTTCTAGCGGATACGACGAAATTTTCCATATCGGGAAGCCTTTGTTTAAACCGACAAAATTACAACTTTTCGGTGTCGCTTTGGCGAAGTTGCAACATTTTTCGGTTTTTTATCTTTTGTATTGAAAATCGTCCTATTTTTGTGCCTATGAAAATGCTGGTTCTCGTTCCAAAGGTAACAGGTCGTGTGATGTATGTCTTCGATTTGGTGCTCAAGCAGTTGCTGGGCATTGAATACGATTTGACTACCGATGCCGAGCAGTTCAAGGCTTTTGATGAGCCAAAAATGCATTATGGAATGCAACGCCTTGGTGATGAGCCTTTTGTGAAGGCCGTTGACATTCTTTTTGAACGGCATATCCACGAGCAGACATTCCGCACGGTGGAATTTGAAGGTACGGTGGCTCCGTATGCAGTCTATGGACAGGGCAATTTATTGCCTTTTGATGTCTTTGCCGCCTCGTTTTTCCTCGTTTCACGCTATGAGGAATACCTTTCGCAGGTGCGTGACCAGTATGGCCGTTTTCGCGCCGAGTCGACATGGATGTTCGAGAATGGCATGCTTCAGAAACCTTTGGTGAACATTTGGGCTTTGGCTTTGGGAAACAAGTTGAAAGCCATCTATCCCAATCTTGACCTTAAACGGCCTAAGTTCACTTTTACCCCGACCTACGATGTGGATGCGGCCTGGGCTTATAAATGCAAGGGATTGTACCGCACGGTGGGCGGTTTCTTGAAGGATTTGACCTCGGGCGACCGTGAGCGCATCCGTGAACGCCATCAGGTGCTGCGAGGCAAGCGCAAAGACCCATTTGATTCCTTTGACTTCCAGTTTGAGTTACAAAAAGAGTTCAAACTCAAGCCGATCTATTTCATTCTATGCGGCGACTACGACACCAACGACAAGAACATCTCCATTCGCAAACCTGCTTTCCAAGCGCTGATTAAACGCTTGGGCGACTATGCCGATGTGGGCATCCATCCTTCGTTTTCATCGTATCTCGACGTTGACAAATTGAGAAAGGAAATAGACGGACTTTCCGAGGTGCTGCACCGACCATTGACCAAGAGCCGACAGCATTTTCTGAGAATGAACTTGCCACGTAGTTATCAGAAACTCATCGAGTTGGACA
The DNA here is from genome assembly GCA_902801625.1 of uncultured Bacteroidia bacterium. Taxonomy (GTDB): domain Bacteria; phylum Bacteroidota; class Bacteroidia; order Bacteroidales; family F082; genus Limimorpha. The sequence continues at coordinate 59,675 of CADCJI010000011.1, read as the reverse complement.
TCAGTGATGACTATACCATGGGCTTTGCCTCGCAGGCAGGTTTCCGTGCAGGCATCGCTGACACATTTCGATTTTACGACCTTGAAAACGACATGGTCACCAACCTTAGAGTGCATCCTTTTGCCTTGATGGACGGTACCATGCGCGACTACCTCAACCTCGATGTGGAAACCTCGTTCAATCTTGCCACTCAACTTGTTGACGAGGTGAAAGCAGTAGGAGGGACATTTATCTATCTTACACACAATGAAACCCTTGGCGGCGAGAAACGATGGGTCGGCTGGCCTGAGATGTACCGCCAACTTTTAGAATATATAACGCAGGACCCTGAGCCAGTCGAAGGGCCGGTTTAACTTTGAATTCATTCTATGATACAGTATCTGCAACATAACCAAATCGACAAATCAAAATGGGATGCCACCATCGCTGAATGTGGCAACATTTACGCTTTTTCATGGTATCTCGACATGGTTCATCCCCAGTGGGAAGCCCTCGTTGAGGATGACTACCAGTCGGTGATGCCTTTGACGGGTGGTAAAAAATTCGGTATCAACTACCTCTATCAGCCTTATTTCGTTCAACAGTTGGGCGTGTTTTCCAAAGAGCCCGTGACGCCCGAAAAGACTAATGAGTTTTTGAATGCCATTCCTAATAAATACCGTTTTGCCGAGATCAGGTTGAATGAAAACAATAGCTTCGACAACGATGTTCAAGGTGTTGAATATCATAGAAATGTGCTGCTTGACTTGAATAAGGATTATGAGGCTATTCGTGCGGGCTATCACCAAAACACAAAGCGCAATTTGGCCAAGGCGGAAGACAATAATCTGCAATTGGTCACAACGGTGATTCCTTACCATGTGGTGGCCTTGTTCCGTGACAACCGTGGCGCTTTGCTCGACAAGTGGGGTGATGCCGAGTACGGTGTGCTGACCCGTTTGGCTCAGGTGGCCCAGCAACGGAATGCCGCCTTTATGTTGGGGGTGAACGAAAAAGGAATAGGACAGTTGATTTGTGCCGCCATCTTCATGAAAACCAAGGATCGCATCACTTTCCTGTTTTCAGGTCTGACCGTGGAGGGCAAGCAACGCCAAGCCATGACCTATCTCTTGGATCAGGTGATACAAAAATATGCCAACCAACCGATGACTTTTGATTTCGAGGGCTCAGATGATGAGAATTTGGCTCGTTTCTATCTTGGTTTTGGCGGTACGGAGGCCAAATACCCATCCTATACTTCCAATCGGCTTTCGCCCATCGGTAAAGTTTTGCTTAAGGTTTGGAAAAAGCACAAATAAACAACGCACAGACACAACTTGTCTGTGTTCCAAAGCATTTCACACTAACTTGGATGCGATAGCGTTAAAGTGCTGTTATTTCTCAGCCTTGGGCTCTTCTTCTTTGGCATCCTCGGCCTTGGCTTCAGCTTCTTTTTTAGGCTCGTCTTCGGCCCATTTGGTGGCTGCGCTCACTCCAGCCTTGACCGATTTGATGAGTGATTTGCCCAAATCCTCGCCCAAAGAAGCCCAGTCCTTACCGACTTTTTTCCAGTTTTCTTTCAAGCCTTCTGCCATGGTGATTTTTCCTTTCTTTCTTTATTTTTGGCGTAATTCGTTTTAGAGTTTTAGTAATGCAAAAATAGGTAAATTTTGTAATGCACGATAGTTTTTGAAAAAAAATAATGGCTGTATTGCGAAAGATTTGTTTCTTTTCCCTATCTTTGTGCCAAATACCAACACTATGATTGAAATTCACAATTTAGAGAAAACCGACAGCGTCTTCAACCAATACATGGCTGAACTCCGCGATGCTGTCATCCAACAGGATCGTATGCGTTTTCGCCGCAACCTCGAACGCATCGGTCAGATTATGGCTTACGAAATCAGTAAGTCTTTTGAATATGATGATGAAGAGGTGACTACCCCTCTTGGAATCAAGTCGATAAGGACGATGCACGAGCAACCTGTCATTGCTACCATCTTGCGCGCTGGCTTGCCGTTCCACAATGGAATGCTCAGCATGTTTGACCAAGCGGACAGTGCCTTCATTGCTGCCTATCGCAAATATGACAAGAATGAGGAAGACTCTGAGATACGCGTGGAATATTTCTCTTCGCCCGATATCGAGGACCGCGTTTTGATTGTCTGTGATCCGCTATTGGCGACGGGGGAGTCCATCGTGAAGACTCTGAATGGTTTGATGGAGGACATGATGCCGAAGGAGATTCATATTGCTGTGGCTGTGGCTTCACAAGACGGTTTGGATTATGTGGAGCGCACCATGTCGCGCCTGCCCGTCACCATCTGGGTGGGTAGCATTGATGAGGAACTGACGGCACGTGCCTACGTTGTCCCAGGCATTGGCGATGTGGGTGACCTGGCATACGGAGAAAAGCGTTAAACTATAATGCGGCGTTTCGACAGGCTCAACGACCGCCAGGGTCCCTGAGCTTGTCGAAGGGCCTAACTTATTAGAATAACAATATGGCTGAAGAAAAGAAAAAGCGAGATGGCTTTGGCTCGAAGATAGGCATTATTGCCGCTGCTGCGGGCTCGGCCATCGGATTGGGTAATATCTACCGTTTCCCATGCGAATTGGGCAACAACGGCGGAGCGGCATTCCTATTGGTTTATCTCGCTGTGGTCATCTTCCTCGGCATTCCTGTGATGTTGTCGGAACTAGTCATCGGTCGCCGTTCACAAAGCAACGCCGTCGGAGCCTTCAAGAAACTTGCGCCTAAGTCGGCGTGGTCGATTGTTGGCTATATGGGTGTGTTGTGTGGTTTCATTATCTTTGCGTTCTATTCCACTGTGTCGGGCTGGACTTTGGAATACATCATCAAAGCAGTGTCCAACTCGTTCCAAGGCAAGGATTTGGCTGCCATGGAACAAGACTTTGCCGACTTCCATAATATGGGTTGGCGCAATGTGATGTGGCAGGCCATCTTCATTTTCCTAACCGGCTTTGTGGTCTTCAAAGGAGTGCAAAACGGCATTGAGAGATATGCAAAAATCCTTATGCCGCTGCTTTTGGTCATCCTTATCGTCTTGGGTATACGCTCTGTGACGCTACCAGGGGCTAATGAAGGATTGTCGTTCCTTTTCAGTCCGGATTTCTCTAAAATCGATGGCAATGTCCTCATCAGTGCTTTGGGCCAGGGCTTCTTCTCGTTGAGTCTCGGCATGGGGGCGCTCATTACCTATGGTTCATACATCAAGAAAAAGGACAACCTGACTTCCACCGCCTTTTCCGTGGTGCTTGCCGACACCTTGATTGCCGTGTTGGCGGGTCTTGTCATCTTCCCTGCGGCTTTCTCGTTTGGCATCCGTCCGACAGCAGGCATGGGGTTGGTGTTCAATACGATACCGATGATCTTCAACCAGATGACAGGAGGCTATATCTTCTGCATCATCTTTTTTGTGCTGTTGGCCATTGCCGCGCTGACTTCCACGATTTCGCTGCTTGAGGTTGTGGTGGCCTACCTCTCCGAGGAACTTCATATTAACCGCAAGTGGTCGACGGTATGGGCTTGTGTAGCCACGCTATTCATCGGTAGTTTTGCCTCCTTGAGTCTGATGGAGAACACGCCCTTTGCCATTGGCGGCAGGACCGTCTTCGACCTCATGGACTTTGTCTCATCCAACATTCTCTTGCCCCTCGGTGGTGTGTTGATCGTCATCTTCGTGGGTTGGCGACTAGGCAAGGCCAAGTTCTTCGAGGAGGTGACCAACGAGGGTACCATCAAGGCATCGTTGAAAAAGATTATCTTCTTTATTATTCGTTATCTAGCTCCCATTGCCATCACGGTAGTGTTTGTCAGTGGATTGATTAAATAATAGTCGGCGTTCCGACGGGCTCAACGGCCGAGGGTCCCTGAGCTTGTCGAAGGGCCCGAAACCAAAGAATATGGATTCCTTGCGCAAATGGTTTTCCTTCAGCAAAGGCGAGCGCGTTGCCATCATCACGATACTAGCATTGATACTGGTATTGATTTTGGCCTGTCTGTTTCATCCGTCGCGCAAGTCGCTGAGTGACGCCTCCTTGCACAATCTGGACTCCTTGTTGGCTTTGCGTCAGGCGGCCATCGAGCAGCAACAACAGCAACAAACTGAGAAGCCTCAAGAGGTGGCGGAGCTGCATCCTTTTCCCTTCAATCCCAATACCCTCACGGAAGAAGAATGGCTGCAAATGGGTCTCACCGACCGTCAGGTGCGCAACATCATGAACTACAAGGCCAAAGGCGGCAAGTTCTACTCGAAAAACGATTTGGGCAAGCTTTACACCATCAGCGAGGAAGAGTTTGCTCAGCTGGAGCCTTTCATTGTGTTGCCTGAGGTTTCAAGAGAGAAAAATACTAAAACTTCTGCTAAAAGCGGCGTTTCGACGGGCTCAACGACCGCAAATGGCTCAACGACCGCTCCTGCTGAAAAGAAAGCCATCCCCATCGTCGACTTGAATACGGTAGACTCGACCACCTTGGTGGAGTTGCCGCAGATAGGCTCTTACACGGCAGTGCGCATCATCGAGTTCCGAGAGAAGTTGGGCGGTTTTGTGGACAAGGAGCAGCTTCGCGATGTGAAAGGCATGGACGATGCGCGTTTCGCGGCCATACAGCCTTATATTAATTTAGGTGCGGTCGAAATACGGAAAGTCGATGTTAATCGCGCGGATTTCAAGACTTTGGTGCATCATCCTTACCTCAGCTACGAGCAGGTGAAACGCATCGTCAACCAGCGCGAAAAACGTGGCATGATCAAAAATTGGGCGCAACTGGAGGAATTGCTCAAGGAAGAAGGGGAGGTAAACCCGCTTTTGGAGCAGTATGTGAAGTATTGAAGTTTTTTCTTATTTTTGCGCCCTATTAATCTAGGATTACCGCCATGCGCAAACTATATCTTATTCTTCTCCTTTTGGTTTTAGCCCTTCCATCAAAGGCCGCCTATCTTCTCATTCCCATGGACAACACCCAGACCAACCACCTGAAAGCTTACGGCGTGGCCTATTGGGTGCTGCAACGCGAGGTGGAGATCAGTTGGCTGCTGAACTATAGGGGAGGGAGCTACCTGATCCCTTACCACGAGATGTTTGAACGCGAGTGCAAGATGCGCAACGTGTCGTACAACGTCATCGCCGACGCACAAGCCGACGCCATCCTCGCTGAAATTGCTGACCCAGGTGTCAACATGGACGAGATGAAACTCCAAAAGGTGCCGCGCATCGCAGTGTATGCGCCAAAAAACAACCTGCCTTGGGATGATGCCGTCACCCTTGTGCTGACCTACGCCGAGATTCCTTACGATGTGGTTTATGACGACGAAGTGCTGCAAGGAGTTCTGCCCACCTACGACTGGCTCCATCTGCACCACGAGGACTTCACGGGACAATATGGCAAGTTCTGGGCACGCTACCGCAACTACCCATGGTATCAAGAAGATGTCAGGATGCAGGAAGCCACGGCACAACGCTGGGGTTTCAGCAAGGTTTCTCAGTTGAAGCTTGCAGTAGTGAAGAAAATCCGTGAGTTTGTGGCAGGCGGCGGCTACATGTTCTCCATGTGCTCCGCTCCCGACAGTTTCGATATTGCCCTCGCAGCCGACGGCCTCGACATCTGCGACTATATGTTCGACGGCGACCCCATCCGCAGCGGAGACCCGCAACGCTTGAACTACGAAAACTGTTTTGCCTTTACCGACTTCTCGGTTTCGATCAATCCACAGGAATATGAGGTTTCCAACATTGACGTTACCCAAGGCCGTTCGCGTTTGGTGAACGAACAGAACGACTATTTCCTGCTCTTCGATTTCTCGGCCAAGTGGGACCCCGTTCCGACCATGCTCACGCAATGCCACGAACGCTTGGTGAAAGGCTTTATGGGTCAGACCACAGCCTTCAACAAGAACTATGTGAAGCCTTCTGTTGTTGTCTTGGGCGACAACGGTGCCTTGAACGAGGACCGCTACATTCATGGCAACTTTGGCAACGGCTTTTGGACCTTCCTCGGTGGCCACGACCCCGAGGACTACCAGCACCTCGTTGGCGACCCGCCCACCGAGCTTGACATGCACCCCAATTCACCCGGTTATCGCCTCATTTTGAACAACATTTTGTTCCCTGCGGCAAAGAAAAAGGAACAGAAAACCTGAAAATGTGTATATTTGCCGCTTTAAAAACAGAAAAGAAAATCGTTTCATTAAGTTGATGAGCATAATTAGTTTACATAAAAGGCCAGAAAATTTGGCAGTCAGCCATCAGCCGTCAGCCGTCAGCCATGGTTCAACATAGCTGATAGCTGAAGGCTGATTGCTTATAATACTTCAGTTTAATTTTGAACAGTTACTTAAAATCATAGACTATGAGAAGAAAACTACTCGTTATCCTTGCCCTGCTTTTGGGCATCACAACACTTCAAGCCAAGCCCGTTGATGTGGCTAAGGCGCAACGCTTGGGGCTGAATTTCGTCCAGCATAAGGCTTTGTTTGCCAAAAAAGCGGTGCAGGACCTGCAACTTGCTTACACACAATTTGCCGACAACGGCATGGCGACCATGTACGTCTTCAACTTCGACGGAGGTTATGTCATTGTGGCTGCCGACGACAGTTCTTCACCCATCTTGGGCTATTCCGACCAGGGCTGTTTTGATTACCAAACCGCTCCCGACGGCCTTCGCTTCATGTTGGGTGAGATTTCGAAGGGCATTGCCACGGTGGTCGAACAAGGCCACCCTGTTTCGAGCGACATTGTCATTCGTTGGAAAAACCTTGAGGAACACGGTATTCTGCAAGCCAATAAAGGTCTTGAGGTCGTTGAACCTTTGATTTCGACACGCTGGGACCAAGGTGCTCCCTTCAATATGTATGTCCCAAACAACTATCCTACGGGCTGTGTGGCTACGGCTATGTCACAGCTCATGAAATATTGGGAGTGGCCGGTTACGGGAACGGGAGAGCATAGCTACCAATGGGGTGGTCAGACTTTGAGCGCCAATTTCGGAGCAACTACCTACGATTGGGCCAACATGATTGACTATTACGGCAATGGTGCGAACACGCAGGAGAGAGAAGCGGTGGCCACGATAATGTATCATTGCGGCGTGTCGGTCAATATGATGTATGAATCCGATGGCAGTGGTGCCTATTCAGCCGATGTGCCTGAGGCTATCAGCACGTTTTTTTCCTATTCCGACAAGGCAACGTTCATTTCAAAAGGAGGAAATTATGACGAATGGATCTCCCTTCTGAAATCGAATCTCGACCAACGTATCCCTCTGTATTACTCAGGCCAAGGTACCGGTGGCGGTCACGCCTTTGTCTGCGACGGTTACGATGTAGACGGCTTGTTCCATTTCAACTTTGGCTGGGGCGGTGCTTCTAACAACTATCTCCTCATCGATGGCGAGAATTTTGAGTATTCGGGCAGCCAAGCAGTTGTTGCGGATTTCGTTCCTGACTATATTTACAACGACATGCCACAAGCTCCGAATGACTTGGCTGTAACTATCGACAGCGACGTCTCGTTAACGGGTCACCTATCGTGGACTAACCCCACAAAAACCGAAACAGGAACACCGTTGACCAGTATCGACAAGGTTGTCGTCTTGCGTAATGGCTTTGTTGTCAACGAAATCGAAAATGTCGAGCCCGGCCAAGCCATGACATGCGATGACGAGGTGCCTTTCTTCGACCAGTACGACTATTCCGTTATGGCAGTGAATGGGTCTGCCTATGGCCGCACTACACATACCAAGGCTGTCTTTGGTCCTTATTGTGAATGGACGGTCATCATGACCTCTTCTGACTTCCACGGTTGGAATGGTGGCGGTATTACGGTGCAGAACGCTGCAGGTTCTTATATCGACTTTTTGACCACAAACACATCGGCTGCCCAGTTGCAAAGGTTCCAAATGGCTCTTGGCAACAATAATCTTTACTGGACGGAGCCCACTTCCGCCATCAGCAATCTGTCCTTTAAGGTGAAGGATCCTCAGAATCAGGTGGTTTATGAATATAATGGACCGTCATCCGAATTGGAAGCAGGATTGCTGCGCACTTTGAATAACTCTTGTGGCAATGAAAACATCTGCGAGGCTCCGTATAATTTGAGGGCTACGGTCGACCCTGAAAACAACCAGACCATTGTCCTCACTTGGGACAGCGATCACGATCCCGAGTTTGGCTACTGCATCTATCGCGACGGATTCCTGTTCAATATGGCCCATGAGCTTCGCTATGTTGATGAAAATACGGACATCGGAGGTCACTGTTACTATGTGACTGCTCTTTGCAATGGTGGTGAGACAGCCAATTCCAACGAGTATTGTGCTACATCGGGCGAGGGCTGCGAGCCTCCGAAGGATTTTTATTTCAACTATAATGGAGACTATGTGCAATTGACATGGTCAGCCTCTGGAAACACCGATGTTTCGGGTTATATTGCCTATCGCAAAAATGACGACCTGCCTTATAAGCGTGTCAAGGTGACTTCGGCCAATACCACCACTTTCAGGGATCAGACAGCTGTTCCTGGTACGGAGTACCAATATGTTGTCGAGGCTTATTACAGAGCCACTGATTGCTCCTCTGCCTATGCCAACGACCTCTTCGATAGCGAAAAGTTTTTCATCAATGTAGACTGGTCGAACACACCCAAGGATTTGCAAGCCGATTGGGTTGAGAACGAGGGAACGTATCAGGTCAACCTGCGTTGGAAACCTGCCTACCAGGCCACTGCCTACGATGTCATGCGCAATGGTGAGAAAATCGGAGAAGTGACGGGGATTGTATTTGAGGATGATAATCTTGAGATAGGCACATCCTACTGTTATCAAATCGTTGCCCATGGTGAGGAATTTGAAACCAGTTCAAACGAAGCATGTGTGACAATACCTGCTCCCGTATTGCCTTGCTCTGCACCGACAAATCTTAGACGTGGAACAGTTGGAATGTCGATAGAATGGACTGCACCGGCTGATCGTGTGCCTGAAAGCTATACGGTTGTCGTAATCGACCATTATACAGATGATATGATAAAGGAAATCACTGGAATTACGGAGACACGATATGTTGATGCTGATGTGGCTTGGGCCATCGCCAATTATTATAAGGTGAAAGCTGTGTATTCGGAATGTGAGTCGGAGTTTGCTTTGGCTGACAATGGTGATGACTTCATCTTTATCACAAACGCTTCGGTGGACGAAAACTCGTTGCTCAATGTGATGCTTTATCCTAATCCCACTTCGGGTCAGCTAAATATCGAAGCCGAGGAGATGGTTTCTGTCAGTGTCTATGACATTGTGTGCCAATGTGTTGTGCAAAAGTCTGCTGAAAATGGAGAATTGAGCCTTGACATGAGCCAATTGCAAAACGGCATATACTTCGTCAAAGTTAATACCGCAAATGGCTCAGTTGTGCAGCGTGTTGTTAAGATGTAAAAAGTTTAAAATCAAAGAATTAATATTTTATAATCAATGAAAAAAACACTATCTATTATGTTGATGTTGACCTTGTTTGTAGGTCAACTCATCGCTTCGCCTGTCGACGTGAACACTGCCCGTCAGCTGAGCTTGAAGTATGTACAAGGAAATGCTACCAAAAAGGTGGCTAATCTTGACTTAGCCTATACGCAAACGACCGAAAGCGGCGCCAACGCCCTCTATGTTTTCAATTTTGAAGGTGGATACATGATTATGGCTGCCGATGACGTTGCTCAGCCTATTTTGGCTTTTGGTGAGGAAGGCAGTTTTGATGTCAACAACATTCCTGACGGTTTGGCCTATTACCTCCGTCACTATGCCCGTCAAATCGAGTATGCTGTGACCAACAACATGACAGCTACTCCAGAGATTGCAGAGCAATGGGAACAAATTAGGAGATATGGTGTCATCAGAAGCGAACGTGCCACTCGTGGTGATGTGGCTCCCTTGATTTCAACCAATTGGAACCAGGATAGCCCCTTCAATGCCTATTGTCCTACGGGTCAAGGCGGTCCTGGAGGTCGTGCCTACGCAGGCTGCGTGGCCACCGCTATGTCGATGGTGATGAAGCGTTGGAACTGGCCCGACCATGGTCAAGGCTCACATAGCTATACTCCTTCAGGCTATGCCACACAAACGGTTGACTTTGAGAATGCTTACTATCAGTGGAACAATATGCCCAACAATGTGAATAACAGCAACTATCAGGCTATTGCCTTGTTGATGTACCATTGCGGTGTGGCTGTTGATATGCAATATGGTCCTCAAGGTTCGGGAGCCCATTCGCAGGATGTGCCTGATGCCATCTTTAATTATTTCCGTTACACCAAGAGTGCCAATCGTCTGGATCGCGATCTTTATACCAGAAATGAATGGGAAGAAATCTTGATTTCCAATTTGCAGGAAGGTTTCCCCATGTATTATTCAGGAGCCGAAGGCAATTCGGGTCACGCATTCGTTTGCTGCGGCTATCGTGAGAGCGATCGTAAGTTCTATTTCAACTGGGGTTGGAGCGGATTCAACAACAACTATTTCGCTATTGACGCTCTGAATACTTATTCGGGCAACTTCAACGATTACCAAGGTGTCATCATTGACATGATTCCCGATTATGTCTACGATGGACTCATTCCCGCTGTCACCGACCTTGATGTTAACGCTGAAAATGCCCATTCAAATGTGGGTGTGGTCAGTTGGACCAATCCTACTACATCATTAGATGGTACTACTTTGGAAAATATTGAGCAAGTGGTTCTGCTTCGTAACGATCAGGAAATTTTTAGCCAAGCCAACGTGACCCCAGGAGAGGTCATGACTTTTGAGGACAATGTGCCGGATTATGATTGCTACACCTATCGCATCTATTTCATGTCCAATGGTGCCAAAGGTCGTGCAGCTGAGTTCAGGTATCAATATGGTCCCACTTGTACTTGGAAGGTTGTCGGCCAAACCACTAACTTCCAAGGATGGAACGGTGGTAAGATTCAGGTGAAGAACAGATTTGGTTCGGTCATTCAAGAAGTGACTATGACAAGCTCGACGCCTATTAGCCAACAAATTGCCATGCCTGAAGGCGATGTCACCTTCACATGGGTGGCACCCAATACGGCTGTTACTAACATGACCATCAATATCAAAGATTCATCCAATAGTTCAGTGTACACTTTCACTGGCAATTCCAATCAGGTTCCTGCTACGCTTTATACGGGCAACAATGATTGTGCTGGTTGCCAGCCTCCGACCAACCTCGCAGGCGAATACCAGTGGACCAATGAAGGCTTCGGTACTTTGCTTTCTTGGGATTACGAGGGTGAGCCTCAGTCATTTAGGGTTTATCGTAGCGAGGACGGAGTTGATTACCAAATGGTTGCTACAGTCGACAAGACCTTGCGCGAATACCTCGACATTGTGGATGCCGGCGACTATTACTATCAGGTGACGGCCTTCCGCAGCTATTGCGAATCCACTCCCGCGTGGGTTGACGATGAAACGGACTATATCCATGTGGAAGTGACTTCGGTCAGCGAAAATGGTGAAGCTGGCCTTAATGTCTATCCTAACCCCGCCAACACTTTGATGAGCGTTGAGGCTGAAGGCCTGCAACAGGTGACCATCTGCAACGTAATGGGTCAGGTGGTGAAAATGCAGCGTTGCAATGAAGACGGTGTGGTTATCAACACTGCCGATCTTGTTTCTGGCATGTACACCATCAGCGTAAAGACTCACCAAGGCACGATGACGAAACGATTCTCGGTTATCCACTGATTATTTGTTGTGTTTCGGAAAAATGTCTATATTTGCAGCCTAAAATTCAGAATCTAATTTAAATCTACTACAAATGAAAAAGTATTTAATGAGTTTACTCGCTTTGGTTCTCGGTATCGGGATGGTGCATGCCAATCCGGTCAGCGTGAGCCAAGCCAAGTATGTCGGACAACAGTTTGTCCAAGCCAAATTTGAGCAGTCGCGCCAAAGCAACGACCTGACTTTGGTCTATACGGGTACATCCTACCGTGGTGAGGCTTGCTTCTATGTGTTCAACGTGGGCGACAATGGCTTTGTTTTGGTTTCGGCCGACGATTACTTCCGTCCCATTTTGGGTTATTCGATGGAAGGCGTGTTCCCTGTTGACAATATGCCTGGCGGTTTAAGATATCGTCTCGATGCCATCATTGACGGCAGAACGGGACGTACAGGTAATGCTACTCCAGAAGTAGCTGCCGAATGGGAATTGGTCACCAACACCGGTCGTTTGATGTCGAGATTTGGTGCCAAGGGTAGTGAATATTTGTTGGACACCAAGTGGGACCAGGATTCTCCCTACAATTTGTTCTGCCCTGAATATGCTGGCGGTCCTGGCGGTCGTTGCTATGCAGGCTGCGTGGCCACGGCCATGAGCCAGATTATGAAGTATTGGAATCATCCTTTGCAGGGACAAGATTCTGTTACTTACAATTCAGGAGGAACCCCAGGCTATCCTTATATTCCGGGTCTCAGTGCCAATTTCGGTGCAACAACCTATGACTGGGATAACATGCCCGTCTCCTTGTCCAACTCGTCAGCTCAAGTTGAAAAAGAAGCTGTAGCTACTCTGATGTACCATTGTGGTGTGGCCGTTCACATGAACTACGCCCCCGATGGTAGTGGTGCCCAATCCACCGATGTGCCTGCTGCCGTCAGGAATTATTTCAAATATGCCACTGATGTTGTGCATCGTGAAAGGGGCAATTATTCTTATGCTGATTGGTATAGAATGTTGAAAGAGCAAATTGATATGGGTTGGCCTATTTATTATTCAGGCTGCGACGCTGGTACACCTACTCCTGGTTGCCATGCATTTGTTTGCGATGGTTATGACGCTGACGGTTTGATGCACTGGAACTTCGGTTGGAGCGGTACTGGTAATGCCTTCATCGACTTCGATGAAATTGAATATTCGGCATCCCGTGATGCAGCCATATTCAACTTTGTTCCTGCTGATTATTATAATGGTACACCTAAGGCTCCGACCAATTTAACGGTGACGCCCGCAGCGGACAACGAGCTGAAGGCCACCCTTACTTGGGTCAATCCTTCAAAGACCTTGAATAACACAGACCTTGCTGCTATCGACCAGATTGTTGTCGTTCGCGATGGTCGCGTTATTTACACTGAAGACAATGTCACTCCTGGTGCTACAATGACCGTTATGGATAATGAGGTGCCTCGTTTTGATATCTTCCAATATGAAGTTTATGCTGTTGCCGATGGTAAGCATGGCAGAATTTGCTATGCCGATAAAGCTAGCTTTGGTCCCACTTGCAACTGGACGGTTAACATCACTCAAGCTGCAATGAATGGCTGGCGTGGCGGTGCTATCCATATTTACAATGCTACAGGTAAGGAAATCACCCAAATTACCACCACAGCCTCGGCCGTTCAGTCTGTTCCTGTTGAGGTACCGCTGGGTCGTATTTCGTTCGGCTGGAGCGCCCAAACGAATGGTGATTCCTTCAATATGGGCTTTGCCATCAAGGATTCGCAAAACAATACGGTTTATACCTATTCTGGCCCCTCAGCCAATATGACGGAAGGCATTTTCTACGAAGGCAACAACAATTGCGGTAACGAAATTGGCGAGGGTTGTCCTTTCAACCTCGTTGCTGTCGTGGATGATGAGAATCCGAACAACATCCATGTATCATGGGATCCTATTGACGCAGAAGGCTATGGCTACACCGTATATCGTGACGGTATGCTGCATCGCCTTATCCCTGAGGGACATTCCTTCATAGATGAGGATACTGAGATTGGTGGACATTGCTATTTGGTCAGCTACTTCTATTATGGTGGCGAAAATGGCTTGTATTCCAACGAGTCGTGCGCTACTTCAGGTGCCTGCTATGCCCCGACAGATTTCACGTTTGAATATGTTGGTGATGCATACAAGATCAAGTTGCTGTGGCAAAAGCCTGAACCTCATGATGGTCTTTCGGGTTACTATGTTTACAGAAAGTATGGTGAAGATGGTAACTATGAAAGAATCAAGCTGCTGAACGCCAATGCCACAAACTTCACTGATAATACTGCCGTTGAAGAAGGTCACTATTATTATAAGATTTACGCCTATTATCAAGGCATGGATTGCTTCTCGGCTCCTGCTGCTTGGATCTATGATCCCAACCAGTTCTATTTGCACGTCTATTATTCCACGGACGGTATTAATGAGCAGGCAGACAACAGCATCTCTATCTTCCCGAATCCTACCACAAGCCTCTTCACCGTGGAAGGTCAAGGCTTGAACCATGTGACGGTTTACAATCTGGTGGGTCAAAAGGTTTATGAGATGGAATGCCGTGGCGAGTCGGTCGACATCAACTTGAACGATGTTGAGACGGGTATCTACATGGTGCGCATCTCCACTGCCAACGGTGAAGTCACCAAGCGCATCACGGTCATCAGATAAGCTGAGACCTGTGCCAAAACCAAAAACGGTTGCCTCGTGTGCGGGGCAACCGTTTTTTTTGTGTTGTTTTGAGGGATAAGGCTTATTGCTCTTCAGCCCGTTCCCACACTTCGAAGCGGTAGGAATAATCCACCTGCGGGTCGTCGTCAATGACTTCAAGGTCGACGAGATTCCATTCTTCGAAGTTGATGTAAGGGAAATAGGTGTCGGCTTCAAAACACTTGCCGATGCGTGTAAGGTAGAGACGGTCGGCATAGGGGAGGAATTGCTCGTAAACCATTCCGCCGCCCATGATGAACACTTCTTCTTCGTCTTTCACCGCATCCAAAGCTTGCGCGATGGACGAAACCACCTCAAAGCCTTCTGGCGCTTCGTCGAGTCGGGTGGAAAGGATGATGTTCCGACGGTTCGGCAAAGCTTTCTGGCCAGGCAGCGACATATAAGTCTTGTAACCCATGATGACGGTATGTCCCGAGGTGATTTTCTTGAACTGCTTCAAGTCGCGCGAGTTGTGCCAAATGAGGTCGCCGTTTAGCCCGATGGCGCGGTTTTCGGCCATGGCCACGATGATGGATATGGTCATTATGTTGAATTGTTGAATTGTTGATTGTTGAATCGTTGAATTGTTGAATTGTTTTTAGAGACGCGATTTATCGCGTCTCAAATTATTGCGGTGTCAATTATCACACGGAAACCTCGCCCTTGATCGCAGGCCAAGGGTCATAATTCTCTAGAGTGAAGTCATCAAATTTGAAACCAAAAATGTCTTTGACTTCGGGGTTTATTTTCATTGTAGGTAGTGGGCGTGGTGTGCGCGACAGCTGCGTCTTCACCTGTTCGATGAGGTTGTTGTAGATATGCACGTCACCGAAAGTGTGGACAAACTCGCCAAGTTGGAGGTCGCACACCTGCGCCATCATCATGGTGAGGAGAGCGTATGAGGCGATGTTGAAGGGCACACCGAGGAACACGTCGGCACTGCGTTGGTAGAGTTGACATGATAGTTTGCCATCGGCCACATAGAATTGGAAGAAGGCATGGCAGGGTGGAAGGGCGGCTTTGCCTGCCGCCACATTGGCGGCGAAGTTCTTCTCGTGCTCGTCGGGCAGCACGCTTGGGTTCCATGCTGTGACGATATGGCGGCGGCTGTTCGGGTTCTCCTTGATGTTCTTCACCACTTCGGCAATCTGGTCGATGCCCTCGTTGTTCCAGTTGCGCCATTGGGCACCGTAGACGGGACCCAAGTCGCCGTTGGGGTCGGCCCACTCGTCCCAAATCGTGACCTTGTTGTCGTGCAAATACTTGATGTTGGTGTCGCCGCTGAGGAGCCACAACAACTCATGGATGATGCTCTTCAGGTGCACCTTCTTCGTCGTGACCAAAGGAAAGCCTTCAGAAAGGTCAAACCGCATCTGGTAGCCGAACACGCTAATAGTGCCCGTTCCCGTGCGGTCGCCCTTCTGATGGCCGTGGTCGAGGATATATTGCAGTAGGTCTAAATATTGCTTCATTTTCTCTCAGGCTCGTGCTTGTATTTGAACAAGATGGCGAACAGAATGCCCACCACAAGAGCAAAGGCGGCAAACACATACCATGCATTCGACCAGCCAGTCATGAGTTCGTTGAAATCTGCCTTGCCGAGGGTGAAATGGTTGACCACAGCTTGGGCGCAGAACGAACCGATGGTGGCACCAAGGCCGTTGGTCATCATCATGAACACGCCTTGCGCACTGCTGCGAATCTTCTCGTCTGTGTTTTGGTCGACGAAGAGCGATCCGCTGATGTTGAAGAAGTCGAAAGCCACACCGTAGACAATCATCGAAAGGATGAAGAGTACGAGGCCGAAGCCTGTCGGACCGCCTGCACCAAGGAAGAAGAAACGCAAAGCCCAAGCGCCAAAGGCGATGAGCATCACTTTCTTGATACCGAATTTCTTCAGGAAGAAAGGAATGAGCAATATGCAGAGTGTCTCAGATACTTGTGAAATGGACGAGAGGAATACGTTGTTTTTCACCGCGAAAGCATCGGCGTATTCTGGCGACTGACCGAAAGCATCCAAGAAAGGTGTAGCGAAGCCGTTGGTCACCTGCAGGCACATGCCCAAGAGGAACGAGAAGATGAAGAACACAGCCATGCGAGCGTCCTTGAATAAGCCAAAAGCTCGTAAACCGAAGGTGTCGACGAACGACTTGCTTTCCACGTTCTTGTTGACAGGGCAGTTCGGTAGGGTGAAGGCATAGATGGCTAAAATGATGCCCCATGCAGCGGACACAAATAGTTGCTCGTAGCCGTTCTTATATCCCGTGAAATTGACGATCCACATGGAAAGGATGAAGCCAATGGTGCCAAACACACGGATAGGAGGGAAGGCCTTCACGGTGTCGAGTCCAGCTTGGTTCAATGCATTGTACGACACCGAGTTGCCCAAGGCAATGGTTGGCATAAAGAAAGCCACGCTGATGGCATAGTAGGGGAACAACTGTCCAAAGGTTACATCTGCACCGTATTTCATACCCATATAGCCGGCCAATGCCATAAAAACCGCGGCCAGGAAGTGACAAATGCCCAAAAGCTTTTGTGCGGGAATCCAACGGTCGGCCACGATGCCCATCAAAGCGGGCATGAAGAGTGAGACAATGCCTTGGATGGCGAAGAATTTACCGATGTTGGCACCCATGCCGATACGGCCCAGATAGATGCCCAAAGAGCAAAGATAAGCTCCCCACACCGCAAAGATGAGGAAGTTCATCACAATAAGTCTGAATTTGATTGCTTTCATATTCTTGGATTTAAAGATTTAATATTCAAAGATTCAAGATTGCGTTTCCCTGCGGGAATGGAGTCTTTTTGTAAAGTTCCCAGCGGCGGTTCCAACTAGTATGCTCTTTGTAGCGTCAACTACCGCCGCATTATACATTTTATTCTGCTCCATTCCCGAAAGGGAATCTCATATTAATTTGTTCATAGATATTATTTCCTTTTGTTGATCTCATCCCTAATCTTCGCCGCTTTCTGGTAGTCCTCATTGTCGATGGCTTCCTGCAGAAGTTCCTCTAAGGCCTCCAGGTCAAGCAGGTCAAGGCTCGTTTCGCCTGCACCTATATTAATAGGGTCGGCTTCTGGCTCGTCGTCTTGTTTTTCCATGTCTTCCATGATGATGCCTGCCTCCTCCATGACGCTTTCGTAGGCATAAATCTCGCATCCTCTACGCACGGCTATGGCGATGGCATCGGAAGGACGTGCGTCAACCATCGTCAAATCGTCGCCCTGTTTGCATACCAGCATGGCGTAATAAACACCGTCGCGGAAGCGGTTGATGACCACCTCCATGATTTCTATGCCGAACTCATGGGCAAACCTCAGAAAGAGGTCGTGGGTGTGGGGGCGGCCGTTCTTGTGTTTCTCAATGCCCACTGCGATGGACTCGGCTTCGGCACTCCCGATGACGATGGGGAGACGGCGTTGGGAATTCTTGTCACCCAAAATCAAGACATACGCCCCTGTCGAGGATTCGCTGTAGGTCAAGCCCATGATTTCCAAACTGACTTTGTTCATTTTTGCTCGTTTTGGGAAGGTAGGTGAGGTCCAACTATGCTAAAAAATTGATTTTCAAGTCTCAATTAAAGAACTAAACCTTTTTCCTTCAATCGTCAAAAGTAGGGACTTTTTTGGAAACGAGCAAAAAAAGTTGTTTTTACGAAAAAAACTCTGCAAAAAATTTTCATTTCAATATAATTTGTCCTTATTTTTGTCCCCTCAAAGCAACTGAAAACAGCTAGAAGAACTGTTATTTTTGAATCAAAACAAGTTTAACTAAATAACAATCTTATGATTAGCAACAGTATTATTTACATTGTGCTGGCGGCCTCGATCTTGGCCCTGGCATTTGCTTTCATCTTCTACAAGCAGATGATGAAACAAGACGAAGGTACTGACCTGATGAAGAAAATCGCTGCGCATGTGCGTAAAGGAGCCATGGCTTACCTGAAGCAGCAGTACAAGGTGGTGATCATTGTGTTCGTCATCTTGGCAGCCATTTTCGGTATCATGGCCTACTTCAAGTTGCAGAACGGCGTCGTGTGGTTTGCCTTCCTCACGGGCGGTTTCTTCTCGGGTTTGGCGGGCTTCTTCGGTATGAAGACAGCTACCTATGCTTCGGCACGTACCGCAAATGCAGCACGCAAGTCGCTCAATAGCGGACTCCAAGTAGCTTTCCGTTCGGGTGCCGTTATGGGTCTCGTCGTGGTAGGCCTTGCCTTGCTTGACGTGTCCGTGTGGTTCCTTGTGTTGAACGGAACAGGTTTGCTTGCGGCTGTCGGAGCCGAAAACGACCTCATCACCATCACCACAACCATGCTGACCTTCGGTATGGGTGCTTCCACACAGGCTCTGTTTGCCCGTGTGGGTGGCGGTATCTACACCAAGGCTGCTGATGTCGGTGCCGACCTCGTTGGTAAGACTGAGTACAACATTCCTGAGGACGACCCGCGTAACCCTGCTACCATCGCCGATAACGTCGGTGACAATGTCGGTGACGTGGCTGGCATGGGTGCCGACCTTTATGAGTCATATGCTGGCTCCATCCTGGCTACCATGGCACTTGGTGCTTCTGCTTTCGCCACTGCTGCCGTTGAAGGCATGCAGTTTAAGGCCGTGCTTGCTCCTATGCTTATTGCCGCTGTCGGTGTGTTGCTTTCCTTGATTGGTATCTTCATGGTGCGCACCAAGGAAAACGCTGGCATGAAAGAACTTCTTGGCGCTTTGAGCCGTGGCACTAATACTGCCGCTGTCTTGATTGCTGCTGCTACTTTCGGCATCATGTATTTCCTGTTTGGAAAAGAGACAGGTGAATACGCCAATATGTGGTGGCAGACTTCACTCTCCGTGGTGGTCGGCTTACTCGCTGGCGTGATCATTGGTAAAGCTACTGAATACTATACCTCGCAGAGCTACAAGCCTACGCAAAAGGTGGCCGAGAGCTCGAAGACAGGTCCTGCCACGGTCATCATCTCTGGCTTGGGCTTAGGTATGCTTTCTACGGCCATCCCCGTCGTCACTGTGGGTGTGGCCATCGTGTTGGCCTATCTCTGCGCCAATGGCTTCAATATTGAGTTTACTGCCGCTAACCTTTCGAGAGGTCTTTATGGTATCGGTATCGCTGCCGTGGGTATGCTCTCCACCTTGGGCATCACCCTGGCTACCGACGCTTACGGTCCTATTGCCGACAACGCTGGTGGTAACGCCGAGATGAGTGGTCTGGAACCTGAAGTGCGCAAACGTACCGATGCTCTCGACGCCCTCGGCAACACTACTGCTGCCACCGGTAAGGGCTTTGCCATCGGCTCGGCCGCTCTGACGGCTCTCGCCCTGTTGGCTTCATACGTTGAGGAAATCAAGATCGCCTTGATCCGTATCGGACAAGACCTGCCTAACGGTGTGGAAGCCGCCAAAGCCACTTTGGTTGACTTTATGGAAGCCTACAATGTTAACCTGATGAACCCCGTCGTTCTCGTCGGTGTGTTCATTGGTGCCATGATGGCCTTCGTGTTCTGCGGCATGACGATGAACGCTGTGGGTCGTGCCGCCCAGAAGATGGTGGAGGAAGTCCGCCGTCAGTTCAGCACCATCAAGGGTATCCTTGAAGGCAAGGCCGAACCCGACTACGAGCGTTGCGTGGCTATCTCCACGAAAGGTGCCCAACATGAGATGCTGGTGCCTTCTATCCTCGCCATCCTCGTCCCGATTCTGACGGGTGTCATCCTCGGTGTGCCTGGTGTCCTCGGTCTGTTGATTGGAGGCCTGGCCACTGGTTTTGTGCTGGCTGTCTTCATGGCCAACTCGGGCGGTGCTTGGGACAATGCCAAGAAGTATGTCGAAGAAGGCAACTTCGGTGGTAAGGGTTCTGAAAACCACAAGGCCACCGTCGTCGGTGACACTGTTGGTGACCCGTTCAAGGATACGTCAGGACCATCGCTGAACATCCTCATCAAGCTGATGAGCATGGTGAGCATCGTGATGGCCGGTTTGACGGTCACCTGCCACTTGCTGTAAAAGCAAAGCTATTTTTGCCTATGTCATTCCAATTTGTAATCTATGGGCAGAAAAGGCTGTTTTAAATAGTTCAACAATCCCTCAAGGCTTTTCTTGGGGGATTGTTTTTTTGGTATGGTTTTTGACAAAAAGAAAAAATGTTTGAAAAATTGGCATATTTGAACAACGAACAAAAATAATTCATAATTTTGCAACAATTTTAAAATCATTACGAAATGAAGAAAATCATTTATCTGCTTGGCATTATGTTCCTTATGGTTGGAGTTGCCAAGGCGCAAGACAGCAAGGCTGCCATTGGTCCTGAAATTGAATTTGAAAAACTGGTTCACGACTATGGCGATGTCCCATTTAACGGCAATGGCGAATGTGAGTTCCGGTTCACCAATACGGGTAACGAGCCTCTTCTCATTCAGAAGCCCAAGTCGAGTTGCGGATGCACCATCCCTTCATGGCCCAACGAACCCATCCTTCCTGGCGAATCGGATGTCATCAAGGTGACCTACAAAACCAATCGTGTCGGCAACATTAACAAGACCGTGACTGTTACTTCCAATGCTCTCAAGAACTCAACTGTGGTGTTGCGTATCAAGGGTCGCGTGCTTGAACAAGCCAACGAAGCCATGCCTGAGAAAAAGAACGATTTTGGCAAGGGCTCACCTGTCAACAAACAATAATGAAAGTAATTTATTAAGATTAAAGAAGCCGTCTAATGTTTCCGTTAGATGGCTTTTTATTCAAAAACAACAACTTATGCCACAAATATCCAAAAAAGGTCTGGATTTGCCACAATCGGCAATCCGTAAACTTGTTCCTTTTGCTGATGCCGCCAAAGAGCGTGGCATCCATGTGTATCACCTCAACATCGGTCAGCCCGACATTGAGACGCCTAAAGGTGCCTTGAAAGTCCTTGCCGAGACCGCCAAGGATCTTCCTGCCAGCCATGGTGTGTTGGAATACAGCCACTCGGCCGGTATCCCGAGCTATCGTCGCGCTCTCTGCAACTATTACCACCGTCATGGCATCGATGTGACCCCGAACCAAATTATCGTCACCACTGGCGGTAGCGAGGCTTTGCAAATGGCTTTTACCGTTTGCCTCAATCCTGGCGACGAAATCATCATCCCGGAACCTTACTATACCAACTATAACACCTTCGCCAAGCTGTGCGATGCCAAGATTGTCACTATCCCCAGCGACATCAAGACGGGCTTCGCTCTGCCTCCCATTGAGGAATTCGAGAAAGTTATCACACCTCGCACCAGGGCCATCATGATCTGTAACCCCAACAACCCCACGGGTTATCTTTACACCCACGAGGAGTTGCTGAAGGTGGCTGGTTTGGTCAAGAAGTACGACCTTTATCTATTTGCTGATGAGGTGTATCGTGAGTTCTGCTATGACGGTCACAAGCACTTCAGCGTGATGCAACTTGAAGGATTGGAGCGTAACACTGTCCTGTTCGACTCGGTCTCGAAGCGTTACAGCGCATGCGGTGCCCGTGTGGGTTGCATGGTGACTCGCAATAGTGAGGTCTATGCCATCGCTATGCGTTTGGCTCAGGCCCGTCTGTCGCCACCAAGCTTTGGTCAGATCTTTGCTGAAGCCGCTGTCGATACTCCACAGTCATACTTTGATGGCGTGTATAACGAATACATTGCCCGCCGCAATGTCATCGTTGAAGGTGTCAACAGAATTCCTGGATGCTTCTGCCCAATGCCTAAGGGCGCTTTCTACACCGTCATCGACTTGCCCATCGACGATAGCGACAAGTTCTGCCAGTGGTTGCTCACCGACTTTAGTTACAACGGTGCCACGGTGATGTTGGCTCCCGCCACAGGTTTCTATGCCGACCCCGAAAAGGGACGTCATCAGGCCCGTATCACCTACTGCATCTGCATAGATGACCTGAAGGCTGCTATCAAGTGTCTCGAAGAGGCCTTGAAAGTGTATCCCGGAAGGTTGAGATAATTATATTGCATGTAGGGCTGTTGTATCACGGCAACCGATGTTATTATAACACTGGCTGTCCTAATGTGACAGCCCTACGGCATATACTAAAGGATGCCTTTCAAAGCCTTGCGGAACTCAGTCATTGGTTTTCCCGAGTCGCGTTCGATGATTAGGGTCTTGAGGCCAGCAAAGGGTTCGATTTCTTTGGCAATATCTTCAAGTGAACGGCTTTCACCAAAGTAAACAGTAGCAAATGCCTCCCAAAATCGAATTGCAGTGGCTTTGCTCATGTGGAAGATATTTTGAAGGTATTCTTCACCGTCGAGGATGCAACAGAGATACATCATAGCGACATCAAAGTTAGGATGTCCATAGCAGAAATCTCCAAGGTCGATGAAATAACGTTGGTCGTCGACGAAAATGGCGTTGGAAAACTGCAAGTCGCCGTGGATGGCCGTGTCGGTGTCGGGAACCTCGGCAATAAACTTGCTGAGTTTTTCCTTTTCTTCCGATGTGAAAAATGGGTTTTCGGCCAGCAAGCGACAATAGCGGTCTTTGATGTTTTCGAACTGTGTAGTGTCAACGTGGGTTGAATGCAGTTGGAGACATATTTGCGCAAATTCCTCTGCATATTGCTTGACGTTTTCAGGATGGTCGCCAGCAGCACGTGAGTAGGACAACTTGCCAACGATGCGGCGGAATCGGATGCCATAGCGCCCGTCTTCAGTAACTACATATTCACCGGGTTCTGGGGTGGGAATGCCTGATTCATAGACTTTTCTGGCTAGTATCATTTCATCCAAAGGCTGTTGGATTTTGCCTGGAAAATAGAGCTTAAGCATGATGGAAGGATCGGTTTTGTGGTCATAGCTTTCGCCATTGAAACCGCCTCCAGATAGGATATAGTCATCCAAAGAGATCTTTATGGCTTCCATTGTTTGTGATTTTTCGACAAAAATAGAAAAAAAACTAGAAACATATTGGTTTTTACAAGTTTTCGTACCTTTGCAAGGTTTTAACGGAGTAATTGCCTTCCATGAAAAGGAAATCGTTTGCCAGCCGATTGAGTTGGACCATCCTAGGGGTTGCGTCTGCCATTTTCGTCGTGTCACAGTTGGCGGTGGCGGTGGCTTCCAATGTGATTCTTGGCAGGGAAGTCCGTAAAACCGCCATAGTACCAGAGGAGCCTTTGAGGTTTTTGCTCCGTTCGTCTGAGATGCAAATTACCTTGATTGTGATTGCCTTGGTGAGTCTTTTGGTGTTGTATTTTGTGTGTCGCCGTATCATTCGGACAAAGACACGCCCCATCACTGACGAGTTGCAGACCACGGCTACGGCCAATGAACGCATGGAGTCGGAACTCAATATGGCACGCGACATTCAGATGGGAATGCTGAACACAGACTTTCCTCCGCAGATTTACGCTCTTATGAATCCTGCCAAGGAAGTAGGTGGAGACCTTTACGACTTCACCCTCAAAGACGACAATCTTTATTTCGCCATCGGCGATGTGTCGGGCAAAGGGATGCCAGCCTCACTGATGATGGCCATCACGAATGCGACACTTCACATTGTGGAAGGACTTGACTTGCCTTTGGATAAGACCTTGCGCCGCATCAATGATAGTGTCAGTGAAGCGAACAACAGCGGGATATTTGTCACTTTGTTTGTCGCCCGCGTTAATCTTAAGACGCGTCATGTGGATTATTGCAACGCAGGTCATTGTCCTGTTTTGGTCATCCCCCCTGATGATGAGCCATATTTCCTCAAGGCCAAATCCAATATAGCTATCGGACTGTTCAAAGATTTCGCCTACGATGCTGAAGGCCTTGATTTGAAAGCAGGTACACGCATTGTTGCCTACACCGACGGTGTGACTGAAGCAGAAAAGAAGGACCAAACCCAATATGGCAAAGATCGTCTCATGGATTGGGCCAAACATGTTGTAGAAACGCTTCCTGAAACGTCTACCCAACCCAATAATTCCCAGGAAAGAGCCATAGTTGAAAGCCTCTACGCTTCAGTGAATGCTTTTGCCGAAGGCAACCCGCAAAATGACGATATTACGATTATGAGTGTAAAAATTAACTAGCATGACTAAAAAACGATTCAACCCGATAACTGACAAGAGCAGTGAAATCATTGATTTCCTGATGGCTTCGCCTGACATGCCCTCCGATGAAGCTTTGCAATTCAAGTTGAGGCTCTCCATTGAGGAAGCGGTCGAAAATGTGGTGTGTTATGCCTACGAAGGTGGCATTGGTTGGCTGGAAGTGGGCACAAGCCTTGACCACGACTCGCTTATCCTCACCATAGAGTTACGCGATGCAGGCGTGCCTTTCAATCCACTTGAGGCGTC
The DNA here is from genome assembly GCA_902801625.1 of uncultured Bacteroidia bacterium. Taxonomy (GTDB): domain Bacteria; phylum Bacteroidota; class Bacteroidia; order Bacteroidales; family F082; genus Limimorpha. The sequence continues at coordinate 34,901 of CADCJI010000011.1, read as the reverse complement.
CGAACCAGATGTTACACTTCCAGCTAACGAACGCAAAGTGGGTGGATTAGGCATCTTCCTCTGCAAGAAAATGATGGATAGCATCAACTATCAGTATGTGGATGGGAACAATGTTCTGACTATGACTAAAAGAGTTTAAAGTTTAGTGTTTAGAGTTTAGAGAATATAATATGGATATTACGATTAATAAACAAGACGAGAAGACCTTAGTAACGCTGAATGGGCGTATCGATACTTCCTGTGCTAGCCAATTCCAACAGGACATTGCTCCACTGATGGAAGGAGACCGTCCAGACATTGATATCGACTGCTCAGGCATGACCTACACCTCGTCGCAGGGGCTACGCATTTTTCTCATGCTGCAAAAAAGCGTTATCGCACGTAAAGGCAAGTTGGTGATGCGTAATATGAACCCTTTGGTAAAAGAGGTGTTCGATATCACAGGTTTTTCCAACATCATCACCATCCTTTAGGCGCTATGAAACTCGACATGCACTGCGAAATGATACTCGACGAGTATCGAAAAAGGATGCCTTTGTACGAGAAAATAAATGTCTTTGTCATCAATAAGTTGCGTACTTGTCTCGATGAAAACCACATTCTCGTTGCAGGTCTTGAATCTCGCATCAAGACTGAGAACAGTCTTGTTGGGAAGTTGGAATTGAAAGGCTACAAATACAACTCGATCGATGACATTACTGATATCGTGGGCTTCCGCATCATCACTTTCTACAGCAACGAGGTGGACATCATCTCGGCACTTGTGGAACAGATGTTCTACATCGATTGGGAAAACTCGGTCGATAAGCGTAAGATGCTGGAAATCGACCGTTTTGGGTATATGTCCTTGCACTACATTTGCCGCATTCCCGAGACGATGTATAAAGACCCGACTCTGCCTGAGCTGAACCAGATGAGTTTCGAGTTGCAGATGCGAAGCTCGTTGCAACACGTTTGGGCTAACATGTATCATGACATGGGCTACAAGAGTGATGTGGAAGTGCCTTTGGAGTACCAGCGCGACATGAACCGTTTGGCTGGCATGTTGGAGTTAGCTGATGAGCAATTCGGTCGCATCCGCAAGGAAATCACAGACTATCGTCGCAAAGTACAAGCACTTGTGGCTAGTGGCAATTTCGACGAAGTGACTCTTGATGGCGACACTTTCCGCAGTTATCTTGAATTGAAACCGTTCATGCGGCTGGCCAAAAAGATTGCTGCCATCAACCAAGCTGAGCTGTATGAAGACAGCCTTATGCCTTATTACAAGATATTGTTGCGATTAAACATGAAGACTATCGGTGACATTGTGCGCTTGCGCAATGATTGCGAGGAGGCGGCATATCAGTTGGCGCTTTTGCAGTTGGCTGGCACAGGTCTCGACATTGTGGCCTATTCCGTGGCTTTACAAAATATTTGTATTGTCTATATCCTGAAAAAAGGCTATGGCGAAGCAGGTTTGACACAATTGTTCACAGCACTTTATGGAGTCAGCAACTATAACGCACAACGTGCCCATCGCATCTTCGAACAAGCCCAAAGAATTAACTTGATTTGAACATGAACAACCCTTTAGATACTTCCTTTTTCGACAAAGCTGTGCAGTTTGCCACTGAGGCACATAGCGGTACGGAACGGCGCGGCAAAGGTTACCCTTACATCATTCATCCCATGGAAGCAGCCAGTATTGTGGCCACCATCTCCAATGACCAGGAATTGTTGGCTGCTGCCGTCCTTCACGACACTGTTGAGGACACTGATGTGACCATCGAACAAATCCGGGAACAATTTGGCGAAAGGGTAGCAGAACTAGTACAGCATGAAACCGCGCCTTTGGACGAGAATTTGACATGGCGTGAAAAAAAGACGGTCCAAGTCAATCAATTAGTTACTGCTCCATACGACAGCAAGGTGGTGGCTCTTGGCGACAAACTCTCCAATATGTATGGTATTGCTATAGATTATCGCAAGATTGGCGACGAGGTTTGGGAATTGTTTCATGCTCCAAATGGGAAATCGGATGTGGAATGGTACTATCGTTCGTTGGGCGAAGCCTTATCGGAATTGTCGGACACGCTTGCTTATCAAAAGTTTATTGCTTTGCTTGAAGAGGTTTTCGGATAACGGGTATTGGCTTTTTTTCTGTTTTTGCAGTTTCTTAAAGACATGTCATTCCGTGCGTAGAATTGCAGGGGACTGGAGTCTATGGCTTTAAGAAACGTCATATTAGGGTATAGAACTACAAGCCGGCTCCTATAGATTCCATGCTTTTGCACAGGCCAACGCGGGAATGACATAGGAGACTAACTATTAGTATATTAAATACTTCGCCCGAACTGACTTGAATCTTTCAAGGTCGTCTTTCCATGAAGCGCGGATTTGTTCCGCGCTTTTTCCATTTTCTATGTCGCGCTGCATCTGCTTGTCGCCTGAGAGCAGACGGAAGTAATCCTTGAAGAAGCCTTTGTCCTTCAGTTGTAGGTAGGCCTCGATGACCCATTCAAGTTGGAGCTGGTCGGTGTTGTTGAGGTAATCGTGGGCAAAATCGACGAGGTTCTCGCCACGGCAGCGTTGGCCTTCAAGCAAAGGTTTGGAGGCACCACTCGTACTTTTGGGCGTGAAGGTGTAGCTGCCGCGCATATCGGGATGGCCATAAATTTGGAACGGCGTTTCTGTGCCGCGTCCCACACTGACGATGCTGCCTTCAAAAAAGCAGAGGGTGGGGTAGAGGTAGACCGATTCCCAGTTGGGTAGGTTGGGCGACGGCTTCACGGGCAGCTCGTATATGGCGTTACGATTGTAATTATTAATAGGTATGACAGTGAGGTCGCAGGTGACGCCACCTTTCAGCCAGCCTTCGCCATTCACCATTTTGGCATATTCACTGATGGTCATACCGTAGACCACGGGCACTTGGTGCATTCCCACAAAGGACTTATTCTCAGATTTCAACACGGGTCCGTCCACATAAAAACCGTTCGGGTTGGGACGGTCAAGGACAATGACTGGGAGCCCGTTTTCGGCTGCGGCCTCCATCACATAGCTCATGGTGGAGATGTAGGTATAGAAACGCACGCCGACATCTTGTAAATCAAAGAGAATGATGTCGATGCCTTGCAGCATCTCTGCTGTGGGCTTCTTGTTCTTGCCGTATAGTGAGACGATAGGAATGCCGGTCTTTTCATCTTTGCCGCTGTTGACTTTGGCACCCGCGTCAGCAGTGCCACGGAAACCGTGTTCGGGTGTGTAGATCTTCTTGATGTCTACACCCAAAGAAAGCAAGGTGTCCACCAAATGCGTATTGCCGATGATGCTGGTCTGGTTGCCTACCACGCCTACGCGTTTGCCTTCGATAAGTGGCAGGTAGTCATCGAGCTGCATGGCGGCAGAGACGTAATGCGCCTTGTCGACAAAGGCGAGGCGAGGCGAAGGGGAACTTGTTACTTGTGGCTCATCCAACTTGAAGACTTGGGCTTGGCATTGCGACAGGAAAGCGCAAAACAGCAAGGCAAAGGAAAAGAAATGTCGTTTCATCCGAGTTTTATTTTTACTTTTGCAAAATTATTGAAAAACCTGCAAATGTCGGGCCCAAAATTCATAGCAGACCGAATTTTTTCGCTTTCGAAGGAAAATCTTTCTTCGACGGTGATGCGTTTGGCCGTCACAAGCGTGGCTTTGGCCATCATTGTGATGCTCATCTCATGGGCGGTCGTGGTGGGCTTCAAGAACCAAATTCGTGACAAGGTCATCGGCTTCGTGGCTCCGATTCATGTGCAGTCGTTGGACAAGAACGAGTCGGTAGAGGAGACGCCATTTGTGTTGGATTCGTTGCTCATCAGCAGGTTGAACTCTGTTGAAGGCATCAGTCATTACCAGATGGTGGCCAACAAGGCGGGCATGATCAAGACCGAAGATGAGATTCAAGGCATAGTGCTGAAAGGCGTGGATGAAAACTACGACTGGACATATTTCAGTTCATGCCTTATTGACGGTCAAACGCCGAAATATATGGCCGATGAACGCTCTACCGAGGTGCTGGTTTCCAAGGCAATCGCCAACAAAATGCTGCTCAATGTGGGTGATGACGTTCGCGTGTGGTTCATCGACAAGGATCAACAGGCGCGTGGCAGAAAATTCACGGTGTCAGGCATCTTTGAGACGGGACTCTACGAGTTCGACGAGCGTTTTGTTTTCGCCGACCTCAACCAGATTCGCAAGCTGAACAGCTGGGAGGATAATGAAGCCGGACTTTTGGAAATTGCATTGAACGACGATGCCGATGTGAATCAAGTCAATGAGAAACTATACTATACATTACCTTCCGAATTGGCCTCTTATACCGCGCGTCAGAGCAATCCACAAATCTTTGACTGGCTTGACCTTTTGGATACTAATGTCTGGCTCATTATGGCCTTGATGTTGCTTGTTGCAGGCATTACGGTAATCAGTATGTTGCTGATTATCATCATCGAAAGGACATCTACCATTGGGCTTTTGAAAGCTATGGGTGCGAGTAACAAGTTTGTCCGTGAGGTGTTTTTGCGTCGCTCATTACGTATTCTGCTCATCGGAATGCTCATAGGCAATGTCATCGGTTTGGGTTTCTGCTTCATGCAGCAATACACCGGGTTTATCAAATTGGATGCCGCCACTTATTATCTTTCTGCTGTTCCCATCGAGTTGCACCTTAGTACAGTGATATTTATCAACTTGGGTACTTTCCTTCTGTGGGTGTTGATGCTACTCATCCCGACCTCGGTCATCAATCGCATCAGTCCCACCAAGTCGATAAGGTTTGAATGAGGAAAAAATCACGAAAAACGATTCTCGTTTTGATAAATTCCCTATCTTAGCCGCCAAATCAACATAATTATGATGAAAGACTTTACCATCCAACCGTTGAAAGGCTACGGTGAAATACCTTTCGGAATGACCCTTGATGAGACGGTCAAGTTGCTGAATATGCCCGACTTTTATGAAGAGCTGAGCGATATGGAAGAAACGGGCAACCGCTCCATTTATTATGAATACGATGCCATTGAAACGAACATCTATTTTGAGGGCATTACCAAGTCAGTGGTAGCCTGCTTTGAGACTGAAAATGAGGAAGCTACGTTATTTGGAAAGAAAGTGCTTGACCTCAAAAAGGAGGAAGTGGTCAAATTGATGAAGGATAACGGCTTCAAAGAATGTGAGGAAGAAACCGAGGATGGCGAACTGCGCGTTTCTTTCGAGGATGCCATGATTGACTTCTTCTTTGATGGGGACAAGATGACGGCCGTCAGCTGGGGCGTTTTGGTCGACGAACAAGGGGATATCATATAGTTTTCGACTATGACCAGTGACAATGACTATGACCGCTTTTTGGATTGTTATTGCGGTCATAGTCATCATCATAAGTCATAGTTCAGTTAAAGCACAATGAAACAGACTAAACTTCAACAAAAATACAACGCTTTTGTTGCCTATTTCGAGGAGCATATGCCTATCGCTGAGACGGAGTTGGAATATAAAGACCCATACCAACTATTGGTAGCGGTCATCCTCTCGGCACAGTGTACCGACAAGCGCGTCAATATGACCACACCGGCTCTGTTCCAACGTTTCCCGACGGCACAAGATATGGCTAATTCCTCTGAGGATGAGATTTACACCTATATCAAAAGCATTTCCTATCCCAATAACAAGGCCAAGAATCTGTTGGGGATGGCGCAAACCTTATTGAGCGATTTCAATGGTATAGTTCCCAGTAATTTAGAAGACTTGCAGAAACTGCCTGGTGTGGGTCGTAAGACTGCCAATGTGATGATGGCCGTGGCCTTCGACCAGCCCGCCATGCCCGTCGATACGCATGTTTTCCGCGTTTCCAATCGTATTGGCCTGACCAAAAACTCAAAGAATGTGCTGGAAACGGAAAAGACCTTGGTGGCGCATCTGCCCAAACAAGTCATCTCAAAAGCTCACCATTGGCTTATCTTGCATGGGCGCTATGTATGCCTGGCACGCAAGCCCAAATGTGAGGAATGTGGCATCACAACAATTTGTGATTTTTATCAGAAGAAACAGAAAAAAGAGCAATAACTATGGAAGAGTATTTGGAAAAACCCAAGAAAAGAGGAATTGGAAGGAAAATTGTCACCATTTTAACAATTGTCGTCGTACTCGCTGCGGCAAGTTTTGTCTTTTTCAAGTTCTATTTTGTTTTCGGCAGTGGCGTGAAGGCAGGCGAGCTCAACTTGTTCGTTTACAAAGGCTATGTCTTTAAGACCTACGAAGGCCGACTTATTCAGGCTGGATATAACTCCAAAAATAGCAACGCCACTATCCAATCGAACGAGTTCAACTTTTCGGTGAAGGATGAAAATGTGGCGAAACAGCTGGAACGCTGTGCTGGCAAGTTCGTGGAACTGCACTACAAGGAATACCTTGGCACCTTGCCTTGGCGTGGCATGAGCAAGTATGTGATCGACAGTGTTTATTCAGTCAGTACAATAAAAGAGTCTACAGAGTTGCCGATTGTAGCTCCATAAGCGGTTGTAACAGCTCAGTTGCTCCGCGAAACCTCCAGCTTCCCGATTTCCACCTCATTATTCTCGGAGATGATTTCAATCCAAGTATTGTCTTCGCTGAACCACTTGTATTGCGACCCGATGCGGAAGATGAAGGTCTTTTCTTCTTCAGTTGCTGCAATAGGTAGCACGAAACCACCGTTTTTGCCGCCAGCACCGCCGAAGGAGACAATCATCGGGAAGGTCTTCTCTGGATGCGGGTTGCGCACCTTGATAATGATGTAGTTGGAACGACGCACGGCCACATCGATCTTGTTGAATTCAAAACGGCGAGCCTCACCAGCGGCAAGTGAGATGTAGTCGCTGTTCAGCTCATAGAGCTTGTTTTGTTCGATGATTTCACCGATGTGGGCAATCATCTCGGTGGGGTAGGTCTCCAGGCCAAGTTCCTCGGCTTTGGTGTAGGCTTCGATAGCCTTGTCGAAGGTGTTGGTCTTGAAGTTGGCATCACCCTCCTTGATGAAGGCGTTGTATTGTGTGCGCAAGGCAGCGATACGGTCGCTCTCCGACTTTTCGGCGATGGCCAGTTGCGCTTGGGCGTTCGGGTCTTCGGGCTTGTATGCCAATGCTGTCTGATAGTGTGTGATGGCCTCGGCAAATTTTTCGCCGTTCATGGCACTGTTGCCGGCGCTCATGGCATTGTTGAAATTGGCTTCCAACTCAGCCGCCTTTTGGGCGAAGATACCGTCGATTTCCTGAATCTTGGCAGTGGCAATCGCGTTGCCTGCATCAAAGTTCACGACTTCTTGGTACTTGACCTTTGCGTTGGCGTAATCCTCTTGGTTGAACAAAGCATCAGCTGCATCCAGCATAGTCTTGATGGTGGCCTGGCGTTCTGCTTCGGCGGCGGCCAAAGCGGCCTGACGGGCAGCTTCCTCTTCTGCCGCGATACGAGCAGCCTCAGCTTCGGCTGCCAGACGGGCGGCTTCTTCCTCTGCGGCGATACGCGCTGCCTCTTCTGCAGCCAAGCGTGCGGCTTCCTGTTCAGCAGCGATACGAGCAGCCTCTTGTTCTGCCGCTATACGGGCGGCTTCGGCCTCGGCGGCTAACCTTGCAGCTTCCGCTTCTGCGGCAAGTCTTGCAGCTTCTTGCTCTGCGGCGATACGAGCGGCCTCAGCCTCAGCAGCCAAGCGTGCAGCTTCTTGTTCGGCCGCAATTCTTGCAGCTTCTTCAGCATCCTGCTCAGCAATGAGCGGGTCGAGACGGGCTATCATGTCGGTGGCGTAGGCATCGCCTTTCACCACGGCCAAGGCACTTTGATATTGGGCTTTGGCTTCCTTATAGGCTTTGTTTTCATAAAGTTGGTCGGCTACTGCGATGATGCCGTTGTATTGGTCGGCAATGCTCTTGGCGCTCTGGTATTCATTGCGTTTGGCATTGGCTTCGATGTCGTCAGGGAACAGCTCAAGGGCTTGGTCGAGTTTGCCGATGGCAGCGTCGTAGTTTTTACGCAGACCGAACTGTCGGGCTTCCTCCATGAGGTTGTCGAACCGAGTGACCTTTTCAGTGTAGAGCTGCTTTTTCTGTCTGGCCTCGGCTAGTTTCTCCTTGGGCAGTTTGTCGTTGGGGAAAATCTCGATGGCGGTTTCAAACTGCATGATGGCGGCATCGAAGTTGTCCTCGGCCAGCAAACTTTCACCTTGGCTCATGGCGGTGTCGAAGGCATCCTGTTTGTCTTGACGCTCTTTCAAAATGGCACGCACGGCATCGGTCTGACCTCCAACGTATTTGTCGTTAGGGAAGACCTTCAAAGCGGCTTCGTATTCGGAAAGGGCTTCCTCATATTTCTGTTGTCCGTAATATTGGTCGCCAGCATCCAAATGGGCGTAGAACACCTCTTGGCGCGCCCCGTCTTCCTGGATTTTCTTCACGGTTTCATCCAGCTTCTTTTTGGCTGTGGGGTCGTTTGCCTTTTGCTTCAAAGCCATCTCGTAGTAGGTCTTCGCGCTGATGTAGTCCTTGGCGGTGAACTTGTCGTTGCCTTTCTTCATCAGCGACTCGTACGACTCCGCATTTTGGGCTTGGACAAAATTGGTGCTCAAAAGGAGCGAAGCACCAAACAACAGGGTAAATATTATGTGTTTTTTCATTATCAAAAGATTTATTGAATTTTAACGGAAGGTTATGTCTTTTATTGTTGGAACGACGAGGAATAATCGCTTTAACCGTCATCGCGGACTTGATCCGCGATCTCATGAACTAAGAGTGTCGTCTTTGTGCTTGGAAGATGGCGGATGTTCCTCCGCCATGACGTTTAAGCATTAGTGTGTCATTTCCCACTCTCATTTTTCAGATTCTTCCGTCTTTGATAGTAATAGTGCGATCTGACATGGCGGCCAATGTCGGGTTGTGTGTGACGATGACAAAGGTTTGGTTCATTTCATCGCGGAGGCGGAAGAAAAGTTTGTGCAGTTCTTCTGCCGATTTCGAGTCGAGATTGCCCGAAGGTTCGTCGGCCAGCACCACCGCAGGTTGGTTGATGAGGGCACGCGCTACGGCAATACGCTGTTGTTCGCCACCTGAAAGTTCGGAAGGTTTGTGGGTCTTTCTGTCGGTAAGATTCAGGTATTCAAGTAGTTTCTCGGCTCTTTCTGTGGCTTCTTTTTTGCCCATGCCGCCGATGTAGGCTGGAATGCAGATGTTTTCAATGGCCGTAAACTCGGGCAAGAGGTGGTGGAACTGGAACACGAAACCGATCTTTTGGTTGCGGAAAGCGGCCAATTGGCTATCGTTCAGTTTGCCTACTTCGGTGCCGTCGATGATGAGTTGTCCTCGGTCGGCCTTGTCCAAGGTGCCGATGATGTGGAGTAGGGTGGACTTGCCCGCACCTGAAGCACCGACGATGCTCACGATTTCCTTCTTGTTGATGTGGAGGTCGATGCCTTTGAGCACTTCGAGGTTGCCGTAAGATTTATGGATGCCTGTCGCTTGAATCATTCCTTGTCATTTGAGGCCGCAAAATTACGAAAAATATGTGTATCTTTGCAGACTTTGCAAAACGATATTGATTATGGATTTCAAACTAGTCTCTGATTTTCAGCCTACTGGTGACCAGCCCGAAGCCATCAAGCAGTTGGTGGACGGATTGCAACGAGGTGACCATGCACAGACATTGCTTGGCGTGACGGGTTCGGGCAAGACCTTCACTATTGCCAATGTGCTGGCGCAGGTGAATCGACCCGCTTTGGTGTTGAGCCATAACAAGACTTTGGCAGCGCAGCTTTATGGCGAGTTCAAGCAGTTCTTCCCTGAGAACGCGGTGAATTATTTCGTTTCTTATTACGACTATTACCAGCCCGAAGCGTTCATTCCCGCCACCAATACCTATATTGAAAAGGACCTCGCCATCAATATGGACATCGACAAGATGCGTTTAGCGACGACTTCAGCATTGCTTTCGGGCCGGCGTGATATTATCGTAGTTTCTTCTGTGTCATGTCTTTATGGTATTGGCAATCCGGATGACTTCGGCAAGAATATCATCTATTTGGAGCGCGGAATGAAAATCAGCCGCGATGAGGTGGCCAAGGCTTTGGTCGGGGCATTGTATGTGCGCAACGAAATTGAGTTCACGCAGGGCAAGTTTCGGGTGAAAGGCGAGACAATGGATGTGTTTCCCGCCTACGCTGACTATGCCTACCGCATCGTGTTCTGGGATGACGAGATCGACAGCCTGGAGATGCTCAATCCCGTGACGGGTAGAAAGATGGAGGAACTCTCTGAGCTGACCATCTTCCCCGCCAACATCTTTGTGACTTCACAAAGTAAGTTGAACACTGCTGTGGCGGAGATCCAAGATGACATGTTCAAGCAGGCCGAGTATTTCCGCGAGATTGGGAAGAACTTGGAAGCCAAGCGCTTGGAAGACCGTGTGAACTACGATATTGAGATGATGAAGGAACTGGGCTATTGCTCTGGCATTGAGAACTACTCGCGTTATTTTGACGGACGCAGTCCGGGGACGAGACCATTCTGTCTGCTCGATTATTTTCCTGACGATTTCATCACCATCATCGATGAGAGCCATGTGACTATTCCACAGATTCGTGGCATGCATGGTGGTGACCGTTCGCGCAAGCAAACCTTGGTGGAATATGGCTTCCGTTTGCCATCGGCATTGGATAATAGACCTTTGCAGTTTGATGAGTTTGAGGCGCTTACGGGGCAGACCATCTATGTCAGTGCCACACCCGCTGACTTTGAGTTGCAGCAAAGCGATGGTGTATATGTGGAGCAGCTAATTCGTCCTACAGGCTTGCTCGATCCTGTGATTGAAGTGCGCCCCAGTTTGAATCAAGTCGATGACCTCATTGACGAGATCCATAAGGTGACAGAGAAGAACCAGCGTGTGTTGGTCACCACCTTGACGAAACGCATGGCCGAGGAATTGAATACCTATCTCAACGGCTTGAAAATCAAGACACGGTACATTCACTCCGATGTGGACACCATGGAGCGTGTGGAGATCCTGCAAGGTCTGCGTATGGGCGACTTTGACGTGTTGGTTGGTGTGAACTTGTTGCGCGAAGGTTTGGACTTGCCTGAAGTCAGTTTGGTGGCTATCCTTGATGCCGACAAAGAAGGCTTCCTGCGTTCGGAGCGTTCCTTGGTACAGACCGCAGGTCGCGCTGCCCGTAACGCCGAGAGCAAGGTCATCATGTATGCCGATACGATTACCGATTCGATGCGCAAGACCATCGACGAGACTGCTCGTCGTCGTGCCAAGCAGATGGCCTATAACGAAGCACATGGCATCGTGCCCAAGACCATTGTCAAAGCCATTGATAACTCTTTGGGTACTTTGAAAGGCCAGCCTGCACCTGTGTCCTATTCGCAAACAGGTGATGCCACGATGGCAGCCGAAGGTCGAGCCGAATATAGGTCGAAGGAGCAGATTCAGAAAGCCATCCAGCAGGCCAAGAAGAGCATGGAGAAGGCTGTCAAGGAAATGGACTTCCTTAGTGCGGCGAAGTTCAGGGATGAGATGATGGCGTTGCAGGAGAGGTTGAAAGAGCTTTGATTTTTAGGAAATATCCTATCTTTGCATTCAAAACATAGTCTATGCAAGACAATAACGATAAACATAACGGTGGCTTCATCAAAGACCTTATCTACAGCGTTCGTGGTGTCAAGGTGATGCTTGATGCAGACCTTGCTGCGATATATGGATACACTACCAAAGCTTTCAATCAGCAAGTAAAGAATAATATTGAAAAATTTGATGACGATTTTCGTTTCCAATTGACCAAAGGAGAGTATTATGAGATTTTAAGGTCAAAATTTTTGACCTCAAAAATGATACTAAATAATTCTATTTCAGATGATAGCGAAGTTGAAAAGGCTTTAAGGTCAAAAAACTTGACCTTAGAATTGGGTCAAGGAAAGTTCTCGAAATACCTCCCGTTTGTTTTCACGGAGCAAGGCGTTTATATGTTGATGACGGTTTTAAAAGGTGAACTTGCAACGCAACAAAGCAAAGCTTTGGTTCGAGCCTTCAAGGAAATTAAAGATTATATTGTTGATAATCGGAGTCTTGTCGGCAACAGGGAATTGCTCCAATTGTCAATGCAGACCACGCAAAACACGAAAGATATCGCCGAAATCAAAAAAGAAATGGTTACAAAAGCCGATTTGGTTCAGGTTATACAAGACTTTACTGATCCTCAGACTCGCCGTGAATACTTGATATTGAATGGCGAATCAGTGGAGGCGAATTTAGCGTATAGTAGCATTTACAAAACGGCAAAGAAAAGCGTCTTTGTGATTGACAATTATATCGGATTGAAAACACTAGTTTTGCTAAAAAATGTAAAACCGAGTGTAATGATAACCATTTTCAGTGATAATGTAGGCCACGGATTACATCTGAGTGACTATAATGATTTTTGTGGTCAATATCCAAAAATCAAAATTGGTTTTCGGAAAACCTGTGGAATATATCACGACAGATACATTGTGATTGATTATAATACAGACAAAGAAAAAATATACCATTGTGGTGCTTCCTCTAAGGATGCCGGCAATAAAGTGATGACAATCACGAAAGTTGCAGATTGTCAGATTTACCATCAGATTGTGGACACATTGTTGCAAAATCCTGTTTTATTATTGAAATAATGTCTGCCCAAACTCGAGCCATATTGCAACAGTATTGGGGCTATCCCAGCTTCCGTCCCCTCCAGGAAGACATCGTGGACTCGGTGATGGCGGGGAAGGATACGCTTGCACTGTTACCTACGGGTGGCGGCAAGAGCATCTGCTTTCAGGTGCCAGCCATGGCGATGGAGGGTTTGTGTCTTGTCATCACGCCGCTCATCGCGCTGATGAAGGACCAAGTGGCACACCTCGTGGACAAAGGCATTCCAGCAGCTGCCATCTATTCAGGCATGCACCCCGATGCTTTGGAATTGGCTTATAATCAAGCGGCATACGGAAGGTTGAAGTTCCTGTATGTCTCGCCTGAGCGCTTGCAAACGGATGCCTTTATAGAGGCCTTGAAGCGGATGAAGGTTTGTCTGTTGGCCGTCGATGAATCGCATTGCATCTCACAGTGGGGTTATGACTTCCGTCCTCCTTATTTGAAGATTGCCGACATTCGACCCTATATGCCGAAGACGCCTGTTTTGGCCTTGACCGCCACTGCAACAGCCAAAGTGGTCGATGACATCCAGTTTCGCCTCGGCTTCAAAGAAAAAAATGTCTTTCAAAGCAGCTTTGAACGCAAGAATGTGACCTACAATGTATATCATGAGGCCGACAAATACGGTGTGTTACGCCGCAAGTTGGAAGCTATGAAGGAAGGCAGCGCTATCGTGTATGTGCGCAATCGCAAGCGCACACAGGTCATCTCGGATTGGCTCAACTCGGTGGGTATTAGTGCCACTTTCTATCATGCTGGATTGGATGCCAAGACTCGCGACGAGCGCCAAGATCTATGGATGAAAGGTAAGGTGAAGGTCATCGCTGCCACCAATGCCTTCGGTATGGGTATTGACAAACCCGATGTGCGCCTCGTCATCCACATGGACCTACCCGATAGCATCGAGGCCTACTTCCAGGAGGCTGGTCGCGCAGGCCGAGATCTCAAGCCTTCCGAGGCTTTCTTGCTTGTTTCGCCTGCCGACATCACCAAGTTGCAGGAGAATTTGACCCAGTCGTTTCCTGAATTGGATAGAATCAAGTTGATTTATAGTGCTTTGGGGAATTATTTCAATATTCCCATCGGGGCTGGGGAGAATGTTTCTTATCCTTTGGTGATGAGCGATTTTGCCAATCATTATGGTTTTTCCATTGTCGAGGTGTTCCACACTTTGAAAATCCTTGAAAAAGAAGGCTTTCTGTTGCTCTCCGACAGCTTTGATGAGCCTTCCAAGGTGATGATCAAGGCCTCGCGCGATGACATTTATGGCTTTCAGGTCAATAATCCGCAATACAGTGAACTGATTAAGTGTATGTTGCGTAGTTTGCCAGGCGTGCTTACCGATTTCGTGAAAATCAACGAGGAGGTTCTGGCCAAAAAGACCGGACTAGCTTCGGATAAGGTTGTTGAACAGTTGAAAAAACTGGAGGCTTACCATTTCCTTTCCTATGCACCCCGCAACGACAAACCTCAAGTGCTGTTTCTTTCGGAATTTGTTGACACAAAGCACTTTGGTCTATCAAAGGAGAACTATTACGATCGAAAGAAAGATGCTGAAGAGCGTGTGAAGGCGGTCATCGACTTCGTGAATAACGATGAGGAATGTCGAAGTGTGCAGCTATTGCGCTATTTCAACGAGAAGACAAAAAAGGCTTGTGGCCGTTGTGATGTGTGTTTGAAACAAGACCAACACCGTGTTCCTTATGATTCGATTGAAGAGCGTGTGCAGAGTGTGATGCGTGAGACTGGGCAGCCAATGAAGGACATCCTATCCCAATGTAGCGATATGGAAGAGTCGCAGGTGTTGGATGCGATACGGTTTCTGGTCGATAACGATGTGCTTCAATATGAAAAGGATGGTACGATCAAGAAAAAGTGCAACAAAAAAAGCCGTCAGTGATGACGGCTTTTCTTTGTTTTTGAAATATTGTCTTATTTCAGGATGTTTGCTGCGGGTTTGAATTTCACAACTTTCTTTGCAGCAATCTTAATGGTCTTGCCAGTTCTGGGGTTGCGGCCTTGTCTTGCAGGGCGCTTGGTTACTGAGAGGGTGCCAAAGCCTACGAGAGCGATTTTGCCGTCCTTCTTCAGTTCATCTTTGGTGACATCCATGATGGCATCGATAGCCTTTCTTGCATCAACCTTGGTCATGCCGGCCTTTTCGGCGACAGCGTTGATTAATTCTACTTTATTCATATTAGTTTATAATTAGTGGTTAAACTTTTACCCGACAAAAGTAATGTATTTTTGTAAAATACAAGTGTTTTTTGAAAAAAATGTGCAATTTTTATCAAAAAAACCGAAAAATTCATGAAAAAGGGACTATTTTCCTCATTTCAAAGTGGTTCTCCAGCTGCCATTGAGTTGTGTTCCCCTCAAAAAATCGTCAATCGGCATGGCTTTTTTCCCTGCTTGCTGCACTTGTTTCAGATGGATGAAACCGTCCGATAATGCGATTTTAAGGTATTTTTTGTGGTCGGTGACCACGCAGCCTGGCACAACATTCGGGATGCAGTTTTCGATTTCAGAAGCGAAAACCTTCAAGTCGATGGTTTCTCCGTTTTCGGACTGCAGTTGGGTGTGTGCGGCAGGGTAGGGCGACAAACCGCGAATATGGTTATAGACGGTTAGGCAGTCACTGCTCCAATCTATATTGCAAAACTCCTTGGTAATCTTAGGAGCGGGTTTCAAGGGTTGGTTTTCTGACAGTTCTTCTTGTGGCAAAGCGTGGACTTCATCATTTTCAATCTTCTTAATGGTCTCAACGACGACTTTGTTGCCTAACAGCATCAACTCGTCATGGAGTTCTCCGGCGGTTTCGTCGGGACGGATGTTGACTTTCTCACGCATGATGACGGCACCCTTGTCGATTTCCTCGTTGAGGAAGAAGGTGGTGAGTCCCGTCTCGGTCTCTCCATTGATGATGGCGAAGTTGATGGGTGCCGCGCCACGGTATTGGGGCAGGAGGGAAGCGTGAAGGTTGAAAGTGCCCATTTTGGGCATCTGCCAAACCACGGCAGGCAACATCCTGAAAGCCACAACGATGAAAAGGTCAGCATGGTATGAAGCCAATTGCTCCAAAAACTCATGATTTTTCAACTTCTCAGGTTGAAGTAATGGCAAGCCGTGTTCCAAAGCGGTTAGCTTAACGTCTGAATACTGGATCTTGCGTCCGCGACCCGCGGGTTTGTCGGGCATGGTGACTACGACTGCCACTTCGTAGCCAGCTTTGAGAATGGCTTCCAGTTGCGATGCGGCAAACTCGGGCGTGCCAAAATAGGCGATTCTGATGTTCTTTCTCATAAAACTTATTGTCAAAAAAATGCCTGACCTTTCAGGGCCAGGCATTCTTATTTATATTAACCCCCTTAAATCATTTCATCTTTTCTTCGAGATAGGCAATGGTCTTCGTGATTTCGAAAGCTTCATTGCTGTTCGGATAGTCTTTTTTCAGGATCTTGTAGGTCTCCAGGGCCTTGGCATAGTTGCCCATGATTTCGTAGGTCATGCCCAACTTGACAAGGTGCATCGGTGAAGTGAAATCATTGGCATTCTTCTTGGCGGCCTTTTCGTAATAGGCAACGGCATTTTGCTGGTCGCCGAGTTCAAGATAGCAGTCGGCAATGAGACCTAAAGCCAAAGGAGACAATACCTTGTCGTCATTGGTGTATTTCTTGAGGTATTCGATGGCGTTGTTGTAGTCACCTTGTTTCAGATAGCAAAGGCCCGCGTAATAGGCAGCGAGCTTACCAGCCTTGGTGGAACCATACTCGTTGACGATGTTGAGGAATCCGACTTTTTCGCCGTCGCCGTTCAGGGCGGTGGTGTAGTCTTCGTTCTGCATGTAATATGAGGCGAAGTCAACGGCTTGTGTGGCCTTCTCCTCGAAACTGATTTCGCTCGGGAAGCTCAGGTTCTTGGCAGTTTCGTTCTTTTTTGCCTTATACCTGCTGAAGCCATAGATGGAAAAAGCGATGACCAACAGGGCAATAAGAATAATCCAAAGTGTTTTCTGGTTGTTTTCAATCCAAAGTTCGGTTTTGCTTAAGGCTTCTTCAACGTTTTCAAGCCTTTCATCTCCTTGTTTTGTGTTCTGTGCCATATCAATTCAAAATTTTGCGTGCAAAAGTACGCTTTTTCGGCTTACCTTCAGCCGTTTTTTTTGTAATTTTTTCTTTTTTCGTATTTTTGCACCTCTTAATGAAATTGTAAAGCTCATGAAGAAATCCATCGTGTATGACGGGAGGGAGGGGCAGAATCTTGAATTTCAACAGAATGCAGCCCTTGATATTGCCATGCTTGAGTTCCTCACGCAGTTCATCACCGATGAACGACGGCAGCGTTTTGAGGAGATTCTAGATTTCCGTACAAGACACATCACTGTTGTTCTTGAGGACATTTTCCAGCCCCACAATGCCAGCGCAGTGTTGCGCAGTTGTGAGCTCCGAGGCATCCAGGATGTACATATCGTGGAGAACAACAACCATTACGATGTCAATCCGGATGTGGTGTTGGGCAGCACCAAGTGGCTCAACATGTACTATTATGAGAAAGGTGAGTTTAATACTCCTAATGCCTATCAACAGTTGCATGAGAAGGGCTACAAGATTGTGGCCACTTGTCCGCATCGCGACGACTTTACGCCCGATACTTTGCCGCTCGACCAGCCTGTAGCCTTGGTCTTCGGCACGGAAAAGCTTGGCCTCTCAGATTATGCCGTCGAGCATGCTGACATGCATGTCCGCATCCCGATGTATGGTTTCACGGAGAGCTACAATATCAGTGTTTCGGCGGCTTTGCTAATGTACACGCTTACTAACCGTCTACATGCTTCCACCGATATCAATTGGCACCTAACAGAGGAGGAACGCAATGCGCTGCGCCTTGTTTGGACACGCCGCTCGTTGAGTCGTATTCGACAATATGACCGTAAGTTTGCCGAGTTGCATCCTGAGTTTTTTACTGAATCTTAGGTGCAATATGCTTTAATTTTTGTCGTTTTCGTGATAAGAACAGCAAAAATTTGTACTTTTGCGCTGAAATTTGATTAGGGAATGAAAAAGTTATTGTTTGTCGTACTTGCCTTGGCGATAGTATTCCTGCCTTCTTGCAAAAAGACGCGCTATTGCCGTTGCACCACCGTCCAGAATGAGGAAGTGGTGAATTTGGGCGAGGAGTATTACACTATCGAGGACAACTCTTCGTGTTCCGACAAGTCGAAGGAAATTGTTGGTTGGGGACAGGTCATCTGCTACGAAGTGTCAGAGTACGAGGTGACTGGTGTGGAACACCATTGGTGGGATGACATCTTCGGCAATAATAATAACAATAACAACAATAACAACAACAATAATAACGGTAACAAGCCATAATCTGGGTTGTCAAATTCTCTTGGTAAATCGACCTTGAAGGTCCTGCTGGGCCTTGTGTTTATCGTGTCGGCGGTTCTGAAACTAATCGACATGGATTCCTTCGAGATTTACATTTACAGTTACCATTTCTTTAGCCTTAACGTCTCTTTCATTGTAGCCCGCTTGGCCATCATCCTTGAGCTAGTTTTGGGCATCGGCTTGGTTTCCCATACATTGCATAAGATGTATTGGTGGGGGAGTATGGCCATGCTTGGCGGCTACACCTTATTATTAATATATGCTCTAACTCTTGGACGCACCGACAGTTGTCATTGTTTTGGCGACTTCTTGCAACTCGATCCCAAGCAAAGCCTTATTAAAAATGGAGTGCTGATGCTGCTTTTCCTGCTGATTTACAGGATGGAAAGCTGGAAGACACCATTCCGTTGGTTGATACTCATACTTGCTGTTATGGCATCAAGCATTGCTGTTTTTGTTATCTCACCGCCAGACAATTTGACCTCAAATTCTGATCCTGAGCAAAACCTGCAAACAGAACTTTTCAACGAAATGTTGGATGATGTCCCTTTGGAAGCATTGAACCTGCGTGAGGGTAAACAGGTGATTTGCTTCTTTTCCACAAGTTGCGACTATTGCCAAATGGCGGCACGCAAACTCTCTTTGATGCAGCAATTCTACGGCTTCCCGAAAGAAAGCATCACCTATCTTTTCATGGGAAACGAGGAAAGCATTGCAAAGTTTTACGAGGAATCGGGCTCGGCGCAGTATCGCGATTTGCTCTATCCCGATGTGTCGCGAATGATGAAAGCCATTAACGGAAACTTCCCTGTCATCGTGTTTTTGGAAGATGGGGAAGTGGTTCATGAATATGGCTTCCGCAATATGAATGAGGTGGAGATCAAGGCCTATATGGGTGGATGGTAGGGCTGCCACACCGTGGCAGCCGCATTATTACCAGCGGCTGCCATGATAAGACAGACCTACAAACATAAATTCAAACAATCATTCAGGCCTTCTGAAACGATCGCCCGTTTCCTCAATCACAGCCTTTTTCCAAGAATCGGGATAACCGGGTTGTTTTGGCTTGACAGGATAACCGTAGCCATTGCGTTTGAACTGTCCGTTTTCTTCTTGTTTGACGTTGCTGTCCAAATACTTCACCAATAGGTAGTTGTCCAACTCTTTCCAAGTGGCCACGGTATTATGTCCAGCTTGGTTGGAGAAGTCGGTGAGGTAGGCAATGGCCATTTGAGGATCTTGGGCATATAGGTTCAAGGCTTCATTGTCGACATAGTTGACCTGCTCTTGATAGCCAATCTCCAGCTCGTTCTGTACGGCTTGGATGTCGCCGATAACGCGATTATAGAATAGGTATTTGAAATGTGCCAACCGGTTGAAGACCCAGAAGGCGGCGTTGTCGCTGTAGGTGAGCATGTCGCCATTGCCCACACGGTATTCGATAGGCACCTCAGTGATGGAGCAGTAGAAGGGCGTGTACACGGTGGAGTTGGTGTCGTCCACACCAAACCAGATGATGCCACCGATGGGGTTGGGCAGCCACGAACGGCTTTGAGCGATGAAAGAGAATCCTGTCTGCACCACTTCAATGCTGCGTTCGTTGAGGTAAGGCTTACCTTCATATTCCCAATAAAGCGGGTTGTAGCGGAAGGGTGAGCCAAAGGGACCTGCGCCTACATCTTTGGTCTTGTCGTACTCGGTGCCTTGGAAATGGTCGCGCTGGAAAGCCATCATGTCAGATAGGCTAATTTTGCGATTGGGCTTGACATACAGTGGCATACGGTGTGTCAAGTCCTTACCCGTGACATAGTCCCAGTATTCGTCCATGCCTTCGCAAACCTTGTTGAACATGGTCCAAACACGGAAGTCGCACACGCGTGCGGCACTGAAATCGACGGGAGCGTATGCGGCACTGAAGTCGAAGTCTTTGTCCTTGCCGGTGAAGTAGCCTTTGCGCCTGGCAAAGTCGATGATGTCGTGCTTGTAAATCACCTCAACTTGCTCATTGTAAAGTTTTTTCCAATCTTTATCGGTGATGGAGGTCTTGCCGTTGCGCAAGGCAAAGGTGGTGATACGTGCTGCGTTGGCGTGACCACTCACATAGCCATCGGGGATGCGGATGGCCACCCACACTGCGCCACGGTCGGCGTTGATGGTGTCGCCGGTTTTGGTCACCATGGGAGTGTATCCCTTCGGCATGATTTCCATGTACCACACCTCGTTGGCGTCGCTGATGCTGAATGACTCACCGTCGCTGCCATAACCGTATTCTTCAACGAGATCGGCCATGATTTTGATGGCATCGCGAGCTGATTTGCTGCGTTCCAAGGCGATGAACATGAGGCTGCCGTAGTCGACGATGCCCGTCGGGTCCATCAACTCCTCACGGCCACCGAAGGTGGTCTCGCCGAGGGCCACTTGATTTTCATTGATATAGCCTACCACTTGGTAAGTGTGAGGCGGTTGCGGCACACTGCCACGTGGTGCGTTGGTACCACGGTCGTAGCACACGCGCATGCTACCCGCTGGCCAGTCGGCGGCAGGGGTGAAGTAGAGCTCGCCATAGCGGATGTGCGAGTCGGCGCAGTAGCTGATGAAGTTGGAACCATCCACGCTGGCGCCTTTGGTAATCAGGAAGTTGGTGCAAGCCTGCGATTGACCAAATGAGGCAAGCAGGACGATAATAAGAAGGGTTTTGATGGTTTTCATGGGTAAAATACTTTTGGGCAAAAATACTATTTTTATGGTCTGATGACAAAAAGTCGTTTGAAATTGTTATTTTTGCAAAAAATAAATCCAATGAAAAAATTTCTTTCGTCCGTGTTGTTGGCATTATTGGGAATCGCTTTTCCTATGCGAGCTCAAGTCACCATTAAGATAGAGAGATTGTCCAAGCCCGATTCCTTGTTGCCCGTTCAATCTCCCAAGGATATTTTCAAGACTTTTATAGAAGAAGATGCCGGCTTGACTAAGTATGCCATAGAAAAGAAAGGTATTCATGTGGATTATGGCCTGTTGGCATTGAAAGTTGATGCAGATAGCCTTGTTACATTTGGCAGTCATTCTTTCATTTCAGGTATGCGTGAGGCATATTGGCACCATCGTCCGATAACATTGTCTCCGGATATGATTTGGGTATTGATAGCCCAAGGCTTTTCTCATCATGTGAATGCCAATGCCGAGGCTTTGCGCGACCGCATGGTTGATTTCGAAGGAAAAAAAGAGTTGACTTGTATTTGTGATGTTGAGTTTATCGAGCAGATTGACTGGGAAAAAACCGTTGATTCGTTTTCGATAAAGATAGCGGAGAATACCAAGGGTGATATCGCGGAAATCATCAAGGCGGATTTTTCCACCACGACACAGGTCGAAAGAATCGCTTCGGAAATCACTCTTATGAGCGCGGTTAAGGATTATTTTGTGTTCACGGCGGCTATGATTGGCTGTGGTATCCCGTATGTCGTTTTGGAGGGAACCCCGGATGACTGGCAGCGTGTGTATGACAAAGCGATGCAATTGAGGGATTATGACTTGGAATGGTGGATTGATGAGCTTGAACCTGTTCTGAGACAGATTGTTGCTTCTTCAAAAGGCGAAACTAACAAACGGTTCTGGAGGAATATGTTTCGGGTGCATACCAAGAAAGCGTATGGCAGCCCGGAATGTCTCGATGGTTGGATGGCCAAGTTTTTCCCATATAATCGTTATGAAGAAAGGCTGCCGTTGGATACGCTGTATTTGAACAATATAGATCGTTTGCCGGATGAGATGGTTAAGGTGGATGCCAGAGTGTTCAACATGATGACAGAAGAGGATACGCCTGTGGAATTGTGGGCGGGTTTTGTCGGACTTGCACAAAACAACGAGAATTATATGCTAACGCCTAAGATGGGCTGGATGGTGCGAGTGAAAGATGTTGGTAATGAGGTCCAGAAACTGAAAATGGAAAATGAAGAAGGTTATTCCTTGCGTTTTGTTCAGAATCTTCCTGTTGCCTTGCGCCAATTCGATACCATTCCCATTCGAAAACTTGAGATCGATTTTAGGGAAAAACCGTATTTCCCCGAATGGTTTTGGGATTTAAACATTGAGCAGTTGAGGGTAGAGGGAAAAATAAGCGAGGAAGAACGGCGTAATCTGTTGCAACATTTTGGTGATGTCACATTGGATAATGCCTGGTATTTCAATACTAGGGACGGTTGGGTTGCTCAAATAAAAAATGGCAATGTCTTTGAGCAGATTGAAGGATTGAAACATGTCAAGCTTTTGTGCTTTGATGCTAAGATAATAGGTCATGAAGATGACGTGATGTATAGGCCAATTGGCGTTGGACCTGATTGGGAACCTTTGAATATCGAAATGCCGGATTCGTGGGAAGAAGTGCAAGTGGATTCCATCAATGTGCTGTTGAATGAATCAGAGAATACTCCGCTGGAATTGTTGAAGAAGGAGTTCCCCAATGCGGTCTTCAAAGTAGAATATGATTATTCTATTGAATGGAGGAGTAGGAGTTTTATACAAAGAAAATATAGAGAAGAATACAACAAAAAGTAGTTTCTTTCCGAAAACGATACGGTAATGCAATCCACCATCCCATTAGCGGAACGTCTGCGCCCTACGACCTTGGACGACTACATCGGCCAGAAGCACATCATCGGCGAACATGCCGTGCTGCGCCGTGCCATTGAGACAGGGCGTGTGCCTTCCATGATATTTTGGGGACCGCCTGGTGTGGGCAAGACTACTTTGGCCTATATCATCTCCAAGCAAGTAAAGCGGCAGTTCTTCCAGCTGAGCGCTGTCAGCAGTGGAGTGAAGGAGGTGCGCGAGGTCATCGACCGTGCCCGCATGGCCCCAGAGGCACCTATTTTATTTATAGACGAAATCCATCGTTTCAGCAAGTCGCAGCAGGACTCGTTGCTCGGTGCCGTGGAGCGTGGCCTGGTCACTTTGATTGGTGCCACGACAGAGAATCCCTCGTTTGAGGTCATCTCGCCCTTGCTGTCACGTTGTCAGGTGTATGTGCTCAAGTCGCTGGAGAAAGAGGACCTCGAAATCCTGTTGGACAAGGCCGTGAAGGCGTTGGAATACGACTTCGGTAAGAAAATCACCGTCAAGGAACCTGAGGCGTTGATGCAGATCAGTGGTGGCGATGGTCGCAAGCTGTTGAATGCCATCGAATTGGTCGTCACTTCGTTGAATGACCTGGACATGACTGCAGAGGAACTGGTTGTTACCAATGATTTCACTACCAACTGCATTCAGAGCAACCTCGTGAAATACGACAAGCAAGGCGAAATGCACTATGATATCATCTCGGCCTTCATCAAGTCGATGCGTGGCAGCGACCCCAATGCGGCCTTATATTATCTCGCCCGCATGATAGAGGCAGGGGAGGACCCGCTCTTCATCGCCCGCCGTATGCTGATTCTCTCTTCGGAGGACATCGGCAATGCCAATCCCAATGCCTTGTTGTTGGCCAATGCCTGCTTTGATGCTGTCAACAAGATTGGTTGGCCCGAGAGCCGTATCATCCTCTCGCAGACCGTGACCTATTTGGCCTCCTCACCGAAAAGCAATGCCGCCGTGGCTGCCATTGATGCTGCGCAAGCCTTGGTGCGCGAGACGGGAGACTTGCCCGTGCCTTTGCACCTGCGCAACGCCCCGACAAAGTTGATGAAAGACCTTGGTTATCATGATGGTTACAAGTATGCTCATGCCTATGAAGGCAACTTCGTGGAGCAAGAATTTTTGCCAACTGAAATTTCTGGCACGGTTTTGTATGTACCACAAGATAACCCTCGCGAACGGGAATTGCGCAAGAATTTGAGGGAGAAATGGAAGGAGAAATATGGGTATTAGTTTAGAGTTTAGAGTTTAGAGTTTAGAGTTGTAGGGCTGTCACAATTCCCCTTCCAAAGGGGGCAAGGGGATTAGGCAGCCGCAAACCGTAAAAAACAAAAAAACAATGAGTGAAACAACCAACGAAAAAAACACCCAGAGTCTAACCCTGTGGAACAGGGTGCTGGCCACTAGTGTGAAGATGCCTTTTGTGAAGGTGGATCGCGACGAGTTCTTGACCAAGGAACTTTCGAAATTCTGCACACCGATGGAGGTGATAACCGCCATCAACGAGAGTCCATTGAATGTCCTGACCAAAAAGGAGATTGACAAGTTGGCCAACCAATGCATCAGCTATCACCTGACCATGGTTAGCGGCACATCGGCGTTGATGGGCTTGCCTGGAGGTTGGTGGATGGCGGGCACCATTCCCACCGATTTGGCGCAGTTCTACGGCCATATCCTCTCGTTGATGCAAAAGCTTCTCTATCTCTACGGCTGGCCGCCTTTGACCGATGCCAAGAATCAGTTGGATGAGGAATCGCTCAACATCATGACTTTGTTTGTCGGTGTAGCGATGGGCAATAAGCTAGCTGTGGAGGCCATAGGTAAGGTCGTTTCCCAAGTCTCGAAGACCGCGAGTATCAAGATTTCGGAGACGGTCATGGCAAAATATGCCATCAAGATTGCCCAATGGATTGGTGTCAGCATGACCAAGGAAGGTTTTGCCAAGGGTGTAGGAAAGGTGATACCTTTAGTGGGTGCACCTATCTCGGCCACTATTACCTACTACACCTTCCGCCCTATGGCGCGTCGGCTCAAGAAGCACCTTGACGAGTTGTATGATATGCGCCACTTCCCAATTAAACGTATCGAATAAAATGGGAATGCCAATAAAAACAAAACACGTCCATAGATTCCCGAGGGAATGACATGGACATGTTTTGTTGGTGTTGTAAAGAATCAGTGCTTAAACTCTGACAGGTACATGTCGTGCAGCTGATTATCGGGCGTTTGTAGGATAGCCTTATAGTTCAGCTTCTTTTCGTTCATGAGCCAGTCGACATATTCGTCTACAAAATCCTTGATTTCGGATTGGTTCATCTTGATGTAAACCAAGTTGAGCTTGGCTTTTGCTTCGGTTTCAGAGAGGCCGTCGTTCTTGATGATGGCTTCAGTGAGCTTGTCCATGAATTTTCCCATAGTATGATTTGTTTTGCGTTTTAGGTTGCAAATATAAGGGAAAAAACCGTTTCTGTCAAGAGAAAAAGAGATAAAAAGTCAATTTTTTTTCATCAAAGGGCTTGCATATTCCAAAAAAAATGTATTTTTGCAGCGGTTCTTATCATAAAGACCTGTAGCCGAGTGGCTACAAGTAAAAGGTTTCATAAATTTTGGTTTTTGGTTCTTGAAAATCCTGGCTTCGGTCGGGATTTTCTTGTTTTGGGACATTAGTAGGCCTTTTTTTTGCTGTTGATGTTGAAAACATGTTGGATAGTTCTTATTTTTGCACCATAAAAGAAAACCTTTCGTGTAGGTAATCTTTTGAGTTTTGTGATTTGTTAAGATATTTAAAATCAAAATATTATGGATTCGGTTAACCCAATAATGACAGTCATTGAAATCAGATGCCAAGACAAATTTGGGAATGTTATTGATGAATTCAAGTTGGATGCTCCCGATGGACAGGACCAGTTGAAAATAGAGGGCAACAAACTTCATGCTCCCGAGAATTACACCAATGCAATAGTGCTGGATGTTTTGCCGAGAGGCGACAAATTCGAAAAGGAACGGGTTGAGTTTTTGCTGAGTGATGTCGTGGAAAACATTTATACAGTCGTTTTGGAACCTGTGCAGTATAAAGTGATTTTCAGAATTGGAAATACCGATTATGAGGCCACGGAAACCATGAACCCTTCAGCGGCCAGAACGAAATGGGGAGCCTATGATTACGAGATTAATAACTCGACTAGAACCATTTATATTCGGGTTTATGGAAAACCAATGATGAAGGTGAGCCATGAACCCATTCGTACCGTGGTAGAGCGACCTTCTATTTTTAGAAGCATTGCAAAACGTTTTCCAGGTAAACGGAAATGGTTGCTTTTGCTGATTTTGTTGCTTTTGGGATATGGCATATATGCCTGTGTTTCCAAATTCGTCTACGAAAAAACGCCGTGGCCTTTCAAAGCGAAGACATTTGTACAGACTGACCTTCAGGCCATAGAACTAACACTTCCTCAGACAGAAGTCCAAGAAAAAGATCAGATAGAAGAGCAGGTGGAATCTCAGACTGTGGAACAAGTAACGGTAACTCAAGATGAAGTCGAACCGTCGAATGTTGCACCAGAAGCAATCAGTACAGAGACCATCGTTGGCCTTTTGCAACAGCATGACATCGATTACTTGCGACGGGAGAAGAGATGGGATGAAGACAGTCTTAGATCGGAGGAATATAAGTCTTTGTTTAATGCATTTAAAGAAGGCGACATTGATAGGGTGATTCAATTAAAAGAATCGTTATTCGATAGCGTCAATATCCAGAAAGATTTCCAGAAAATTGTCGATGGTCTTGTCAAGTTCAAAGAGGCAGATGACCAGAAAAAACTGAAGATGTCGAAGGAAGAGATGATCAGGCTCAGCAAGCATGGTTCGTTTGAAATCGGAGAGTTGGGCTATAGCATCAATGTGATAGGCAAGAGGAATTGATTTTTGCGCTAAATCCAAGTCCGTTGACACGGGGTTGACACGTTTGGGGCAAATTTGGGGCAAAAGAAAAATCCGTAGCTTGTTTTTCAGCAAGTTACGGATTTGTTTTGTAGCCCATAGCGGAATCGAAACCGGCACCACTATTCATCACTATTAATAATATGATTGCTTATCTGATTTTGTTTAATATATTGAAAAACAATTTATTATAAAAATAAGGTCGTTTTTTAGGGATGATGATAGATTATCATAATTATTCAAAAAATCGGATTCGGTTGACACGGCGTTGACACGGATTTGTGATTGATAATTATGTTCGTAAAGTCAATAAGGAAGGGATAATTCTCGATTTTTGAAAGCGTGTTTAATTGTATCACAACATTTTTTTGGGGATCACTTTTTGGTGGGTTATGGACCTTTAGAGGTTCATCTTTCGGTATTCTAAAAACAATGAAATACATAGTTTGATTTCTTTTTCCACCTTGTGCCTCAATTTGGCACAGTCTCTCGTTTTCTTTGCACCATCAAAATGGTTTATATGGATGCAAAGACACAAATATCAGCCTTGCTGAAGCAATTGTCAGTAGGCGTTTATGAGAAGCAGCACATCTTGGCGATGACGTTATTGAGTGCCGTTGCCGGCGAAAGCATCTTTCTTCTTGGCCCTCCAGGCACGGCGAAAAGCCTTGTGGCACGAAGATTGAAATTGGCGTTCAAGGATGGCCAGTCCTTTGAATACCTGATGTCCAGGTTCAGTACGCCTGATGAGATC
The DNA here is from genome assembly GCA_902801625.1 of uncultured Bacteroidia bacterium. Lineage (GTDB taxonomy): Bacteria > Bacteroidota > Bacteroidia > Bacteroidales > F082 > Limimorpha. Next base: position 7,481 of record CADCJI010000011.1, on the reverse strand, counting down.
TTCGGCCCCGTCTCTATCTCGCTCCTCAAAAACGAAGACCGTTACGAAAGGGTTGTGCAAGGCTTCCTGCCCACCGCCCATATCGTTTTCCTTGATGAGATCTGGAAAGCCAGTCCATCCATCCAAAATGCGTTGCTTACTGCCATAAACGAACGCATCTTCCAGAACGGCGACAAGACCCTGCGCTTGCCTATGAAAGCCTTGATTGCCGCCAGCAACGAGTTGCCCGCCGAAGAGGAAGGTCTTGAAGCCCTTTGGGACAGGTTCTTGGTACGCATGGTGTCCAACTGTATACAGAGCGAAGCCGAGTTCTTTAAGATGATACGCAATCAGGCCATCCAAGATGTCTCAGTACCAAGTGGCCTTTTAATCACTGAAACGCAGTATGATTCCTGGCAGAAGGAAATCAACTCCGTTCAGATACCCGATGAGATATGTGCTGCTGTATCATACATCCGTAAACAGCTGAAGGAGCAATCCAAGAAGGAAGATGTCAATGTGATGGACTATTACATTTCCGACCGCCGCTGGAAAAAGTGCTTCCATCTGCTTCAAACATCAGCGTTCCTGAATGGCAGAAAAGCCATCGACATAACCGACATCCCATTGCTGGTGCATTGCCTCTGGAACAAATCTGAGACAATTCCCACAATCATTGACATGGTCTGCGGCAGTCTTACAGTGAATGCCGACAAACAGATTGAAAAGTCAAGCAAGGACATCGACAAGGCACTAAAGGAGAAGTCCAAGCAGAAAACAGGAACCACCAGCGTTTCGGATAGCAACCTGTCTGTGACGAGCTACTTCTATTACACCATACAAAGCTATCCTCATGGGAAATGCCTCTTTTATAAAGCAGACTACGAGTATGTTGAGGATTATACCACTGGGAAAACCACTGATGGCATTGTGTATCCTGATAACGACAAGAAAGCTTGGATTGTCAGGGCTATCTATACAGGTGCCCCGTTTGCCTACAAGACCAAGACAGATGCTAATGTGAAAAAGGTCAAATTGAAGAAATGCACTGGCGGCATCTTTATCGATGGAATACCCTACGGATTTGAGAAGGTCAAAGGTGCTAATGCAACGCTTTTTTCCAGCGTCGAAAACGAAGCCGGTGTCACATTGCAGACCTTGGAAAACAAAGTGCAGCCAGAGTTTGAAAAACTGAAAGACTTGTTTTACAATTCGGCCAACCTCTTCCTTACGGAAGATGATCTGAAGCTCTCCAAAAAACAACTCTCCCTTTGCGAGAAACGCCTTGAAGAGATGAAAATCAAAGCGCAGAACGCTCAGCAACTATTATAGAATTGGCCATGGACATCGAAAAGAAACTCCAAGAATACGACGAAGCCTTTGACTTCTATTTGGACCAAGGCAGAATGCCCGACACCATGCATCCTGAAGACCCTTTGGCTGGCTTCATGAAGCAAACTTTTGCGGCCAACCCGCAACTGGATAGTCAGGATCCTCTTTGGGCAGAAATCCTGAAGGATGAGATGATGAAATTCTTGGAAGCCATGCTGAAGCTGTACCAACCCATTATACAAGCATACCACCAAGAAAAGCGCCGAATTAGGATTTTCGTAGAAAGCAATCTTGCCCAAAAAAGGAAGGATTGGAAAGAGACCTATCTGCACATCCTATCCAACTATAGCACTGATCAGGTAAACGTCAACGGCTACCTTGACCAGATGAAAAGCCAAGACATTGAGTTGGTCATGTCAGCAATGGCCAAAGATTGGAATAAGGCATGTGAAGAGAATTATAGGAAGAAGTTACAAGAAGTAATTGAAACTCACAGGCCCAACTGGGAAACCCGTCTTTGGAATCACGGTACTGACGACTACAAAGAACGTCGTAAAGTCGAAAAGGCCTTCTATTCCAACCCTCAATTGGTCGAAATCGTTCGCATCATTGGCCGCGAGCAGCCTCAGCGAAAAGACGAATTAGACGATACCGTCAAACGCTATCTTCCCATATTGCCCTCACCACCCAGGCCAGTCACCGAGATTGAGGAAGTGGCATTGGGCAATGATTTGCAACACTTGCTCCCTGTCGAAACAGCCCTCATGTCTGACAGGCAGACCGAAGATCTGTTCTGCCTTAAATATGCCTCTCGTAAGTTGCAACTCTTTTCCAACAAGCCGAAAAACGAGAGTGTAACTAAGATTGAGCAGCAAAAAATCACCAAGCCCCGAATGGAAAAAGGCCCAATCATCGTAAGCGTTGACACCAGCGGTTCCATGCATGGCCGCCCCGAACAGCTGGCCAAGTGCCTACTCATGCAACTGCTGAGGATGGCCAGGAAACAAAAACGGCGTTGTTTCCTGATAGAGTTTTCTGTCCGGGCAAAGTGCTTGGATTTAAGCACACCTAATGCCTGGTCAAAGCTTAATGCTTTTCTCGATGAGCATTACACAGGTGGCACCGATGGAGAGGAAATGCTTGATGCGGCCTTGAAGATGCTTTACACCGCCAAATACGCCATGGCCGATGTCCTTGTTATCAGCGATTTTGAGTTTGAATTACCCAGGCCTTCCACTCGCGAGAGGATGCGCATGGAACATGAAAAAGGGACACGGTTTTACGGCCTGCAAATAGGCAATTACAGAAACCCTTACACCGAAATACTGGATAGAATATGGAAAGTATAAAGAAAAGGCAGCCCCTCTATTGGATAACCCCCAACGCCAGGCTTCGGTTCCCATACTACAGCATCGAATGGCACCTTTGCGACCATCAAGACCTGTTTCAAGACCAAAGGAAAGAAAGCCCCTTCAGGAAAGTGTACCGCACAAAAACCACTTGTGTGATTATACTTAATAGCGAAGACCATTCCAAAACCGACATCTTGTATTCCGCTACTGTTGATTTCCACAATATGAAATTGCAGAAATGGCTTAGGGAAAGCATAAAGGAACAGATTATCGTTCGCGCCTCCGAAGTGTTGCCACAACGAATGCACGAACTCGAAGCCAAACATCAACTATTCGCAAAAGGCGTAAGTGTAAAGCCTTTGCGAAAAGGCGTGTTGGGGCTATGCACCCACACCAATTTCATCACGCTTTCACCCATCATTGCCATCATCCCGAAAGAGTTGATGGATGATGTCATCCTTCACGAAATGGCTCACCTGAAATATCACCATCACCGCAAATCTTTTTGGAAATACTTGTCTCAGCTCATCGGTGAGGATGCCGAGCAGCAAAAAGTCATCCAGGACATCGCCCTTTCAAAATACTGGGGCTTCTATATGTTTTTAATGAAATAATTATTTTTGCACTAAAATACTGAATATATGGAAAACAACTTTTTAAACCTTTGCAGCAAGCGATTTGATGCTGGTTTTGACGAAATCGCACTTCTCGAAAGATACCCTTGGGTTGGAATCAATTATTCTTCAGGTGATTGTCGTGTCCTGATAATAGGTGATAGCCATTATGCTATAGATGGTTCTGGTAGTTTTTCTCAGGAATCATACGATGATTTTAAAAGCGATAAATACTCAACTCGTGGAATTGTAACTTGTGCTATAGAAGATTCGAATTCATGGAGCATGTTTAACGGTCTGCATAGGCTGTTTCAAGCGAATGGTCTTGATGGTCGAGTTTCATTTTGGTCTAATGTAGCATTTTACAATTTTATTCAAGAACCAATGAGGTCAACAAACCAGCAACCTTCACTTGAACAATTTGCAGTCGCATGGAGATGTCTTCCATATATTATTGACATTCTTAAACCAGGTCTCTGTTTGTTTATTGGAAAAAGAGCTTGGATGTCAAATTCATCAATAAAACAAGAAGGAGGCTCTTGTAATCTTTATGATGATAGTAATTGTGTGATTGATAGATGCATTCCATGGTTGGCTGAAATTACAACAAAAAAAGGGAATAAGGTTAATGCAATAGCGATTCATCATACCTCACGGTATTTTTCTCACAATAAATGGAATGCCTATTTGAAAACAAGAGATCCTGAAGTCATGTCTTATCTAATGAAAGAGAAATGCTAACCTTTATTTCAGATGCAGAGCATTATTCAAAAGTAATTGCCCGTGTGCCCAAGGTCAAACGCAGCCTTTGGATTGGCACCGCCGACATCAAAGACTTGTATGTCAAGGTCGGGTCTCAAACGAAGCCTTTCCTTGCGGTCTTGGCGCAGCTCATCAAAAAAGGCGTTGAGGTGCGGCTCATCCACGCCAAAGAACCAGGCCCCGCGTTCCGCGAGGACTTCGACAAATACCCCGCCTTGTTTGATGGCTTGGAGAGGGCGCTTTGCCCAAGGGTACATTTCAAGATCTTGGTTTTTGATAACCAGGTTGCCTACATCGGCAGCGCCAACCTCACCGGCGCAGGCATCGGCATGAAAGGCGACGGCACTCGCAACTTCGAAGCGGGCATCCTCACCGACAATCCCGAACTGGTGGAGCAAGCCATGAACCAATTCGATGCCGTCTGGATAGGCAAACACTGCAAATCCTGCAAACGCAAAGCCTTTTGTGGCGACCCAATCGCCTGATTTTTTTCTAGAATAAGCAATTGTTTTAGTCCGTGCTACATTTCATTTACAACGATCCATCTTTTTAACTTTGCCAACGAATAAAGCTCCCCAGGCGTTTCCAGCGTGACAAATAAAGTGGGCTCTTCATCAAACAAATCTTGTTTAGTGAAAGGCTCCACTTGTTTCAGAATCTGTAGGACAGATCCTAAATCAATAGGATTATCCCTTAAATCAACGTTCTTTAAATCATCGAATGAATTGTGTAACTCAATAGTCTTTATCCTATTACTGCCAAGGCTGATGCCTTCGATGTGTTGACAATGCAAGAAATAGCATTCCGTTATTCGCTGGTCATTACAATTAAGCCAAACTAAATCTCCAAAAATGAATATAGGTGAATTGGTGTCATGCTTGATTTGTATTGTTTCGTGTTGGTTAGTACCATCAAAAGAAAAGTTGTTCATTTTCCCCTGTGCAATAGCGGCTACCTGTATCGGCTTCCGAGACATATATTGAACCTCTACATTCGCTTTGGGCGTGGAGAAAAAAGCAATTGGCCGCTGCTTCCCTTCATGAATCAGTCTCTTTTTTGCTTCCTCGTATGCTTGCATCCGCAAGATGGAAAAATCGCTTTTCTTATAGCACAGCTCACACACAGCCATGTCTTTCAAACCACGAATCATCGAGCGAGACAATTTCCAGTCTTCGCCAAGTTCATCCCAGCCTTTGCTCTGTCCAAGTAGCTTAACCAAACGATGGTTCATTTTGGCATTGAACGCAATTCTCTCCTTTAGACGGATTAGTTCCAGTTGTTCTCGAAGTTCAATCATGTTGTTTTTGTTTTGACTTGGCAAAAATATGCGAAGGCTGTGCTGTATTATGGCATAGGCTCTCGTTTTCTTTGCAGCATAAACAGTGAACCAAAGTATTAACTCTAAAAAGAAAAGCAATGGAAGCAAAAAACTTAGGCAATTATTTGACGCAAAAGCTTGTCCACAAGTGTGCAATGAAATCTGTTTCGACTGAGTACCCTTTGACCGACGAAATGCTAAAAAAATACCGCAATGAGCTGGATTGGGATGAAGTCTCGGACAATCGCAACATTGGTTGGACGATAGAAATGATTGACCGCTGGGAAAACTATCTTAACTGGAAGATCTTTTCCCAAACCAGCAACGAGGCACTTCTTACGCCCGAAATCCTCGAAAAGTTCAAAGACCAATGGGATTGGGGCGAACTTTCAGGAAACCAATGTCTGAAACTCACATTCGACCTCATCGACAAATACATTGATCGATGGGATTGGGACAGACTCATTAACCGTTGGAACGACGAAGAAAGCAAAATCTATTCTTGGGAGTTCCTACAACGTTACGAGCAGCACATCCCTGTTGAAGAGTACGAGAGTTCTTGTTTGTTTAACACTCTCGTATTGGAAGAGTCTGCTTCGATACGAAAAGAACTCGTTATGGGTAAATGATTTTTTTCCAGCCTGTGCTTCAATTCGGCGCGGGCTTTCCCTTCATTTGCAAATAATTATGAATACAAAACAAGACATAGTAAACACTATTGATTTTTTTGAAAATACCTGGTGCGATTTTTATAAAGAGAGAATTGACCATGTGTTGAATGCACAGAAACAAAGCAATATCTTAGAGGCGATTTATCTAGAAAAGAGTCGGATAGTTGAGTCGATTAAAGAGTGTTTTCCAAAGGCTGTAATAAAAGGAAGGGCTGACAAAACGCTTCTGATAAAACTCAAAAACATCGATTTCCGTATTGGTAAATGTCACGAGGAGGACACGCTTTTCATTGACAGGTATTATTCAATAAAATACTATACCAAAGACATTCCAGACATCATTGGTTTCTTGGGGACAATTGATGAACGGGTTCCGCAATGGGATAAAGACTTCGAGGTATTTACTTCACGGTTAGAGCCTAAAATAAATGCGGCCTTTTACTATAAAGGAGCTTCGTTCTGCATTTTGAGATACAGGATTCGACAAATGCTTCTTCTTTGTAGGCGAGACCTGGACACAGGAACCATGCTTCAAAGGGCATTAAAAGGTGCAAATGTATCTTTCTCAAACATAACTGTAGAGGCCAAAGGTCAAGTAGTTGATATCCATATAATTGCTGATAAGACTAGACCGAATGGTGTCACAACGCAGTTTCGTCTTGCATACACGGCTATTTCCATTGATCTATTAGAACAAATAGACGAAATGATATCTGTTTGGATTGAAAAAATGATAAGTGAGCATAATAGGCAATTAAAAGAACTGGAATCTGAGTTTTTAATGTATGGAGACATATATAGAAAAAACAATGGAAAACCAATGCCCAAGCAAGAAATATGGCAAGAACTTTTTCCGATATTCATAGAGTGTTGGAAATCATTTTCCTCAAAATATCCTTTTTTGGATTTACCAGTAATACGAATCTCTAAAGGTCGAAGGTCATGTTGCTGTGGGGGTTATATTGGTCTTAGTCAGTTTTTGGTTAAACAATCTGAAAAACATTGTCGTCACGTGATTTTTCACGAACTATGTCATTTGGTTTGTTGTGGCCATCCTCGGTTTTTCTACGATGTACTAAAACAATTCGTCCCTTTACCTAATCCGATAAACTATTCAATTGAAGGAATATGGCTATCTAAATTATAAAACATTATATCGTTAACCCTTAAAAACTATTCATCATGAGCAAAGTATTTAAAGTATGGCCCAAGCGGCTCAAAAGAGTAAACGGCGTAGTGCTTACGCCCGAAATGGTCATTATTGTGACCATCCCAATGCATGTTTCCAATCCCTTCAGCAATGGTGCCAAGGAAATCAAGGAAACCTACATGCGCATTTACCAGTTCGACTACCAGAAAGCCAACTGCTATCCGTCTGACTTCAACTATAAGGCATTAGATTAGCATAGTTGAAAAGACATTAGATCATCAAAAGGTCAACAAAATGGAAAAC
>CADCJI010000010.1 GCA_902801625.1 uncultured Bacteroidia bacterium | reverse complement strand
GCCGAGCCTTCGATGGGGTTGCGCATGACGATGAGGTCGGCATAGCTGGCCACCATGGTGATGGTGTCGGCGAGGGATTCGCCCTTCTGGATGCTCGTTCCGGCGGTGCTGCTGAAGCCGATGACGTTGCCTCCCAAGAGTTGGATGGCTGTTTCAAAGCTTAGGCGGGTACGAGTGGAAGGCTCGAAGAACAGTGAGGCGATGATGCGCCCGTTCAGCAGGTTCTGGTGCGGGTTTTTCTCGAAGTCTTCGGCGATGTCGAGGACATGGCAGATTTCCTCAGGCGTGTAGTCGCTGATGGAAATCAAGCTGCGGTTTTTCAGTGAAATTGACATAGGCTTATCGATTTAGTTTGTTGAACTTGGCAAAAAAAAGACGGTCGACAATGTGACCGTCAATATGAAAAAGTAGGAAATTCATTTTTGTGGAACCAATTGATTCCGTGCAGATAATCTTTTCCGATGGCTTGTTTAAGTACTTCATCGGACTGCAAAGATAGGAAAGTTTTCGGTTTGTTGGTGAGTTTATGAAGAAAAAAGAAATAAAAAGTGAATTACATTTTCTTCATAACGGGGCTTTCACAAGGTCAAAGGCAATGGAATAATCGATACTTGCTTGTTTTTTGGTTGGTTTTAGATCATTTCACTATGAACGGATACTTCTTCCTGATGTTGTCGGCGAGAAACTGCGCCACGAGGTCGGTGGGGAACTGGGTGACGTTGAATACGAAGTCGTAGTTGCGGGCATCGTAACGCGAAACGCCCGTGACAGTCTGCGTGTAGGTGTCGCGAGCCTCGTCAATTTTATCGATGCGCATGCTGGCGGCGTCCTCGTCCAAGGCAAACTTTTCCATGACGCGTTTCACACGGGCTTTCCTGTCGGCGATGAAGAAGATTCTCATGGCATAAGGATGGTTTCTGAAAATATGGAATCCGGAACGCCCGATGATGACGCACGACTCTTGTGAGGCCAAGTCGCGGAGTATTTGCGTCTCGGCAAGGTAGATCTGCTGTGAGGTCACTTCACGGTCTTCTTGCGGTGTATATCCACCTTGTCCAGCAGCGCCGAACTGTTGATAGAACCGGCAGAAGTCTTTCCACCAGTTAGGTTTGGCAGCTTTGATGCGCTGCATTTCCTCAACGGTCAGGTTGAATTTGGTGGTTAAGGTGTCAAGAATGGCCTTGTCGTAAACATTGACATTGAGCAGCTCGCCGAGCTTGTAGGCAATCTCTCTGCCACCCGAGCCGAACTCACGGTTGATGGCGATAACGAATTTCGGATTTTCCATGGTGTTTCTATTGAGGTGACAAAAATACAAAATATTTGCTTATGGAGAGTGAAAGCGTTTTAAGTCGTATTTTTTTCCTTGATTTTTGTTACACATTTGGGGCTTATTTACTACTTTTGCACCAATGTAAAATATTAGATTATGCTAGAACAAGTACTAAGAGATTTATTCATAAAGTCATTCAAAGCTTTATACGGATTGGAACCTCCTGTGCAGCAGGTGAATTTCCAAAAGACACGCCCCGAGTTTGAGGGCGACATGACCATCGTGGTGTTCCCTTTCGGGAAGTTGGCAGGCCGCAACCCTGAGCAACTGGCCAACGAGATGGGTGCCGAGATGATCAAGGAGTCGGATATGATTGCTAAGTTCAATGTGGTGAAGGGATTCCTCAACCTGCTGATTTCCGATAAGTTTTGGATGGATTTCTTCAAAGCAAACCACGAGAACCGTGAGTTCGGTCGCAAACCCGTTTCAGGCAAGAATGTGGTCATTGAGTATTCCTCACCCAACACGAACAAACCCTTGCATTTGGGTCATATCCGCAACAACCTCCTCGGCTGGAGCGTGTCGGAGATCATGAAGGCCAATGGCAAAAAGGTGGTGCGTGTCAACTTGGTCAACGACCGTGGCATCCATATCTGCAAAAGCATGTTGGCATGGCTGAAGTGGGGCAATGGCTGCACGCCCGAGTCGACGGGCAAGAAGGGCGACCACCTCATCGGCGACTTCTACGTGCTGTTCGACAAGAAGTTTAAGGAAGAGGTGAAATCCTTACTTCCTGCCAATTACGACACCTTGGACGAAAAAGCCAAGGAAGAAGCCAAGGTCAAGGCTGAAGCCGAATCCACGCTGATGCAGGAAGCCCGCGAGATGCTGGTGAAATGGGAAGCCAACGACCCCGAGGTGCGTCACCTTTGGGAGACCATGAACCAATGGGTGTACGACGGCTTCGATGTGACCTACAAGCGCATGGGCGTGTCCTTCGAGAAAATTTACTACGAATCACAGACCTATCTGCTTGGTAAAGCATTGGTGCAGGAAGGCCTCGAAAAAGGCGTGCTCTATCGCCGTGATGACAACTCCGTGTGGTGCGACCTCCGCGATGAGGGTTTGGATGAGAAACTCCTGCTCCGACGCGATGGCACCTCGGTCTATATGACCCAAGACCTCGGCACTGCCCAGTTGCGCGTCAAGGAATACGACCCGGAGAAGTTGATTTATGTCGTGGGTAATGAACAAATCTACCACTTCGACGTGCTGAAGCGCGTGTTGGTGCGCCTCGGTCGCGAGTGGGGAAATGATATCGAACACCTTTCCTACGGTATGGTGGAGCTGCCCAATGGTAAGATGAAGTCGCGCGAGGGTACGGTGGTCGATGCCGACGACCTTATGGACGAGATGGTGGCCACGGCCAAGGCCGTCTCCGATGAACTTGGCAAGGCTAAGGATCTCTCACCCGAAGAGGCTGACAAGCTGTATCACACCATCGGACTGGGTGCCTTGAAGTATTTCATCCTCAAGGTTGACCCGAAGAAGACCATGCTCTTCAACCCCGCAGAGTCCATTGACTTCAATGGCAACACAGGCCCCTTTGTGCAATACACGCACGCCCGTATCTGCTCGGTGCTGCGCAAGGCTGAGGAGCAAGGCATCAAGCTCGAAAATGAAATTAAGGTTAGCGAATTGCAACCCAAGGAAAAGGAAATCATCGTGATGATGTACGGCTGGCCGATGGTGCTGAACCAAGCCGCTGAGAACCGCAGCCCCGCGATGATTGCCAACTTCATCTTCGACCTTGCCAAGGAATTCAACCAGTTCTACCAAGAGTGCAGCATCTTGAAGGAACCCGATGTCGACCGCCGCATGTTCCGTCTACAGGTGTGCGACATGGTAGCTGCTTTGCTGCGCAATGCCTCGGAATTGCTGGGTATCGGAATGCCGAATAGAATGTAATGTTGTAGAGACGCATTGAATGCGTCTCAAAAATAGGAATTAATGAAAAAGGAGACGCATTCAATGCGTCTCTACAGATGGGACAAAATGAATGTCTTTTACATACCCAATGCCACTGAAGGCCTGACAACCTTGCCCGAGGACGAGTCGAAGCATTGCGTCAAGGTGCTGCGCATGACCGAGGGTGAGCGTTTCTGTGTCACCAACGGCGAAGGCTTTCTCTTCGACGCCGAGTTGGTGGAGGCATTGCCCAAGCGGGCCACCGTCAACTTGACAAACCAACGCAAAGGGTATGACCACTGGGGCTTCAAGCTCGAAATCGCCATCGCCCCGACCAAACTCAACGAACGCACGGAGTGGTTTCTCGAAAAAGCCACTGAAATCGGCATCGACCGAGTGAGGTTGTTCACCTCGTATCATTCTGAGCGCCGCGCCGCCAATGTGGAGCGTTTCCAGAAGGTGATGGTAGCTGCCATGAAGCAGAGCATCAAGTCGCGCCTGCCGAAAGTGGAGGACTTGGTGTCATTCGACAAATTGGTGAAGCAACCCTTCGAAGGGCAGAAGTTTATCGCTTGGATTGACGATGATGTGAAAGACTGTCTCTGTGACTTATATAATAAAGGTGAAAACGCGCTGGTACTCATCGGCCCCGAAGGTGATTTCAGTCCCGAGGAAGTGGCCTTGGCCAAGGAGAACGGCTTCGTTCCGTGCAGCTTGGGCGAGGCACGTCTGCGTACTGAGACGGCGGCTATCGTGGCTTGCCATACCATCCAACTCATCAACCAAATGAGATGAAGAAACTATTGATTGCCATATTGCTGACGTTCTCGTTCGTTGCCTCGGCTCAGCAACTCAACATCGCATTGCTGAAATACCGTGGGGGAGGCGACTGGTATGGCAACCCGACCTCGCTGCCCAACTTGGTGCGTTTCTGCAATCAGGAGATTGGCACCGACATCAACCCAAATGTGCCGACGGTAGAGCCTTCGTCTCCTGACTTGTTCAACTATCCTTACGTCTACATGACGGGTCATGGCAACGTGGTCTTCGATGCCGCCGAGGCGCAAAACCTGCGTAACTACATGTTGGCGGGCGGCTTCCTGCACATTGACGATAACTACGGCATCCGGCAATACATTGAACCTCAAATGAAGAAGGTGTTTCCCGAATTGGATTTTGTGGAACTGCCTTACACACATGAGATTTTCAAGAAACCGTATGCCTTTCCGAATGGTCTGCCCAAAATTCACGAGCATGACAACAAACCGCCCCAACTTTTCGCCTTGATTTACGAAGGCCGGATTGTGTGCATCTTTACCTACGAATGCGACCTCGGCGATGGTTGGGAAGACCAACGTGTGCATCACGACTCGCAAGAGACGCGCGAAAAAGCCCTGAAAATGGGTGCGAATATATTAAGGTATGTATTTACTAAATAGCTAAGGTCCCTGAGCCCTGAGCGAAGGGTCGAAGGGCCGACCTGGAATGACGGCGTTTCGACAGGCTCAACGACCTGCTTTAACTGAACAACTGAACAACTAACAACTGATAACTATGGAAGAAAGAAAATGCCTCTACTGCGGTGAACCGATTATCGGGCGAGTCGACAAAAAGTTTTGCTGTGACTCGTGCCGCAACAGCTACAACTACGAAAAGACCCACAAACAAATCAATGTGGTAAGAAAGATAAATGGCATCTTGGCTCGTAACCATAATATCTTGCTGGAACTGAACCCTACCGGGAAAGGCTTTGCCAGTCGCCAACAGCTGACGGAGAAAGGTTTCGATTTCAAGTACTTTACGAGTACCTACACGACCAAGGCAGGTGCTGTCTACCATTTCGTTTACGACCAAGGGTATGTTCCGAAAGAAACCGACAAGGATGCCTTTGTCCTGGTGAAGAACGCGGATTGATAACAGTATAAGGCTCATATTATGAAAAAGTCTCTTTTTATTCTTTTGTTTGCTGCTCTGTTTCTGAGTGGACTGCAAGCCAAACCTGTTGATGTCCAAAAGGCTAAGTCCTTGGGTGTCAAGTTTATGAAGGTTAATACTGAGATGAAGTCAGCTTCGGCTGAATTGACCTACACGGCTTTTGCCAATAATGGTCAAGCGGCGTTCTATGTCTTCGCTGTTCAGCCTAAGGGTTTTGTCATTGTCTCTGCCGACGACCGCGCTAAACCTATCTTGGGCTATTCCACTGAGAACAACTTCACTGCTCAGTTGCCCGACGGCATGATGACTTTCTTCGACAATTACAAGGCGGGCTTCAGCCAAATGTTTGCACGTAACGACGAACGCACTGCTGAGGCTGTCGCGGATTGGACGAGTTTGGAGAAGATAGGTAAGCTTTCGGTAACGAAAACCGACCGTAGCGTTGGCCCTTTGCTGGCTTCCATTTGGAACCAAACAGACCTTTACAACAATATGGCTCCCGAAGACCCCAGCTCAGTTTACAGTGGTCATTGCAAGTCGGGTTGCGTGGCCAATGCCATGAGCCAGATCATGCGCTATTGGGAATGGCCTCGCCATGGACAAGGTAGCCATGGCTATGATGCTAGCGGCTATTATGGCAATTATGGTTGGCAAGAAGCCAATTTTGAGGATGCCACATACCGCTATGAACTGATGCCCGACTTTCTTGATTTTGCTAGTCCACAGGCCGAGGTAGATGCCGTTGCTTTGTTGGAATACCATGCTGGTGTAAGCGTCGAGATGGGTTATGGACCCAATGCCAGTGGCGCTTATTCGCAGGATGTGGGACCTGCCATGGAGGAACATTTCAGGTATAGTTCCGACTGGGAGCATCGTGATAAGCCGAATGGTTCTAGTACACAGTGGAAGAACGACTTACGAGCCAACCTTGATGCGGGTATGCCTATCTATTATGCCTCGCAGGGTGAAGCAGGCGGTCATGCCTACGTGCTTGATGGCTATGACGACAACGATATGTTCCACCTCAATTGGGGCTGGGGAGGCTTTGATAACGGCTATTACACCATCAATGGTTTTTATCTGACGTTCTATTCCTTCCCGTGGTCTCACAATGCCATTTTTAATCTGCATCCCGATGATGAGTATTATGATGCGCCGAAGGCAGTGGAACCTTTGGAGGCATACGCTCATAATACGAGTACGGCTATTTTGCGAATCGTTCCTGTCCTTGAAACCTGTGGTGGCAATCCCATTGACGATGAAGATATTGCTATTTACATTATGCGCGACGGTATGGTGATTGACTCCTTGGTTGATTATCCATGGAGTCAAAATCAATATCATGTTTATGCTGACCATCTGGAGAAAAACGGCACCTATTATTATACCGTATATGCTGTCAACCATGCAAGTATGAGCAAGGTGACACGCGACACGGTGACCATCGGCCGCACCTGTGATTTGCGCTTCGAGTTGGCTGACACTGGCGGCAACGGCTGGGATATGTCGTCCATCGCCGTACTTGACGAAGATGGAAAGGTCTCACAGCGTGTTGGACTTTGGGATGGCGGAGAGGCTTCTGTCGTTGTCCCTGTTCCGAAAAACCAGACGGCAACCTTTTTCTGGACCTACGACAATACTTGCTACTCACATGGGAGCCTCTCGGAGGTCTCGTACGAAATCTACGACTGGGACGACAATCTGATAGTCGCTTCAGACGGATACCCTGAAGTAGGAGCGATTACTGACTATGAGATCAGTTGCGAGATGGACTGCCGACCTGTATTCAACCTGGAAGGTGCTTATGAATGGCACAACGAAGAAGAATACGGTGTCAAGCTGACTTGGGACTGGGATGGCAATGAGAATGAGTTCGCACAATATGAGATTACTGATAATTATGGTATGCTTGTCACAACAATAGATGATCCTGGGTACAAGGAGATTTTTCTTAGATGTTATACCACATATCCAATCTTAATTGACTTGGGAGTTTCCGTCCTCTATCGTAGGGAAAGTGGGGAGTATTGCACATCCGATATAGTCCCGGTGTCGGTTGAGGTGACATCGGTTTCGGAAAACGCCTCTCATTCGATGCTTTATCCTAATCCAGCCTCTGACCGCTTCACTATCGAAGGCAAAGTCAAGGAGATCAAGGCGTTTGATGCTTTGGGACAAATGGTGTATCAAGGCGAGGACAATACTGTCGATGTGGCAACTTGGCCCAAAGGCGTGTATTTCGTCCGTGTCGTGGATGAAAATGATGTCGTCTCGACGGTGAGATTCGTCAAGGAATAACGACTTCTTTGTAGGCTTCAAATATTTGCTGTCCAATGTTTTGGGCAGCAAATGTTTTTATGGCATAGTCGCGAATGGCTTCGCGGTCATATTCTGAACTGTGGTCGAGCAGTTGGTTCATGCCTTGCAACAAAGCGTTCTCGTCTCCCTGCGGGATAAGGATGCCTCTTTCAGGAGAGAGGATTTCGGCGATGCCTCCCACGGAAGTGCTCAACACTGGCACCCCGCTGGCGAAGGCCTCCACAATGACGCAAGGAAGGTTCTCGAAGTTGGAGAACAGCACGAAGAAGTCCGCGTTTTGGTAAGCTTCGGCTACCTCGGCAGAGGTTTTCTTTCCATGGAAGATGACGCAGTCCTCCAAATGGTGTTCTTTAACAAACGCCTTGAATTCTGGCGCCTCATAGTCATGGATGACATGCAATTCGAAGTCGTCGCGCTGCTGTCTTAATCTTTCAATAACACGCAAGATGCCGCTGAAGTTCTTGGCCTCGTCACGCAAGGTAGAAATGTGAAGAATATGTTTCTTCCAGGTATGCACGTCATTTTTTTTCGAGCCTTGCATGTCATTCCTGCAGAGGCCTGTGCGTAGGCTGGAATCTATGCACGGTTGTTCATTGCCGCCGTGCATATCATTCTCCGTCGAGCCTTGCATGTCATTCCTGCGTAGGCTTGTGGGAAGGCTGGAAATGCTTTGCATTCGGCGTAGCCAATCTATGCAAGGCGGCTCGCGCAGTTTAAACATATCTGTATTCACCAAGTTGTAAATCACCTTGAAGCGGTTATTCACCCCATGACCTTCCATGCACTGCTGCAAGTCAAGGCTGACGGGCATGATAAGTTCGGCATTATTGGCAATCTTGACGATTTTCCGCTTCAACTTCCCGACCAAAACGTCCTTGTTCTGCGGCTGGTAAATGGTCCAGTGTTCGGTGAGGACATATTTGTAGCCAGAGAGCTTCTTCCACAGCAAGGCCACCTGGCCAAGAGGGTAGGTGACGTGTAAATGAATCAAGTCAGGCTTGAAGAAACGTTTTTTGATGTATTTCAGTCCGTATTGGTACATCCGTAGCATCTTCAGTTTGCGAATGGCGTTGATCTTTGGTGGACGGATGTAGATCTGCACATGGGTGTGGTGCGCCCCGGGAATCTCCTTGACCTCGAACGATTTCGTCATATTCTTGCCGTCGCAGACGGAGAGGATGACGGAATGGCAATCCTCAGGCAGTGCGTCAATCATGCGGACGCAGAAGTTGCCCAAGGTGGGATCATCGGGGGTAGGGAACCAACTCAATAGGTGCAGGATATTCATCAGTTATTCAGTTGTTTAGTTGTCAGTTGTTCAGTTGCCGCTTTGCGTCACTGCGAGGAACGAAGCAGTCCAGGTTGTTAGTTGTCAGTTGTTCAGTTATCAGTTGTTCAGTTGTCGCTTCGCGTCATTGCGAGGAACGAAGCAGTCTAGTGTATCACTTGGTTTTATGGGTCTTGATATCAATTTCGAAGTATTTCTTTGGCGTCTCATACGGCACAAGCTTGTGCGTGGTGAAGTCTTCAGGCAGATAAACAGCACACAAGGTGTTGGAGATATGATAGATATGTTTGCGCTTCTCGGCAGGTGAACCATCCAAGATGGCACCCATCACGTCCCAGCGGATAGTCTCGGGGTCGAGACCGTAGTCGTGCCACACGATGATGCTACGCTCGCCTTTCAGCAGTTTGAAAGCGGTCTCGGTGTCTTTCTTCACGCTCTCGTAATGATGGTCGCCATCGACGAAGACCATGTCGTACTTGCCAAAGTGAGGGCCGAAGTCAAAGGCCTGGGAATCGCCGTAGAGTTGTTCCACGTTGCTCAAATCCTTACTGAAGAAGCTGTGCAAGTCGGCGTATAACTGGTTATTGGTCAGCCTGAGGATGTCTTCTTTTGGTAGGTTGAAGGTGACGCAATGCGAGGCTACATCGGCTAGATTGGCCACGCTCTCGCCACGCCAAGTGCCGATTTCGAAATAGTCTTTCACCGCATAGCGTTTCGCCAAGGCGCGCAGCAAGGCAATGTCGATAGGCATGGTGGCACCCGAGAGATAGGCGTATGGCTTCGCGATTTCGTGGAAGTCAGGGAATAAATCGTTGATTTCGATGACGGGCAGGCCGTCAGCGAGTCCATATTTCCGGATGACGTCTTCCTTGTTGCTGTCCTCATCTTGAAGGACAAGGTTAAGCAGGTAGGGATGCCTGATGATGCGCCCAAGGGCTTTCGTGAATTTATGGAGTTTATTCATTTTCGGTAGGTTGTTTCAAAAATTGTTGTTTCAGTTCGGCGATATAGTTCTGTATCTCGCTCTTGGTTAGGATGAAGTCGCGGCCTTTGAAGTGCGACTCCTTGACGAAGAACACAAACAGGAACACCGCATTGACTGTATATGATACCGCTGAGGTGATGGCTGCGCCTGTGACGTCATAGCGAGGTATCAGCGTGAAGCCGCAGACGAAAGTGACGACCAGTCCGCAGAGCGCCGCAAAGGTGTTCATTTGATAACGCCCGGTGCCCGAGTAATAGTGCCCGAGGATGAGGAAAATGCAGTAGAGCAAAATGCCTGGAGCCAGGATGCGGATGAGTCCCGCCATTTCGCCAAACTCGGGACCGAAGACGAAGGTGTAGATTGCAGGCGGTAGCAGGCACAACACCACAACGGCCAAGGCAGAGATAAGAAGACAGATCTTGCCTAAATCGAGGGTGAGCTTTTGCGCGTAGGCTCGGTCGTCGGCATTGGCGATGCGGGCATATTGCACGAGGGCGATGCTGTTGCTGATGATCCAGATGGCCTCGGCGAGCGAGAGGGCGTTGGAGAACACTCCCACGCGTCCCACGCTGATGTATTTGTCCAGTAGATAATAACTCAAGCGCAGGTTGAAGAACTGCACGAAGTGACCTGTTTGGTTGAGGAAACCGTATTTGAAGAGGTCTTTTAGTACGGGTTTGTAGTCCTTATCCGTGTCGTGGCGCAGGTTGACATATTCCTTCCGCAACATCCACACGCCCAACAGGAAAGTGCCACCATAGGCGGCATATAGCCCGATGACATAACCGTAGATGTCGGTTCGCTTCAGCAAGATATAATAGATGACCAAGGTCAAGGCCAAAAGCACGGGCTGTAATAAGGTGTTATAGTTGGCCTTTTTGATCTCCTCCTTGCCGACCAAGAAGCGGAAGTTGATGTTACTGAGCGAGGAGATGAACGACAGAATGGCTACGTGTGCCACCAAATCGGGCGCCAGCTTCGGATAGAACAGCCAGATGGCGAAGCCCATGATCACAGCAATGAGGGCTGCCCATACCGTGGAGGCTACCAGAATCTTCTTGAACGAATGGCGCGGAGCGAGGTAGATGATGCTTGCACCGCAGATGATGTCGGAGAAGATGAGGATGAAGGAGATGGTGGTCAGGAGTAGCGCCTGTGTACCTTTGCCCGTATCGCCCAAGGTTTGGGAAATGATAATGGCAATGGCGAAGTTAAGGGCTGCCGCCAGTATCTTGGTTCCAAAGGTATTTAGGATTTTCTTGAACACGGGATTCCGATATGCTTATTAAACGACAAAAGTACGGAAATAATTTGTATGAAAGAAAATACATTGGAAAAAGCTTAATCATCCAGCTTGGCATTTCTTGTCTTCCGTTTTCACTTAAAGAGCCCAAGAATAGTCTCTGGCGTAATGCTCATCTCAGTCACCGCGCAAAGCCCAGCCCCCATATCCTTCACACTAGCGCCTAACAGGTAGACTTTGTCATCGATAATCAAGAAACGGTCGTGGTTGCGATGAGGCAATTGGATGAATTCAATCTCTGGATATTGGGCGTTGTGCTTCTTCAGGTCTGTGAGGAATTGCTCATTATGCCGAGTGTAGATGGTCGCTGAAACGCCATCTTTCCGCTTTGTAAACATGGAGAGTACTCGGTCGTCAACATAATTGTCGATAAGGACGATTCTTTGTCGGGCGCTTCTAACGAGATCTGAAATGTAAAACCACGCATCCCAGACGCAGCCCGTGGGGAAGACTTGCTCGGGGAGGAGTTTTGGGCTAACGTCCTCGATCCTATCAAGAATGACCTTAATCGTTTTGTCTGTCTCTTGTTGATGCTGCTCTATGTTGAAGATACGCTCAATAATCTGCGTGTTGTGATTGACGAGTTGGGGAATCATGGTAAATGCGCGCATGATACGGATGTTGACTTCAACGGCGGTGTCAGACCTTAATACACTGCTGAGCATGGCGATGCCATTGCGGGTGAAGGCATAAGGCAGATATTTTATATTTTGACCTCTTTGGGTGTTCAAGGTCGCAAATTGCGACCTTGAAGAAAGTTCATCATTGTTCAAGATCACAATTTGTGACCTTGAATGATTGGCTTCCTCCTTGGTTAGTTGAAACATGAAATCCTCTGGGAACCGTTTGATATTACGTTTAACAGCTTGGTTAAGCGTCCTTGTTTCAACGCCATACAGCATCGCCAAATCGGAATCAAGCATTACCTGTTGACCTCTTATCACACGGATCAGCGATTCTATTTTGATACTGTCAATGCCTTTGAGGTCGCAAATTGCGACTTCAAGTTTTGTGTTGGTTTCTTTCTTCGCCATATTCTTATTGGTTTTAATACCGCAAAGATGCAAACCTTGTCAAGACAAAGCCGTTGAACAAACGTTTGTAGTCGACAGCAGTCGTTTGTTGTCGTTTGTTGTCGGATATATTGCTGTAAATGAATAAGAAGCAGAATTCTTTAGCAGGGTCTCCAAATCTGCCCACTGCAACTGTCACTTTCAGCCCCAGTTACTGAGGCTAGCACATTGGTCTTGCCTTCCACGCGAAGCAGTCCAAGGAAAGCAAAGACTAAAGCTTCCTTGTAGTCGATGATTATCTTGTCGGGGATGACGACCTCATGTGAGCTACGGGCTTGCAGGCGTTCTATAAGGAACTTGTTCCTTGCACCGCCAC
Organism: uncultured Bacteroidia bacterium; assembly: GCA_902801625.1. Lineage (GTDB taxonomy): Bacteria > Bacteroidota > Bacteroidia > Bacteroidales > F082 > Limimorpha. The sequence continues at coordinate 73,958 of CADCJI010000010.1, read as the reverse complement.
CGGTGACGAGAATCTTTCCTTTGGGCAGATGGCTCACTCCCAAAGCGATTTGCAATGCGATGTGCTCCACGAAGGTGGCCAGCATATCTGGAACGGAAAGACCTTGCAAAAGTTGTTTCTGGTTGGCTTCGAAGAACTCTCTACCCAATGACTTGGGTGGGTACAGCCCATAGAAAGGATGTCTATTCAATTGTTTCAACAACGTGATGTCGATCTCACCACTGCGAGCCATCTCGCCATCGCGGTCGTAGGGTAGGCCTTCCATTTGGGCGAGATAATTGAGGGCTTGGTTGGCAATGCAGAGGTCGAAGGCGATACGCTTGCCGTCTTCGTCATAGGAGACGTTGGCGATGCCACCGATGTTGAGGCAGATCTCATAGTTGCCGAAAAGCAACTTGTCGCCAATGGGCACAAGCGGTGCGCCTTGTCCGCCCTTGCTGACATCCTCACTGCGGAAGTCATTGATGACGGTGAAGCCACAAGCCTTGGCCAACTCTTGTCCATCGCCGATTTGAAGCGTGTAATGCTCTTCAGGGCGGTGGAAGATGGTGTGGCCGTGCGAAGCAACAAAGTTAGGTGTAGCATTGTGTTTCTTGGCAAAAGCCAACACTTGTTCGCCTAAATATTTACCGTAGTCCTTATCCAGCTGAACCAAGTCTTCAGGCTGCTTGTGGAAGGCTTCAGAGAGTTGCTCGGTCCAGTATTCGGGATAGGGTAGGGTCTCGGCCTGCAAGATTTGGAAGTGATATTTGTCCTCCTTTTCTTGGAAGCGCACAAGGGCGATATCCAGCCCGTCTAACGAGCTGCCCGACATGAGTCCTATGGCTGTGGTTTCTTTCATGGTTAGTGATGTATAGTCGGCGTTTCGACGGGCTCAACGACCTTAGCCTTTGCAGGTCCCTGAGCCTGTCGAAGGGCCGTCACAATAATGGTAACACTTTCTCCAGTTGCACACTGTGCGAGCCTTTAACGAGTATCATCTTTCCGCTAACCGGACTGCTTTCAAGATATTGACACAGGTTCTGGACATTATCGAAGGTCTTCCAATCAAGGTTCTCATTGTAGGTGCAGAAGTTCGACCCGACCAACAAAGCCTCCTTGAATTTCAACTCTTTCATCAAGCCAAGGATGTTGCGGTGCTCTTCCTCAGAAGCCGTACCCAACTCTCGCATGTCGCCTAATATTAATAGGTGTTGTTCTCCGCAGATGCTGGCAAAGTTAATCAAGGCGGCGCGCATGGAGGTGGGGTTAGCGTTGTAGGCATCCATGATGATGCGGTTTTTCTCAGTCTCAATGACCTGAGAGCGGCTGTTGGTGGGTGTGTAGGCTTCCAAGGCTTCGATGATGGCGTTCTCGTCCACCTCGAAATACTGCCCCACGCCAATGGCAGCGGCCACATTCTCGAAGTTGTAGCTGCCCACGAGATGGGTCTGGATGAGGTGATCCCTCCAACCGACACTCAAATATGGGTTGCAGGCAGCAGGGGTGACAGGGCAGAAGGCAGCGCAATGCCTGCCATAGCTGATGCGTTCCTGTCCCTCGGATTGTTCCCAAAGCAGTGGGTTGCCTTGGTTGACGAAGACGGCCTTGCCATGAGTCTTGATATGTCGATACAGTTCGGTCTTGGTCTTGATGACGCCTTCGAAGCTACCGAAGCCTTCTAAGTGCGCTTTCCCGATGTTGGTAATAAGACCATAGTCAGGGTCGGCGATTTTGCAAAGGAAGTCAATTTCACCAGGGTGGTTGGCACCCATCTCTACGACGGCAATCTCGGTCTCGGGTTTGATGCTCAACAAAGTGAGCGGCACGCCGATGTGATTGTTGAGGTTGCCCATCGTGTGGATGATGTTGTATTTCTTGGCCAGCACTGCTGATACAAGTTCCTTGGTGGTCGTCTTGCCGTTGGTGCCAGTGATGGAAAGCACAATAGCTTTGCTCTGCGCGCGGTGATAGGCGGCAAGGTCCTGCAAAGTCTTCAAGGTGTCGTCCACAATTAGGATGCGCTCATGTTGGGGCAGGCTTTTGCGGTCTGCGACGACGAGGCTGGCCACACCTTGCTCGGCCACTTGCAGGGCGAAGTCGTTGGCGTCGAAGTTCTCGCCTTTGAGGGCGAAAAAGACGGCATCTTGTTCGATCTTGCGGCTGTCGGTGGTGACTTTATGAGCCTTGAGGTAATTTTGATATATCGTTTCTAACATTGGTTATGGGTTCGGGCCCTTCGACAAGCTCAGGGACCCTGGGCTTTTAATGAAAGAAGCCGCCTGACGGATCAAACGGCTTCAATGCTATCATGAAAAAGAATCTATTACTTACTTTGCGAAGGAACTGCCCACCTTGTTCATCGCGCAACGGAAGCCGATGGTCGAAGCGGACTGGTTCTGGTTGAGGTAACGGCGTGTGCCGGGGCTCAGGTAGTAAGGACCGTCAGCCCAAGAGCCGCCTTTGTATACTCTCGATTCGTCGCTGATGAGGGTCGTACCAGGAGTGTCGTTTGTTGCAGCTTCATACATTTCCTTGGTGAAAACGCTCTGGTCGTCTTGAGGATCGCTCCAGCGGTTGCGGATGGCCGACATATAGTCACCATCGTCATAGTTGGAGTTGAAGCTGGTACGGTAGTTTTGACGCTTGGCTGCTTCTTCCTGAGGGATGGGCTCTCTACGGATACGGCCCAAAGAGTCTTTCTGCAGCAGGAAGCCTTCGTCGTCAACAGCCTTACGGGTGAACACGTTACCACGGAAGGGGCTATAGTCGGCCACGTCTTCGTGAGACAGCGGACGATAGACATCTTGGCACCATTCAGCCACATTGCCAGCCATGTTATACAGGCCATAGTCGTTGGGCCAGTAGGAACCCACAGGAGCGGGCAGGGCAGCACCGTCGTTCAGGTTGCCTGCAACACCCATGTAGTCACCAGGGCCTCTCTTGAAGTTGGCCATGAAGCTACCCATATATCTCTTGTTGTCGGTGCGCAAGCCGTCGCCATTCCAAGGATAAACCTTACGTTCGCTGACGAGTTCGTTGCTGGTGTTACCCACCAAGCCGACAGCGGCATATTCCCATTCGGCTTCCGTAGGCAGACGATAGGAAGGCAGCAGAATACCGTCATCCATTCTGACGTTACGCACACCGTCGCCACCCTTGGAGAGGTCTTTCTTTCCGTTCTTCACCTTGCCGGTGTATTGGCCAGCCAAATAAGCATCGGTGTTGAAGTTTTCTTCGTCCTGTTGGGTCGGGTCCCAATCGAGGATACCAGCATCTACGAGCATCAACTCGTTGACACGGTCGGTACGCCATGCGCAATAGTCATTGGCCTGTACCCAAGTCACACCCACCACAGGATAGTCGTTGTACGAAGGATGGCGGAAATAAATCTCAACCATAGGCTCGTTGTACGACAAACGGTCACGCCAGACCAAAGTATCGGGCGCGGCATTGCGAACCACCTGAGGATAGTTTTGGCCGTAAACGCGGTTCAGCCAATAGATGTACTCGCGATAGTCCACATTGCTGACCTCGGTGCGGTCCATCAGGAAGGAAGGCACGGTGACCTTACGGGGTGAGTTGTCCCACGAATAAGTCAGGTTGTCGGTTGTGGCACCCATCACGAAGGTTCCACCTTCGATGGCAATCAGGCCGGGACCGATTTCCTGGTCGTTCACTTCAGTAACTTCAAAGCCTCCGTTGTTGGCATCGTTGTAAGCCCAACCTGTCGTGCGTGAAGATTGCTTGGAGCACGAAACGGTGAGTAATCCTGCCAAAACGATGATGGCTAGTGTCTTGAATCCTTGTTTTCTATACATTTTTGATCAAATTTGTTATCTATAAACTCTATTGAGAGGCATTTATTGTACACCGCTCAGAAAATTTTCAAAAAAATCACGCAAATTTATGGACTTTTTTTGAATCAGCTGGCATTTTTTGAAAAAAAACTTTTTTCAAGCGAAAAATTGATCATCTGCAATAAAAAAGTTGTATTTTCGTTCCCTTAAATAGGTTGGAATAGAATGAAATGTTTTCTACGTAAAAACTTGTTTATTAGGCAATAAGGAATATTATGCGTTATAAGATACACTTGAAATTGCTGTTTTTTCTGATGGTTTTCGCCACTTTCACTCCAGTTTGGGGCCAAGTGAAGATGAATCATCCCATCCGTTTGCAATGGAATGGAGTGGCTAAACAACGTGCTGCATCCGATACCTTATTATATATTGATTTGGAATCGGGAGTCTATGAAGACATCATGCCGATCTTTTGCCAGTCATATCCCATTTATGACGATGCGGTGAAAGCGGATGTAAAACTGTTGAATGTCAAGACGGCAACATTATCGGGAGAAGAACTTAAGGTTGCCCGTGGTTTTACCTATAACGCTGATTTTGAAGTGACTGCCACGCCTTTACGCTCTCGCGATGAAGCGCTTCTTTCAGTACGCATCGTTCCCTTCCGTCAAAAAGGTGACCAATACGAGAAACTATTATCGGCAACGCTTTCAGTGACTCTTACGCCTGATTTCAGTGCTCATAAATCGAATCCGACCTATACGCATCGCTCGGCGATGGCTTCAGGTAGTTGGTACAAAATCGGTCTTGCTGAAACAGGCATATATAAACTGACTGCTTCCGACCTTAGCGACTTGGGCATTGATGTTTCCAACATCGACCCGCGACAAATCCGCATCTATCACAATGGTGGTGGCGTGCTGCCCGAGATGAATGCCGTTTCCCGACCTGACGACTTGGTTGAGGTGCCTATTTATGTGGCAGGCGAATCCGATGGTCGTTTCGACAATAGTGACTATATCCTTTTCTATGGTCGTGGCCCCGTTTGCTGGAAACTCGAGTCTGACCGTATTGCATACACCCATGAGCAAAACCCATATGATGACTATGCATACGCCTTTATCGTCTTAGGTTTGGGTCAAGGCAAGCGCATCGCCGAAGCCAGCCAACCCTCGGGGAATGCTAGTGAAATCATCAATCAATTCCTTGACTATCAGGTTTATGAAAATGACCAATTCAATGTGTTCCGCGTAGGTCGTACCTATTACGGCGACAAGATGGAATACACCTCAACCAAGACTATCAATTTCGATTTTCCCAATGTGGTCACTACTATTCCTTGTTGGGTGAAAACGGCTTTAATGGGACGCAACTTCCAGCCTGCCAATTTCGAGGTGTTTGTTGATAATGTGAATAAGGCGACATACCCCATCTCAACCACGACTTCTTCTACCGAACATCCTTTTGGCTACGATGTTGGGGGATGGGTCTCGGCAAATCCTACGAAGGATAACCTGAGTGTCATGCTGAAACATAATGCCTTGGGCTCTAATTCCACTTCGGAAGGTTATGTCGACTATGTCCTTGCCAACGCTTGGCGAAAACTGACTTTCACGGGTGGGCAGATGCTGTTCCGCAATCCCGGAGCTTCAGCCTCGACTCAAACCTACGAATACCGGCTCGCAGGAGCCTCTCAACAGACTCAGGTTTGGGATGTGAGCGACCCTCGTAGTCCAACCAAAGTGAAAGGACAACTTAATGGCACTACCTATAGCTTCAAGACGGTCGGCAATCGCAATAATGAGTTTGTCGCTCACAATGGTAGCTCGTATTGCTCGGCAAAGGCAATCGGAAAGGTTGACAACCAGAATCTTCACGGTGTGCGTGATGTGGATTTCGTCATCCTGACCTATGCCGATTTCATGGAGCAGGCCGTAAGGCTTAAAGCGATTCACAATCGCATCGATCCCGACTTGAACGTCTATATCACCACGCCTGAATTGGTTTACAATGAGTTCTCGTGCGGTGCTAAAGATGTTTCTGCCATCCGCGATTTCTGCCGCATGCTCTATCTTGACAGTACACCGGGCCGCAAAATCAAGTACCTATTGTTGTTGGGCGACTGCTCCTACGACTTTAAGAACCGCGATGGCATCGTCGATTTCGTGCCTTCTTACGAGACGGTGAAATCGCTTGATATGAGTACCACTTATGTCACCGATGATTATTTTGGCTTCATGGATGAAAACGAAGGCGACATTGGCCGTTCCTTGGCCGACATCGGTATCGGGCGTTTTCCTGTGCAGAACTTGGAGCAAGCCTCACAGATGGTCGACAAGATTGAACGTTACATTGTGAAAGATGCCACCACTATGACACCTTGGCGTAACAAGTTTACCTTCTTCTGCGATGATGACTCTGGCTTTGTGCGGAATGCGGATAGCTTGGCAAGGATGCTGAAATGGGTTGGCGGTGATGGTGTTGTGGTCGATAAGATCTATCTTGATGCCTATCCGCAAATCAGTGCGCCAGGCGGTGAGATTGCTCCAGAGGTGAATGCCGCCATCAACAGCCGCGTGGAAAAAGGCACTTTGGTTCTCAACTATGTCGGTCACGGTGGTGAGGTGCAGTTGGCTGATGAGAAAATCCTGCAACGCAAGGATGTCGACTCATGGCGCAACGCACCTATGTATCCGTTGATGATCACAGGCACCTGCGAGTTCAGCCGCTTTGATGACCATCAACGTACTTCCTTAGGTGAATATTCGTTTCTCAACCAATATGGTGGCATGATTGCCATGTTTACTACCTCAAGGGTGACTCATGGCCCTGATAATATGAATTTCGCTAAAGGTATTTATAATAACCTTTTCCGCGTTGTGGGAGGTGAGCATTATCGTTTGGGTGATATCTACCGCATGGCGAAAACCGGTGGTGGCAATTTTGAAAAACGTTATGTCTTTTTTGGCGACCCAGCCCTTCACTTGACCTATCCGAAATGGAAAGTGGAGACGTTGAGCATCAATGGGAAATATCCTGGCTATGACTTGGACTCTATTCAAATCAACGATAGCACTTGGAGAACCTATCCGGTTTATCATGATACCATTAGTGCCTTGCAACCTGTTGAGATTGAAGGTGTTGTTAAGGACTTGGACGGCAATGTGGCTTCCAATTTCAATGGTGTGGTGAGTGTGATTGTGTATGATAAAGAAACCGAACTTGTTGCCAATGGTGTCAATTTCAAGTTGCGCAACAGCATGATTTTCAATGGTAAAGCTGAAGTTGTAAGTGGGAAGTTCAAAATCAATTTCATTGTCCCTCGCGACATTTCCTATCGTTTTGGTCAAGGCTTGATCAATTATTATGCGACCGATTACGATATTGATGCCAATGGTAATTGTGATTCATTCATCATCGGTGGTTTCTATGACGAGGCCACTGAGGACAATGAAGGGCCGGAGATCAAACTCTTCATCGATGATACGCTCTTTGTGAGCGGTGGCTTGACGGGTCAGAACCCGATGCTGTTGGCTTTGGTCGATGATGAAAGTGGCATCAATACTACTGGGGCGGGCATTGGTCACGACATTATGGCCACATTGACAGGGCCGACTAAAAATGCCTATAGCCTCAACGACTATTTCGTTGCTGACCTTGACCAGCCAGGCAAGGGCTCCATCACCTACAAGATGCAAGACCTCGCCGACGGCGACTATACCCTGACCCTCAAGGTTTGGGACATCTATAACAATTCCAGCACGGCTTCCATTGATTTCACTGTGATTAACAACAGCGGCATGGTCATTGAGAATGCCTTCAACGCGCCCAATCCGGTGACGGACGAGACACATTTCGTGTTCGACCACAATCAGGTGGGCAACAATGTGAAGGTCGACATCTATATCTATGACATCATGGGTCGTTGGGTGAACACAATTTCCGAGACGGTGTCGGGCGCTTCCACGCGCACCGATCCTATCCGTTGGAACGGGTGTGGCGCAGGTGGAGCAAGCCTTCGCAATGGAGTCTATATCTATCGCATCGTGGCCACCAACGACAACGGTGAAACGGCCACCTTGGTTTCAAAACTAGTGTTAAGCAAATGAGAATGAGTATGAAATACAGAAGAAATACCTTAATTGCGCTTCTATTGCTGCTGGTTGGCAGTTCGATGGGCTGGGCGCAGGATAATACTTACCATTCGGTGCTGAGTGAGCACACTTGGTACCGCCTCTCAGTGACGCAAGAGGGTGCCCATCAGTTGGATTATGCCACCCTGCAAGGCATGGGCATTGACATGAATAGCCTGAATCCAAACCAGATACGATTGTTTGGTAATCCGTCAGGCGCTCTGCCTGAGCGAAACTCTGATAGCCGCCCCGACGATTTGACCGAAATGGCCATCTGTGTGACCGGTGCCGACGATGGCAGTTTCGATGAGGGCGATGTGGTCCTGTTTTATGGGCAGGAGCCTACGCGTTGGGTGTTGGTCGATTCTGGTAAAGATACCTATAGGCGTGAACGCAACTATTATTCTGACACCACCTATTATTATTTATGTGTCAATAGTGGTGTTGACGGTCTGAGAGTGGGAGAGAAGGCTACGCTTCCCGTCGAGAACACGACAGCGGTCATCTCCGATTTCCCTGATTTCGTTTGGCATGAGGAGGAACTGTTTTCGCCCTATTCCATCGGACAAAACTGGTTTGGCGAACAGATTACTTCAGAGGATTCAGTCTTTGCTATTCCTTTTGTTTTCCCTAATTTGGTTAAAACCAAGTATTTAAGAATTAATTCACAAATACTGGGACGTATCAAAAAGACTTATTTGCATTACGATGCCTGGGTCAACGACAACCATGTGGCTGATAATGTTGCCGTCAAGTATGTTAGTGATCAAGATCATTTGTATGGCCGGTTGTCGACCATCAACAAACAGATGGTTCTTGATTCCGACACCGCTACGTTCAAAATGAGTCTTCTCAACTCTCCTTCGGCTTCGCTGTTTCTTGATTATGTGGAAATTTATGGATGGCGTCAACTGAAACGGTCTGACGACAATTTCCTTTTCCGCCTGATGCCAAGCCAGTTTGGTGACGACAAAACCGCCATTTGGGTGCAGAATGTCAGTGCTGATTATTGGCTTTGGGATGTCTCTTCTCCTTTGAGACCAATGTTGCAGGATGCCGTGTTGAGTGCTAACAATTTGGTCTTTGCCACTGATGAGAGGAAGGAGAAACGCTATGTGTTGTTCAAGCCCACAGCGGCTTATCCTATTGTAAGCTGGTCGGCTTTGCCCAATCAGAACCTTCATGCCATTGCTGTGGCTGACAACCTGATTCTCACTTCGCCCATTTTCCTTGAGCAAGCTCAGGAATTGGCCAACTATCACGCTGCTAAAGACGACATTACCAGCATAGTGGTGGATGTGAACGAGATCTATAACGAGTTCTCGACGGGCACCCCCGACCCGACGGGCATCCGCGACTTTGTCCGTATGGTGTATCGTCGTAGTTCGGGACAACTGAAGTATTTGACTTTATTTGGCAGAGCCTCTTTCGACTTCCGCAACCTCAAAGGCATTGGGCAGAATTATGTGCCTACCTACGAAACGTTTGAAGAACCCCAGTATGAGTTGAGTTTTGCCTCCGACGACTTTTTTGCTTTAATGGACAACAACGAAGGTGAGAACTGCGATGGCCGTGTTGACATCGGTGTAGGTCGCATCTCGGTTTCAACCGTTGAAGAAGCGGAGACTATGCTCCGCAAGATCAAGCATTACGACGACTTGTCGGCTTCTTATGGCGAATGGAAAGCTGATGTGCTTCTGATGACTGACGACGAGAAATCGAGTTATGTGAACTATAGTGAAAAACTTTACACCAGAATAGACACCCTTTGTCCTGCCTTGACAAAGAAAAAGTTGTATTGTGGAGCCTATCCACTTCAAAGCACTTCGAGCGGTATGATGAACCCTGGAGCCAATGCCGATTTGAAACGCGCTTTCGACCAGGGTATGTTGGCGCTGTTTTACAATGGCCATGGTGGCGTCAAAGGATTGACGGGTGAGAATGTGTTTACCAATGCTGATATTAATGCGCTGACCAATTACGACAAGATGCCTTTCGTCTATACTGCTACTTGTGAGTTCACCAAATACGACAATCCTTTGTTAGTTTCGGCTGGCGAGCAGTTGTTCTTGAACCCCCATGGCGGCTGTGTGGCGCTTTTCACGACATCACGTCCTACCTATGGAGACAAAAACGATCTCATGACCCGATCCCTAGCTCCGGTGCTCTTGCAACGTGATGAGGACGGCTTGCCGTTGCGTTACGGCGATATTGTCAGACTGGCGAAGAGCAATACGCTCAATTATAATTATAGCCAAAACAATCCCAATCCTTACCTCAACCTGAACATTCGCTTCCTGTTTTTAGGCGACCCTGTGCTACGCTTCCCCCTGCCTCAGAAGAACATCACTGTAACGAGAATCAATGGAATCGCAGCTGGCGCTTCCAGCGAACTAGGGCTTCATGCCATGAGTATGGTGACAATGGAGGGCGAGGTCCGGAATGTCAACGGACAGCTCGATGCAGGATTCAACGGCACATTGTGGGTGAGGTTCTACGACCAGAAAACAAAAGTGGTGGTGAAGTTTTCTGATGACAGCACAAGGAAAGTGTATTATCATAAGGATGTGCTCTATCAAGGGCAGGTAAGTGTGAAAGCTGGCAAGTTCAGCATCTCTTTCCAAGTGCCTAAGGAAATCAAGCCTGGTGAGGGCACACCACGCTTCAGCTTCTATGCATACGATTCCATCCGTGGCATTGATGCCATGGGCAAGTTTGATGACCTTCTCTTGGGTGGCACCGATCCTGCCATGGTGCCCGATGACGAAGGCCCGAAAATCACCTTCTATTGGAACACTCCCGATTTCGAGAATGGTCAGCTGGTGGAACATCAGGGTGTACTCTATGCGGACCTTTATGATGCCCAAGGTATCTACCACTACGGCTACAGCTTGGGTCGCGACATCGTCATGAACAGCAATCTTGCAGCTTGCGACCATTTGGTGTTGAACGACCGTTACGAGCCGGCCATGAACGACTTCAGACGCGGACGCATTGCCTTGCCGCTCAACGACCTTGAGCCGGGAACATACGAATTCACCCTAAAGGTGTGGGACACGCAGGATAACGCTTCCGAGGCGACCATTTGGTTTGTCGTCGACGACAACCTCTTCCTCTCGCAGGTGCGCAACTATCCTAATCCTTTCGATGAGGAAACCCGCATTACGATGACCCATATCGGCGAGGATGGCGATTTTGATGTGAATATCGAGATTTTCGACATCATGGGTCGCTCTGTGCAACAACTATATAAAAAGGTGTCGTCCTCCAACGGTGTCATCGAGCCCATCGTTTGGGACGGCCGCGACTATTATGGAAATCATTTGCGCTCAGGTATTTATCTTTATCGTCTCACCCTGACGGACGAAACGGGTTATTTCCGCACCGTCAGCCAACGCATGATCATCCAACGTTAGTTCTGCGAACCCTGAGCTTGTCGAAGGGTCGCTTTCAAAATTAGACAAAAATATTTTCACCTCAATACAATAAGCCATTTGAATCAACGTTATTTTTGCAATTTAATACTAAATCGAATATGAAAGTGAAGAAACTCCTTGTCGCCGCTCTTATGTTGGTCGCGGCCGTGTCTTATGGACAAACCTATTCTCCGAATGTGATTACCACAGGTGTACCCTTCGTCTCCATTAACCCCGATTCAAGAGGTGGTGCAATGGGCGATTGTGGTGTAGCCACTTCGGCAGATATTTATTCCATGCATTACAATCCCGCCAAGTATGTCTATCTTGAGGACAAGTTTGCCGCTGGCTTGGGCTATAGCCCTTGGCTGCGTAACTTGGTTTCTGATATGGGCTTGGCTTATTTGGCATTGGGCTATAAGATTAATGATCGCTCTTCCGTTGCGGGTACATTGCGTTATTTCAGCCCTGGTAAGATTGAATTCAGAGACCAGTACAACCAATCGTTGGGTGAGTACACGCCTAATGAATGGGCTATCGATGCCACTTATTCCCGTATGCTTGGTGATTATTTGTCGGGTGCTGTGGCAGGCCGTTTCATCTATTCCAATTTAATTCAGAACCAGTCGGATTATGCTCGTCCGGGTATTTCCGTGGCTGCCGATGTGGCCGTGTATTACAAACGTCCTGTCGAGTGGTTCAGCAACATGGATGCCGACTTTTCATGGGGCGCTGCCATCACTAACATTGGTAGTAAGATCACCTATAATGCTTCCAGCAACCGTCGTGACTTCATTCCGACCACCTTGCGTTTGGGTACGGGCTTGAGACTGGAACTTGACGAATACAATTCTTTGGCATTCACCGTAGATTTCACCAAGCTGATGGTGCCCACGCCTCCTATTATTGCCAGAGACGATAACGGCAATCCTTTGTACAATGACGATGGAACCTATCAAATTGCGTATGGCATGGACAATAATGTGTCCGTCGTGCAAGGCATGATCCAGTCCTTCTACGATGCTCCTGGTTATAGCTATAATGCCAATAATCACGATTTGGTGCATGTTGGTTCATTCTATGAGGAACTTTGCGAAATCAACATTGGTGCTGGTGTGGAGTATTGGTACAACAACATCTTTGCTGTGCGTGGTGGTTACTTCAACGAAACCGCAATGAAGGGTAACCGTAAGTATGTCACCCTCGGCGCCGCTTTGAAGTACAATGTGTTCGGCTTAGATGTTTCCTACCTGATTCCCGTCAACACAGTGGCTGGTAGCAACCCCTTGGAGAACACCCTGCGTTTCAACCTCACCTACAGCATGGGTGGCAAGAAAGGTTGATGAATGTATTTATGCAAAACAAAAAGCGGCTTTCGGGCCGCTTTTTTTGTGCCTTGTAGAGACGCAATGATTGCGTCTCCACAATGATTGTGTTTTAAATAGCAATTGAATTATCAGAATATCAACGCCAGCAGTACATACAGCCAGTGCGCTGCAATACCAGCGCAAAGACCACCAATGGTATGTGCACCAATAGCCTTGCCGATGAGTTTGCGATAACCAAGGCTGTCGAGCATGGCAGCATGGGTGCTGAGGAAACCGCTCCAGCACATGCCAATGGCCGTGAACACGGCGATGGCGTTGTTGTCGATGATGCCTTCAGTGATGAAACGAGGCACCAAACCGATGGCGGCACCCACGGCACCGAGGGCGGTCATGGGGAAGGAAATCAAGGCACCATCCTTGAAGCCGAAGAGCCAGTCAAAGATGAAGTTCACCTTGTTGGCTGCCCAACTGATGACAGGCACGCCTTCATAGGCAACGCCAAGATATTCGCCGTTTTCGCCTGAAGCACCAAAAGTAAGCATCATCACGATGGTGGAGATGCACAGCACACCTGGGATGATGGCGAAGCCGATGCTGACACCGTCCTTGCCGCCGTCGAGCAACGAGTTGAGGAAACGCATGAACACGCCGCCTTCAGTCTTGAACGAAATCTGCTGTTCGTCGCCGCCAAACTCTGCGTCAACAGGGGAGTCCAACTCGGGATAACTCTTCAAGGTGGAGCGTTGCATCACTCTTGTTGAGATGATACTGCCGATGACTGCACCAGCCACACCGACTAAAGCACCTTTACCGAATCCAAGACCGGTCATAAAGGCGACCACAACCAAACCCATGCCGAAAGCTGTACCGAAGTTGGTCAGCGAGACGAGCTGGTACTTCTTGAAATAACGGTTGAAGTTCTTGTCGTGTGCCAAGGTGATGATAGCGGGGTTGTCGCTAAGGAAAGTCATTACGGCACCCAAAGCGGCTACACCGGGCAGGTTGTAGAGCGGCTTCATCAAAGGACGCAGCAAGTTCTCCAACAGACGCACCACACCAAACTCGGTGAGTAGCTTACTGATGGCTCCCATCAGCACACAGATGGCCATGATGTAGAATACGGTCTCAAGCAGCAGGTGGTAGGCCGTTTGCATGAAGGTGTTCAGCATCTTGGGCAGCGTCATCTTATAGGCCAGGAGCCCGAAGAATGCGAAGAAGATGATGAGGAAAATGAAGGCTTCCACGCTTCGTTTGGTGGTGAACCGCAGAGGTTTTTTCAGTTTCTCTTCAATCTTTTTGAACAATTTTTCCACTTTATCATGATAAAAAGTGGTGGTTCGCTTGATGGTGTTGTATTTTGTCTTTGCCATAGCGGATTATTTTTTCTTGAGGTTGAGAAGGTTGACTTTCCAAGTGAGACCAAGGTTGGCTTGGAACTTGCTGATGCCGTCTACGCTGGTGTGTGAGCCGCAGAGGTGGAGGCGGATGTTGCGGTCGCCCATGGGATAGTATTCAAAGCCGATGCTCTCAAAATCGACTTTTTTGCCTGGGGTGACATATTGGTCGTAGGCTTCGGTGTTGGGCAGCTGGGCTTGGTTGAAGTCATAGCCTGCTTTGGCAAATACGATCCATTTCTTCCCAATGTCGACGCCGATGCCGTAGATGGCTGTGATGTCTTGGCCGAAGAACTTCTCCTGCTCAAAAGAGGCACGGTTGATGACATCGAGGTACATCTCCACACCCTTGAATTGCAACTTGTTGCCCAAGGCGATGTAGTTGATGAATTTGCCGGGTTGGTATTCGATCATATTGACGGAATAGGCCGTCTTGAAGATGCCGAAGTTGCCGTACCACATTAGGTTGTAGGCATAGATGCTCTGCATAGCCTGGTTGATGAAAGGCGAGTTGCACATCTGGACAAGGAAATGATTCTTGCCAGAGTTGTCTTTGTAATTCAAGGATGCACCCACCTCGTAGCAGCATACGGTGTTCCAGAATTCGGTGCCGTAGTAGATGTCGATAGGGTTGGAGTCATATTCCCAGCCGCCAATGGCCACGACCTGCTTACCAGCCGACAGGAAGAGGTTGTCGGTGAAGTTCCAGTTGAGGTAGGCCCAGTCGGTGCCTTGGAAGAAGGTATTGGCGAAGCCGATGTTGGGGGCGTTGATGCGCTGGCGCAGGTGGTAGCTGAACTTGCTGCCGAGAGTGCCGTCCAAGGCCACGACAAGGTACTTGCCCGCAAAGCCGTGATCGGTGCTGGGGGCAACCGTGTCGTACCCGGGATGGTAGTCGAGGGTAAAGTCGGCGCGGGTGTTCAGATGCAGATTGTCAAGGGTGACAAATGGCTTGCCGTCTTGCGAAAAGGCTTGCAAGAAGGTGAAGATGGATAAAAAGGTGAGGAGTAACGCTTTTCTCATACGCAAATAAATTTGCGGCAAAGGTAAGGAATAAAAGTGTCGGGAATTGCGTTTGTGGCAACAAAAAAAACGGGGCGGATGACTCCGTCCCGTTGTAGGGTTGTTTTTCGAAGACTTTAGCAGACTTCGATGGTCTGCATGGCCTGCTTCTTCTCTTCGACGGTCACCTTCGGGATGATGATGTCGAGGATGCCGTTTTCGACCTTGGCGCTGATTTGCTCCTTGTGGATGTCCTCAGGCAGCATCACCGTCTGGCGGAAGTGTTCGACCGAGAACTCGTGACGCAGGTAGCGCATATCTTCCTTGTTCTCTTTCTTCTCGCTCTTGTTCTCTTTGACCATCTCGACGACGAGGTTGCCTTCGGCGTCGATGCTCAACTTGACATCTTCCTTGGTGAGACCAGGGATGCAGAGTTCGAGTTTGTAGTTGTCTTTCGTCTCCATGATGTTCATGCGGGGCGTTGAATAAGTTGTGTCGTTCCAGTTCATCAGTTCGTTGAACAGTGTAGGCATAAAGTCTTGGTTTCTTCTAGTTACTAACATGGTTTTGATCTCCTATTATTATTGTTGTTTGTTTAATTGTTTAATCGTTTAATTGTTTAATTGTTTGTCGCTTCGCGTCATTGCGAGGAACGAAGCAATCCAGAATAACCATCTTTCTTTTCTTCGTCCCTTTCCTTTCGTTCGGACGACTCCATCTAGTCAAATTCTTTGCCAAGGCCTAAAACGGGTCAAAAACACTAATTTTAATGACAAAATTTCCGATTTTGCACAAAACAGGCTTAAAAATTATGACAAAATTTCCGAAATTACTGTTTTTTGGTGTCTTTTTGATGAAATAACCAATTATATGGTTTGCATTTAATGATAATGTTTATCTTTGCAAATGATTTGGTTCGCCAGGTCGACAAATTATTTTATTGAAGCGTTATGCTTATCTTGAAATTTGGGAATGTAGGAGTTTTCAAAAAGCAACGAGTAATCATAGCGGCTTCCACGCTTGTTATGCGTGGACTGCTATACCACAAAGTTGCTTTAGGTATCCTACAACCTCCAATTTCTGAGTGGCCTACAGTTCCACGCTTCTTTTGTGTCTAATAGTTTGCATCCTTGTATGAATAGTAATAATCATCTTAAAATCAATTTATTATGAAAACAAGAAGAATTCTTTTCGCTGCGTTGCTTCTCTTGGGAACCTCATTGTCATCCTATGCACAAACCTTGCAAGCCAACTACATTACGACTGCTGTGCCTTTCCTATCGAATATCCCTGATGCTCGTGGAGCCTCGCTGGGCTTTAGTGGTGTTGCCACCAGCCCTGATGCTTTCAGCATGTTTTACAATCCAGCCAAATATGCCTTCATGTCGAACGACCATACCATGATAGCTTCTGGATTCAATGCGTATACCACTTTCCCGAATCAATACTTGTTGTATGACGCTTTCGCTCAGAGAATTGGCAACTCGGTTATTGCTGCCACGGCACGATATCATCGTTGTGGCGATATAGAGTTATATGACGCATATCACCAATCTCTTGGATACTATAGGCCGCAGGAATTTGCCGTGGATGTTGCCTGTTCCTATCGTTTTGGCGATTATTTGTCTGCAGGTGTTGCAGGGCGTTTTATCCATTACGCTCTGAATACAAGTATGCCAGGATATAACGCCAAATCCAGTTCGGTTGCGGGTGATGTTTCTGCCTATTACAAACGCCCGTTGGGCAATTTGGTTGACATGTCATTGGGTGCCGCCATTACCAACATTGGCACGAAGATGTCATATAGTTATGCCGAGGGTCGTAAGGATTTCATCCCAACAACGCTGCGACTTGGCTCGTGCTTCAAGTTCAACTTCCATCCCAAGAACACCCTTGCCGTGAATCTGGAATTCAACAAATTGATGGTGCCTACGCCTCCTATCGTTGCAAGGGATGATTATGGGAATTACATGTACAATGACGATGGTTCCTATCAGATTTTGTGTGGAATGGACAATAATGTCTCGGTGTTCCGAGGTATGTTCCAATCCTTCTTCGACGCTCCTGGCTATACTATGAATTATGTCACAGGAGATTATGAGCGCATCGGCTCGTTTTACGAGGAACTTTGTGAAGTGAATACGGGAATCGGTATTGAATACAATCTAGCCGATCATTTCTTCGTCAGGACGGGTTATTACCATGTGCCAGACTTGAAAGGTCGCGTGGATTGCCTGACCGAGGGTTTGGGTATGAAGTTCGGTATATTTGGTATGGATATTTCTTATTCCTGGTATTATAAGACTGGTGTTATCGTGAACAGTCAATTTGAAAGGAGCCGCCTTCGTTGGGACATGTACTTCGCTTTCTAAGGAATCGATAGATTTTCCATATAGTTTCGGCTCGTTTATGGGTTTAATTCCGTACTTTTGCGGCCCCAAAACGAGCCGAAATCATGGAAGAAAAACTGTTCAATAAGAATTACCTCTGCCTTTGTGCGGCTAATTTCTTGTTTTTCTTTTCGTTCTATCTGCTGCTGCCCGTATTGCCTTTCTTCATCATGGAGAAATACCAGGCTGGCAATGCGGTCATCGGCACGGTGATTTCGTGCTACACGCTTGCCACACTTGTGGTGCGTCCTTTTTCAGGCTATATGATGGACACCTTTAAGCGTAAGCCTTTGTATCTGTTGGCATTGTCCATCTTCACGGTGGTGTTTGTCGGCTATCTTTTTGCCGCTACCATCACCATATTAATAATAATCCGCATTGTTCACGGCTTGGCGTTTGGCCTTACCTCGGTGGGTGGCAACACCTTGGTCATCGATGTGGTGCCGTCGGAGCATAGGGGAGAGGGTATCGGCTATTATGGCGTGGCCAATAACATTGCTATGGCGGTCGGCCCGATGACGGGATTGTTTGTTTACGAGCATTTCAGCTTCAACGCTATCTTTATGGGATGCATGGGTTGCAGCCTGCTGGCGGCTTTGTTCGCCTCAAGGATTCAAACCAAAGTTAGGCCGCCCGTCAAGCGTCCTCCAATTTCCCTTGACCGTTTCATCTTGCTGAAAGGCTTGCTGGCGGGCATTTCTTTCACCTTGTTGGCTTTCGCCTACGGACAGATCTCCAATTACATCGCTCTTTATGCTAAAGAGATGGGCTTGACCATTAGTAGCGGTTTGTTCTTCACGGTATATGCCGTCGGACTGATTGCCTCACGCCTTTTTGCAGGCAAGATGGTCGATAAGGGCAAGGTGACGCAGACTATCGCCTTGGGCTTGGGTATCGTTGTGTTAGCCATGTTCGGATTGGGCATGTGTCATCATTGTAATGCCTTGGGCACTAGCTATACGGCAGTGGCTTTCTTGTTGATTGCCTTGTGTTGCGGTTTGGGTTTCGGTGCAGCTTTCCCGTCGTTTAATGCCTTGTTTATCAATCTCGGTACCAATGCCCAGCGCGGCACGGCTACATCAACTTATTTGACCACCTGGGACTTGGGTCTCGGTATCGGCATCTTCTCGGGCGGTATGTTGGCGGAGCATTTCTCATTTTCGGCAGCCTATCTGGTGGCCTCGGCTTCGGTGCTGGTGTCGCTCATCTTTTTTGTCATCGTTGTAACACCTCATTATCAAAGGAATAAATTGCGTTAACCCTTGTAGAGACGCATTGAATGCGTCTCCTTGTTTTTATGGAAAAAAGAATTGTTCTTCGTGATGCCACAGTGGGTGATGCGCCTTTCATCGCCCGTGTGGTGTTGGCAGGCATCGATATGCTTGACATTGATGCTGTCCTTCCTGATGATCAGCGTGCGATTTTTGAGCATTTGATTAGGATTTGCCGCATGGATGACACCTTATATAGCTATCTCAACACGCGCATTGCCGAGATTGATGGCAATCCCGTTGGGGCGTTGGTGGCGTACGATGGTGCATGTTATGCTAAAATGCGCGCTAAGACCTTTGGTCTCGTGCAGCAAACTTCTGGCATGGACTTGAGTCATAACGCAATGGAAACCGGTCCTAGTGAATTTTATTTGGATAGTATGGCTATCCTTTCCGATTATAGGGGCATAGGTATTGGCAAACTGTTGATGCGTGATCGTGTGGATTTCGCCTTCAACAATGGTTTTCAAAAGGTTACTTTGCTTGTTGACAAAGACAAACCGCGTTTGCAACAATATTATGAAAGCGAGGGCTTCGCTTTCGGTGAGGAAATGTTTGTGTTTGGTGCGTGGTATTGTAAATTGATTTGTCCTCTTTTGTAGAGACGCATTGAATGCGTCTCTACGTGGCAATGATTAATAATATTTGAGACTACAGATTAACCGTTTCATTATGACATCATGAATTGAAATAATGCTTATATTTGTCGGGTAAAACCAATTATGTATTTCATGGACGAAACAAAATACAGAGGTCGTTATCGCATTCCATCTGCACGTGCTTGGTGGCACCAATACAATGGTGGTACCTATTTTGTCACAATTTGCACGAAGAATCGTGAGCATTTCTTTGGTGAGATAAAAGATGGCATTGTGACCTTGTCGAAGGTTGGAGAATATCTGAACCAGCAGATTCTATCAACTCCACAGGTGAGGCCTGATATGAACCTTGAGATTCCTACATTCACGATTATGCCTAATCATGTACATTTGTTGGTCGTCATCGGTGATAATGTTTATAACACGCCTGTGGATTATGTGAGCGAACAGAAATGTATGGATAGCATTGATGCATCTGAGAATGCGTTTTCTCCTCAAAGGAAGAATTTGGCTTCTGTGATTAGAGGTATCAAAACGGCAACCACCTCTTTCGCTCTGAAAAATGACATTTGGTTTGGGTGGCAAACCCGTTACCATGACCATATTGTTCGCGACATTGACGAATTGAATGCAATTGCCTGTTATATCGAGAACAATGTCGCCAAATGGAAAGAGGACGAATTCTATGACGGGAAATAACCTCGAATTCCTATACCCGTTGTAGAGACGCAATGCTTGCGTCTCAATGGTTTATGGTTTCCCATGTTATTCCTAGACGCATTCAATGCGTCTCTACAAAATTGAATTGTTTGGGTTTTTAAAAAAAATGAAAATTTGAATAGATTGTTTTTCTATTTTTGTCCCAGTTAAATCTGTATTTCTATGAAAAAACTCCTTCTTTTTGCCCTTATCATAGTGGCTTCCATGCAACTCTTTGCCCAAGATATGCTAGTGGGCTCTTACAATATCCGTTACAAGAACTGGAACGATAGCGTGCAAGGTGAAATATGGCAGAAACGCTGTCAAGTCATCTGCGACCAGGTGAACTTCATGGCTCCAGAAATTTTCGGGACCCAGGAAGTGCTATATGTCCAACTTCAAGATATGAAGAAGGCTTTGGATGGCTATGATTATATCGGCATCGGTCGCGATGATGGCCAACACGGTGGCGAACACGAAGCTATCTTTTACAAAACGGACAAACTTCAGCTTCTCGACCATGGAGATTTTTGGCTGAGTGAGACACCTGACAAGCCTGGCTTGGGTTGGGACGCAGTCTGTATCCGTATTTGTACTTGGGGCAAATTTGCTGTAAAGGAAGCGGAACAGCGCCACGGCTTGTTCAATCGCAGAAAAGCTGCAAAAGTGTTCTATTTCTTCAACCTCCACATGGATCATGTGGGTGTGGTGGCGCGCCGCGAGGCGGCCAAGTTGGTTGTGGCTAAGGTCCGTGAGATTGCCCAAGGTGCGCCCGTGTTCATTACTGGCGACTTCAATGTGGACCAGAACGATGAGATTTACACGATTTTCACGAAATCAGGTTTGTTGAAGGACTCTTATGATGCAGCTCGTATCCGTTTTGCGGAAAACGGCACATTCAATGCCTTCAAAACGAATTATTACACCAATAGTCGTATCGACCATGTGTTTGTGTCGCCAAGTACAACGGTGGAGGCCTACGGCGTTTTCACCAACAGTTATTGGACACCTGACGAGGACCCCGATGACAACCTGAAGGCCAACGATGCACCGCAACAGATTTCGTTTGACACCTATATCCGGCACAATCCTTCGGATCATTATCCGGTCTTCGTGAAGGTTAAGCTTTGACTTTCCGCTTCTTTATCTCACTCCAAGTCTGCAACACCACCGAGATGATAATCAGTGCAATACCGATGCAGAACGAGAAATTCAACTCCTTGTATTCGCTGAAGATGAACATGGAGAGGATGATGCTATACACTGGCTCCAAGTTGTAGGTCAAATTGACGGTAAAGGCAGGAATCTTTTGTAAAACAATGATTTGCAGCAGGCAGAGCCCGATGGTGCAAACAACCACCATGAAGGCGAGATAAGGATAGTCCATCCCGACGGGATAGAGTCGCCCAACGGGGATGAACATATTATACAAAAGTATTAGGCAGGTCAAGCCGATGAGTCCACCAATCATCTCCCAAAGCAACATGTTTTTGGCTTCATAGTGCTTGCCAACGCGCTGGTTGGCGATGGCAAACAAGGCATAAAGCGCCGAGGAGACCACGCCCAAGGCAATACCCAACCGATAGCGCGAATCGAATTGGAAGATAAGGTAAATGCCCAGGATGGTGAGCAGGCTAAACAGAAATTCACGACCTGAGAATTTATGCTTGTTAATGATGGGCTCGAACAAGGCAGTGAAAAACCCGACCAAGGAGAAACACACCACACCGATGCTGACATTTGAGGCCTTGATGGAGGCGTAAAAGAATACCCAATGCAGGCACAATAACATACCTACACCACCCATCTGCAAAATGTCCCTGAATTTGTACCGTTGCAGAGACGCGCGGCCGTGCGTCTCTGTAAACCGTAAAAACAGGAACATCAACACCGCCGCCGCAGCCATGCGCCACCATACCAAAATGGCCGAATCCAAGGTAATGAGCCGCCCCAATACACCCGTGAAACCCGCGATGAAGACGGAAAGATGTAGCAGTAGATAGTCCTTTTTCATGGTTTTCTCCTTTGGCGGATGGCCTCAAAGGTGACAATGGCGGTGGTGACCGACACATTAAGCGAATCGGCGATGCCGTTCATGGGAATGATGATATTCTGGTCGGCGGCCTCTACCCAGGCATCTGAGATGCCAGTGGCCTCGGTGCCCATCACGAGTGCGGAAGCTTTACGGAAGTCGGCATCAAGATAGTCAATGGAGGCCTTGAGGTAGGTACAGTAGATGGTTATACCGTTCTGCTTCAGCCACTGGATGCATTCCTCGGTGGAACAGGCATAGACTGGCACGCTGAAAATGCACCCAATGCTGGCACGGATGGCGTTGGGGTTATACAAATCGGTGGCAGGGTCGGCTACGATGACGGCATCCACGCCGGCAGCATCGGCGGTGCGCATTACGGCGCCGAGGTTGCCAGGTTTCTCTACCGTTTCCAAAACGATAATCAAAGCATCTTTTCTCGGCTTGAACTCGCTGAGGCTCTTGTATTTGGGTATGGCAACAGCCAACAGACCATCACTACCTTCACGGTAGGCAATCTTGTCGAACACCTCTTCAGTAACAGTCTCGGTATAGGTGGCGTTAACCTTAACGGGTTCTCGTAGCAGTGACTCGCAGACATAAAGCTGCTCAATCTCAAAGCCACAGGCTTGGGCCCGTTCAATCTCGCGCTGACCCTCTATAAGGATGCGATTTTGTTCGCGACGCTCGGCTGCCTTTTGTAGCTTGACGAGGTTCTTTATCTTGGGGTTGGTTTTGCTGGTAATCATTGTCAGTTGGGGGTGTTCAGTTGTTCAGTTAAGGACCCTGAGCCTGTCGAAGGGCCGTTTTTTGATTTCATTTGCGACAACACCAATCCGACCACCACCACCAAGATGCCTATGATCTTAAACGCAGTCATCTCTTCGATGGCGAGAAGATAACTGAAGATGGCCGTGAAGACAGGGATAAGGTTGGAGTAAACATTAGCCTTTGAGGCACCCAGCTTGCTGAAAGCGAAAGCCCACAGGGCATAAGCGCCAGCGCTACATAAGATGCCCAGACAGACCAACGGGACGATGTAAGCACCCACATTGGCGAAGTTTGAAGGCTCGTAGCGTTCCATGATGAAGACCATGGGAATGAAGTAGATCATTCCAACGATGTTCTGCATCCAAGTGATGGTCAGGGGCTTGTAGAGTTTGGTGAGTCGAATCAAAGCAATGGAATAGCCTACGGCCACAATTACCGACCCGCAGAGGAAGAGGATGCCTTTGGGCGAGGCTGTTAGCTCTAGGTTCTTGTTAAGGAGCATAACAATGACGCCGACAAAGGAGATGATGAAGCCCACGATGTTCATAGGGGTGAGCCGCTCCTTGAGGAAAATGCGTGCCGCTATAGGTGTCACCAAGGGTATCAGGGCGATGATGCCGGCTCCGATGACGGGAGAGGAGTTCTTCAGCCCATAGCCTTCAAAGATGAAGTAGAGGAAAGGCTCAAATAGGGCTGCTATGGCGAACAGGCTGAGGTGTTTCCGCTGTATTTTCTCGTTGAGACGGAAGACAAACAAAATTGTTGTAAGAAAAACGGTGGCGATAACAAGGCGTAGGAAGATGGTCGCGGTAGGGTTGAGGTTTTGGTAGACCTGTGTCGACCATACAAACGACATGCCCCAGAAGACCATGGCTACGACACCAGCCAAATGAACGATGAAGCCTTTGTTTTTCATGCGGCAAAAATACAAAATCTGCCAAAATTTCCGACCTTTGCCCACGGAATGATTCTTGAACGGCCTCAAAATCATGGATAATAAAGCGGAAAGACGGAAGTTTTTGGGTAGCCTCATCGTGCCCTTGCTCATTGTGGCGGTGATGTGGGTGGTGAAGATTATTGAGGTATCGCTGAACATTGACTTTGGCCGATATGGCGTCACGCCGCATACTGCACATGGACTTATTGGCATTTTCACTTTGCCCTTCCTGCATGGCAGTTGGGAACATCTGCTGTCTAATTCTGTCCCCATTTTGGTTTTGGGCACGGCCTTGTATTACTGTTACCCCACGCTCGCCAACCGAGTATTGCTCATTACCTATTTGGCCAGCGGCTTGATTACTTGGTGTATCGGCAATCCAGAGTCAACGCATATTGGAGCAAGCGCGCTCGTTTATGGCTTGAATTTTTTCCTTATCTCAAGTGGTTTCATCCGCGGCAATCGCATGCTAATCGTCATTTCGCTTATCATGGTGTTCCTTTATGGTAGCTTTATCTGGGGCATGATTCCGTCTTTGGCCATTCCTCAAAACATCTCATGGGAAGGCCATCTGAGCGGAGCCATCATAGGGGTGCTGTTGGCCGTTTTCCTGCGCAAGGAAGGCCCTCAGAAAGAGGTATACCATTGGGAAGATGAGGAGGATAACGAAGAAGAAATAAATGACGATAATTCTGATGTTGCGACAGGCTCAACACCTGAAAAACCTTACTGGGATGTGCCTACACCGAGCAACGACGAACTGACGGTGCGTTATCGGTTTAGACATTGAAATCGGTCTCGATGACCTCAATGACTTGGCGAGCAATGTCTTTATGGCCTTGGGCGTCGGGATGCCATCGACTCTTGTGGATACCGGTCAGATCGATGCACTCCACCCCATAATGATTGGTAATATGATGAATTGATGTCAGGAATTCAGCGCGTCGCGCTTCGTTAATACCATCAGTGCCAAGGTTCATGTCGAGCAGAAAATATAATTTGGCTTTGGGATAGAGCGTTTGGAGGTTCTCAAACAGATAGGCCAAGGCTGGACGGAATTCGCAGAGTTGCTCCTCTGTCCAGTCGGAATAGATGTAATCACCCAAAGGCACAATGGGTCCCTCGTCATCATGGGCGTAGGCATCGTTGGTGGCACCGAAGATGAAAATCACATCGGGATGCCCTAGATTGTCCATGCGGCGAATGAAGGAGTATTGCCCGTAATAGTTCACATAGTTGTAATTGCATACCAAAGCCCCTGAGAATGAATTGTTTCGTTCAAGAGTCCAACCAGTCGAATTGGCCATACGAGCCCACCACATCTGTTCGACGCCAGTTAGACCAATTTCTTCGTAAGGATAAACATCGTTCGAGTCGGGATGCACATAGCCCTCGTATGTGGAATAGCTGTCGCCCAAGATTGAGAAACGGATTTGTTCGGGCTGTTCTGGTTGTTTCACACAAGCAGCCATCAAAAAGGCTGTACCAAGTAGTAATAATAATTTTTTCATTATCAGTTAATTATAATCATTTCTGTCCTTCGGTTCAAGGCACGGTGCTCTTCAGTGTCATTGGAAACCATGGGTTTTGTGGCACCATAGCCTTTTGCTGTCAATCGTGTTTCTTCGATACCATTGGCAATCAAGGCCTTCGTGACCGCTTCGGCACGGTCGGAGGAAAGTTTCAAGTTGTAGTTGTCGTTACCCACATTGTCGGTATGTCCGGCAAGCTCCACCTTCAATTCGGGATTGCGCTTGAGGAAGGTGGTCAATATCTGGATGCCCGACTCTGAGTCAGCCGTCAAGGCAGCGCTGTTGAATTCAAACTGTATGTTTTGCAGCACTACTGCATCGCCAGGGGTAAGCTCTATCACATCCAAAGAGGTGAGGTAGTTGGCTGAGTCTGAGCGGATTTCTTCAGGTAGTTCAAAGGTGTATATGTCGTAGCCGCCTTTGCCGCCATCGCGCTGTGAGGAAATGAAGGCAGTCTTACCATCGGCAGCCACGAAAAAGTTGATTTCGTCACCGCTGGTGTTAATGGGGAATCCCAGATTGACAGGCTCCTGCCAATGTCCGTCATCGTCTCTGCGACTCATGAATAGGTCGAAGCCGCCCATACCGACATGCGTGTCGGACGAGAAGTAAAGTGTGCGTCCATCAGGATGCAGAAAAGGCGCCATTTCAGTGCCTTTCGTGTTGATAGGACTACCTATATTTTGCGGTTCGCCCCAAGTTCCGTCTGTATTACGCTTGCTGCAATAAATATCAGCTTGACCCGATCGGCGCGACACGAAATAGAGTTCCTTGCCATCGCTGCTCACGCAAGGTTGTGATTCCCAATTTCTTGTGTTGATGCCTTCCGACAATCGTCGAGGCATGCTCCATCGATTGTCCTTCCATTCTGAGACATAGATGTCGCAACTGCTGTCGCGACTCCAGCCACAGCCCGTCAGGTAGATTTTCTTGCCATCAGCGGAAATGAAAGCTGCCCCTGGGTCTACATCTTGAGGAAAGTCTGAAAAGGCAAGCGGTTGGGGATCAGACCATTGGCCGTCATTGAGATGCGAAACGAAGAGAAACTCCTTTTGATAGTTGTCGTCAATCGACATCTTGCGCGTGTACAGGAGCTGCGAGCCATCAAACGACAACATGTTCACATATTCGTCGTGGCTCGAATTAACCGCCGTCCCCAGATTTTCAGGCTCAAAGGCGACGGGATGACATACTGCCCAGTCGCGGAAAGTTGCTTTTGCCAGCATCTCATTTGCCGTGGCTTCGTTGAATGCTTGGCCGAAGCCCTTTGAAAGATACCATTTCAGCAAGGCGATTTCTCGTTTGTAGTTGCCTTGGGTGTCGTAGAGGCGAGCCAAAGTGATGGCCGCTGGAGGGAACAGCAGTGAGTCGGATGACAAAGCGTTTTCGTAGCCCAACATGGCAAGGTCATAGTCTTTCAGCTCTATCCCGACCTCGCCCTCCAAGAGCCAAGCCTCGGCATAGTTTGGGTCTTCCAATACGGCTTTCAATAGCTGCTGATGGGCTTTCAAATAATCACGCTTCTGAAAGGCTTGTTCTGCCGCTTCGTATGCTTTCACCGCTTTTTTCGGATGTTGGGCAAAGGCTGTGGAGGTCAGTACGATGATTATCAGAATGATGGCAAAGCGTTTCATTCCTTCTTGTTTTTGAGATTCTTTTCAATCCATTTGCGGAAATCCACCACGAAAACCTTTGCGGTGATGGTGGGGGAGGTCTCAGCCGTGACATAGCATTGTCCGTAGTCGAAGAAACAAATGCCTTCGGTTTGGGCACCCGTCCATTGTGGCATCTCAAAACGACGGTTCGAGAGCTTTACTCCTGACTCGTCGAAGTCGAAAATGATGTACATGAAAGGCTTCCAAATGTTTTTCACATAGCCTACTATGACTAATATGCGATTCTCAATATCGTAATCGGCACCTGTGATTAGTCCTTGTGAGTCAAAGCCATTGACCACCTCTGCCACATGGCTTCCAGATGTTTTTGGAAGTCGGTATAGACGCGTTGTGCCCGTAGCCCAGCCTTTGCTGAAAAGATAGAGATAGTCCTCAGTAGTAAACATGGCCTCGCAATCGTAGTCATGTCCTTGTTTGATGTGGTTGAAGTCTGTTTGGTCGCCAAAGCGGAATGTGATGGAGTCCGCAATAAGGTTGGCATCGCCTTCTTTAGGAATGTCTGACAAGGGGATAGTAAAGATTCTCAAGTTCTTACGGCTACCTTTGTTGTTGCCGAAGTCGCCAATGAACACGGTTTCGCCATCGGTGCAGATATCCTCCCAATCCTTGTTTTTCACATTGGCGAGAGTGATTCTCTGCACTACTTCAAATGTCGCGGTATCAAGTGCGAACAATATCGGCTTGCCTCCGCTGTCGTTGTGGGTCCAGAGGCGACCATTGTGCATGAAAAGACCTGAAGTCTCGTTCACCTCTTTGGGCAGTTCGGCCTTAAGTTGAGGGAAGAAAATAGGGGAGAAGTCAGCCGTGCCTTCTTCTTGTGCATTTGCCAAAGTGAAAAACGACAACAACACGATTGTGATAAACCATCTTTTTTTCATGTTCTCTTTTACTATAAGGTGCAAAACTATGTAAAAATCTTGGATTATTTGCAATAAAAAAACGGGATGACCCTGAAAAAGGTTATCCCGTTACCAAAAAACCATGAAAACTTATTTTGGATAGACCTCGCCTTTGGCTGCTTTCAGCGTGTTTTGCAGCAACGAAACGATGGTCATTGGGCCTACACCACCAGGGACAGGGGTGATTTTAGAGGCCACTTTATATACTTCGTCATAATCCACATCGCCCATAATCTTGTAGCCCTTGGGACTGGTTGGGTCTTCAATACGGTGGATACCCACATCGATGACCACGGCACCGGGTTTCACCATGTCGGCGGTCACGAAACCTTGCTTGCCAATGGCGGCAACGAGGATGTCGGCATTGCGGCAGATGTCGGGTAGGTTCTTAGTGCGGCTGTGGCACAAGGTGACGGTGGAGTCGATGCCCTTACGTGACATGAGGATGGCCATAGGCGTACCTACGATGTTGGAACGACCCAAGACTACCACATTCTTACCAACCGTCTCAATGCCAGAACGCTTGATGAGCTCCATAATGCCGTTTGGTGTAGCTGGAATGTAGCAGGGCAGACCCAACATCATGCGACCAGCATTGATGCTCGTGAAGCCGTCCACGTCCTTTTCAGGCTTGATGGCGGCGATGACTTTGTTCTCGTCGATGTGCTTAGGCAGCGGCAGTTGAATGATGTAGCCGTTGATTTCGGGGTCGTTGTTGAGGAAATCGACCATGTCGAGCATCTCTTTTTCCGTCGTTGTGACGGGCAGACGATACACTGACGAGGTCATGCCCACCGAGTGGCAGGCTTTTTCTTTAGAGGCCACATAGGTCTTGCTGGCGCCGTCATCGCCCACAATGACTGCAGCGAGATGCGGAGCGGGTTTGCCGTGGTCGATTATGTCTGCGACTTCAGCCGCGATCTCTTTCTTTATCTGTTCAGAGATGATTTTACCATCAATAATCTTATCCATAATTATAAATTTTGAATCTTGAATCTTGAATTATGATTAGCGGCGTTTCATGTTCCCCGCCATGCGCATCAGTTTCTTGCCTCCGCCAGTGGTCATCATACGCATCATCTTCGAGGTCTCCTCGAATTGCTTCACGAGGCGGTTCACTTCCACGATAGAAGTGCCGCTTCCGTCGGCAATACGCTTCCGACGCGTGCCGTTAAGCAGTTTCGGGTTCTCGCGCTCGGCGGGTGTCATCGAATAGATGATGGCCTCAATGCTCTTGAAGGCGTCGTCGTCGATTTCCTCGCCTTTCAAGGCTTTGTCCATGCCAGGAATCATGCTGGCCAAGTCCTTCAGGTTACCCATCTTCTTTATTTGCTGGATTTGCTTCAGGAAGTCGTTATAGTTGAACTCGTTCTTGGCGAGTTTTTTCTGCAACTTGCGGGCTTCCTCTTCATCGAACTGTTCTTGGGCGCGTTCCACGAGTGAGACAATGTCGCCCATGCCGAGGATACGGTCGGCCATACGCTTGGGGTGGAATACATCGAGAGCATCCATCTTTTCGCCGATACCGACGAACTTGATGGGCTTCTCCACCACCGTGCGGATGGTAAGGGCAGCACCGCCACGGGTGTCACCGTCCAACTTGGTGAGCACCACACCGTCGAAGTCCAAGCGATCATTGAAGGCCTTGGCCGTGTTCACGGCATCCTGACCTGTCATGGAGTCCACCACAAACAAGGTCTCGTGCGGATGAACCGTTTCCTTGATGTTGGCAATCTCGTTCATCATCTCTTCATCGACGGCCAGACGACCGGCGGTATCGATAATGACCACGTTCTTGCCTTGATTACGGGCGTGGTTGATGGCATTTTGCGCAATCTGCACCGGGTTTTTGTTGCCATCTTCGCTGTACACCTCAACCTCAACCTGTTGCCCCAGTACTTTCAACTGTTCGATGGCAGCAGGACGATACACGTCTCCAGCCACCAAAAGCACTTGCTTGCTGCGTTTGCGCTTCAGATAAGAGGCCAACTTGGCTGAGAAAGTGGTCTTACCCGAACCTTGCAGACCTGCAATCAAGATGATGCTCGGCTGACCCTTCAGGTTGATGTCGACGGCCTCTCCGCCCATCAATTCGGCCAACTCATCATGCACAATCTTGACCATCATTTCGCCTGGCTTCACCGAGGAGAGAATCTCCTGACCGAGGGCTTTTTCCTTGATGTTGTTGGTGACATCCTTGGCAATCTTATAGCTGACGTCGGCATCCAAGAGGGCGCGACGGATTTCCTTCATCGTGTCGGCAATATTCACCTCAGTGATATAAGCCTGTCCCTTAAGGACTTTGAACGAACGTTCTAATTTTTCGCTTAAACCTTCAAACATAATTCTTCGAAATTTGGGCGCAAAGGTAAGAAAATTTCAGCGATTTGTAGCAAAACCCGAGAAACCTTAGTAATTTTGCACGATTTTTAATTCTTGGAATCATGATCAAAGAAAACCTTGAAAAAATCAGGGCGACGCTGCCCGAGTCAGTGACTTTGGTAGCTGTCAGCAAAACCAAGCCTGTCAGTGACTTGCAAGAAGCTTACGACGCAGGCCAACGCATTTTTGGCGAAAACCACGCCCTCGAGATGCGCGACAAGCATGAGGTGCTGCCGCAAGATATCCAGTGGCACTTCATCGGCCATTTGCAGACCAACAAAATCAAATACATCATCCCATTTGTCACGCTCGTCCATAGTATAGACTCGGCTAACCTATTGGAAGGCGTCAACAAGGAAGCCAAGAAGCATGACCGTGTGGTGGATTGCCTGTTGCAATTCCACATCGCTCAGGAGGAAACCAAATTTGGCCTCGATATGGATGAAGCTCGCCAATTGCTTGATTCAGAAGCGTTCAAACAGATGGAAAATGTGCGTATCTGCGGCGTGATGGGCATGGCCACTTTCACTGACGACGAGGCCGAAGTCCGCAAGGAATTCAAACATTTGAAAGACATATTTGACATCCTTAAGACAGAATATTTTGCCAATCAGCCGCAATTCAAGGAGATTTCGATGGGCATGTCGGACGACTATCCAATCGCCGTTGAGGAAGGCGCAACTTTGGTGCGTGTAGGAAGCAAGATATTTGGAGCGAGACATTATAACGTTTAATAAATGAATCGGCCCTTCGACAAACTCAGGGACCTTAACAAAACAAAAAAAGCGAAGGTCGTTGAGCCTGTCGAAATGCCGCTACCAAAAGAAATGGATTCACTAATACCTTTATTATTACTCATCCTCGGCTTTGTCGCCTTGATTCTAGGTGCTAACTGGCTTGTCAACGGAGCTACCAGCGTGGGCATCCGCGCCAAACTGTCGCCGCTTATTATAGGTTTGACCATCGTGGCTTTTGGCACATCGCTGCCTGAGATGATTGTCAATGTGTTTTCATGCATCAAAGGCAGTCCTGGCTTGGCCATCGGCAACATCATCGGGAGTAATACGATGAACATTTTGCTCATCTTGGGTGTGAGTTCGATTATCTGGCCTATCGATGTGAGCCGTGTCTCCATCCGCCGCGACATTCCTGTGGGCTTTGTAGCAACACTTGCCATTACTTTGATGGCTAACTACTTTTTCTCAGGTCAGGCGCGTACCATCAATTGGATTGAAGGTATCGTCCTCTTGTTGATGGGTTTCGCATACTTGTTGCTGACCATGCTGAAAAACGACCCGAAAGAAGAGACCGAAGATGTGCAAGAAGCCATGCCTTGGGGGAAGACCATCCTAGCATTGGTTTTTGGTATTGCTGGGTTATATGTTGGTGGTGAACTTGTTTCAAACAACGCGCAAATCTTGGCAAAGAACTGGGGTATGGATGAAGGCACCATCGGCTTGACCGTAGTGGCAACTGCCACATCGTTGCCCGAGCTCATCACTTCCATTGTGGCTGCTTTGAAGAAGAATTCCGGCATCGCCATCGGCAATGTGTTGGGCTCTAATATCCTCAACATTTTCATGGTGTTAGGCGTCAGTTCCATCATCACTCCCTTGCCTTTCGAGCCGATGATGAACAAGCAGTTGATGATTCTTTTTGCCGCTAACATCCTCATGCTGCTGTTTGTCTTCACGGGCAAAGGGCGAAAGATTTCCCGTTGGGAAGGCGCTTTGTTGACATTGGGTTATGTGGGTTTTATGTGGTTCTCGTTGGTGATGCAATAAAAACAATAGAGACGCGCCATGGCACGTCTCTACCTGAATTTTCCTATCAAATTATTCTCAATCAATCATCAGCCAGTTGGAAGGCTTTCTTCACAGCTTCGTAGCTGCTGAAGTCGACATCGCTGCGGTCTCTGTATACATTAGCTTCGATGGCCACAATCTTGAAATCGTGGGTGTCAGGACGCATGCCATCATAGAAATCGCTTTCCGTCCAGAAGAGGCGTACTCCACCGTCGCTCAAGGTGGCCACCTCAATGGAAGCTGCGCAGTTGATGACTTCTTGGGTGCCGTTGTCGTAGGTGATCAAATCTTGATAATAATAGGTCAGCGGCACTTGCGACCAAGCTCCTTCAACATCCATATAAACAAGCACTGCGCCATGGTTATACACATTGTCGGTGATGGCAGGATAGTCAATTTCTACCATCCATTGGCAGTCGTTTACCCATTCCCAATTGTTGGGATAAATTGTGATAGTTGACGAAGCTACATTTGCGTTGCCATCGTGTCCAGCGGGCCCTTGTGGACCACGGCAGGATGCTAATAAAGTGATGGCCAAAATCGTCATGCAGATTACACTTAACTTTTTCATTGTGTTAGATATTTAATTATTAAACTTCAATTTCTTTCATTTTAACACTGCAAAACTACAAAAATCTTGCCAAAAAACAAGCCGTCTCCGAAAATCGAAAACGGCTTGAAGCTTTTTTCTTCCAATTCTTATGGAAGGAATGGCATCTTCACCACCACAGCCTTTATGAGCTTGTTGCGGATCTTGATGAAGATTTCGGTGTCCTTCTTGCTGAAGGCCTTCTTTACCAAAGCGGTGCCAATGTTCTTGCCAGTCGAAGGTGACGGGCTACCTGAGCGTACCATACCGATGCAGTTGCCTTCGGCATCGCAAACCTCATAGCCGTTACGCGGTATACCGCGGTCAATCATTTCGAAGCCGACAATCTTCTGGCTCACGCCATTGGCCTTCTGGGCGGCGAAGATTTCGCGGTTGAGGAAGTCGTTGCCATCCACGAACTTGGTGATCCAGCCGAGACCAGCCTCGATGGGGCTGATGGTATCGTCGATTTCGTGACCGTAGAGGCAGAAGCCCTTTTCCAGACGCAGGGTGTCGCGGCAGCCCAGACCTGCGGGCATGATGCCGAACTCCTTGCCAGCCTCAAAGACAGCGTCCCAAACTTCCTTGGCGTGGGCGACGGGGATGTAGATCTCGCAGCCGCCTGAACCAGTGTAACCTGTGGTCGAGAAGATGATGTTGTCGACACCAGCGAAGTTAATGATTTGGAAGGTATAATACTCCATATCCACCACATTGGCTTTAGTGAGCTTCTGCATGGCTTTCAAGGCGTTGGGGCCTTGCACGGCCAACTGAGCCCATTCTTCGCTCTCGTTCTTGAAGTCTTCACCAAGGGTCATGCCAAACTTCTCGGCAATCTGGCTCATCCAAGCCCAGTCTTTGTCGATGTTGGCAGCGTTGGGCACCATGAAGTAGTGGTCGTCGGCGATGCGATAGACAAGCATGTCGTCTACGATACCACCCTTGCCGTTTGGCAAGCAGGTGTATTGCACCTTGCCGTCGCTCAAAGCGGCAACGTCGTTGACAGTGCAGTACTGCATGAACTGCTTAGCCATGGGGCCTTTGGCGCGGAACTCGCCCATGTGGCTCACATCGAACACGCCGACATTGTTGCGGACATTGTTGTGTTCTTCAACAAGACCAGTGTATTGAATCGGCATGTCGTAACCGGCAAATTCAGCCATCTTGGCGCCTAGGTCGTGATGGATCTGGTTGTAAGGGGTTTTCTTTAATTCGATGTTTTCCATTGTATGGTATTTAAGATTTAATATTTAAAGATTCAAAATTTATCTTCTCGTGTCATGCAGTCCCTTCTTGAAGCTGGGACCGAAATGCAGTTTCGTGTACTTGAGGTCGTAGACGGTGACCACTTTTGCAGGGTCAGCGTTCATTTGACGTTTCAGTGTGCAGCCGTTGCTGGGGTCGACCCAGTATTGGATGACCAAGTTGTCTTCAAAGTCGACGAAGAAGTGCCAGCAGTTGATGTCAAGCACTTTTTCCATGCCGACATAATAGTTGGAAAGGTTGTTCTTTTCCACCTCGGTAGCGAAGGAGTTGATGATGGGGAAGCTTTCACCGAAAGCCTCAAACTCCCAGTCGACATCGTCGGTCCAGCCTTGTGCATCGGGACGATAGTACCAGTTCTTACCTGTCTTGATGTTCCAGAAACGGTCGATGCCCAGGCCATCATTGTAGGCTTCGTTGTCACCATGTCTCATATAGGTCTCGTTGCGCTTGGTACCCAAGTCATTGATGGTGATGAAGAAATTATCGGTGGGCGGGTTGAACTTATAGGTACCTGTGAAAGTCAGCGTGGCAGGTTTCTCGGGTATTTCAACCACAGCAGGGACATCATTCGGATCAAAAACGGTGAATCTGGCCACGGCTTGGGCATCGCTGTCGTTGCAGGTGGCAATGATGCTGCTTTTACCTATTCTTTTTGCGATGACCTGAATGCAGTCGCCAAACTTGACAGTCTTGAAACTAATGATTTTGGGTCCATTGATTTCGTAGCCGTTGTTGTCACAGTTGTCGAAAGGCCTCCAAACGACGGTGTCGCCCAAAGCCATCTTGAATTCATTTTTGTTCATTTCTTGAGCCGTAACGAGGCCGCAGAAACAAAGAATCATGAAGGATAATAGTGCTTTTTTCATATTGAAAGGTTTTGAAATTTGACGCAAAAATACAAAATATCTAGATTCAGAGTGTATTTGAAGTGGAAAAATGCATTTAACTAGGGTACTTTTGGCATTTTGGGCAAATGCCTTTGAGCACAAAATTGGCACTTTGTATCAGAAATCCTTCGGGCAACTGAACCTCAGGAATGGCAAGGTCTTCAAGACAAATGGTCTCTCCGCAATGTTCGCAGTGGAAGTGAATATGCATGTCGTTGTCGACAGCGTGGTCGTGGCTGTGGCAGAGTTCATAGCGCACGCCATCACCGTCTTCAAGCACATGTACGAGGTGCTGTTCTTTGAAGAGTGTCAAAGCACGGAAGATGCCCGATTTGTCGATGCTACCGATGCGGTCTTCCAACTCGGTCATTGATAGGGGACGGTTTCCCTCGGACAAGGCCTTGGCCACGATGATACGATTGGAGGTAGGCTTGATGCCGTGTTCTTTCATCAAAAAGGTAAGGTCGGATTCATTCATTGGTCTTGATTTTCTCAAAGGTTTGATCAAAAGCCTTGCGCATCTTTTCTTCGTCACGAATTATGATTCTCAATTCCTCCAATCGTGTGGCATTGTCCGATTCGGGTATCCAAAGGCGAAGATATCCCGTGTCGGAGTATTTTTCCAACAGATGTTCTCGAAAGCGCTGGTATTGTTGTTCCTTATCGTAGTCGGGGAAGTGGTCTTGGGTGAATTGAATGGTGCGTCGGATGACCTTTTCGGGTGAGATGAGGCGGTCGGCTTCGGCCACGATTTTGCCGTAGATGCTGCGTGGCTCGTGCCCTGACGAGGCACGGTGGTCTTCTGCGGCTTGTGCCATGATTTCGATTTGGTTTTCACTGAACCAATCTTTTAACTTTCTGTCCTCGCGGATAATGTGTCCCGAAACGAGATGATGGGTGTCGCGGCCTTCACAAAGCCCAGTGTCATGGTACGCAGCAATGGCGTAGACCATGTTCTCGTCCACATCATAATGTTTGGCTAAGGCCAAACTTCTTTCGATCACCTCATCGGCATGGTTGCGCTGATGGGCGGCATCGAAATTCTCGTAGCGGGGGAGGATTTCCTGCTTGATGTATGCTATGATAGTGGGATTTACCATCCTCCACCTCCTGCACTCACCGTGGTGACCATTGAGTTGACGTTGACCGTGGTGCTTTGTCCTCCCGAGTAGGTGACATTACCCGTGTAATAACCATTCCAGTTGGTGCCGCCACTGATGGTGCCGTTGTATTTCACGGTGTAGCTTTGACCTGTTTGGAGCTGTGGGTCGGTGAAAAGCATGACCATGCTGTTGCCACCACCGGGCCAACCACCGCCTCCACCTCCAGTAAACTGAGGGCATTGATAGGTGCAGATGACCGTGCCGTCCGACTTGAGGATTTGAATGGCATAACCAGCTTGCGTGTTGATTTTCAAAGAAGGTTGTGTGCAGACATTTTGTGTGGGATTACTAGTGCCACCTCCTGTGCCGATGGAAGTGCTGCCGGTAATTCTGAACTGATTGTTGTCGCAGTCAAAACCTTCCTCAGGTTGGCGGGCACCATTGGAGATGTTGAGGCCGCCGTTAATGACCATGGTGCTGTTCGAGTCGGTGCCATCGTTGGCATCGCTGTGGGCGTAGTAGATGCCTCCGTTGATAGTGAGATTTTGGGCCGCGTTCACAGCATCGTCCTTCACGGAATAAGCCTCGATGTTGCCACCATTGATGGTCAGCGTGGCCTTGCTTTCGATACATTCGCCACCTTCGTTTTGCGTCTGGGTGCAATGCACGGTGATGTTGCCGCTGTTGATGGTCAGGTTGCCTTGTGCTTTGACGCCTTTCGGGTTGGCATAGTCGCCACCACCCCAGGGACCGCCGCCGCCCGAAGTGACGGTGATGCGCTCTCCAGAAGTGGTGACATTGAGATTGAGGTCATCATTGTTGGCACCTTCCTGTCCAATGACCAAAGTACCACCGACATTGATGCCTTTGCCGCCTGTGCCAGAGCTGCTGAGGGCGAGATTGCCGGCCAAGATTTGCATGTTGCCGTCGCATTTCAGACACGATGAGGTATAAGCATCTTTCGTGTTGCCGCTCACGGTGTAGGAGGCACCGTTGCCTTGGGTGTTGATGGTGAAGTCGCCGCCGCTGATGGTCAGGTTGCCGTCAGCGCTGATGGCCTTGCCGCCGTGGTTGTTGGTGGGCAGCGAGATGTTGAAGATGCCACTCGAGATGTTGATGTCGGCATCGCTCTTGATGGCGGTGCAGTATGCAGGCACATTTTGTCCATTGACATTTTCCAGAACCGTGCTTCCCGAGGCGGTGATGCCGATGCTGCCGTCCGTGATAGTGATATCGCCCGTGGCCGTGATTCCCTTTGAGATGTCTCCTGAATGGGTGAGATCCAAAGAGCCCCCGTTGATGTGGATAGTGCCGTCGCTCTTAATGCATTTGCCGTCCTCGGATGAGGAAACAATGGTGATGTCGGCATTGTCACCAATGCTGACATCGGTGTCGGATGAGATGCCATGGGACCCTGCGCCGGCCACGTCAATAGTGATGAAGCCGTCATTAAGCAGAATATCCGCGTCACCCTTGATGCCCTTACAGTCGTTACCTGAGACATAGAGATGGAGTATACCACCCATCATGGAGAAGGCATTGGTTACCTTTATGCATCTTTGGCTTTCCGCAGTTGTGTGGATGGTGAGGATGCCGTCGTTGATGGTGACGGTGCCCGAGAAGTCGAGGCCGTCGGAACCAGCCGAAACGATGTCGAGTGTGCCGCCATTCCAAA
The DNA here is from genome assembly GCA_902801625.1 of uncultured Bacteroidia bacterium. GTDB lineage: Bacteria > Bacteroidota > Bacteroidia > Bacteroidales > F082 > Limimorpha. The sequence goes on along the minus strand of CADCJI010000010.1, from coordinate 36,393 downwards.
TTAGGTCACTACTGCCGTGGATGCCGTCACTGTCGGTGTCAAGGATGCGAATAGTGCCAGAGTTGACGGTAAGTGATCCGTCGACATTTAAGCCGTGTTTTGCATTGCCTGTGATTTGAAGGGTTCCGGGACCATTTATGGTGAGGTCGCCAGGAATATCCACTGCTGCCGTTTGACTACCGTTAGCTCCGTCGGCAAGTGTTGAAGTACCTCTGAGCGAAAGTGTTACGGGGACAATGATGCCCATGCCAATAACTGCAGAGGAAGAGTTGGATAGTGTCAAATTGTCAAGAATGAGATGGAAAGGAGCTGCACTAAAATAGACTAATCGCCCGTTTTCAGAATACCCTGAAACGACATACGGTACATCTTCTCTATAGGATTGTACATCGACATTAGTTCCATTTACATTAATATACACACCGACATCGGAAAAAGGATTGTCGACCGAGACGGAATTGCCGTTGTAGGTGATGTAAACCGTGTCGCCCGTGTGTGGTAACTCTTGCCTAAAAATGATGCTGTCAATATCCCTGATATTCAGTGTTCTACCTCCGTCATTGTCGTTAATGAACATGTGCTCGCCATTAAAACGAAATCCTTCAATAGTGCTCACATCCTTATCATAAAGCATGAAGGCTGTATTGAAGACTTTCATGTGGTAGTTCTGCGCATTGAGGCCTATACAACCAAGTAGGAAGGCCATAATAAATAAGGTCTTTCTCATAGCTTGATCATTTTAAGGGTTTGCGACTCGGTTTTGACCAAATATAGCCCAATAGGAAAATCGGAGATGTCGATGAGTTGGTTTTCAGATACTTCTGCCGATTTTACCAATCGTCCATCTAAGGCATAGATGTTGACAGATTGCTTGCCATTGAGGTTATGGAGCATAAAAGCATCATGAGTAGGGTTGGGGGAGAGGAATACAGAAGCGTTCGATGTTTCTGTAACACCTTCCGTTTCCTGGCATGTGATTTTGCGGATATCGACAAGGTTAAAACGGTCTGAACGGACATCTTTGCCATAGACGGCAATTTCGACGACAAGTGTCTCATTGTCTTCAAAATAGACTCGGTCACTCTCATTCATAAAATAGGTGCGTTCGGTGCCATCGTTCAAATGGATGGTCATCTGGGTGGATTGCGCTTCGAGGTGGAATGTCAGTCCTATAGTGAAAACTAAAAGCAGCAATCCGCGCTTGAAAATGTTTTTCATGGGTGTAAAATAAGTTTGCAAAATGTTGAAAGATGCAAAAATACACTTTTTTGGAATACTATGGTTGCTGTTTTGGAGAAAAAAAGTTGTTTTTGCAGGCCTCAACAGGCATGTCATCCCAGTGGGGGCACGTGGGTAAAGGCATGGGATCTATGGCTTAAAGAGTCGTCATATAAGGTGCAGTGACTGACTCTTTACAATCCAACATCTGTTTGGGCGTGCCCGTGAAGAGCACCTTGCCACCCATGGCACCGCCACCGGGACCGATTTCTATCAAGTAGTCGCACTGCTTCAGCATTTCCAAATTGTGCTCGATGAGGAAGATGGTGTTGCCCGCCTCCACCATGGTGTCAAATAGGTCGAGAATACGCTTGATGTCGTTGAGGTGGAGACCGTCGGAAGGCTCGTCCATGATGAAAATCTTGCCCGCTTCGCGTAGATACGAGGCTAGCTTGATGCGCTGCAACTCACCGCCAGATAAGGTCGAAAGCGATTGGTTCAGATGCAAATAACCCAACCCGACCTTGCGCAAAGGCTCCAGCTTCTCAGCGATGACGGTGCCTGCAAACATCTCTGAGGCTTTGTTGGCAGTCAAGTCCATTACCTCGGCAATGTTCATGCCGTTGACCTTATATGATAAGACTTCGTTGCTATAGCGCAGTCCGCCACACGCCTCGCAAGTGGTCTCGATGGCGTCCATGAAGGCCATATCGCTGACAATGACGCCTTTACCTTGGCAGACGGGACAGCCGCCCTTTCCATTGAAGGAGAATAAATCGGCTTTGGTCTTGTTCACTTTGGCGAAGAGTTTGCGGATATCGTCCGCCACTTCGAGATAGGTGGCAGGAGTGGAGCGCAGGCTGATGCCGATGCTTTTCTGACTGATGTACACAATTTCCTCGTGCTGAGGATAGGCCTTGCGGAAGCACTCCATCAGGGAACTTTTGCCAGAGCCGGCAACGCCTACGATGCCGCACATCACGCCCAATGGCAAGTCAACGCTCAAGTCTTTGATATTGTGCAGTGTGGCGCTCTCCAAATGGAAAAACGACTTGGGAAGGCGCACTTGTTCCTTTATGGAACTTGTTGCACTGAGCGAAAGGCCTGTCAGGGTTTGGCTGTGCAACAATTCGTCGTAACTGCCTTCGAAGACGATTTCACCGCCTTTCATGCCAGCGCCAGGACCCATGTCGATGATGTGGTCGGCGATTTTGATCATATCCTTGTGATGCTCCACAAGGATGACGGTGTTGCCGTGGTTTTTCAGCTTCTGCACCGACTTCTGCATGAGCAGGATGTCGTGGTTGTGCAGGCCCACGCTGGACTCGTCGAGGATATACATCACATCAGAAAGGGGAGAGTTGATGTATTTGGCGATCTTGCAGCGTTGCGCCTCTCCGCCCGAGAGGGTGCCGATAGCACGGTCGAGGGTTAGGTAACCGAGGCCGATTTCTTCCAAGGCGGCAAGCCTTTCGATGGTGGCGTGCTTGATGTCTTCGGCAAGGGGATTGTCGAAGGTCTCCATCCATTGACGGCAGTCGGCGATGCTCATGGCGGTCACCTCGGCGATGTTCACACCCTTGATTTTGCAAGAGCGTATCTTCTCGTTAAGGCGGGTACCGCCACAGTCGGGACAGGTGCCCATGGTGAGCATGGGGTTGAGCACGGCGGCATGGAGCAGACCTTCCTCCGAGTTGATGATGCTGCGGTACATGCGCGGGATGAGACCTTCGTATTTGGCACTCTTCGGCCAGTTCGACGGCGGGTTTTTCAGCTTGATTTGTGGAGAGTTGAGGAACAAGTCAAGTTCCTCAGGTGAGTAGTCTTTGATTTTCTTGTCGAGGTCGAAAAGGCCGCTGTGGGCATAACGGATCCAGCGCCAGCCACCTTTGCCGAAGGCGATGTAGTGGATGGTGTCCTCATCGTTGAGCGACTTGTCGAAGTCGACAAGCTTGTGGATGTCCAACTCGCGGATTTCGCCCAATCCTGCACAACGCGGACAACTGCCCGAAGGATGGTTGAACGAGAAGGCGTCGGAATAACCCACGAAAGGTTGCCCGATACGCGAGAACAACAGACGCAACAGGGCGTAGATGTCCGTGTAGGTGCCTACTGTGGAACGGGAATTGGAGGTGGGCTTCCTTTGCTCAATAACGATGGCGATGGGCAAATTCTCGATGTCGCCAACATGCGGACGACCGTATTTGGGCAAATATTGTTGCGTAAAGGAAGGGAAAGTGTCATTGAGTTCCCGTCGCGACTTGGCTGCGATGGTATCCAGCACCAACGATGACTTTCCCGACCCCGACACGCCCGTCACCACGGTGATTTGCCGTTTCGGAATCTTGACGGTGACATGCTTCAGGTTGTTCTCGGTCGCGTCTTTGATGAGGATATAGTCGAATTCGGCAGGGTTTTCCATAAGGTTTTAGGTTGGGTTAGTGGATATGGCACATCTTCACTTTAGCCATGGGGATTTCGCTTTCAGCCACGGTCATAAGGTCTCTATCAAGAATCACGAAATCAGCGTCTTTACCGACTTCGATGCTGCCTTTGCAACCTTCAAGGAAGCAACCCCTGGCCACCCATATCGTGATGGAACGCAAGGCTTGTTCGCGGGTTAGAGCGTTCTCCATTTGGAAACCCTCGGCAGGCGTGCCGTCCAAGTGTTTGCGGGCCACAGCGGCATAGAAAGTGTAGATGGGGCTGATGTCCTCGATGGGGAAATCAGTGCCGTTGATGACCCATCCGTTTTGTCGTAGCAGTTGCTGGTAGGCGTATGCATTCTTGATGCGGTCGCCCAGGCGCTCGTCGGCCCAATCCATGTCGGAGGTGCAGTGTGTGGTTTGGATGGAGGGTATGACTGATAAATCTCCAAAGCGTTGGAAGTCGGCATCGGCCACTGTTTGGGAGTGCTCGATACGCCAGCGGAGGTTGTTTTGGCCTTTCAGGTATTCGGAATAAATGTCCAGGATATGGTGTACGCCGCCGTCGCCGATGGCATGGCAACACACCTGATAACCTGCATCGTAGGCTTTTTGGCAAACATGGCGGTAGAACTCGTCGCTTTCCAGAATCAAGCCGTCGTTGGTCGGGTCATCGGTGTAAGGAACCAGCAGCTTGGCACCGCGTGAGCCCAAGGCACCGTCGGCGTAGATCTTCACGCTGCGGACGGTGAGTCTTTCCTTGTCGATGACACCTTGACGCATGAAGTGGTCCATTGTCTCATCATCAGGGTTGACCATCGCGTTGACGTGCATCTTGAGTTGTCCAGTTTGTTGCAGGCTGTCTATAAGTTCAATCGTAGCGATGTCTTGTCCGGCATCGGTGACGCTGGTCAGGCCGACGGCCATGCAGTCCTCTTGTGCCTTGAGCAGGGCTTGAATGCTTTGTGCAGTCTCCATCTTAGGCACCAAGGCCTTGGCAGCATCGGCGAGGTTGTCCAACAGCACACCTGTGCAACGACCTTCTTTGACGATGGCCATGCCGCCGTCCATCTTAGTGTTCGCGTCAATGTTGGCCAATTTAAGAACTTCTTTGGATACCAATACCGCATGTCCATCCACACGGGTCAGCAGGACTTTCTTGTTGGGGAAGGTCTCTGCAAGCTTTTCGTTATCGGGGAACTCGGCCACTTCCCAGAGGTTTTGGTCCCAGCCGCGACCTAAAAGCCATTCGGCAGGGTAGAGGCTGTCGTGTACTTTGAGGCGTTCGATGACTTCATCGTAGGAGCGGCAACCTTTCAGGTCGGCCCAGCGGACGAGGTTCTCGCCGTAGCCAGTGAAGTGGCTGTGTCCATCCATGAAGCCGGGATACACCGCATCGCCTTGTGCGTCGATGGTTTCCTTGGCCGCGTATTGGCGCATAATGATCTCTTCCTCACCGAGGGCGACAAACTTACCGTCTTTCACGGCAAAGGCTTGGGCTTTGGAGAAGTCGTCGTCGACGGTGTAGATATTGGCATTGTGGACGATGAGGTCGACGGGTGTTTTTTGGTTGCAGGCAGTCATAAAGATCAGAATTGAAGCGATGAATGCTAAAGCTATGTGTCTTGTATGTGTTTTCATGGTTTGTTGTCTTTGGATTGGGCGGCAAAAATAAGGAAAACCTCGTTACAGCCATTCCACTTTTCCGCTTTGAAGATCGTAGAAAGCCGCAATGATTTTGGCACCAACATGATGGACGATTTCATCTTCTTCAATCAGTTGCGCCATCCTTCGGGCATGGTGGCGGGCATTGTCATCAATGCAACAGCTTGTGTTGATTGAAGGTTTGATGCGTTTGGCCAAATCAAAGATGTGACCAGGCAAGTCACCGCCTTGGCAGGTTGCAGTGACCGCGCCACAGGATGCGTGTCCCATGACGACCACCAACGGCGTTTCCAAATGCTCGACGGCATATTCTATGGAGCCGAGCACTTCCTCATCCACTATGTTGCCAGCATTTCGGATGACGAAGAGGTCGCCGAGTTTCTGGTCGAAGATGATTTCAGGTGCCACACGGCTGTCGGAGCAGCACAGCACCACGGCGAAGGGATGTTGGCCTGTGGAGAGTTTCTCCCGTAATGCTGCATAGTCGTCTTTCAGTGTCAAGGTTCCTGAAACAAAGCGTGCGTTACCCTCTTTGAGTAGATCTAAAGCTTGTTGTGAGTTCGGTTTCATAGTCTTATTCGGAATTTTCTGCAAAATTACAGTAAATTCCGAATTGAATTACAAAATCTCGCGAGCAATCCAAGCGCAAGCCTCGGCATCGGCCAGGGCGTTATGGTGGTTGACCAAATCGAAGCCGCAGGCTGCCGCCACGGTATGCAGTTGGTGGTTGGGAAGCTGCTTCCCGAAGTGTTTGCGCGCGGCGCGACAGGTGCAGTAGAACTGATAGTCAGGGTAATCCATCTGGTAGCATCGCATCACGGCCTTCAGGCAGCCTTCATCGAATGGACTATTGTGCGCTACGAGAGGCAGACCCTCAATAAGTGGCTCAATTTTTTGCCAGACGTATGGAAACACTGGCGCATCCTCGGTGTCCTCTTTGGTGATGCCGTGGACGAGCGTGTTCCAATACAAATAATAATTCGGCTCCGGTTGAATTAGGGAATAGAACGAGTCCACAAACTCGCCTTCTTTTACAATCACCACGCCCACGCTACACACGCTGGTGCGTTCGTTGTTGGCGGTCTCGAAGTCTATGGCGGCGAAGGAGTTCATTTCTTGCTGTAATTGTTCCACATCCGTTTCACCATCTCCGCCATTTCCTTGCGCAGCCATAGCGGCTCCAACACTTCAAGCGCATCGCCGTTCCAGAGGAGTTCTTGCTGGAAGTCGAAAGTGGGGCGCACCTCGACGGAGAAGATGCTGTATTCGCCTGTATGCACCAGCTCCTTTTGTGAAGGATGCAACGGCAAGGAGCGCAGGTAGTTGGCTTGGTCGGCGCTCACTTTCAGCTTCACGGTCTCGATGGGACATTCCTTGTCACGGATGATGCCGAAACAGCCTTTGAAATAGTTCTCTGGGTTGAATTTCTTGGGGTATTTGAAGGTCTTCTCCGACAATTGGGCTTCCAGTACGCGATCTAGGGAATAGATGCGGATCTTGTCTTCGTAGACGCTGTTGCCCACCATGTACCACCGCTGCCGGAACAGCTTCACGCAATAGGGCGCTACGGGAAATGTGTGCTCGCTTTCGCTCCAAAAGCCTTTATAGGTGATTTCCAGCAATCGGTTTTTCTTCATCGCTTCCATGACCGTGGCGAGGAAGTCTTGTCCCGAGGGGATGCTTTCCAACAGGATGCGGTCGCTGAGGGCTTTGTTGTCCAACAGTGTGTTGTTGACCGACATGGTGCTGAGCAGCCAGCGTTGCAGGCCATCGTCCTCCAGCACCTCGCGGTTTTCGATGTAATAGCGGTCGCCGTCGCTCTTGTCGCACATAATGACGAGGCCGAACATCTCTTCCACCGCGTTTTTCCAGGTGTGAAACGTGCGGCGCGGAATCTCCAGGCCTTCGCTCAAATCGGTGTCGAGCCACCTGCGGTTGATTTCCTTCAGCGTGATTTTCTTGGCATGGTAAAGCGTCTCTACGAGCCAGACGTATTTGTTGATTTGGTTTTTGGACATGAAGAATTAATTATTGTTATAGCCAAACACTTTGGTCATTAGTTTCTCCTTCCACTTCGTCTCTATGTTGATTGCGATTGCTGGTATGACACTTAGTGGTAATGTTTCTAATATTGACCATTGGAAATTCTCCTCTGCATAATTTGAATCTCCTTCACAAAGTTTTTTCAACGACACATCTTCACCGTGACCCGAGTTAGCATATTCTGTCCATCTACTTAAAATTCCGCCTTTAGCACCAGCCTTTGAACCTTTATAAGTCACTCCAACATATTGCTTTCCATTGCTTTTGTCGGTAATTACATAAACGCAATTACATGCTTCAAGTTTTGTTTTCCATTCGTTATCTGCAACCACTTGCTTTAATTGAGAATAATTTAGCGAAACATCTTCATACCTAGTAAAATATGGGATTCCTTCATTGTCAGACACTTGGTCTATTCGAACAACTTCTTTCATTGTTGACCAATTCTGCATCCATTGCAAAGTGCCTTTCCCCCAATCAATTACAACTTGGTTTTTCAAAATTTCGAAACCATCAACTTCTTTCAAATCATAGAACATACCGCACAATGTTTTATGTTTTGGCCCATAGTTTCTGTAAACTCCAGCAAAGCGGCACATGCATTGTTCCTCTCCTATAAACGCCACGATGTAATCAACATTTTTCATTTTGTTTTCATTTTGTTCACATTGCCATTCCAAAAACTTTGGATAATTTGAACGGTAAAGTTCATAAACAGATTGGCCATAGTAATCTTTGCCAATCACGCTATCTTCGCGGATAACCCCACTATGCCTAACCAGTTTTATTCTCTTTTCCACTGCTGAATCAAAATCAGAGTTTCTATCTCTACCTTTAAGTAATTCTTGAATTGTGATAATGATTTGTTTGTTCATAATGAATTTTCTCCTTTTGTTAATGATTTGCAAAGTTACATTTTTTTCGTCCATCACCATAAAAAATGCCGATAATCCCACCAAAACTCCGACCGTCTCAAATATTGGCTGAAAGGCTCTTCGGGGTGTTTGTGCCAATGCCGGTACTCAATCTTGTCGAGAATTTCATCACTCAACCATTCGTCATCTGAAAGCAGTCTCCAATGCTCGTGGAATTTGTGGTTTTTGTCCATCTCGCTACTTGGCACCACATCCCGTTTCAATTCCTTCGTGAGCAGTTCCACAAGTTCGTCCTTGTTCAGCCGCTTGATGCGGTCAACCAAAGGAACCTTTTCGTATGGCTTTATCCGATTGCCGACCATGAGTTTCAAGATATACTCCAAGACACAAAATTGGATGCGATTGGTGTATTCTTCGTCTCGGTCTTTGGTGTAGCGGGCAAGGACTTTCTTCAAACTCCCGCCTTGTTGTACGAAACCGGCAAGACGCACCAACTTTTTCTCCATCGAACTCCAATTCCATTCGGCTCCGAGGTCGTCCCAATACTCTCGGTTGGCCATCATTCCTTCATATTCCTTTAAGGGGACGTGATAGGGTGCATTATACATAACTTTAGCGTTTTAGTTTTCCGCTGCAAAGAAAACAAAAGCTTGTGCCAAATCACAGCACATGCTTGAAAAATTATGCAGTTATTATGCTCAATAAATCAATTCTTCTGATTAATCAAGTTCACCACCACCTTCACCATTACATCCTTCTCCTCAGGTTTGCTCTCGGCGATCATCAAGGTCAGTGCTACCAAGGTGTTGTCGGCAATACGTTTGCTGCCGTCCTCGCGGTAGAGGATGCCGTTGTTGTTGAGGAACCATAGGAACAGCGTTGCAGCAATGCGTTTGTTGCCGTCGCTGAACGAATGGTTTTTGGTGACGAGATACAGCAGCATGGCCGCTTTCTCTTCCACGCTCGGATATAAGTCTTCACCTCCAAAAGTCTGATAGATTTGACCAATACTGCTTTTGAAAGAGTCGTCTTTTTCATTGCCGAACAGCGAACTGCCCCCGAACTTCTCGCGTAATGCCGCTATGGCTTGCATGGCGTTGTCGTATGTTGCTTGGAACTTCTCTTCTTGCGTGGTTTCTTTCACGCCCAAACGTTGATAATCGTAATCGTCAAGCGTGTCGAGGGCGTAGGTGTAATCCACAACAATGTCAAACAAGGCTTGGTTCTCTTCGTTTTTCAGCAAGGGCTGGTTTTGCAGCGTCCGACCCACCATTTGCACCAATTGCCTTAGTTCCCCGATTTGGTTTCGGCGAATCTTCTCATTCACGGCGTAGCCTTTCAGCAGATAGTCTTTCAGCACTTTGTTGGCCCATTGGCGGAACTGCACACCTCGCTGACTTTTTACTCGGTAACCTACGGAGATGATGACATCGAGATTGTAAATGGTGGTTGGTTTGTACTTGGAAAGAGTATTATGCAAAATTTGCATATTACTATTTCTATCCAATTCACCTTCTTTAAAAACATTGGCGATATGACGTGCAATAACAGACTGATCCTTCTGAAAAAGCATCGCCATCTGTGCTTGTGTAAGCCATACAGTTTCGTTTTCCAGCCTGACATCAATGGCAGTTTGACCGTTGTCGGTTTGGTATATGACGATTTGGTTTTCCATGAGGTTGGTTTTATGCGGCAAAGATAATAAAAAGATTGTGCCAAATTAATGCACAGGCAAAACTTTTGTAAACCAAGTTCTTCTTTGAATGGATTTGGCATATCTTGTCAGCTTGTTGCGAAGTTCAGGCTGCAACGAAGTGTACTGGATGCAAGCTATAAGCCAAGCAAGAATGACTTGGCGATAGGCTTCGCCTTTGTATTCGATGCGTGCGGAAGTTTCACTTCGTTGGTGGTTGAGGGTTAAACTAAGCCGATTGCGCCTTTGCTCAACGGCGATGCTTCTTCCTTGGTTGTCAACAATCATCAAGTTGGGGCTTACTTGAGCGGATTCACAATCGAATGAGAACGGCCTCTTCTGACGTATTACCTCATTGACGAAGGCGTACATGAAAATGCGTCCCATGCCATGCTCATCCTCGTGACTGAGCAGACGGGCGATAGTTGCAGTGTTGAATGTTTTCGATGCCATCGCTTTTATTTGCATTTCAGTCTTTTGAAAAACTCCTTTATTCTTGAGGTTTTCTTTGTCGCTTGTTGTGGCTCCATTATGGCTCGGATTAGGCTTTTGGCTATTTCCGCCAACAGGCCATCGGCCTTTGCGAAGGCTTGGTTTATGGGCAAGTCGCAGTATTGTTCTTTGATATACTGGTTGTTGAGCAGGAAGAGGGCATCCGTGTTTCTTGCCAAGTTTTGAATTCCTTCCGAGGCTTGCGAGAATCTGCGTTCGCCTTCCAACTCGAATGGCAAAGTGGCAAGGACAACGGTCGTGATGCCCATCTTTTTTGACTCACAGGCGATTACGGGAGCCGCACCCGTGCCGCATCCTCCTCCAAGACAAGTGACGACAAAGGTCATTGAAGGTTTGTCATCGAATAGTTTCTTTATTGCATCTGTGTTTTCTTCAGCTGTGATGCGTGCTTTCTCAGGGCTGTTGCCGCTTCCAAGTCCGTCTGTGCCAAGTTGCAAGGTTGTGGCGGCTGCTGATTTCTCAAGCACCTTGGCATCCATGTCGCAGGCCACAAAGGAGAAACCTCCCAAATTGCTTTGGCTTATATGGTTGACGATATTGTTGCCGCCACAGCCAATGCCGATTACTTTAACGGTTGACTTTGTTGTTGAGGTTGCTTTTTTGTTCATAGTCGTTGTATTGTTATGAGATTTCAACATTCAGTTCAATATTAAAGTCGCGCACCCAAAGGAGGTCGAAAATGGCGAATTCCATGTGCTCGAAAAGGTCGTGGAATGCGAATATAAGATGCATGTCTTTTGTCAGTTTTCCGTCTAAACCCTCGTTCCAATTGTCCGTTTCTTCACTCAAATATAGCATTTGATGTTCGGATTCAATTGTTGGGACAGAGGAATGATAGGTGTCAATTCGGAATTGTCCGAATCCGTTATGGTACAAAGGAATAAAGTTATCGATTGTTCCATTTAGTATGTCCCACATCCGTTGGGCGCGTTCGTCTTGGATGGGATGCAAAGGAGGATAGTCGTAGCCGAAATGGCATTTGCCCTCCACTTCGATGGTTCCTGGCAATTCTGCTTTGGCCACCGACTCATAAAGTGCTATTGTGCGTCTACGCATCTCTATCATCTGTTGCTTCATGGCCTCGTTGAAGTCCTTGAGCAGTTGCAAATAATTGTCGTCCATCACGAACATTTCGTTCAAGATGGTTTTCCTGATGCTCAAAAGGTTTTGGATGGCTACTCTTCCTGTTTCCATGCCCCACATGCCTTTTTCGCTCTGCCGCTGACAGTCGAGAATCATGTATTCCACCTTCCTGACGGGCTGTGAGTTGTAAATTTCTTGTATGGTCATAATGCGTTACGATTTAACGCTGCAAAGAAAAAGAAAGCCTGTGCCGAATTGAAGCACAGGCTTAGGAAAAATTGATCAATTCCTGCAATTAAAGATTGTAAATGCTTTTCAAGAAAGCTCTGTAGTGGTCCATTACGCCTTCATATATTTCATTTGGACTTTTTCTGTCGCTGGGATGATAAGAACAGAAAATCAGAGTTCCTGTTGGTATGTGAAAACTGACTGGTTGATGTTCCTTTACGCTGACGACTTCCTTTTTTGGAAATAGGTTCATATTAAGGACTGTACCATATATATGATGATTTGTGCAAACTATCATATTGGGTCTCATAATCTCAATTTCTCGTTCCAATAAGTCTTTATAATTGTTTAGATGTTCTACTAGCACTTTATTGTCAAGGTAACCACCTCCAGGTTGTTTTTTGCACTCGACCAATGCAAAAGGTTGGCTGTTGAAAAACGCCTTGACTTCTTCGATATGCATTGTCACCTCATTATACCACCAAGCATTGTCATCATCTGCTGTTGCTTTAGATAACCCCCAAAAGAGATAGGCAAGATTTTTGAAAAACTTGTTGTCAAGATTTCTGTTCTTTTCTTTTGTTTCTTTGGCTTTAAGTTTGTCCCACTCGGCATCTTTGAGCCAATAGCGAATGTCTTCATCCCATTTTTCTTTGCCTTCTTGATTCTGGTCTTTCAGCAAAAACATAACTCGTTTTGATGAATCATTCCATTTTTTTAACACTTCATCATCTGACAACTCGTTTTTATACAAAATCCCGTCTTTTGTAAAGCAAGTTTTTTCTCCATTCGTTTTCTCCATTCGTTCATACCATCTGCCGAAGAGAAACTCAAGTTCATAATTGATATTGCTGTTCATCATTGTATATGTTTTTGAGTTTAATTCCCATTTAGTTCATCTTATTCCATTGATGATACCCTCCCGAAGGGCAGTCAAATTCATTGGGTGACTTTGAGGCATACAACAGAATGCCACACTTCTTGCATTGATAGACATCGGTGCCTATCGGACATAAATCTTGCCAATTGTGGTAGCCTCCAGCAGTGCATCCAAAAGAAGATGGGGTGCTCTTGCTTTCGACGAGAAGACCGCATTTCTTGCATCGGTAGTTCTCGCAGCCGACTTCGCCGAGGTCGTTCCAATCGTGGTAGTTTCCAACCCGACAATTGAACGCATTGGGCTGTCGCTCTGTTTTAATCAGAATGCCACATTTCTTGCATTGATAGTTTTTCATGGGCGGCCAGTTCGGGTTTTGCACTTGTAGGCACAATGCCAAGATGATATTTGCAGCAAAGGTAAACATTTCTATGAAACATACAGGGGTTGATAAAAATGTGATTATTTTACCATCCAGTATTCCCTCAATAGTCTTTCGAACTTCTGTTTCCCGTTTCCATTTCTGTGATGCCATGAGGCAGGATGTGCAGGATGATTGACGAAATCAATCGGGATATTATATGACAATCCATTCGATTCCATGTACTTCCTAAATTCCAAGTGTGCATATTTACTGACAAATATAACTACATCAGGACGGTCAAGGTCGATAATTCCACATAATGCGCTGCCAGCCACATCACGGTCTAATTGGGTGCAGTCTTTTTTGAATGATTTATTGTTTTTCCTCACCGTGGCCGGACGCAGAAAATAATTATAGAACATGGCCTCCTCATAGACGTGCTCACAAAGTGTTTCGTTCAACACTTCATTCATGGATTTACACAACCTATCAAAAGTCTTATACCCTTTGTAGTTGCTTACATCTTTCTTCTTTCCTTCTGGTATCAAATGTTGTTTGTCTGCTCCTGAATACCACGCTTTTGGGTCCTTAAACACGCTGTCGACATCATCGTCAAAGTAGTTGCTTTCTCCAACTATCAACAGCTTTTTATGCTTCTTGCTGTTCCAATAATTGTCCAAAGAAGCTGGAACGAGCTCGGGAAATCTTACGAAGACGCCTTCTTCGACAATTGAGCCTTTACCGATGCTTGCATATCTGTTGTTTTCCATATTTTTGATTTAATGATGTTTATAGTTTGTTATATTTGTCAATTCGACCGTTTTCCGCTGCAAAGAAAAATAGAGCCTGTGCCAAATTAATGCACAGGCAATAAAATACTTTAAAAAATCAAAAATCCTCAAACCATCCCTGGTCCTTCAACCAACTTAGCATGGGTGTATTTCCCTTCGCTGATAGTTTCCTTAATGGTCGTTCCGTCAAGGACATAGTACTCATCGTAATCCGCTCGGTAGACTAAGTATCTCGCATAGTCAAACAATTCCTTGACCGTTTCTTCGGTGAGTTTCACCCATTGGATTCTGGGGTTTTTGTCGGCATACAAGCCTCCCGCAATGAAGGCGTTCACGATGTCATCCCATTCGTATTCGGTATGCTCAAAAATGTACCAATTATCGACCTCGCAGGCATGAAAGAATTCGTTGTTCCGTGACATGAGACTCAAATTTGTCTATTAACGTGCATAATACTCACGTTATTTTCCTTGACAAATAGTGGTATGTGCAAATTTTGCACTTACCACTCTTGACATGCAAAAAATGCGTGTTGTTATTAAACTTATATGTCATCCCCAATTATTTGTGGAATCTATACTTTTTCGTATTTTTGCACCAAACAAAGCATTTGACCATGAGAATCTGTGTAATCGGCGGAGCGAATGCCGACATTATCGCCACGAGCTTCAGTGCTTTCGTGCCTGGCGACTCCAACCCTGGCACGGTGCGCCTGACGGCGGGTGGGGTAGGGCGCAACATAGCCCATAACCTGGCGCTGTTGGGCGACGAGGTCGTCTTCCTGACCTTGTTCGGAGGCGATGACTTCGGTCGTTTCACTGCCGAGATTTGCCGTAAAGCCCACATCGACATCAGCCTCTGCGATTATGCCGCCCCGGGTGCACGCTCTTGTTTCTTGAGCATCAATGACTGCGACGGCGAGATGGTCGGTGGCGTGGCGGATATGGCTGCCGCCGAGGGCATCTCCCCGGAATGGTTGGCCTCAAAGTTGGAACAGTTGGGCGATGTCGATGCCTTCGTTGCCGATGCCAACATCCCCGTGGAAACTTTGGCCTATCTGATAGACCATGCCGACAAGCCCCTCTATGTGGATGCCGTTTCGGGTGCCAAGGCCGCCAAAATCAAAGAGGCCATGGCGATGTCCGTCAAAAAGCGTTTCTTCACGCTGAAATGCAATCAGATCGAAAACACCATCCTTGCCGACTTGCAAGGCGTCGATAGAAGATTTGTCAGCCTCGGAGCGGATGGTTTGGAGGTTGTTGAAGACAACACCAAACAACATTTTCCTGCTCTGCCTTGCCATGTGGTGAATGCCACTGGCGCTGGCGACGCACTTATGGCCGGCATTATTCATGCAGGTCCCGAAGCTACTATCGCAGAAGCCGCGCACATCGGCCTGCTTTGTGCAAAACATAACATTGAAAGTCCTGATACCGTAAATCAACAACAATTATGAACAAATATTTGGACCTCTCGCCCGAAGTGGCTGAAGCATTGCAAAACGGGAAGCCCGTCGTGGCTCTCGAATCGACCATCATATCCCACGGAATGCCTTACCCCCAGAATGTGGAGACGGCGTTGCGGGTGGAGCAGACCATCCGCGACGAGGGGGCAGTGCCTGCCACCATCGCTGTCATCGGAGGCCGCCTGAAGGCAGGCTTGACCCCATCGGAGATTGAATATCTGGGCAAGAAAGGCACCGCTGTCACCAAGGCCTCGCGCCGTGACCTGCCCGTGCTTGTGGCACGAGGACAAGATGGCGCCACCACGGTGGCCACGACGATGATCATTGCTGCCTTGGCAGGCATCCGCGTGTTTGCCACAGGTGGTGTGGGCGGCGTGCACCGTGGTGCAGAGATCACCATGGACATCTCTGCCGACCTGGAGGAGCTGGCTCGCACTCCCGTCATGGTCATCTGTGCCGGTGCCAAGTCGATTCTCGACCTGGGACTCACTCTTGAGTATCTCGAGACCAAGGGCGTACCGGTAATCGGCTATGGCACGGAAGAACTGCCTGCTTTCTACACCCGCAAGAGTGGCTTCAAGGTGGATTATCGCCTCGACACTCCTGAGGAGGTCGCCAAAGCTTTCATCGCCAAGCAGGAGATGGGACTCGGTGGTGGCATGTTGGTCACCAACCCCATTCCCGAGGAGTATTCCATGGATGCCGACCGTATCAACGGCGCCATCGACGAGGCCGTGGCAGATGCCAAGAGGTTAGGCATCCACGGCAAGGAGACGACGCCTTATTTATTGGCACGAATCAAAGACCTTACGGGTGGCGACAGCCTCGCTTCGAATATCCAGCTGGTGCTGAACAACGCTCGCTTGGCGTCGCGTGTGGCTAAGAAAATGGTTTCTTGACACATGTTATGCGAAAAATCGCCTCGTTCATATTATTTTTACTTTTGGCAGCAGCATGCAGTCGTGTGCCGTCAGCTGATTGGACTGAAGGCCCAGCAGAGCCCGATGGTCGGGCTTTGCATACCCTTGTGCTACACGATGTGCCCGAAGGCTCGCGCGTGTGGTTCCAAGAGCTTTTCGACGGCAAGACCTCTGTGGAGGGACCCACGATGAACCATTATCAGGGAACCTCATGGTACATCGACATTCCTGAAAGCGGAACGGTGACCTTAAAGTATTACGGTCGCCCGTTGCCAAGGCATTCCTGGGCGCCCGAGGCCTTCGTCCTACAGCAACAGGGCAGACCCGACCTGCCGATGGAGGTGGAATACCATTTCTTGAAATTGCCTGAAAAACAGGATTCGATGGATTGGCCCTCAAATCAATACGAAGTCCAGCCCGCCGACATCATCCCTCAAGTCAAGCAGGTGAAATATTTGGATTCCACTGTAGAGACGTTTCCTGAAACGTCTCCCAAGACAGAAACACCACCAATTGTACATCCCGCTGGTTGGTATCGCATCAAAATAGGGGAGGATGGAGTGCCAAAGGTAGAATCCAATGATGAGGATGGCGCTTTCTATGCCCAAATCACCCTCTCCAAGTTGCCGCGCCCCTTGCCGCCCATGACCATCGAGGACTGGCCTGATTACGCTTACCGTGGCTTTATGCTCGATGTGGTGCGCGACTTCCGCACGGTGGACGAGGTGCTCGAAATCATAGATCTGATGGCCTCGTGGAAACTCAATACACTGCATTTCCATATTGCCGATGACGAATCTTGGTGTCTGGAAATCAAGGATTTTCCGGAACTGACCGATTTTGGGGCCCACCATGCGCTGCCTGATTGGAATTTGCAGGAAACCTGCGCGTTAAAGCCATCCGCCAATGGAAAAATCGGCAACACCTCTTTTTATACTGCCGAGGAATACCAACGGATTCTCCGCTATGCTTGGGATCGCCGCATCAGGGTGATTCCCGAATTCGACATGCCGGGTCATTCTCGGGCTTCCATCAAGGCGATGCAGGCCTACGAGCGGCGCACGGGCGACAGCAGTTTCCGCCTGCAGGACCCTGCCGACACTTCGCGTTACTGGTCGGCACAGGACTTCACGGATAATGTGTTGAGCGTCTATCTGCCGAGTGTTTACAAGTTTTACGGTGCTGTTTTCGACGAGGTCATCCGTTTGCATAAGGAAGCGGGCGTTCCTCTTCCTGCCATCCATATCGGTGGCGACGAGGTGCCCGATGGCGCGTGGTCGGGCCATGACCGCCACGAAATGAAGGAAACCTTCATCAAGGGTATGCTCGATCTCGCCGAAGCACGCGGCATACGCCTGGCAGGTTGGGAAGACATCGCCAAAGGGTTGGAGCCTGAAACACAAGAGAGACTCAAAAACTCGCTTTATTTTATCAACGTATGGAACACAGAGGGCGTCGAAGGCTTCCCTGTTGTGCTCTCTCCGGCGGCCTACACTTATTTGGATTTGGCCTATAGCGATTCTCCTGAAGAAATCGGTCTGTCGTGGGCGGGCTATGTCGATGAGCGCAAGACCTTCGCCTTCAATCCCAAAGATTACAAAGGCGACATCATTGGCGTGCAGGCGCAATTGTGGTCTTCTCAATTAAGAAGTTTTGACGATGCCACTTATCAGATGCTTCCCAAAGCACTTGGCGTGGCGGAGCGAGGATGGAATGCAGAAAAGGTAGGACAATTCGATGACACTTTTGAGCGTTTCTATAGCATTATCGTTGCTCGGGAAATGCCAGAGTGGGAGAGGAGGGGATTTGTGTTTAATAAAAGATAGCCTCGTTATTACTCCTTTAATATCTAATCCGGTAATAATCTAGTACACCTTTAAAGTTGTCCTGTGCCGTGAGGCAAGTGTCACGCAGATAGCCGTTGACTTTGCCCCAATTTTGAATGCCACGATAATAGAACAGACGCAAATCGTCGGTGATTATGAATGGCGCGATGCCCAATTGGAGACATTGCCAAAACATCAATAGGCGGCCGACACGGCCGTTGCCGTCTTGGAAGGGATGGATTCGCTCAAACCGCACGTGGAAATCCAAAATATCGTCAAACTGGATTTTCTGAATGGCGTGGTAAGTGGCAAGCAGGACCTTCATCTTTTTGTGCACTTCTTCGGGTTGGGCGGTTTCTTCTTCTCCTACGGCATTGGCCAAACGTTTGTAGTCACCAACGGCAAACCATGGCTTATGGCAGTCGGAAGTGTTGGTTTTCAGTATCAGATGCAGTTGTTTGATATGCGTTTCGGTGATCTTGTCGGTGGCGTGGTCGATGACATAATCAATGCAACGGAAGTGGTTGACGGTCTCCATAATATCGTCGATGCGCGTATTTTCCGAGGTGATGCCCAAGGTGTTGGTTTCGAAGATGTGGCGTGTTTGCTCCTTGGTCAAACGGCTACCTTCGATATGGTTTGAGTTG
Organism: uncultured Bacteroidia bacterium; assembly: GCA_902801625.1. Taxonomy (GTDB): domain Bacteria; phylum Bacteroidota; class Bacteroidia; order Bacteroidales; family F082; genus Limimorpha. Next base: position 17,759 of record CADCJI010000010.1, on the reverse strand, counting down.
TAGGTCAGGTCGATTTGGGTGCGATGATAGATGCCTCCTTTCATTCGCATTTCCTTCTGTTCACGCAAAGCTGCAAGCAAAGGCGACACTTTCCTTTTGCTTCGTCGGGGCAAGTCTGCATCGGCAGGAATGTTCCATGTTTTTCCTGTCAGAAAAGCACCTCCTATCTTTCCTGTAGCGCAATAATTACGAGCTGTACGTTCGCTGATACCGTATTTTTCGGCAAACTGACTGACTGAAATGTATTCCATCTATCGGCAAGTTTTTTCAAAAAACTGCTGCAAAAATAGCAGTTTTTGCCGATATCGGCAAGTTTTAAGTAAATAACACTCAATTTTTGCCGTTATCGGCAAATTTATAAAGAATTATTTCCACTCAGCAATCCATCTCTCGATTTCCTTCACCCGTTGTGCATATTTCTCCAGTTGCCCCTCAATGAAGTCATCGCTGTATTTGCGGTCGCAGAAGCCGTTGCCACGGGCCACGTATTCGTCGTCTTCGAGTGAGCCGAGGACATCTTGATAGTTTTCGTAATACTGCTGGTTGTCGCGCAAAAGGCGTTGCAAGTCCTCAAGGTCAGCTTCGATGTGCTCGCCAGTGGAAAAGGTGAAATGCTTTTTCATGGCTTATCCTATGGATTGCAAGTCGGTGAGTTTCTTGTAGACGCCGCCAAGGGCGATGAGATCGTCGTGTTTGCCTCGCTCGATGATTTGGCCTTTCTGCAACACCACGATTTCGTCGGCGTATTGTATGGTCGACAGACGGTGGGCAATGACGATGGAGGTGCGCTGGCTCATCACCTTCGCCAAGGCGTCCTGCACCAAGCGTTCGCTCTCAGTGTCCAACGATGAAGTGGCTTCGTCCAGGATGAGGATGGGCGGGTTCTTCAGCACCGCACGGGCGATACTCAAGCGTTGGCGTTGGCCTCCAGAGAGGTTCATGCCACGGTCGCCGATGCGGGTGTCGTAGCCATGTTCCAGCTCCATGATGAACTCATGCGCATTGGCAATCTTGGCGGCTTCGATGACCTGTTCCTTCGAGACATCCTTCATGCCAAAGGCTATGTTGTTGAACACAGTGTCGTTGAAGAGGATGGTTTCTTGCGACACCACGCCCATCAGGTTGCGCAGGTCACCAATCTTGTAGTCGCGGATGTCGTGGCCATCGATGCTGACGCAGCCGCTGCCCACCTCGTAGAAACGCGGCAGGAGGTCGGCCATGGTCGACTTGCCGCCACCGCTTTCACCCACGAGGGCGACAAATCTTCCCTTTGGAATCTTCAAGTCAATACCCTTCAAGACCTCGTCCTTGCCGTAGCTGAAATGCACATCCTTATATTCAATGCTGTCCTTGAAGTCTTTGATTTCAATGGCATTCTCTTTCTCGGTGATGACCTCTTCAGCATCCAAGATTTCAAAGATGCGTTCGGCAGATGCGATGCCTTTCTGCACATTGTAGTAGCCTTGCGAGAATGACTTGGCCGGGGTGATGATTTGCGAAAACACCACGATGTAGCTGATGAAACTGCCCGCATCGATATGGTTGCCGCCACCAAGGATCAGTTTGCCGCCAAACCAAAGGACAAGAATGACCACTGCCGACGAAAGGAACTCACTCATTGGCGAACTCATGTCACGCTTGCGATGGATGCCACGCAGCACCTTGGTGTAGTCGCTGTTTTGTTCTTCAAACTTGTCTTCCGAATAGCGTATGGCGTTGAAGGCTTTAATGATACGCAAACCGGAAATGGTTTCCTCCACGGTGGAAATGATACCCGCCAGTTTGGTCTGGCCTTCCTTCGACTCTTTTTTCAGCATCTTGCCCACCTTGCCGATAAGCAGTCCAGCAATGGGTAGGACCAAAATGACAAAGAGCGTCAATTTGGGGCTTAAAGTCACCATGAAGAGGAAGAAGAACAGGATGGTCAGCGGATCCTTGATGAGCATCTCCAAGTAGTTCAAAATCGAGACCTCGACTTCCTGCACGTCGGTGGTGATACGCGCCAGTGTATCGCCTTTCTGTCGGCTATGATAGAAGGAGAGAGGCAGGATGAGGATTTTGTTGTAGACATCGCGGCGCAGGTCGTGGACGGCACCTACACGCACGTTAGCCATGAAATAGCAGGCGAAGAAGCGACCCAGGTTACGGAAGAAGAAGGCTGCAAGCAGCAACAGGCACATGAAGACCAACGCATGGTATTTGCCTCCACTGGCGATGAGGCTGCTCATGAACCAGTTGAGGTAGCCCATCAGGTAGTCGGAGGTAAAGGAGAATTCAGGCTTGGCCACGACTTCCACCGCGCCTTCCTTGAATAACAAGGTGAGGAACGGTCCCACCAAGGCAAAGGAGAACAACGAGAAGAAAATGGTCATCAGGTTGAAGACCAGATTCAAGACGATGCTGCCCCAGTAGGGCTTTATATACGACAAAACTCGGGAAAAGGTTTTGGACTGTTTTTGCATAGTTTGGATATTGTTAGTTGGTCATATATAGGTCTTATAGGTCCTATAGGACTTATGCCGACCTATCCTATTTCTCATTATTGTCGTTTTGTGGGTAGGGCTTCTCTTCCTTTTCGTTGTTTTCCTTGTTATCTGAGGTTTCTTGTGATGGAAGAGTGTTGTCTTTGTAGTTTTTTCTTGCCTGGTACATTCTTTCTCTTAAACCACCATTTTTAATAAAATCTTCTTCCAATCTCCTAATCTGTTGGTCAAGAAGATAGTTGCATTGGTGGATTAGGCATAGGATGATATTGGCACAAACTACACCGCTTCTGGTTTCAATAAATTGCTCATAGGTGTTTTCATAAGACTCGTCTTTCGTATAGGCTAATTTCCTGACATACAAGGCTTCTTTGCTATCTTTGTCCCAAATAACCTCTTTTCTGTTTTTGATGTAATCTTTGTAATCCTCCAACAATTCTTCCAAACTAGCCCTTGCCACATTTGTAAGTTTAATTTCAGTTTCTTTGGAAGTAGCAGAAGCTTTAGAGCCTTCAATAATATTTTGCTTTCCTGAACGAGCAGCTTGAACCATTTGGTCATAAGTTCTATCCTTGATGTTGATGAATCTTTCGCAAAACTTAACCGTTGCAGAATACACAATAGCAGACTTCTTATAAGAAAGCAGTTCTTGATAATGCCCATGAGGTGGTATGAAACCGTTGTCCATCTTTGTGGTTTTTAGTAGTTGTATCCCGTGTAATTCTCAGGCGTAATCGCCGCTAATTCCGCTTTAATCTTCTCGCTCACAGGCAAGCCTTTAATGAACTCGTCAATGGCGGCCTTGTCGATGTGCTTGTTGGTGCGGGTGAGGCCTTTCAGCAGTTCGTATGCGCCTTCGATTTGCTCGCGGCGGAGGATGGTCTGGATGGCCTCGGCCACCACGGCGTAGTTCTGTTGCAGGTCTTGGCGGATCTTGTCTTCGTTGAGCAAGAGTTTGTCCAATCCCTTCATCAGCGACTTGAGCGCAATCAAGGTATGTGCAATCGGCACGCCGATGTTGCGGGTGACGGTGGAGTCGGTGAGGTCGCGCTGCAGGCGGCTGATGGGCAGTTTGGTGCTCAAGAAGGTGAGGATGGCGTTGGCCATGCCGAGGTTGCCTTCGGCGTTCTCGAAGTCGATGGGGTTCACCTTGTGGGGCATCGCCGACGAGCCGACTTCGCCCGCCTTGATCTTCTGCTTGAAGTATTCCATCGACACATAGAGCCAGATGTCGCGCGAGAGGTCAATCAGGATGGTGTTGACGCGGCGCAGGGCATCGAAGTAGGCGGCCATGTAGTCGTAATGCTCGATCTGTGTGGTGGTCTGCTGGCGCTTGAGTTTCAGGCTCTTCTCCACGAACTTCTTCGCGAAGGCGGGCCAGTCGATGTCGGGGTAGGCCACCTTGTGGGCGTTCATGTTGCCCGTGGCGCCACCGAACTTGGCCGTGAAGGGCACACTGTTGAGCATCTTCAGCTGATCGTTGAGGCGCTCCACGAAGACGTATATTTCCTTACCGAGATGCGTTGGGCTGGCGGGCTGACCGTGGGTCTTGGCCAGCATTGGGATGTCGCGCCATTCCTCGGCCATGCCTTTCAGCTTGTCGATGAGGTCTTCCAAGGCGGGCTTTACCACCAGTTTGTGCGCCTCCATCATCGAGAGCGGCACGGCGGTGTTGTTGATGTCCTGCGAGGTGAGGCCGAAGTGCAGAAACTCCTTGAACTCGGTCAGGCCGAGTTCGTCGAAGCGGCGTTTCAGGAAGTATTCCACGGCTTTCACATCGTGGTTGGTCTCTTTTTCTATCTCCTTGATTTCCAAAGCGTCTTCCGTTTGGAATTCCTCATAGATGGCACGGAGGTCGTCGTAATCGCCGTTGAACTGCTCAAGTTGCGGCAAAGGCAGTTCGCACAAGGCAATGTAGTATTCCACCTCGACCATCACGCGGTAGCGGATGAGGGCAAATTCAGAGAAAAAGTCGTCCAGTTCAACGGTCTTGGAACGGTAACGCCCATCGACGGGCGATATTGCTGTTAAGGGATTGAGGTTCATTTTTATATAGTTTGATTCTGAAATATACACCACGAAGGACTATCCCAACGCCACACCGTCATTGCGGAGGAACATCCGCAATCTCCCGAGCTCGGAGACGACAACTTCTCGCTTGGGAGATAGCGGGTCGAGCCCGCTATGACGGCAAAAGGCAGGTGCTTGTCCTCTTGGATTAATAAACAAAAGTATCGCAAAAATAGTGCTTTTTGCGATACTTTTTTCATCAAGCTTAAAAATGTTGCTTTATGCTTGTTCTAATTTGTCGTTAGATCCCAAGACATTGATAATCTTGTGCTCATAGAGTTTCTTCATGCTGTCGCGGGCGGGGCCGAGGTACTTGCGCGGGTCGAACTCGGCGGGCTTCTCGGCGAAGGTCTTACGGATGGCGGCGGTCATGGCCAAGCGGCTGTCGCTGTCGATGTTGATCTTGCAGACGGCACTCTTGGCGGCCTTGCGCAGCTGCTCTTCCGGGATGCCCACAGCAGCCTTCAGTGCACCACCATACTTATTAATGGTGTCCACCTCGTCTTGTGGCACCGACGACGAGCCGTGCAGCACGATGGGGAAGCCGGGCAGTTTCTTCTCGATGGCCTCAAGCACGTCGAAGGCCAACGGAGGCGGCACGAGGCGACCTGTGGCGGGGTCGACGGTGCACTGCTCGGGTGTGAACTTATAGGCGCCATGTGAGGTGCCGATGCTGATGGCCAAGGAGTCCACGCCAGTCTTGGTCACGAAGTCGATGACTTCCTCGGGCTTGGTGTAGTGGCTCTCTTCGGCGGCCACTTCGTCTTCCACGCCAGCCAACACGCCGAGTTCGCCTTCCACGGTCACATCGAACTGATGGGCGTAGTCGACGACCTTTTTCGTGAGGGCCACGTTCTCGTCGTAGGGCAGGGCAGAGCCGTCGATCATCACCGACGAGAAGCCCATGTCGATGCAGCTCTTGCAGGTCTCGAAGCTGTCGCCATGGTCGAGGTGGAGCACGATTTCAGGATGGGCGCAGCCGAGTTCCTTGGCGTATTCCACGGCACCTTGGGCCATGTAGCGCAGCAGGGTCTGGTTGGCGTAGTTGCGTGCGCCTTTCGACACTTGCAGGATGACGGGCGACTTGGTCTCGACGGCAGCCATGATGATGGCCTGCATCTGTTCCATATTGTTGAAGTTGAAAGCGGGGATGGCATAGCCGCCGTCCACAGCTTTGGCGAACATTTTACGGGTGTTCACAAGCCCTAATTCTTTGTAGCTGATCATATTGTTGTTGAATTGTTGATTGTTTAACAGTTTAATTGTTGGCAGATGGCTTATGGCGTATAACCTATGGCTCACTTCACCCAAGGCTAGAAAACATCACCTTTGGGTGTGGCGAGCCATAGGCCATTGGCTATCGGCCATAGTTATTCCCTGCAAAAATAGGAAATACTTCCGTCACTTTGTCACCTGACGCTCACTTTCTTTGAACAACTCCCGTTTTCGGTGCTCAATTTGATGATATAGAGCCCTGAAATGAGATGACTCAAGTCAAGAGTATAGGTCTCGCCTTTTTGCATACATCCAGTGCTTTTTGACATCATTCGTTCTCCCAAAAGATTGTAAACCTCGATGATAGCCTTGCCATGTGGTGCTTCATTTACCACAAGGTTCACCTTCCCATCTGTCGGATTAGGGAAGAGCTCGAAGTCTGCCGAATGCCATTCGGGTATGGAATACCCGATGAGGCTGATGTGTTTCGTCATGGGTTGGGTCATACAACCGTTTTCTATTGTCACTGAGAGCGAGGCTTCCGTGTCGTCTTCATGCTGGTTCCAAAGGATGTCAACCTCGTTGCTGTTACCATAGATGTAGCCTGCATTGGCGGGCTCAAGATGCCAAAGGTAACGGATGCCGTCTTGTCTTTCAACGGCATAATGGCTGGTTGGATTGGAGTACTTGTTGACCACGCTGTCGCCAAGGATTGGGCCCAAACTGATTTCATCCACAAAGCGAATGTGCATAGAACTGACCAAAGTGTCGCTGCCGATAGCGTACAGAGATAAGGTGACTCCTCCGTTTGCAAGGTCTTGGCTCCCAGGTAAATATAAGGTATTGACAATTGTGTTGTCCTCGAAATCTCCATCGCCTTCTGTGACCCAATATGCCGAATTACAGTCGTAGGCATATGCATCAAGGAGTTCCACGACATTTTCCCTACATGAGATGATATCGCTGCCAGCGCTGAGGATGGGTCTGTGCGTTGGAGGGAAACAAATGTCGTCAATCATGGCGATGAGGGTGTCGCCCACTGGTTGCGAAGATAGCAATCCCCACGTGACTCTCTGTTGTTTTTTGGGTTCTAGAGCCTCTGCGTAGGTCCATGAATCGCTTGTGTCTAAATAGCTTGTGTAATTTGCAGTCTTGATTTTGAAGCAATTGGAGAAGTTTGTTTTGTAACGGAAAGAAGTCTTAGTGGCATGGGGAATCTGATAGGTTTCTTTTGCAGTAGCTGTAAAGTTGTAGTATCTGTGGTCTTCGACAACGATTCTGACACAACGTTGCCCCTCGAAGGCATCTTCATAGTATGACCAAGTCGAGTTGGGGCCTGTCGGCCAAAAGTATGCTTGGTTCAAAGTGTCAGACTCAAAGCTCTCGAAAATACCGCCATATTGGATGATGGTATCCATTTGGATCTCTATATCGCCATACTGGAGCTTCAGTTGGGCCTGGGGCCAGGCACCAAGGACTTCGGCACCGTCTGTTTTTATCGGGAAGGTAAGGCGGAGGCTACCATTGGGTTCGATACCGTCAGAAAGCAGCTGAGGTTCCTCGACCGTAAGGAAAGGCGCCTTGATTTCAACTTGGGTGTTGACGGCCTGACTCTTTGCGCTTCCGTTGTTGTTGACAGTGAATGAGAGGAGGGATGTGCCTTCGGTGAGGATATGGGTTGAAGGATTCCCTTCTGTATCGGTGATGCTGAATTCGGGTTCGATTTGGAGAAGCGGTGCATGGGCGAGATACTCGAATTGGTCGGTGTGGGTGTTTTCTCCGTCATTGAAACGTAAGCTAAAACGGATGGGAGTGTGGTCGGGGACATCATTGGCAATTCGGATTCTGAACACTTTCTCGAGTGTGAGGGTATTTCCAGGCTCTATGCGAGGATAGCTCACTGCATCTTGTAACAGGGTGATGTGTGGAGACTCGCACAGCAATGTGACTCGACCGCCTTCTGAAGCAAATTTACCCGCATTGTCCAATTCAAGGTCGAAACAGGAATACTCCCCGTAATCGAGTTGGCCATTGTCGTCCTGGTCGTTGAAAGTGATAGCTTTTGCATAGACAAACGATTGTTCCGAAGAAATGATGGTGATGGTTTTCTCATATCGGAATCGGTTTTTCTTGGTAGCGGTAAGGGTGAACTGTTCTCCAACTTCCATCTGTGGAAGCATTAGACTTTGCGTTTCTCCTGTGGTACGAACAACGGCGATGATTCCGTTCTTGTTTGACAGGCAAATGGTAGCGCCTTCTTCTGCTGTAAAGGTGTACTGCCATTGGTCATTGGTGTGGAAGATAGGGGCATCCATGGCCAAAGGTTGCGGCTTCTCCGTGAAAAGGGAGAGGTAAGTTTCGCCCAAGTAAGAGAACAGATTGAGTGTTTTTTCCACTTTCACTGTGTCGGAAGTGTAGGGTAAGAAAGTTTGTTGGCGGAGAAATATCTTGCCTGCAACGAGCGAATAGGAGGGATATGAGAAATCAGGTTCAGTCTGGCTGCCTAGTGTGGGCATGTAATCGGGCCAGAGGTAGTCGAACATGCCCCAGGTGGTAAGGTCGTTGTAGTGGGAATAGGTGATAGTGTTGGCTCCAATGACACCAATGGCTCCCGTTTTGGCTTCAAGGAATGCTTCGGAGAGGCATTTGGAATATGACCAGTTGTCCCAATAGTCGTTGTTTAGGCATCCAATGGAAAAGAGAAAGGAGGGCTTTTCATTTTTGATTAATGAGAGGTGGCTGATTTTTAACCAAGGGCAACACCAAATATCAGTGTCAGAATGGTCTCTATAGAAGGTGAGAAAGGAACTTTCACTCATGGCATCTACCAAAGGTTGGATGTCATATTGGTCTTGCCAGTTGTTAAGTACTCCGATGGACAACGGGATGTAATTCATGCCGTTAGGGCCGAAATAATCCAAGACGGCATTGGTGTTGTCGGCTATCGACCAAATGGAGTCGGGTGGGGTGGGGTCATGGTCCTCATAATAGTATTTATGGTACAGGTTGGATGGATGCTTTCCTAACCGGTTGCACATAAAGTAGTTGAAACACTGGGAGCTGATGGTGAACCATTTCTCCTTTTGGTAACCTGATGATATGACGGGATGGTCGTAGTAATGCAAGTCGGTGGGCGGATTGAGTTCGTAGTTGATGAGCTTCTCGATTTGTTGTTTGCAGTCATCAGTGTCATAGACTGTCATACGGCTGATGGCCATGTCGGGGATGCTGTCGCCGTTCATGTCGGCAAAGGGATTGTCCGTAGGATAGGTATAGGTATAATAACTGGGCGGACTGTTGAAGAGGTAAGGTTTGAGGCCGAATTCTGCGTTGGTAGCATGGTTCCCGCCAAACAGCAAAACTGCCGCTGGCGGGATGGACCAACTTTCGTATGCGTTGAGGATATAATTGCGGATGTCCTCAGGTTCGTTGCTGCCGCAATCGGCAGTGGTGACAACTTTGGTGAGGATACCCTGTTTTGTGCGGAATTGCTTTAAGGTGTCGGCCCATGCCATAAAGGCAGAGTCGTCAATCGTGATGATGAGGTACTCGCATCCTTCTTCACGGTTTTGGATGGCTTCGTTGAGACGCTCGTAGTAATGCGCCTCGGGCAAGATGTTGCTATTGATGACCAAGTCGCGGAGGATGCCGTCCCAAGCGGGATTGAGGTATCGTGCATCACCAAATTGACCGTTGCCGCCTTCAAAGCTGATTTCGATATCCATGTCGTAAATCACTTCCAAAGTCTTCCTGACAGGGTTGTAGCGGAAGGGTGTGACGTTGAGCATCACTACGTCCAAGCCTCGGATTTGGGTGGGCTCGGCGATGGTCACGTTTTCGGATGGGAAGTTGGCATCCTTGCCGAAGACGCTCATGTTCTTGCGCAACTTGGGCTGTTCCGCAGCATTGTTCAAAATAACTTCTGCAGCAGGCAACAGGTCGATGCCGTTCAAGGTCTGGCAACCGTTTTCCTTGACCTTGACGCTGACCTTCGCGCCATGTGGGACGGCGATGTAGTGGTTTTCAAAAGGAAGGTTGGGCAAGCCTTCGGCGAATGAGCCAAAACTGCCTTTCATGAGGATTTCCTGTCCTTTGTCGTCACCATGGTTATAATCCGCAACGGTGATTTCATTGAGGACATAATGCAGCGAAAGTCCAAAGACTGTGCTGCTTTCGATGTTGGGACCTTGTGGCATGTCGGTACGGAAACGATAGGTCTCTTGAGCATTCAGAAGACTGAAAGTGCAAATGATGGTAAGGAGGGTAAAAATGCGTTTCATAGCTGAAAAAGTTTGTTTAATGCGGCAAAAATACAGATTAAAATGAAATAAACAAAAAAAATGCGCCATTTTTTTTGACGCATTTTTCTTGTGTGCAATTGCTCGTTTAATAATCAAGGCAGGACAACAATCCTGACATTGGTCACGATGTCGTTTTGAATGACCTGAAGCATATAGATGCCGCTACCGCCGAACTTGGAAGTCGCAATAGTTGCGGTTCCCATACCAGCGGTCCATGAGCCTGTCGAAGGGCCGCATTCATAAACCACTTTTCCTGTCATATCAATAATGCGTAGTGCAACTTTGCCGTCCTGATTCGTCCTTATGTGAATCATGTCTTTCGCAGGATTGGGATACACATCAATGGTTGCGATTTCCTGTTCACCAATTCCTGTCGAGTTGAACACTCTGACGAGTATGGGTTCCGAAACCGCAGTGGAGCCGCATGGGTTCTCATAGCTGTAGCTGATGCTAGCTTGCCCTTGATAACCATTGTCCCATTCCACAATGGCACGGCGACCGTCGCCAGTGATGGTGCCCGCAGTCGAAGGTTCAAGGCTCCAGGTGTAAACGACATCGCTGCTTTCTTCTCCAAGATATTCGCTTTGGTTAACCAATCTCAGGTCAATCTCAGTTGCGCCGGAAGGTGTTGCGGGACTAAAGCTCGGGTCTAAGCTGGGCAGTATGCTCACAGATACCGTGCAGCTTTGTTGGCTTTCATCGTAAGCTGATGTACCGGTGAGGGTGAGCTCAACTTGACCGTTCTCCTTATCGGTTTCGCCAAAGGTATAGGTCGGATGTTCCAATGTGGCATCGTCGAAAGTACCGTCGCCATTGGTAGACCAGGTGAAATCCGTTTGGTTGTAGATGTACCCTTCGGGAGTGAATGTGCCGTTGGGACAGGCCTCTGTGTCATCGCCGGCATAGAGTACCATCTTGGCGAATGGTGGGAAGCATAAATGGTCAATCATGACGGCATCTTCTCCTGCACTGCCATTTTCGTCTTTCTTGTAGGAAAAGCGTATGACATTGGTTCCTTCGTGCAGTTCAAATTCAGAGCGTTCCCATTCGCCTATGCCACTCCATGAAGCGACTTCCTTGCCGTTTATGGTGAGGATGAGCATGTCGTTTTCTTCGGTTGAAGTCTTGTGATAGAATGAGAACGTACCATCGGCATCGGCTTTGTATCCGATGTTAAGGTTTGCAGAAACCTTGTCGGTGATATTTGGCGAACGCAGGCAATGGCCACCCATGGCGGAGGCGTCTTCAACGATGGTCCATTTTTTGCTGCTCGAGCCTAAGTTCCACTGCATGTCTTGGCTTAAAGACTCGTTTTCAAAGTCTTCTGAGACATAGCCCAGGTCGACATGGCTGTCCAACAGATAGGTGTGGAACCCGCTTTCGGCTTGCAACTGGTAATTGATGATGCCGTCAACAGCGTCTTCGTCAGTATGGGCAAGGAAAGTGACTTGTCCCGAGGCTCCCGCTTCGATGGCCGGAATGGTAATCCTGTTCTCGTCGACATGGAGGAAAGGAGCCAAAAGTCTGAACTTGTTGCTGATTTCCATCGATTTGCTGCCTCCTTGGTTTTCAAGGTCAAAGGTTAAATAGGAGGATTGTCCTTTCATGAGGCGGTCCGTTTCGGTGCCATCCAAATTGGTGATACGGAGTCCTGCATATTTCAGTTTTGGAGCCTTTATGGAAAGCATCAAGCTGTCGTTGAAAGTGTATGTAGCGTTTTCCATTCTCAGATAAAACTTCACCTTTTCCTGATCGTTCAGTTCGTCGCCAAAGTGTACGGTGAACGCGTCGTTTTGCATTTGTGTCTCGTCGGCGTTCATGCTATTGTAAGCGAATGTGTTTTGCGTGATTTCAACGGCAGGATGGTTGCAGGAGAGGGTAACATTGAAGCCTTCCAAAGTGGAAAAGCCTACATTGTGCAGATTGATTCCGAAGTGGCAGGTCTCGTTGTAGTCGGGGGCTTGGTTGCCGTTGCCTTCTTCGTCATTGATTTCAATGGCATCGAAAATCAGGTAAGGCTCTTCTGAGGAAATCGTCTTGATGAGGTGCTCGTAGCGGTAATAGTTCTGTTTGGTGATGGTAAGTTTTACGGTGGTTCCGATTTCTTGCGGCGTGACGTTGATTTGTTGCAAGTCGCCCGTGGCAATATCGAAGCCGATGATTTGTCCGTTGGCGGTCAGGCAGATGGTGGCGCCTTCGTCGGCTTTCAGTGTGTATTGGTCACTGCCTGTGGGTAACACGGGCAGCATCTCTACCGTAAGTTCCTGAGGGACTTCGCTGTAGAGGTTCATGTAAGCATCGCCGTGCTGGTGGAACAGGTAGTAGGTGATTTCTTTAACATAATTATCAGTCCAAGAGGATTGCCTGAGGAAAAACTTTCCAGCGGCATTGCCAAAAGCGGGAAGTATGAAGCTGGTGGGGTGTTGCGTGCCGTAGGTGGGCATAAAGTCGGGCCACATATTATCATACGCGCCCCAAACATAGATGTCGTTGACGAAGGAATAGGAGACTTCAGTGGCGGCAATGAGTCCCAAAGCTCCATATTGGTGGCGGTGGAACACCTCGGCAAAACAGCCTTCACCATTCGTTCCGCCATAGTTGAATCTGCCTGTGAGGCAGTTGTTCGACATGACATAAGTGAGGTTGGTGTTGGTCAGTCGTTTGATATAGCCGATGCCGTAGCTGGGTTCACCCCAAACCTCCTCCGCACCATGGTCGCGGTGTTGGATGAGGAAGGCACCATTGTTGATGGCCTCGTTCACGGAGTTACCTGTGGCGCTCCAGTCTGTAAGGTGCGACATGGTTTGGGGAATATAGCCGCAACCTGAAGGACCGAAATAATTAAGCACGGTGTTGGTGTGTTCGTAGGTCGACCAGCGACTGCCAGGTGTGCCTTCATAGATGGCATTTAGGCGGACGGGGTGTTTGCCGAGTTCATTGGTCCAAAATCCATTCACCACTTCTGAACAGAGCTGGAACCAACGCTCCAATTGGAAGCCCATGGCAGTGATAGGGTGGTCGTAAAAGTCGGGGTCGGTGGGAGGTGTGCGTTCGTAGTCGAGGTCTTTCTTGATCATGTGGTACATCTCTTCGTAGTTCCGTCCCGTGATACGCCCTAAGATGATTTGGGGCATGTGGTTGTTGCCCATCACAGAATAGATATGATCGGATATGTAGGGGTTGTAACCGTCGCCACCTGGGTGGTTGTTCATGGTATAGGAAACGATGCCTTTCGTGCCATCTGTGTTGTGGTCGCCCAAAAGGAGCACGGCCGCCGGAGGCATATCCCAATTGTTGTAGGCGTTGCGGATGAAGTTCCTGATAGCCGTCTGGTCGTTGCCTCCGCATTGCGAAACGGTGAAGACCTCTGTGGGGATGCCTTGTTCGGTTCTGAATTGCTTGATGCTGTCGGCCAGCGAAATGAAATCTTCATTGTCAGGGGTGATGATCATATATTCGCAACCCGTCTCACGGTTTTGGTAGTGTTTGCGGAGACGTTCGCCATAGTCAACTTCGGGCAGGACATCACGATTGAGGATGATGTCTTGCAGGATTTGGTCCCATTCAGGGGTGCGGTAGCGGAGGTCACCATAGGTGCCGTCACCGCCTTTCACGTCAAGTTGCAGCTCTATGTCACTGTAAACGATGAGCTCTTTGGTCACAGGATTGTATTGGAAGGGCATCACACCCACCTGTACCATCTGCACGCCTCGGATGGTGTCGACCTCCGAAATCTGAAAAGGCTTCTCAGGATAAAAAGCATTGCGCCCATAGATATTCATGTCTTTCTCGTAAACCGCAATAGAGTTGTCGTCATCGAGTTGAGGCACAGCCGCAGGGATGAGGTCGACATTGCTGATGACCTTGGTCTTGGATGACACCATCTTGACCGACGGCGTTGCTCCATTGGGAATAGCGATGAATGTGCTGCTACTCGGCAAATCGGGAGCACCCGCCACATTGGGGAGATAGATTCCCGAAAGGGTGATGACCTGTCCACTCACTTCAGCGCGGTCAGCATTTTCGATGGTAACCGTACCAAGATTATGCCTGAAAGTCAGTTGGTTGTCGCTTTTATTGCTTATGCTGAAACCATTCGGTTCGTTATTGAAGCGGAATTCTTGTGCTTGAAGTGTAAAGCTTGCCATGAAGGCAAGAAGAATGAAGAGTACTTTTTTCATAGTTGATTCAATTTCAGGCGACAAAGATAGGAAAAATAGTGATAATAGATGTGAATAAATCCGCCAAAATAATATTGACATGTACATGAAAATTCCCCGACTCGAAAGCCGAGGAATTGTCGTTTTGCCTCACGCAGAATACGCAGAAGCCTGCTGGACGCAAACATTATGCCGCTTTGCGCTTCCCATAGTTTTGCGTAATCTGCGTGCCAAAAATCATTCTATCACGATTTTCCGCGTGGCACCGCCCAGTTTCACGAAATACATGCCTTGTGGCAGTTCAATGGTCGTTTTTCCATCGATTTCTTGGGTCAGAACGGTTTGCCCAAGGGTATTTGTGACAGTTATCACCCCCGTACCTTCTATGGTGAAACGGTCTTTGGCGGGATTCGGATAAACGGTTAAGGTCCCTGAGCCTGTCGAAGGGCCTTCGTTCTCTTCGATTCCCACTAGAAAATCCGTAAGGTTGGAAAAGGACAGTTCCTCATACGCTTTGCCCTCATTGAACAAGGCGGCGACAACGGCATAGCCTCCGTCAAAAAGACTCACATCATAGCTGCCGATGGTGTTATTGGCTCCAAGTTGGTCAACGACGGTCACCTCGTTGGTTTCAGGGTCGTATTTGCAGATTTGGAAGTAGCTGACCGAGATGGGGGCACCTTCCTCGATGAACGGCGGTGTCCATGCCATGTTGAGTTTGTTAGGATTGCTGGCGTTGGGGCTATAGTCCACATGCAGGGTGCCTTTCTGGTAGCTTGGGATGGGGCATTCTGTGCCATCGGCTGCAATGGCCGTGAGGCGATAGTTGCGCGCGGCGTTCTCGCTGCCGATGTTGTCCAAGAAATAGCCCTGTTCGTAAGGTGCAGTGCCTACGACCATGCCATCGCGTTCCACCTTCACCTCGCTGATGTACTCTGCTTGCTCAGGTGTGACTTGCCAAGTGACCTTGTTCAGTTTGGTCTCCAAATCCACCGTGGCACGGTAAATCTCGGCACTTTCTTTCACTACTTTTGTCCGATAGGAAGTCGCGCAAAAATCAGAGATTCCGACGACATAGGTCCCTCCTGGTTTGTAGATGGTGTTTTCAGTTTCTCCAGTATTCCAAAGATAAGAATACATGTCAACTGAGTCATTTCCTACAGCCTGGAGCTCGGCTAGCTCACCACCGTGAATCCAACTCTCATCAGTGGTTTCATTGGGAACTGTCGTATCGAACCATCTAATTGTGAAACTAGAATTCATTCCACAACCAATATAGTTTACACCACAAAAAACATAAATTCCTCCAAAGTGGTAGTAGCTATCGTTCTTGTCAAGAATTAAAGGCTGGTTTTCATAATATGGAAACCCATAAATTGACCAATAAAAGCTACTACAACCTTCTGTCGGATAGATGATAGCACGATCGTACTTGTTTTTACAGATATCGAGCAAAGGAATATCTCCTTCCAATATTTGAGTTATACTCAGCACGGTGTCGTTTTGTGTTTGACTCTGAGACTGAGTTACGTCCAGCATCATTTCATTTTGTGCTTGTGCCTCGTAAGAGAGGATAAACAAGCAGAACAGGGCGAAAAATACTTTTTTCATGATTTCTTTCTCCTTTCTTTTATTTATTGTTTGAATTAGATTATAGCTTTTTCTATTTCCCATCGGCTTCAACTCTCGTTCAGAAAAAGCAATAAGAAAGGCGTGAAACCTTTTGCATTACCTTCAACTGCGGATTATCTGGACTACCGACTAAGTAGATAAATGCAAAAATTCACGCCAAGCGTGAACCTTAATGCACTTATTCTCACTTAGTCTTGAAAGTGTCCAGTTTTCAGTTGAGAGAACAAGAGCGTAAAGCTCAGGGGGTTAATATGTCAGGTTATTCGTTTGTCTTTTCTTTAATCAATTAGTTTTATCTTGTTGGTTTATAATGAGTTCAATTCATCTTCATCTTCATTCAATCCTGTCGTGGCCAAGATGACGGCTTCGTCAACGCCTGCGGCTTTCAGCTTGCGGGCTATCTCAACGGCCTTTTCTTTTGCACTCTCGGAAGTGTTTTACATTACTATTGTTTATCTCTGGGCTGATGTAGCGCAGACAGGTCATGGCATACTATGGTTTTATTCAGCAAAAATACAAAAACAAAAAATCCACCAAACATTTTGACGGATTTTTTTGTGTTTTGTCGTTGTAGAGACGGTGCATGCACCGTCTCTACCAACAAACGATTAATCTTGTGTCAGGAACGGATCCCCGTACGTTAAATGACGATTTCATAGCAATCATTGGCCAACAGGTCGCCAAAGGCTTTGATTAACTGCTGCTTGTAAGGATTGTTTTTCTTGAAATAGATGGAGAGGAGCAGCTCGTAATCGCCTTCGCCTACCTCGGCATTGATGGTCATCAGAGTTCCGTCATTATAGAAGTGGAACCAGCGGTCGAACAGGTTCCGACGTTTCTGTTGCTTGCAGTCGGTGCTGTCGCACACCATAATCATTGCGTTCTCAACATTTTGGAAGAAACGACGCAACACGTCCACAACGGTAGCGGCAATACGGAGGTCGATGGGGTGAGGATTTGTTCCCTCACGTTCAATGCTGAACGAATAAGTGTTCAACAAATCGGGATATAACTCAAAGACTGGCATGAAGAACAAGTGGTATTTGATGCCATGCTTGTTGACGAACTCGTAATTAAGCTCGTCAATCTTTCGATACTCATATGGGAGTTGCGAAGGTGAAACCATATTTGTCTGCGATTCGTTTCATTTCTTCGGGGTCGGCTCCATTCTGGATACACTCTCTCATCTCCCGCTTAAAGAGAAGCAGGCTTTGGATGAGGTTCTTCCGTTTTGTTGTTGCTTCCATCTCCTTGTAAATTATGTGTTACTGGATGCAAAGATACATATAATTTCCTAAACGGCAAGTCTTTGATTTAAGAAAAACAAAAAAATCCGCCAAACAATGTTGACGGATTTTTCTTGGTGTTTTGTCGCTGTAGAGACGCGCCATGGCACGTCTCTACCAACAAACGATTAATCTTGTGCCAAGAAAGGATACCCGTAAGCGGCAGCAGGAACAAAGGTGTTCTTGATGGCGCGGGGGCTGGTCCAGCGGATGAGGTTCCAGAGGCCGCCTGCCTTGTCGTTGGTGCCGCTGGCGCGGGCGCCACCGAAGGGTTGCATGCCGACCACGGCTCCCGTGGGCTTGTCGTTCACGTAGTAGTTGCCGGCTGCGTGGCGCAGCTTGTCGTTGGCGATCTTCTGGGCCTTCAGGCAGTTGCCGAAGAAAGCACCGGTGAGGGCGTAAGGCGAACTCTGGTCGCACACGTCCAGCATCTCCTCAAACTTGTTGTCGTCGTAGACGTAGATGGTGATGATGGGGCCGAAGATTTCTTCCACCATGCTCTCGTAGTTCGGCACCTTGGCGAGGATGACGGTAGGCTCCACGAAGTAACCGACGCTCTTGTCGCAGTTGCCGCCGAAGACGATCTCAGCGTCCTTGCTGGCCTTGGCGCGG
>CADCJI010000009.1 GCA_902801625.1 uncultured Bacteroidia bacterium | reverse complement strand
ACCGGTCCATCTGCCACGGTTGATCTTGGCGTATTGCAGTTGTGACTTGATCTGGATGGTGACACCCGTGGTGCCCAAAACGTCCGTGAGGGCTGTCTGAAGGGTGGCAAGATCGGTCTCGACGTTGAACGACACCCAGTTCTGACCAGCGGCCAGCTCGATCACTTGCGTCACATTCGTCTGCTCAGGAGTGGTGAAGGTAACGACATCGCTCCATTCGGTCTCGGTATCACCGCAGATGCCTTGCACCTTCACTTCGTATGGGGTTTCAGGTGTGAGGTCTGTGAGGACGACGGGTGATTCAGTAGCTTCAACGGTCTCCCATTCGCCAGCTTCAACTGGGGTGCCGCAAACGATATTGTCGATGTGCAGGTCGTTGTCGCCGCCAGTGTTTGCCATGTCTGTTGGATTCGTCGATTCACCATAGAAAGCAATCTTCACCTTTTTGCCATAGTAGGCAGAGAGGCCGATAGTGGCGTGCTCGCCTTCAGCGGAAATGGCGTTATAGACGTATTCGGAGCCGCTATTGTTCCACTCGCGCAGGATGTGCCATGCATCGTCGGCATAAATCAAGACAATGAATCTGTCATCGGCTTGTAAGGTGTCGCTTGCAATAGGAAGCGCGCTGTTGTATCTCGTCAGTGCGAGGTCGAAATCCAGGTCTTGTGAAGGCCTGAATTCAGGCGACACAAGCCAATAGTTGCAGACTTGTCCATAGATGTTGACTTTGGCGTTATAGGTGCCCAAGGCATTGGTGTTGTTCGTATACCAGCCGTTTGTTGCTGTCGACAAAGTGGCAGAATCAGCAAGGATATCATCAACCAAGCCGCTCCATTTTGTCCAACCAGAAGGAAGGGTTGATACATCGAAATGCTCAATGATGCCATTAGCATGGGCAGCCATTCTATAGCTGACGTTGTAGCTGTCGTTGTAGCCATCCCAAGTCACAGTGGCGCTGTTGTAGGTGATGTCGTCCACTTCCACATTCTGGGGAACTGGGCAGCCTTCGAGGGTGGTGAAAGAGACGATAGCGGTCTCAAGGCTCAAACCGTCAAGTTCGCCGCAGTCGCCTTGTACCTTAACTTCGTATGCGGTCTCAGGAGTGAGGCCGGGGATGGTGGCGGTAGTGTCAGATACGGTGATGGTCTGCCATTCGCCAGCTTCGTAAGGTGTTCCGCAGATCACATTGTCGATGTGCAGGTCGTTGTCGCCACCAGTTGCTGTCGATTCGCCGTAGAAGGCAATCTTCACGTTCTGTCCATAGTAAGCTGAGAGGTCGATACTGACATTTTCGCCTGTAGCAGAAATGGCGTTATAGACATATTCAGAACCACTGTTGTTCCACTCGCGCAAGATGTGCCAAGCATCGTTAGCATAAATCAGGACGATGAATCTGTCATCGGCTTGCAAAGTGTCGTTTTCAATAGGATCCGCGTTGTTGTAGTCGGTCAGGGCGAGGTCGAAGCTCAGGTTTTGGCTCAGGTTGAATTCAGGTGTCACAAGCCAATGCTTGACATAGGAGGCTCCATAGATGTTGAGCTTCATATTGTATTGACCCAAGGCGTAACTAGTCGTTGCCCAACCGCCAGTTGCCGGTGCCAATTGAATGGAGTCGGTAAGGACATAATCAACCAGGCCGGTGTATCTCGTCCAGCCAGAGGGAACACCATAATTGTTGAATTCTTCAACGATACCCTCTGAGTAGGCGGCCGTTCTATAACTGACAATGTAACTATCGCTGGTACCATTCCAGTTCACAGTGGCGCTGTAGTTACCGGGATTGACAGTAAGACCTGTGGGAGCGGGGCAGGCAATGGTTGTGGTAAAGTGGACTACGTTGCTGTATTCGCTCTCGTCGCCAGGACCGCAATGGGCCTTCACGCGCACATAGTAGGTGGTCTCAGGTTCGAGGCCTTGGAAGGTGTATGTGGGATTATCGTCCACGGTCTCAAATAAGGGTTGAGTGAAAGTAGCAACGGTATCGAATTCCACAATCCATTCGGTAGCTTCGCCGCTTTCGGTCCAGGTGATGGTGGCGTTGTGGGCGGTGACGCTGTTGGCAGTCACAGCCAAGCTTGTAGGTTTCGGGCATGAAGGCATTGCCTTCACGGTTAAGTTGTCCATAAAGGTGGACGTGCAATATTGGCTCTCGCCGCGCAGGATGATGAAGCAGTTGCCGCTCATACCGATGGGCAGTTCGTAAGTGTACCAGCCCGTTGCTCCTTCAGCAGGAATTACATCATTACTGACTTGATAATGGCGTGGAATGAAGGCCAACTCAGTGGCGCCTTCGATTTCGCCGTCGGTGCTGGCATACACGCGGATACCTTCGTTTGGATAGTTATCGTTATAGGTGCTGCTGCTACGATAGATATCGATGGAGAATTCGTAGTTTGCAGGCACGTTCATTTCAGGCAGCACCAGTTTGGTCAATGTGCCGATGGACATGTCGGGCAGCTGCAGCTGATGGGTGGTGTTGCCTTCATTGCTACTAGTGCTTACTTTGAAGACATAGGTTCCACTGCCTTCGATATGCTCGTTCACCCAGCAGGGATCCTCGAAGTTACCGGAAGCATAGCTTTCGAAAGTCTCCGTCCAGGGGAAGGTGGTGATGGCGCCGCAGGCGGTGGTGAAGTTCACGCTCTTCCAGCCGCTGATGGCATCGTCGCAAACGCTCTGCACGCGGGCTTGGTAAGCCTTGCCGGGGGTGAGGCCTGTCAGATTGCAGGTGGTGGATGTGGTGTTAGTCATGAAACTGGTCCATTCAGTTTCGGAAGCCAACTTGTATTCCACGTTGTAGTTGCCGCTGCCGCCGGTCCAGGTGAGGGTGGCTCCATTTTCGGTCACGTTGGTGGCCTCAAGACTTTCGGGCTTCTCGCAAACCACGCCACTGCCAGGAATGTAGGTGAAGGTGGTCTTAGGAATGAAGTTCTTTTGAGAGAAAGAAATAGCATCAAGGCTACTGCTGCTATAACCTTGTCCGCTGGCACCAGTGACGGCAGCGCCAGCAAAGGTGGCACTCTTGTAGTTGCCCTTAACGATTTGGTACACACCAATGAGGAGGTTGCCTCCTCCGTAGACGTAGTTGTCGGAGAAAGCTACCGTCATAGTGCTTTGGGTGCCGTCAAGCAGACCTTCGTAAACGATGGTGGCACCGCTCGTGCCGTAGTAGTCGCTGATAGTGGCATCGTCCACTTCCTTGAGGAACACTTGGAAAGTGCCTGTCCATGCTGCGGTTGCAGGAGTTGTCAAATAGAAGTCCATTTGTGAGATGGTGCCGCCGTTCATTTCCACTAATTGGTCAGCAGGAACGACAATTTCACATTTCAGGTAGGCATCGGCCCACAGGCCGTGAACAGGGACGTTGGAGCTTGTCGCTGTTCCGTCTTCGTAGATGGTCAAGGTCTCTTGAGCCATCATTGCCAATGGCGCGAATACGGCCATCAGCAACATGAGAAGTAATCTTTTACTTTTCATAATGAATGAATTTAGGTTAATAATTGTGTTAATTGTTTGGTGTTCAATTTATTGGTTTGAATAATAATTCTGTTTAGGTATTTTTACTATATTAAATAGGTGGCAAATATAGGATTTTTTTTGATTGGATGCGAAAAAAAGGATGGAAATGGGTGTTTTTTTGTTGGTTTTTTTTGGAGGTGGAGAGATTCCCTTTGGGAATGGAGTTTGGTTGTGTTGTAACCAGCGGCGGCCTAAAACCGCTTCCCTGAGGAAACAGTCTCAAGCCGCTGCAGGATGACTAGAAGGAGGTACTCCATTTCCTTGGGAATCTCATTGGGTTTTGCTTTCGGTTGTAGAATTGTTAGGGGTTCCCTTCGGGAATGGAGTTTGGTTGTGTTGTAACCAGCGGCGGCTTAAAACCGCATCCCAGAGGAAACAGTCTCAAGCCGCCGCGGGATAACTAAGAGGAGGTTTTCCATTCCCTTGGGAATCTCATTGATTATTCATCAAATCATCCATGACTTGTTTTACCTTTTCACTCCACGGAGTTTTGTCATGGACAAAGCCTTTTTCGGTTACGAGTTCCTTCCATTCGGGGTTCTTTGTTTCAATCAACTCTATTTTGTCTTTTCGAGACAGCCCTTTTATTCTGTTTTCTTCGTCAATAGCAGCTTGATAACTTGTGAATTCTTTGTAATAAACACAATATTCGCAATTGTATTTGTCGGTGAAAGAACCTTTATAATGGTGGCTTTTGTGCTCTGCTACTCTGCGGACCAAGTCATTCGTACAACCTGTGTATAGGGTTGTGTGTCCTTTGTTGGTCATAATATAAACGTAGGAGAATCTCATAGGTAATGTATTGAAGTGGCAAAAATAGTAAAAATAGTTGTTTTTCGGTATTGGAGTTTATGGGTGGGTGGTATGAGATTCCCTGCGGGAATGGCGTGGCGGTAATAATGTAACCAGCGGCGGCCTAAAACCGCTTCCATGAGGAAACGGTCTCAAGCCGCCGCGGGATGACTAGAAGGAGGTACTCCATTCCCTTGGGAATCTTGAATACTATTGGTCGGCCCTTTGACAGGCTCAGGGACCTTGTTTTTTTACCCATTCAAGGCTTCGGCGCCGCCGACGATGTCGATCAATTCGTTGGTGATGACGTTCTGGCGGGCCTTGTTGTATTGGATCTTCAGCTCCTGCGAGAGCTGGTCGGCGTTGTCGCTGGCGATGTGCATGGCCGTCATGCGGGCGCCGTGCTCGGCAGTCAAGGTGTCGAGCATGATGGAGTAGAAGTTAGTGCGCACCACCTTGGGAATCAGTTGGTTGACAAAGGTCTCCTTGTCGGGTTCCACGAGGTAGTCGAGGTTTGGGCCATCGCTCGTGGCTTCGGCCTTCAAGGGCAGCACCACCTCGCGCGTGGGCACCTGCACGCCAGCGTTCTTGAAGTGGTTGAAAATCAACTCCACTCGGTCGACCTTGTGGCTGAGGAACAAGTCCACCATCATGTCGCTGATCTCCATGGCGAGCTCGTACGACATGCTCTCCGCCAAAGGTGCATAGGTCTTTTCCACCTTGATGCCGAACTTCTTGGCATAGTCGTTGATTTTCTTGCCTACCAAGAAGACGGTAACATTCTCTGCGCCAATATTTTTGACGTATTCTTCATACACCAGCTTGAAGAGCTTGCTGACGCTGGAATTATACACGCCACAGAGGCCGCTGCTCGACGAGAAGGCCATCAACGCGACCTTCTTCACCTCGCGTTTTTCGGCCAGCGGGATGCTGACTTCGCCCTCAAGGGAACCGAGGTAGTTGGAGAGGGCTTCGCTCAGTTTGTTTTTGTAGGGTAGAAAGCGTGTCGTGATGCCTTCGGTCTTCTTCAACTTGGCCGCCGACACCATCTTCATCGCACTCGTGATTTTCTGCGTGGAGGCGACGGAGGTGATGCGGGCCCGGATTTCTTTTAGTGATGCCATGTTCTTTCAATATTAACCATTGTCCTTGCCCTTAACCCTCATTGCGGGCTTGACCCGCAAATCGAAGATTCGACGTAGTCAATCTCCCAAGCGAAAAGGTGTCGTCTCCGTGCTTGGGAGATGGCGGATGTTCCTCCGCCATGAGGGCAAAGGGCTAAGGTCGTGTTCCATGGTTTAGTGTCTTATCCATTAAAGTGTTCACTCAAATTCAAAGCTTCCTCTTTCAGGACGGCCCTGATGTCGTCGTCGATCTTGCCGGCCTTAAGTTGCTCCATCACGTTCTTGTGCTTCACCTCCATGAGGTCGAGGAACTGCTTCTCAAACTCAAGCACTTTGTTCTCGGGCACTTTGCTCAGCAGTCCGTTGGTGCCGCAGAAGATGATGGCCACCTGCTTCTCGACGGGCATAGGCGTGTACTGCGGCTGCTTCAGCAGCTCCACGTTCTTGCGGCCCTTGTCCAAGATGGCCAAAGTTGCGGCATCGAGTTCGGCGCCGAACTTCGAGAAGGCCTCCATCTCGCGGAACTGAGCCTGGTCGAGTTTCAGGGTACCGGCCACCTTTTTCATGGACTTGATTTGGGCGTTACCACCCACACGCGACACCGAAATGCCGACGTTGATGGCTGGACGGATGCCTGCATTGAAGAGGCTGGTTTCCAGGAAGATCTGTCCGTCGGTGATGGAAATCACGTTGGTGGGGATGTAAGCCGACACGTCGCCCGCTTGCGTCTCGATGATGGGCAGTGCGGTGATGCTGCCGCCGCCTTTCACGATGTCCTTGATGCTGTCGGGAAGGTCGTTCATCTGGCGTGCCACATCGTCGTTCTTGATGATCTTGGCGGCGCGCTCCAGCAGACGGCTGTGGAGGTAGAAGATGTCGCCAGGGTAGGCCTCACGTCCCGGGGGACGGCGCAGGATCAATGACACCTCACGGTAGGCAACGGCCTGTTTCGAGAGGTCGTCGTAGATGATGAGTGCGTGGCGGCCTGTGTCGCGGAAATACTCGGCGATGGCGACGCCAGCGTAAGGGGCGTAGAACTGCATGGCGGCGGGTGAGGATGCCGGGGCGCTCACCACGATGGTGTAGTCCATCGCGCCATGCGCTTCAAGGGTCTTCACCAAGTTGGCCACGGTGCTACCTTTTTGTCCCACAGCGACATAGATGCAGTAGACGGGGTCACCGTTCTTGAAGTTGTCCTTCTGATTAATGATGGTATCAATGGCGATGGCGGTCTTACCCGTCTGGCGGTCGCCGATGATGAGCTCACGCTGGCCGCGGCCGATGGGGATCATGGCGTCGATGGCCTTGAGGCCCGTTTGCAGTGGCTGGTTCACGGGTTGGCGGAAGATGACGCCAGGGGCCTTGCGCTCGAGGGGCATCTCGTAGGTCTTGCCTTGGATGGGCCCTTTGGCATCGATGGGTCGGCCGAGGCCGTCCACGACGCGGCCGAGCAAGCCTTCGCCGGCCATGACGCTGGCGATACGCTGGGTGCGCTTCACCGTCTCGCCTTCCTTGATGCCCTCGGTGGGACCGAGCAGCACCACGCCGACGTTGTCTTCCTCAAGGTTGAGCACCACGCCCATGGTGCCGTTCTCGAACTCGACAAGCTCGTTCGACTGCACCTTGTCGAGGCCGTAGAGCCGTCGCTCACTTGCAGCACCTTGCCGATCTCCTCGAACTGCACCTTGTTGCTCATGTTCTGGAGCTGCATCTGCAGGATGCTCGATATTTCACTTGGTTTGATGTTTGCCATTTATATGTTGAGTTGTTGATTGTTTAATCGTTTAATTGTTGGTTGGAGGTTGAGACGCACGGCCGTGCGTCTCTTCGACAACCTATTTTGGCTAAGAGCTTTTCAGCCTGTTTTTCAGCGCATTCAGCTGCCCTGCCACGCTGGCGTCCATCCGCGTGTTCTCAATGTCGAGGATGAAGCCGCCGATGAGGCTCGGGTCGATGTGGACGTCCATTTCGGCATCGGCATCGAAGGTCTGCTTGATGAAGGCCTTGATCTTGTTGTAGCTGTCCTCCGACAGTTCAGTTGCGGTGGTCACCTGCGTGCTCAGGATGTTATGCTTGCTTCGATACATTTCCATGTACTTCATGGCGATGAGGAACATCTTATCCTCGCGTTTCTGGTCGGCCACGAAGGCAATGAACTGCTTCAGGCAGTCGTGCATGGGCTCGCCCACGGCCATCTCGATCAACTTCACTTTCTCCTCTTGAGCCACGATGGGGTCGACCAGCACCTCGTTGAACTGGGTGATGGCCAGGAGGTAGTTGTGGGCAAAGCGTGTCAAGCCGTCGTAGACGGCATCCTCGCAGCCTTGCTCTTGGGCTGTCTGGAACAATGCCCTTGCATATCTCACCGATATCTTTCCGTTGTCCATAGCTTATGCCTCAATGCGGGGTTGGTTGTTTTTGAGCAGCTGCTCGATGTAGGCGTTTTGCGACTGTTTGTCGCTCAGTTCGCGTTGCAGCAGCTTCTCGGCGATGTCGACCGAGAGGGCGATGACCTCGTTCTTGATGTTCGCCATGGCCTCGGCCTGTTCCTTCTCAATCTTCAGGCGGGCGTCCGCCACGATCTTCTCAGCTTCCTGTCGGGCCTGAGTCTTCGCCTCTTCGATGAGCTGGTTCTTCAGGTCTTGGCTCTCCTTCATGATCTTGATTTGCTCGGCCTGGGCAGCTGCCATGGTCTCCTGCCGTTTCTGCTCGATGCCTGCAAGGGCGTTGTTGGCTTCTTCGGCTGCCAGCAGCGAGTCAGAGATGTGGGCGTTGCGTTTCTCCACGGCGCCCATGATCATCGGCCAGCCTGCTTTCGCCAAGATGACGAGCACGATGACGAAGGCGATGAGCATCCATATCACTAATCCACTTTCGGGAAGAAATAGATCCATTGTTTTATGGTTTAATTGTCTAGTTGAATTCAATTGTCTGACTTGAGACTTCGTGGCCTTCGACAGGCTCAGTCACCCCTCACTTTTGTAGAAGCAAAGGTCCCTGAGCTCGTCGAAGGGCCGGTTCAAAGTCTCGAAAAGTTGATTAGCCGAGTGAGGCCAGCAGGCAGACGACGATGGCGAACAGCGTTGCACCTTCGACGAGAGCGCCGGCGATGATCATGCCAGAGCGGATGCCATCGGCGGCTTCAGGCTGACGAGCCATGGCTTCCATGGCTGACTGACCGATTTTGCCGATGCCCAATGCGGCACCAATCACTGCGATGGCTGCTGCGATAGCGGCCAGACCTGGCACGTACGATACGGCTTCAAGGATGGTTGATAATAACATGGTGTTTAAAGTTTAAGTGTTTATTGTTAGATTTAAAGATTTAAGATTCAAAATTCAAAGATTGGCTCTCAGCTGTCAGCAATCAGCTGTCAGCTCGGTGAGAACCAAGCTGATGGCTGACTGCTGATTGCTGATAGCTTTTTCATATTTCAAGATGTACTCATTCATGTTTAGGTTCTTCTTGTGCCATGCCGATGAATATCGATGACAGCATGGTGAATACGTAGGCCTGGATGTAGGCCACCAGCAGCTCCAAGGCCGTCATGAAGATGGTCATGAAGATGGAGACGATGCTCATCACGCCGCCCATGCCTGCGCCATACATGCCGCCGATGATGAAGATCAGTGCCATGAGCACCATGATGACGATGTGGCCGGCAAGGATGTTGGCAAAGAGACGGACCATCAGGGCGAAAGGCTTGGTGATGGTGGAGATGAGCTCGATGATGGGCATCAGCGGGAAGGCTTTCAGGAAGATAGGCACATCGGGCCAGAGGATGTCTTTCCAGTAGTGGCGATTGCCGAAGAGGTTCACAAAGAAATAGGTCATCAGGGCCAGTACGACGGTGATGCTCAGGTTGCCCGTCACGTTGGCGCCGAAGGGGAAGAATGGGATGAGGCCGAACAGGTTGGCGAAGAAGATGAAGAAGAACACCGTTAATAAATAAGGTGCGAACTTATTCACTTTCGCTTCACGAATGTTGGGTCTGACGATGCCGTCCAAGACCATATAGGTGAGCCATTCCACCAGACCTTGGTATTTGGTGGGTTTGGCCATGGGGTCTTTCTTGTACTTGCGCGCGGCAGGCAGGAAGAAGGCCACCAGGAAGATGCAGGTAACGAAGATGCCGAAGGCGTTCTTGGTAAACGAGATGTCGAAGGGTCGCGAGAGGCTGCCGTCGGCTTTCACCTCGACCAGTTTGCCTGGGTATTTCTCGGCACTGATAGGCGGGATGTAGAAGTTGGCACCGTTGTGGGTGAAGGTCTCGCCTTCCTTCAGCTCGCAGACGTGCTTCGACGAGAAGCAGTGCCAGCCGCCGCCGTCCTTGCACTTGACGATAACGGGTAGCCACACGCACACAGGCTCGCCTTTGATCTCCGTGATGTGGAAACAATAGGAGTCGCCCGTGTGGCCGAAGATGAACGACTTGGCGTCGAACTTCTCCTTCTTGGGCTCCTGCAAGCTGTCCTGCGCGAAGCTCACCATGGGGGCAAACGCCATCCATGCGAAAAGAAGTAAGAAGATGCTATGTTTCAAAACATTTTTCATGCTTTGTTTTCTTTGTTCAGATGTTTGGTATAATGGATGTAGACGAAGGTCTCGACGACCAATCCAATCAGGTAGGCCGATGCCGCGATGATGATGAAAGGCTTGCTCCCCACCTTGACCAGGAAGATGTAGAGCACAATCATCGCCACCGTCAGCAGTATCTTGATACCTTTGTAGATATAAAGCCAAGTGATTTTGTCGGGATGCGCTTCCACGTTCTTTTTCATCAGGTGGCAATAAAAGGCACCCAAGACCATGAAGAGGTTGGGGGCAGTGATCATCCAGTTGTTCCACCACGGCTTGTCGGCGAAGAAGCAGAGCAAGATGCCGTCCAAGACGATGCAAACGAGCAGGAAAACAGCAAGATATATGGTCAGCGCGTTCTTTTTCATAGCTCTACGCAGATGGTCAGGTGGTTGTCGTGGTTCTCGGTGAAGCCGCCTTTGATAGCGAACTCATGATGCTCGCCTTTGTCGTCAGTGAGACTGACCTTGCCCGCCTCAAGGATGGCGACGATGGCGGCGTGGTGTTCCAACAGGGTGAATGGTCCCAACTGGCTCGGCACCGTGACGGAGCTGGCTTCGCCCTCAAACAGGGTATCGCTCGGTGATATGATCTCGACTTTCATCTCACCTTATTAATTAATTGGCGTTGGCATTTTTCAACAATTCCTCACCCTTGGCGATGGCATCATCGATGGTGCCCACTAGGTTGAAAGCTGCCTCGGGATATTGGTCGACTTCGCCGTCCATAATCATATTGAAGCCGCGGATGGTCTCTTCGATCGGTACCATCACGCCCTTCAAGCCAGTGAACTGCTCAGCCACGTGGAAGGGCTGCGACAAGAAACGCTGCACACGACGGGCGCGGTGGACGACAATCTTGTCCTCCTCCGAGAGTTCCTCCATACCGAGGATGGCGATGATGTCTTGCAGTTCCTTGTTGCGCTGCAGCAGCTGGATGACGCGCTGGGCAGTGTTGTAGTGCTTCTCGCCGATGATGTTCGGGTCGAGGATGCGCGAGGTGGAGTCGAGCGGGTCGACGGCGGGGTAGATACCCAGCTCGGCAATCTTACGGCTCAACACGGTGGTGGCATCCAAGTGCGAGAAGGTGGTGGCGGGAGCAGGGTCGGTCAAGTCATCGGCAGGAACGTAAATAGCTTGCACTGAGGTGATTGAACCGCTCTTGGTCGAAGTGATGCGTTCCTGCATCTGACCCATCTCTGTGGCTAGGGTGGGCTGATAACCCACAGCCGAAGGCATACGGCCGAGCAGGGCCGAAACCTCGGAGCCTGCCTGAGTGAAACGGAAAATGTTGTCGATGAAGAGCAGGATGTCGCTTTGTCCGCTGTTGGTGTCATCACGGAACGACTCGGCCACGGTCAAGCCTGACAAAGCCACACTCACACGGGCTCCAGGCGGCTCGTTCATTTGTCCGAACACCAAGGTGGCTTGTGAGGTGGAAAGGGCTTTCTTGTCAATCTTCGAGAGGTCCCAGTCGCCTTCTTCCATGGCTTTGACGAATTCATCACCATACTTGATAATGCCTGATTCAATCATCTCACGGAGCAAGTCGTTACCCTCACGGGTACGCTCGCCCACGCCGGTGAACACCGAGTAGCCGTTGTAGCCTTTGGCGATATTGTTGATGAGCTCCATGATAAGCACCGTCTTGCCCACGCCGGCGCCGCCGAAAAGACCGATTTTACCACCCTTCAAGTAAGGCTCCAGCAGGTCGATGACCTTAATGCCGGTGAAAAGCACCTCTTTTGAGGTGGCCAGATCTTCATATTTGGGCGGTTCGCGGTGGATGGGGTATTCCGAGGCACGGTTGAGGTCGCCGATGCCGTCGATGGCGTCGCCCGTCACATTGAGCAGACGACCTTTAATCTGGTTGCCGATAGGGATGGAGATAGGTTTGCCCAGCAGGTTGACCTCCATGCCGCGCATGAGGCCGTCGGTGGAGTCCATGGCGATGGTGCGCACCGAGTCCTCGCCGATATGCTGTTGGCATTCGAGCACCACGCGCTTGCCGTTGGGGCGAACCACCTCCAAGGCATCGTGGATCTTCGGGAGGTTGGCTTCGCCGTTCTCGAAGTAGACGTCAACCACGGGGCCGATAATCTGTGTGATAGTTCCTTTTGACATGTTTATCTATGTGTTTTTATTTTCGAAATAGGAGAATAAAGCCGCAAATTTATCAATTATTTTTTTTCGTTTAGCGAAATGTGGAAAAAAAAGATTTTTTCTCTTTTCTCTTCTTTTTCTTGTTTGGAATGCTTAATTTTGCCCCCTTAAATCATAGAATCAACAAATTGAAAAATATATGCAAGACAAACTGCAAGAATTGACCGACAGGCTTTATAACGAGGGCTTGTCGAAAGGAAAACACGACGGTGAAGAACTTGTGCAGAAGGCACAAGCCGAGGCCGACCGCATCGTGGCCTACGCCAAGGCCGAGGCCGACCGCATCATCGCCCAGGCTAACAAAGAGGCCGAGGAGATGAAGACCAAGGTGAATGCCGACATCAAGATGGCGGCCACCCAAAGCATCGCCGTGACGAAACAGGAAATCGAGAAAATGGTGGTGACCCACACCGCCACCGAAGGCGTGAAGGCCAACATGGGCAATGCTGCCTTTGTGAAGGAGTTGATTACCAGCGTGGTGAAGGCTTTCAACCCGCAGAATGCATCGCCCGTCGACTTGAATCTCATCCTGCCTGAAGCCTTGAAAGCCGAGGTGGAGCCTTTCGTGAAGAACGAAATCGCCAACCAGTTCAAGGGCGAGGTGAAGGTGGACTACTCCAAGAAGATGAACGGTGGCTTCAAGGTCGCACCCAAAGATGGCGGCTACGTGCTCCAGTTCACTGACGACGAGTTCACACAGCTTATCGCCAACTATCTGCGTCCCGCCACCAAGAAAATCCTCTTCGGCTGATGGATAACTACGTCTATATCGTGGCCGGCTTGCCGGAACTGACCTCAGGCTTCGAGAACACGGGCTTCGACTATGCCGCCGTGAAGGAGTCTATCATGGAGCTGCTCTCAGAGAAAGACCAGAAGTTGGTCGAACTTATGGAGGAAGGTTTCAATGAGGACAGCCTCGGTGCGGAGTTTTACGACAAGGCCGCCAAGAGCAAGAACCGTTTCATCCGCGAGTATTTCGACTTCGACGGTCGTCTGCGCAACATGAAGGTGAACTACCTGGCCAAGCGCCTTGGCAAGAAAGCCGAAGACTATACTTTGGAATTGCCCGAGGCCGACTTCGAGGAAGGTAAGCAGATCGAGGAAATCCTCGCCGATGCCGACTTCGTGGAGCGTGAGCAGAAGATGGACGAGCTGAAGTGGGAGAAGGCCAGCGACATCGCCCGCATGGACTACTTCAACATGAACGCCATCCTCGCTTTTTTGGTCAAGGCCAAGACCGTGCAGCGCTGGGCCGAACTCGACGCCTCCAAGGGACAGGAGATGTTCCAGAAACTCGTGCAGGAGATAAGGGGAACGAGTGCCAATTTGGATTTGAGCGTGTAATGTCCCGCAGTCCCGCGTCCCGCAGTCTCGCGTCAATATCTTGAAATTTTGAAATTAGAAATTAGAAATACATTATATGAAAACAACAGGAAAAGTTACAGGAATCATTGCAAACCTCGTCACTGTGGAGGTGGACGGCCCTGTGGCACAGAATGAGATCTGCTTCATCGACCTCGACGGCGTCGAGCTGATGGCAGAGGTCATCAAGGTGAACGGGAACAAGGCCTCCGTGCAGGTGTTTGAGAGCACCCGCGGTCTGCAGATCGGCGACAAGGTGGAATTCCAAGGCTACATGCTTGAGGTGACCTTGGGACCTGGTTTGCTTTCGAGCAACTTCGACGGCCTGCAGAACAACCTCGCCACCATGGAAGGTGTGTTTCTGAAACGCGGTGAATACACCAAGGCCCTCGACGAAGAGAAACTTTGGGACTTCACGCCTATCGCCAAGGCAGGCGACCAAGTGGTTGCCGCCGACTGGCTGGGCGAAGTCAAGGAAGGCTGGCTGCCCCACAAAATCATGGTGCCGTTCAACTTCAAAGGGACATACACCGTGAAGAATGTGGTCGCCGCCGGACAATACAAGATCACTGACACCGTCGCTACGCTGACCAACGCGGAAGGCGAGGAGGTGAAGGTGACGATGATGCAGAAATGGCCCGTCAAGGTGGCCGTGGGCGGCTATGTGGAGAAACCGCGTCCCTTCAAAGTGATGGAGACGGGTGTGCGTTGCATCGATACTCTGAATCCTATTGCCGAAGGCGGCACAGGCTTCATCCCTGGACCTTTCGGCTGCGGCAAGACTGTGCTGCAACACGCCCTTGCCGAGCAAGCCGACGCCGACATCATCATCATGGCGGCCTGCGGTGAGCGTGCCAATGAGGTCGTGGAGATCTTCACCGAGTTCCCCGAACTGAAGGACAAGCACACGGGTCGCTCGCTGATGGAGCGTACCATCATCATCTGCAACACCTCCAACATGCCGGTTGCCGCTCGTGAGGCTTCGGTCTACACGGCCATGACCCTCGGCGAATACTACCGCGCCATGGGTATGAAGGTGTTGTTGCTGGCCGACTCCACCTCGCGTTGGGCGCAGGCCTTGCGTGAAATGAGTAACCGTTTGGAGGAACTGCCCGGTCAGGACGGCTTCCCCGTCGACCTCTCGGCCATCATCTCCAACTTCTACGCACGTGCTGGTTATGTGAAATTGAATAACGGCCAGTCGGGCTCCATCACCTTCATTGGAACGGTGTCGCCTGCTGGCGGTAACCTGAAGGAACCTGTGACCGAGTCCACGAAGAAAGCCGCCCGTTGCTTCTACGGCCTTTCGCAGAACCGCGCCGACAAGAAGCGTTATCCTGCCGTCGACCCCGTCGACTCCTATTCGAAATACCTCGAATACCCCGAAATCATCGAGTATCTTGATAGTAAGATTGAGAAGGGCTGGGTTGAAAAGGTAACAAAGACAAAATACATCATCCGCCGAGGCAAGGATGCCTACGAACAGATCAACATCTTGGGCGACGACGGTGTGCCGATGTCGTACCACGAGCAATATTGGAAGTCGGAACTCGTCGACTTTGTTATTCTGCAGCAAGACGCTTTCGACGACATCGACGGCTCCACGCCGCTCGACCGTCAGAAGTTCATGCTCGACCTTGTGCTTGAAATCTGCGACCGCAGCTTCAAGTTCGACAACTTCGAGGAGTGCACGACCTACTTCAAGGGCTTGATCAACATCTGCCGCCAGATGAACTACTCGGAATACAAGTCGGAACAATTTGAAAAATATCTTGGACAGTTAAAGGAGGAACTGAAACATGAGTGAGAAAGCCTTTCAACGCATCTATACCAAGTTGAGCGCCATCACCAAGGCCACTGTGACCCTTGAGGCGCAAGGCGTGGCCAACGACGAACTCGCCCTCGTGGCAGGCCGTCTGGCGCAGGTGGTGAAGATTAAAGACAATGCCGTCACCCTGCAGGTGTTTGGCGGCACGGAAGACATCCCGACCAATGCCGAAGTGACCTTCTTTGGTGAGCCGCCTTCGCTGAATGTGAGCGACGAACTTGCCGGCCGTTTCTTCAACGCATACGGCGAGCCTATCGACGGCGGTCCGGCCGTGGAAGGCGAGAAACGCCAGATCGGCGGTCCTTCAGTGAACCCCTTCAAGCGTCGTCAGCCTTCGCAACTCATCCCGACGGGTATTGCAGGCATCGACTTGAACAACACTTTGGTCTCCGGACAGAAGATCCCGTTCTTCGCCGACCCCGACCAACCTTATAACCAGGTGATGAGCATGGTGGCCCTCCGTGCCGATGTGGACAAGATCATCCTTGGCGGCATGGGCCTTTCGAACGATGACTATCTCTTCTTCAAAAACCAGTTCGAGAGTGCAGGCGCCTTGCACAAGATCATCAGCTTCGTGAACACCACTGACCAACCGCCTGTCGAGCGTCTGCTGATTCCCGACATGGCACTGACTGCCGCTGAATATTTTGCAGTGGATAAGAACGAGAAAGTGCTGGTGCTACTCACCGACATGACCTTGTATGCCGACGCCTTGAGTATCGTGAGTAACCGTATGGACCAGATTCCTTCCAAGGACTCCATGCCTGGCTCCTTGTATTCCGACTTGGCCAAGATCTATGAGAAGGCCGTGCAGCTGCCTGATGGCGGTTCCATCACCATCATCGCCGTGACGACCTTGAACGACGGCGACATCACGCACGCCATCCCCGATAACACGGGTTACATCACTGAGGGACAGTTGTTCCTCCGTGCCGACCCTGATTCGGGCAAGGTCATCGTCGACCCGTTCCGTTCGTTGTCGCGTTTGAAACAGTTGGTGCAGAACAAGAAGACCCGTGAGGACCACAGCGCCGTGATGAACACTTCGGTGCGTTTGTATGCCGATGCTGCCAACGCCAAGACCAAGTTGGAGAACGGCTTCGACCTGAGCGACTACGACCTGCGTTGCCTCGATTACGCCAAGGAATATGCCACGCGCCTCTTAGCCATCGACGTCAACATCTCCATAGAGGAGATGCTTGACACGGGTTGGGAGTTGTTTGGCAAGTATTTCACCAAGGCTGAGACGGGTCTGAAGGAGAAACTCATTGAGAAATACTGGAAAGAGCCTGCGAAGTGACCAATTTTGAATTTTGAATTTTAAATCTTTAAATTGATTCAATGGCCATCAAATTTCAATATAACAAGACCTCGCTGAACGAGCTGAACAAGCAGCTCAAGACGCGTACCCGTGCCTTGCCCACGCTGAAGAGCAAGGAGAGCGCGCTGCGCCTTGAGGTGAAGAAAGCCAAGGAGCGTTCGGAGGGGCTTGTCGAGCAACTAGAGGCCGAACTCAAGTCGTATGAGTACATGGCCCGGCTTTGGAATGAATTTGAGCCAGGACTGGTTTCGGTGACCGATGTCAAGCTGAAGACCGTCAAGATTGCGGGTGTGCCCGTGCCGGCCTTGGAGGAGGTGCTGTTCGACGTGAAGGACATCAACCTCTTCACCAAGCCCATGTGGTATGCCGACGGTGTGCAGATTTTGAAAAACCTTGCACAGCTGGGTATCGAGTCGGAGGTCTATACCGAGGTGAGCCGCATTTTGGATTATCAACGGAAGAAGACCACACAGAAAGTCAACCTTTACGAGAAGGTGCAAATTCCTGGCTACAACGAAGCCATACGTAAGATCAAGCGATATATGGAAGACGAGGAGAACCTCTCCAAGGCCTCCCAGAAGATCGTGAAAAACAAACACATAGCAGAAGAGGAGGCAGAAGATGGTAACTGAAATGACGAAATATGATTTCATCCTGCTGAGTGGCGACGCCGATGCTTTCCTCGAGAAGCTGCAATCGGTGGGCGTGGTTGACATCACCCGTTCGCTGAAGCCTATCGATGACAAGTCGGAGAAACTGTCGGCTCGTGCGGATATCTATCGAAAAGCCCTTGCTCAGTTGAAAGAGATTGAGAAGGCCAACGACCCAGGCGAGAAGCCTACCGACTTCGCTGTGGAGGTGATGGAGACCGTGCGCGACAAGGATGCCCTCGCGGCCCAGCTGCCGCAACTCTACAAGGATGTGGAAGACCGCAAGCCTTGGGGACAGTTCGACGCCAAGAGCTTCGACCGCCTCAAGGAGAACGGATTGAAACTTCACTTCTATAAGGCGAAGGCCATTGAGCCTGCCTGGAAGGAACAATACGCGCTGAGCGAGATCTCGAAGGTGGACGGCTACAGCTATTTCGTGGTGGTCTCCGAAAACGACGACTACGACTTTCCACTGAAGGAACTGCCTGCCCCCGAGAGCGACTTCGCCGCCATCGAAAAGAAGATTGCCGACTTGGAGGCGCAGGTGAAGCAGAAAGAGCATCGCTTGGCCCAACTGAAATGGCATGAGCCCGTTCTACAAGCCGAGTTGGACAAGACCCTATCGAAGCTCGACCTGCATCTGGCACATGTGTCGGGAGAGAAGGCTGCCGAGGACTATCTGACGGTCTTCGAAGGCTTCGCCCCTGCGGTGAACGAGCCCGCCTTGCGCGATATGCTTGAAAAGGAGAATGTCTTCTATCTGGAGGACAAAGCCAAGGTGGATGACAATCCTCCCATTAAGCTGAAAAACAACAAGTTCGTGTCGATGTTTGAGTTGCTGACCGACATGTACGGCCGTCCCAAATACGACGAGTTCGACCCGACGGTGTTCATCTCCATCTTCTTCATGCTCTTCTTTGCCTTCTGCATGGGCGATGCGGGCTATGGCCTCGTGCTCATCTTGGGCAGCCTGGCATTAAAGAAGAAACTGGGTAAGATTGCGCCTTTGGGCGTTACCTTGGGCATCGCCACCACTATTATTGGTGTGTTGTTCCATACCTTCTTCTCCACCGACATGTTGGAGTGGACTTGGATCCCCGACGTGGTGAAGAAATGTATGGTGCCTAAGGAGCTGTTCGGTTTCGACGGCACGATGGTCTTGGCCATCATCGTCGGTATCGTGCACATCTGCCTTGCCATGATCGTGAAGACCTACCAGAGTACAAAGGTAAAAGGCTTTGCCAATTCCTTGGGCACCTGGGGCTGGACTTTGCTTATCGTGGGCGGCATCATCGTGGGCGGTCTCGCCCTGATGGGTGTCATGGACAAGGCAGTGACCAAGTGGGTCGTCATCATTTTAGGTGGCCTCTCCGCTTTGGGCATCTTCTTCCTCAACGACTTGCACCGCAATCCTTTGCTCAATGTGGGCTCGGGTTTGTGGGAGACCTACAACACGGCTACGGGTCTGCTCGGTGACGTGCTGAGTTACCTGCGTCTGTATGCCTTGGGTTTGGCAGGTGCCAAGCTTGGTGAGGCCTTCAATGCCATTGGTACACAGGCTTTGGGTGACGGCGGTGTCGGTTGGGTGTGGTTCATCCTCATCGTGGTCATCGGCCACGTGCTCAACATCGCCATGTGCATCTTGGGCGCTTTCGTACATCCCTTGCGACTCAATTTCCTTGAGTTCTTCAAGAATTCGGGTTATGAGGGCTCTGGCAGAAGATATAAACCATTAAAGACCTAATGACATGAGACTGTGAGACGTGAGACTTTTTTTGTCCTACGTCCTAAGTCCAACGTCCCTCGTCAACAGAAATCAACAATTAAACAAATCAACAAATAAACAATTAAACATCATGTTAGAAACAGTATTAGGTTATCTCGGTCTCGGCCTTGTGTTGGCCTTGGCAGGTATCGGAAGTTCAATCGGCACTTCGACGGCGGGCAACGCTGCCGAAGGCGGTCTCAAGAAACGCCCTGAGGCATCGGGCAATTTCATGGTGCTATCGGCACTGCCGGCCACCCAGGGTATCTACGGCTTCGTGGCTTTCTTCATGCTCCTCAACAAGATGAGAGCTGGTGAATTGTCGGGTCTTATCGTGTTTGGCGTGGGTCTTTGCGTGGGTCTCGCCTGCATGATCTCGGCCATCCGTCAGGGACAGGTTTGCGCCAACGGTATCGTCGGCGTGAGCCAGGGTCACGATGTGTTCACCAACACGCTGATCTATGCCGCTCTGCCTGAGTTCTACGCTATCTTGGGTCTTGTTGGCGCACTGATGGTGTAAAAACTAGTAGAGACGTAGCGCGCTACGTCTCTACCATTGAACAAAAACCTGTAGAGACGTGCCATGGCGCGTCTCTATTTTATTAATTTGTTGTTTTGGAAAAAATGTGTAGTTTTGCAGTGTGAAATAACAAAAACCATGGAAAACATTTTGTCGGACATTAAGCAACTTGCGTTGGAGGTCGTCCCCTCGGGAGGTGAAGCATGGCTTTACGGTTCACGAGCGCGTGGAACCGCTCATGCCTATTCGGATTGGGACATACTCCTCATCCTTAATAAGGAAAAACTTACCCAGTCGGATTACGATACGGTAAGTTATCCTTTTGTTTTGTTAGGCTGCGAATTGGGCGAGGAAATCAATCCGATTATGTACACTGAGCAGGAATGGCAATCTTATCGGGCAACGCCCTTTTATGAGAATGTTCAACATGATGCAGTAAACTTATTGCAATGACCCAAGAAGAGAGAAAAATATTGGTTGACATGCAAGTTGAAAGGGCGCATCGGTTTCTGAATCAAGCTGATGAAATGATGGATATGGACTATTCCGACATGGCCGTAAACCGGTTTTATTATGCTTGTTTTCATATTGTGCAAGCCCTTTTCATTCAAAGAGAAATCGTTGCACATACCCATTCAGGGATGCTAACACAGTTTAGTTTGCATTTTGTGAAAACTGAGAAGATTTCTTTGGAAGATGGTAGTTTCCTGGCTCGTTTGTTCCAACTCCGTCAAAAGGCTGATTACAATTGTGCGTATGACATTTCAATGGAAGAGACTCGGTCACTCAAGGAACCTACACACAAGTTTATGGAAAAGCTCGAGAAGCTAATAATTGAAGGAAAATAAAGTAACATATTTACCAAAGGCGACTCTATGGGGTCGCCTTTGGTTTTATAAATCATCCTTAAGCCGTTCTATCATCCTTCGTTCTTTCTTCGTCGGACGACCAGCGCCACGGTCGCGCCACTCGGCCTTGTAGGCGCGCATGAACTCGATGCGTTCGTATTCCTCCTTGGGCGTAAGGTCGTTGTAGACTTCGGGCACTTGCTTGGCGGAGACGCGGTTTTTGATGACAGTCTTTACTTCCACTACCTTGTGCAACTGCTCAATCTGCACTTGAATGACATCACCCACTTTTACTTCGCGAGAAGGCTTCACGGGGTTGTCGTCCACCTTCACCTTGCCGCCTTTGATGGCATCCACGGCCAGACTGCGCGTCTTGAAGAGACGCGCCGCCCACAGCCATTTGTCGAGTCGAACGATATTTTCTTCTTCGGTCATATTGTGTGTCCTTTTGGGATTGGCCTACGGCCAAGAAATCTTTCTAAAATCATACAAAATCAAAACAATGGATTTTTGTTTGGTTTTAAAATGATTTTCGATTGATTTCTTGCGAAGCAATCCCGAAAAATTACTTCTCTTTAAAAATGAGTTGAATCGGGACGCCATTGAAGTCCCAAGTCTCGCGGATTTTGTTCTCCAGAAAGCGTTTGTACGACTCTTTCACATCTTTCGGCAGGTTGCAGAAGAAGATGAATTGGGGTGAGATGCTCTTCAACTGGGTGATGTACTTGATGCGCAGGAAACGCCCACGCGATGCCGTCGGCAGCGGGATGGAGTTGATGATTTCCTGCATCTTGTCATTCAGCTCGCGCACGGGGATGCGGCGCTCGCGGTTCTCATAGACCTTGTGAGCGGTTTCCAGCACCTTATAGATGCGTTGCTTGTTGATGGCCGAGGTAAAGATGATGGGGTAGTCGGTGAAAGGCGCCGTTCTGGAACGAATCAGTTCTTCATAGGCCTTGTGTGTATTGGAGTCTTTCTCCACGAGGTCCCATTTATTGACGACCATTACCAAGCCTTTCTTGTTCTTCTCGATGAGGCGCAGGATGTTCATATCCTGAGCCTCGAAGCCTTGTGTTGCGTCGAGCATGAGGATGGCCACATCACTGTCCTCGATGGCGCGGATGGAACGCAGCACGCTGTAAAACTCGATGTCTTCTTCCACCTTGCTCTTTTTGCGTAGACCGGCGGTATCGACCAGCATAAACTCCATGCCGAAGGCCTTATAACGCGTGTAGTTGGCATCACGAGTAGTGCCAGCGATGTCGGTGACGATATGACGGTCGGTGCCAAGGAAGGCGTTGATTAAGGAGGACTTACCCACATTGGGACGGCCTACCACGGTGAACTTGGGCAGGTCGGTGTCGAAGTCGGTGGTATCAGAGGGCAACAGTTCACAGACTTTGTCCAAGAGCTCGCCTGTGCCCGTACCAGTCATGGCCGACATCGGGAAAGGCTCACCCAGACCCAAGGCATAGAACTCACCTGCCAAGATTTCCTTATTGGGTTCATCTATCTTGTTGACAGCCAATAAGACAGGCTTCTTCTGCTGCCTCAAGATGACCGCCACATCCTCGTCGAGGACATGCAGACCTTCGCGACCGTCGACGATAAAAACGATGACATCGGCCTCGTCGATGGCCAAATCTACTTGTTTGCGGATTTCTTCTTCAAAGATGTCATCCGACCCAACCACATAGCCGCCAGTGTCGATGACGGTGAATTCCTTTCCGTTCCAGTCGCTCTTGCCGTAGTGCCTGTCGCGCGTCACGCCGCTCGTTTCTTCCACGATGGCCATACGCTGCTTCAGCAAACGGTTAAAGAGCGTCGATTTTCCCACATTGGGTCTCCCCACAATTGCTACAATGTTTGACATAATACTTTGAGTTTAAAATCGGGTGCAAAGGTACACATTTTTTGAATGCAGAATTAGGAATGATGAATGTGGAATGGCGCATGCGACGATAGGCTTCAACATGTATGTCATCTTTTCATTGAGTGATGCAGGCTTCAGAAAGTATGTCATCCCTGCGGTAGGTGGTGTGGTGGCATGGGATCTATACTTTCTGAGGCCGTCAGGTAAAGTCTAGACCTTTTAAACCGCCTCCTATAGATTCCTTTCCATCGCACAAGCCCTTGCAGGAATGACATAGGAGGCTTTGCACATTTCTACGCTTCGTAGCCAAACCGCTTCAGTTCTGCTTCGTTGTCGCGCCAGTCTTTATCCACTTTGACGAAAAGCTCAAGGAAGATTTTCTTTCCTGTAAACTCCTCAATGTCAGTACGTGCCTGCATACCGAGTTTTTTGATGGCGCTACCGCCCTTGCCGATGATGATGGCCTTCTGCGAGTCGCGGGCCACATAGATGACACTGCGGATATGGATGTGGTGCTCGGACTCTTCGTAGCTTTCCACCTCAACTTGCACGGAGTAGGGGATTTCCTGCTGGTAGTTGAGCAATATCTTCTCTCGGATGATTTCGGTGATGAAGAAACGCATTGAGCGGTCGGTAAGCTCATCCTTGGGGAAATAGGGCGGGCATTCTGGCAGTTTTTCCAGGATCTGCTTGAAGATGAACTCCACATTGGCATTGTATTGTGCTGAAAGCGGAAACACGGTGGCATTGGGCAAGGTCTCGCGCCATTGCTCCACGACTTGTTCCACCTGCTCCTGCGTGGAGAGGTCGATCTTATTGATGAGCACGAAGACAGGGATGTCGGTCGTCTTCAGCCTTTCGACGGTCTTTTCCTCGACCTTCTTGTCGGTAATGTCGACGACGAAGAGGATGAGGTCGGCATCGATGAGGGCCACATTGACGAACTGGTTCATCACCTCGTGCATCTTGTATGCTGGGTCTTTGATGATGCCTGGGGTGTCGGAGAAGACAATTTGGAAGTCATCGCCGTTGACGATGCCGAGAATGCGATGGCGGGTGGTCTGCGCCTTCGAGGTGATGATGGAGATTTTTTCGCCTACGAGCTGATTCATGAGGGTAGACTTACCCACATTCGGGCGTCCTATAATGTTGACATAGCCTGCTTTATGCGTCATAATGAAAAATTTTTCCTGTTTTTTGCCTTGCAAAGAAACAAAATTATTATTTTTGCAGCCGATTTCGCGAGCAAAATTTTTTGTTTCCCGAGATTTTTCGCACGATGCGGGGTAGAGCAGAGGCAGCTCGTCGGGCTCATAACCCGGAGGTCGGAGGTTCGAATCCTCCCCCCGCTACCAACAAAAAACGGTTGAGAAATCTTCCGTTTTTTTTTGTTTTTTGTAATGGTATTAGTATCTCTAACCGAACTGACCCGAATTATACTGAAACCTTTTCGGATTCTTCGGATGCGTTCGGTTAGAGATTTATTGCCTAAGTATAGTCACACCCTGAATTGTCGAGTCCTTCCCGCGATAGAGGATGTCAACCCTAAAATCAGCAGCCTCAGTGTAGATATACAGCGGCAGGACCTCGTCTAGAACGGGCTCGTAGTCGAAGTGCAGGTGGATGGCCGTGCCTGAGAGATAGTTCTCGTCGGGCTGCAAGGCATCAGCAGCATCTAAAGGCTTGATGGAAAACACGGGGTCAGCCATCACGAGGGCGCGTGGTAACTCGATGCTGAGCGTGTTGTCGGGGTGCTTGAAACAGCCTTTGATGGATTTCCAGGTGCTTTTCTCTTCGGTCGGGTCGACCTCGGGAGGCAACACGGTGATGCCTGTGCGCAAGATCTGCTGCAGTTTCTGGGGTTCCAGCGAATAGTTGCTGAGGTATTCCTCGCGGTCGCGCTGTTGCCACTGGTTAAGGTTACTGTTGTCGCCACGGTTAGGTGCAAGGGCCTTGGCCTCTTTGTATTTCACCTCATCAATCCAGCAGATGCGGTCATCGGTCATGGCAATGGCGCGAATGCGCGTGATGTCATCGTAGTCTTTGTCTTGGTATTTCAACTCTACGACATCGAGGTCGGCGGTAGTGTGAGGCTCGATGACATTGAGGGTCTTGGGAACCTTTATCACATCGTATTCGTCCTTGTACATGTCGGTGTAGTGGATGCAGAGGAAGACGCGCACATTCTCGAGCCGCAAATCGGAACGGTTGCTGAGGCTGACATGCACTTCGTTCTTGTCTTTCCAGAAAACCCAGCTCGAAGTGGGCTCAACGCTGACATCGATGTACGACTGTTCGATGAGTAGGCTCTTGAAAGGACCATATAGGTTCTCCTCGCAGAACTGCATGTCGGAGAGTAGTTCATCGTAAATGCCTTGGTTGCCACGGCGGAAGAAATGGTTGAAGATCTCCTTGCGGCTCTCGTCCATGTCGCCTTGGCTAGCGTGGTAGCGCGCCTTTTGCAAATTGGGGCTGAAGAGTCCGTAGCCTTCCATGGTGGAGGCATAGAGGCGGCGCAGGTATTGCCCCTCTGGGGTCTTGGTAAGGTAGGTGCGCATGTTGTAGGCATCGAGCATGTCGGTGAGTCGTTCAGCCTGACGAGGATATTCCACTGAGGCTTGATTGAAGCGCAGCATGGCGGTGTTTTGGTCTCCCAGCTGCTGATAGAGTAACCCTTCGAGCATGAGTGCCGGTGCGGTGCGGGTGGGGTAGAGCTCGGTGTAGCGTTTCAGCATGTCGTCGGCCTGACGCTGTTTCACGCTCATCGGCAGTTGTGGCAGTTCCTCTTCCTCGTTTTCGGGACGCGGCTGACCGGTCTCAATATCGTTCATGCTGATGCTGGGCTTGGGTTGCACCTCAGAAGCACTCTCCAAAATGAGTCCCATCGACTGCAGGAGCATGGCTTCGGCATTGTCGGGGTATTTATCGAGGAT
This sequence comes from uncultured Bacteroidia bacterium, assembly GCA_902801625.1. Classification (GTDB taxonomy): domain Bacteria; phylum Bacteroidota; class Bacteroidia; order Bacteroidales; family F082; genus Limimorpha. The sequence continues at coordinate 73,776 of CADCJI010000009.1, read as the reverse complement.
GTTTTGGGTGTGCAGCAAGGCATCGTCAGCCCTACCGCCATAGAGGTCCAAATAAGCGCGGTCTTTCTCGACGCATAAGGCATCATATTCTCCCATGTATTTCTTGTAGATGGGAACATAGTATTCCAGATACTTGCGGTACGACTCGCGCAGGCGGTCGAGGTCTTCGCGCACCTGAGCTTTGAGCTTGGTGTCTTTCTCGTATTGTTCAAAGGCTTCGTTGAGGCTCTTTTCGACATTACCGCCCGTGGCCAAGTGGAAGAGGGCGAAAATGTCGCTGTGCATCATCATGATCAGCTCGACGAGGGAGGTGTCGTCCATCAGGCTCTCACTGCCTCGGGCTACACTACGCATCAGCATCCAGACATTGCTCAACTGCTCGTCTTGTTGTTGCAGTTTGTAGGTGTATTCCAACAGGGGAAACAGTTTGCGCTTGGCTTCCAGCACATCGGGAGCCACGCCCGAATAGTCTTGCTTGGCCATGTAGTCGAGGAAGTCGTCGAAGCTCTCGGCATGCATCTGTGCCAGCTCCATCGCATTGATGACGCGTATGGTTTTTTCCAGATCGTATGGCGCGTCAGATTGTAGCTGCTCTTGGCTAGTGAGGGCTTCGTAGGCCTCAGCAAATTCTTCCACGGGTTGATATTGCTCGAGGTCCATCGAAAGGAGGTCGATGCCTTTGGTGGGGTGGCAGCCGACGCCCGCTACAAGCAATAGAAGCATTGCGACGAGTGCCGCAATGCTTCTATATGGAACTTTTTTCTGCATGATGCGTTTTGTTCAAAATGTGGTTATTGCTTCTCTAGGCTACCACCAATGGTGCCGTCAATGGAAGTGGTGCCATTATAGATTAAGAGGTGGATCTCGCCTTCGCCGTTGCAGGTGCCGTTGAGTGTCAAGGTCTTATTTTCGAGTGTGCCTGCCACAGCGTAGGTTACATTCATTTCAAGTGGAATATTGAACCCATTCATTTCATAGTTGTAGGAAACTGTCGTGTTGACTGCCTCAAAGGTCACCTTGTTGCCTTCTACCGTGCCTTTGAGCTCCATATCTTGGTCGTTGATTTTGCAATTGCCAATCACCTCGGTCATGGTTTCGCCATCTCTAAGTTCGAGAATGACGGGAACAGCCCTATCAGTGACTTCCTGTTCCACCGGATCTAAGCCTGTCACTTCGGCTTTCATGATTCCAGTGAATAGGGCGTCGCCTTCGTAATGTCCGATAAACTTTGCGTTGGGTTTCTCGTTGAAGTTGATGTCAAAGTTTTTCGATGCTGTCAGCCCGTTGGCATCGGTCACGGTGCCGGTGATGGTTACGGTGCCTGTGACCTCGACGGTGAAGGCAGCTGTGTGGCTGAAGCTTGTCAGGTTCTCGATAGTTGCTTGGCTGGAGTTGATTACAGTACCATTTTGGGTCAGCGTAATCTCGATTTTCGTCAGCTTTTCGCCCGTGGCGTTGAAGCCGACCTTGATGATGTCGCCCGAATAGATTTGTGCGTTTTCTGTCACATAGCCCGCGTCGGTGATGATGCTGATGGTAGGCGCTACAGGGTCTTTCTTGCAGCTGGCAAAGAGCATCAGGCCGATGCAGCAAGCCAGGAATAAAGTGCTTTTTTTCATGATGATAGGTGATTTTAATTATTGTTTTACCAATTTTCCATTTATTGTGCCTGAGACTTCCTCAAAATTCTGTTCAACAGGTCCTTGTGGGGTGGGGAAGGTGGCTTTACCATTGCCCGTAAAGGAGCCGACGATGTTTAAGGTGTCGCTTACGGCTTTTTTACCTTCCATCTTGAGAGCCAAATTGAAATAGTAGTTTTGGTCGGGTTTGTCGATGATGACTTGGATGGTCTCGAAGTCGGCTTTCTCTTCAGTGGCGGTGCCTGAGGTTTGGTGCGATTCGTTGTCGACCGTCACCTTGGCCGTGATGGCGTTGAATTGTTCAGCTTTTGCAATCTCCATCCCGATGTTTTCGATGGGGAAACTCATACCATTTTGCGGTTGGTTGTTCATCGAGGTGATGGCGAGCGTGAATTGACCGAGGTAGTTGCCGACATAATTAGGGGTGTAGTCAACAGGCTCGGGCGTAGGTTCTACGGGTTTCTTGCAGGCGGTAAAGAGGACCGCAATGCTGCACAAGGCAATCAAAAGTGTTTTTTTCATTGTAGTAGATTTATGGTTGTTTGTTAATGTCCAAATAAGATTAAAGTGCAAAAATAAGACCAAATTGTTTTGATTAAACGATTTTTCTGCAAAAAATTGTATTTTTGAGCCTCGTTTTGCGTGTTATGAAGAAGAAGTGGAATATTTTGGCAGTGCTGCTTGCCTTGATAATGGGCATTGTGCTACTGTATGTTTTTGGCCCAGTTGCTGGTACGATGCCGCTGTGGATGTCAATTTTGCCGCCTTTGGTAGCCATCGTGATGGCTTTATTAATAAAAGAGGTGATTTCATCTTTGTTTGTTGGCATACTGACAGGCACTTTCCTTATGGCCTTGTATGGAGGAGCGAGTCCAGCATCGGCCTTGGGCGGCGGACTGCTGCGTGTGGTGGATACCTATGTTGTAGGCTCACTCTTCGATGCCGACCATGTAACGATTGTCGTTTTCACCATGATGATTGGCGGCATGGTACGCATCATCACGGCCAATGGCGGCATGCAAGGGGTAGTCAACTGGCTGTCGCGACGGGCACGAGGACCACGCTCGGGTCAGCTGATGACCTTCTTCATGGATCTCTGCATCTTTTTCGACGACTATTCCAACACACTCGTGGTGGGCAATACCATGCGCCCCATCGCCGACAAACTCAAAGTTTCGCGCGAGAAACTGGCCTATATCGTTGACTCCACTTCGGCTCCAGTCGTGGCTGTAGCGTTTGTCACCACCTGGATTGGAGCAGAGCTGAGTTATATTCAAGATGGTATCAGCGCCATTGGCTTGGAAGCCTCAGCTTATTCGGTGTTCTTCCATTCTTTGGCCTATAGCTTTTATCCTTTCCTCACCCTTGGCTTTGTGCTGATGATTATCCTCAGTGGCCGCGACTATGGCCCTATGCTGAAGGCGGAACGCAAGGCTCGCATGACTTCGGCGATGGAGACGGAAATGGCAAACAGTGTGTCGAAACCCGCGCATATCATTGATGCCTTGATTCCATTGCTTGTGCTGATTTTTGGCACTATCATTGGACTCATTGCCACGGGTTATGATGCTTCAATGTGGAAAGCGACTGGTGTAGGCTTTTTCTCCAAACTCTCCACGACCATCGGGGCAGCCAATTCATACAAAGCCCTGCTTTGGGCTTCATTGGCTTCGCTGCTCACGGCTATTGTGATGACCTTGCTTCGAGGTAATTTGACCTTTGCCAAGATAATGGAAGAGATGGTGGAGGGCTTTAAGTCGATGTTCAATGCCGTGCTTATCCTCACTATGGCGTGGTCCATTGCCTTGGTGACCAAAGATATGCATACAGCGGAGTTTGTCTCGCATTTGCTGGTGCAATGGTCACTGTCACCTATGGTAGTTCCCATGTTGACCTTTGTCTTGGCTGCCTTGATAGGCTTCTCTACTGGCACTTCATGGGGTACGATGGCTATTCTCTATCCTTTGATTTTACCATCCTCATGGCTGTTATGTCAGGAACAAGGACTGTCGTTGGAGGCAAGTATGCCGTTGTTCTATAATGTGGTTGCTTCGGTGCTGGCAGGTTCTGTCATGGGCGACCACTGCAGCCCGATTTCCGACACGACCATTATGAGTTCTTTGGCCTCAAGTTGCAATCACTTGCAACATGTCAAAACTCAGATGCCTTATGCCTTGACAGTAGGCGGTGTGGCACTGCTGATAGGGGTGCTCCCCACCGCTTTAGGACTGCCATCTTGGGTGGCATTCTTGATGAGTTTTGTGGTGCTGGGCTTGATAGTAAGGCTGGTCGGAAAAAAGGTAGAGACGTAGCACGCTACGTCTCTACTTCATTATCTTTATTTTGGTGTGGATCACTTCACCACAAGTTTGTTCACGGAAACACCCTTCTCATTTTCCAAGCGGATGAAATACAATCCAGCAGGCAAAGCCAGTGTTGTATGGTTTTCGACATCGCGGGTGAACATTTGTTGACCAAGGGCGTTCGTAACAAAGAGCCTTCCAGTACCTTCAATCATAACGGCACCTTCCGAAGGGTTGGGATAGACAGAAAGTATGGGTGTTGCGCTTTCTGCCACATTGTCGTAAACTCTGTACAGCATGACATCATCAATGTTCAGCATAAATTGGTTGGAACAATTGAAGTGGACGATGGCCACATATATATCTTGTCCTTGGTAGGCTCTGAGGTCTACATCATAGCTATACCAGAAACCAGCTGTTTTGGCGGTCATGTCGGTTTCCCACACGATGGTGAAGTCGTCCGCATTGGTGTTGCTAGTCGTCGAGACGGCCACACCAAAGTGCTCGGTCGGATGTTCTGCGTCCTGAGCGCAAGCTATAAACGAAATTTCTTCGCAGTCAAGCTTGTAAGGGCTAACCAGATAGTTTTGTGGATGCAATGCGGTTTGGGTAAGGTCGTCATACGATGCTGAGGTCACGCTGTAAGGATTCTCGGCATAGCCCCAGTTACGGCGCATCTCCCAGCAATATCCGTCGCCGTCGGCATCGATAGTGGTCCACTGCATTATCCCATCGTTGAAGTCGAAGAAGATGTTGCCCTCGGGAGGTGTGGGAGGCGTGGGTGTGTAGTCACCCAAGGCATAGATGCCGATGAGGTTGGGGCTTTTGTCCACATCACCGAAGAAATAGATCGAGCCGTTACATTCTCCGATGAAGGCACCGCCTGCGGAACATGCATATCCCCAGCCTGGCGTCTCGGCGAAGTCAAAGATGATATTGGGATCCATGCTGTCCGAATTGATGTTGTAGTCGAAGACATGGGCAGTGAAGCCTTCCACGGCAAAGAGGTAGAGGTGGGCTACGCCATCCTCGTCAGTGAAATAACCAGTACCATGCACTGTGTGTCCGCCGAGGTTATGCGCTGTTGCGGTCTGTATGACGGTACCGTTGCGGTCGACGAGTTTAAGGTCAAGATGGAGGTTGGGACTGCTGCCCGTAGCTCTCTCGCCGACCCAGAATGCATCGTGAACAGGGTCGTAAGTGCAAGTGCCGAGTTCACTAAAAGTTGTGTTGATTTGTCCGACTAGTGTCTTGTTACGGAGATCATAGCACCAAATCGTCCCGGAATGGGCATCGCAGCCATAGACATACTGCCCGTCATAGGTCATGTCACGCATGTAGTTGTCGGAGTTTTCAATTCCAGCAACGTCGAATTCTTCAATGAGGTTGCCATCTAGGTCATATTTGTAAAACATCGACAGCACCGTCGACGACTTGCCCCAGGCACTGGTGTAGATGTACTCACCGTCGTAGACCACGCCATGCTGGCGGCCTGTGGAGCAAGAGAATGAGTTCACAAAATCCCACATATCGCGTGGGGCTTGAGCATAAATGGCGTTAGGCAACGCAAAAACTAGAGCCAAGAATAGGAATAGATGTCTTTTCATAGCAATTATTGTTTAGTTTGGATTATTTCAATGGATCGGTATTGTCGCAGCGCTGCCCTTCATATTGCTGTACTTCATCGTATTTGTATTCCAATTTGATGCCCACGGTACGGAACATTTCCTCGGTCTCGGCACCGTCGTGGTAGCGGCGCTCGCACACCACGCGCTCGATGCCGCAGTTGATGATGAGCATGGCGCAGGTGCGGCAGGGGGTCATGCGACAGTATAAGGTGCTGCCGTCCAAGGCGATACCACGGCGGGCAGCCTGACAGATGGCATTCTGCTCTGCATGGACGGTGCGCACGCAGTGCTGGGTGACGCTGCCGTCTTCGTGGATGGTCTTGCGGAAGAGATGGCCCACATCGTCGCAGTGCGGCAGTCCGCGCGGCGAGCCCACATAGCCCGTCACCAGGATTTGCTTGTCCTTTACTATGACACAACCACTGCGCCCACGGTTGCAGGTGGCGCGCTCGCTGACGGTGTCGGCCAGGTTAAGGAAATAGTCGTCCCACGAGGGGCGCACATGAAGTTGCGTCAGTACCTTTTCCACCTGTTGGTGCAGTTGTGGGATGGAGCCGTCGTTCATGAACACGAAGTCGGCCTCCTTGATGCACGCCCCGAGGTTCTGTTTGTTTGGGTCGGTGGCTGTCATTTCGCGCTCTTCGTTGGCCACAAAGGTGTCGAAGTCGATGTGGTCAGTCTCTGAGCCACGGAGGTAGATGCGGTCGTAGCGTATCTTACGGTCGGCGTCGACGGCAAAGAGATAGAACTCGCCCTTCTCGCGAAGCGAGTGGATTTCGCCTGGTGTGCGAACACTTTCGATGACGGCGTTTTTGCCTTCGGCCTTGGCGCGTTCGAAGAGTTGGTCGGTGATGTAACTGGGTGAGTGTGCGGCGCGCAGGTCGTTGCCCACCAGGGTCAGTGTGTCGCGGTTCACCTCGAGGCCGCGGCGTTGGCATTCTTCTGTGATGTAGGCCCGCACCGAGTAGTGCACGAAGCCTTTTTCCTTGACGAGGTAGTCGACGATGGTGCCTTTGCCCGCACCTAGGGTGCCTGTGATTCCTATGATGATCATGGTCTTGTTGTTTTGTGACGCAGGGACTCACGTCGCCTGCTTAATATCCTGTCGTCCCTACGGGACTGGCTTTAACTCTAAACTCTAAACTCTCAACTCTAAACTATTTGACTTGTTCCTTAAGCTCACTTACCCATTTCTTCAGTTCCACCGGTTTGAATTTCTCGATGCCTTCGATGAGAGCCATGGGATTGTCGCTAACAATCAAGTTGTTGGCATGTTCGCGGTGGATGAAACCGTCGCGTGTGGCACGGTCGAGGAAACGAACGATGTCGTCGTAGTAGCCGTTCACGTTGAAGAGTGCGACAGGCTTGTCAAACACGCGCAATTGGCTGAGCACCATCACCTCGAAAAACTCGTCCATCGTCCCCACACCACCCGGCATGGCGATAAAAGCGTCGGCCATGTCCTCAAGGATTTTCTTGCGTTCGGCCATGGTGTCTACCACAATCAGCTCGTCGATGTCGGGACGACCCACGCGCATGTCTAGCAGATGCTGCGTGATGGTACCGACAATCCTGCAATGGCGTTCCTTCATCACCTCGGCGATGATATTCATCAGGCCCACATTGCCTCCGCCGTAGAGCAGTTCACAATTGTTATCGGCCAAAACATTGCCCAATTCGGCTGCTTTCTCCTTGTAAATCGGGTCGAACCCCATGCTGCTGCCACAAAAAATGCAGATTTTCTTCATTCGCTAAATTTTTGCAAAGGTAGTATTTTTTATTTTTGCCGTGCAAATTAATTGCTACTGGCCTTTGGCTTTTGGCTACTGGCTGCTTGTTGATAATCATTGAGCTTCCTTCTTCGTGAAGTCGCCAGTGGCCAGTAGCCAAATTGTGAATCTTTGAATTTTGAATCTTAAATCTTTGAATCTATGACCAGAAATATAGGCATTCTTGGCGCGATGGCGCAAGAAATTGATGAGGTGAAAGCCCTGCTGACCGAAAAAACCATCGTGAAAATCGCTAACCGTGAGTTTGTGGTGGGTAAAATCGGTAATGTGCGCTGTGTGGTGGCCTTCTCCAAATGGGGCAAGGTGGCCGCGACTATCACTGCAACCTTATTAATACAAGAGTTCGCCGTGACGGACTTGTTTTTTATTGGCACGGCAGGTGCTTTGGCTGATGGGCTTAAGGTAGGCGACATCGTGATTTCCAAGCGTTTGGTACAGCACGACTTGGATGCCCGTCCCATCATCTCGCGTTTTGAACTGCCTTTGCTCAACCGCGTATATGTTGATAGCAACCCCGAACTGACAGAATTGGCAGGCAAGGCGGTCTCGAATCTTTTGGCAAAAGGCGTTGAAAACATGGTGGGTGAGGAGGCCGTCAAGGAGTTTAACTTGTCGCCAACTTTGCATTTCGGCGACATCGCCAGCGGCGACCAGTTCGTCAACAGCAACGAGAAACGAGAGGAAATCTTGGGTTTGTTGCCCGATGTGCTTTGTGTGGAAATGGAAGGTGCGGCTGTGGCACAGGTCTGCCTTGAGTTTGGCACACCGTTCACGGTCATCCGCACCATTAGCGACACCGCTGACCACAATGCCCGCGTCGACTTCGGCAAGTTCATCGTTGAGGTGGCGAATGCTTATTCGAGGGCGATTATAGGGGAGGTTATGAGGTTATTGTAGTTTAGCAAGCCCTGCATGTCATTCCAACGGGGGCGTGTGTGAAGGAGTGGAAATGCCCTGCATTCGACGAAGTCAATCTATGCAGGGCGGTTCAAAGAAGGATAACCATATTGACGGCTCACTCTCTATAGATTCCTTCCCCAGCAAATCCCTTGCAGGAATGACATAGAGTGTGAGCCTGCTTTATCTATTTACTTCCAACTCCAACCGAATTATCTCCCAAAACATCCCCATCCCGATTTCCAAAATGTCATCAGGGAAATCGAACATCGGGTCGTGAAGGGCAGGCTGTTCCGTGCCTGAACCTAAACCGAAGAAACCAATAGGACAGACGCTTCCAAACCTTCCAAAGTCCTCCGACCAGCGGAAAGGCTCGTCAAGATGACCGAGATTTAATTCAAGGTTTTTGGCGGCTTGCTCTATGGTTCTCACGCAGTTAGCATCGCTTTTGGTGGCGGTGAAGGCCTCATGCATCGAGAAGCTGAAGTCGAAGAGGTGGTCTTTGGCTTTGGCACGGCAGAACTCGATGATTTCCGTTGACATCAGTTCTAGGTTGCGGTCGTTGAAGCTGCGCAGGGTGAGCCAAATCTCGGCATGGCCAGGAGCGACACCGAAAGTCTCTTCGCCCAAGATAGCATGGGTGATGACGAAGGTAGTCAGTGGCTTCACGGCTTTCAGTTGTTCGCGTTTTTTCTCCAAATAGTGGATGAGTTGAGCTAGCAACTCCGAAGGGCTGTGGCCCGTCTCGGGTTGCGAGGCATGTGCTGTACGACCGTCGAAAACGAGCTTCAATCCAAAGGAAGCTGCCGCAAAACAACCATCTTTGACCATTATTTTACCTTTCTCGAAACTAGGCAGATTATGCAGACCATAAGCCACATCGGGTTTGATTTGCTCAAATTGCGGGTCGCTGAGGATGGCTTGCGCGCCTTGTCCGGTTTCTTCGGCAGGTTGGAAGAGCAGCACCACCTCGCCTTGGTCGGGGCGCTGTTCGCCAAGCCATTGCGCCAGTCCACAGAGGATGGTGGCGTGGCCGTCGTGGCCGCATTTGTGCGAAACGCCTTGGTTTTGTGAGCGGTAGGGAAGGTTATTGGGCTCGGGAATATGCAAAGCATCAATATCGCCACGGATGAGGATGCGCTTGCCAGGCTTCGCACCTTTATATATTGCCGCCAGGCCATAACCGCCAATTCTTTCGATGATCTGGTCGGGTTGGGTCTGTTTCACCCACTCGTTCAAGATTTTGTTGGTCAGGACCTCTTGTCCCGATAGTTCAGGGTGGGCATGGAGGATATGCCTAAGTTCTATGAGGTTTTGCATGATGTTTTCTTTGGCGCAAAAATAATGATTTTTAGTGTCTGACTATCCGTGTCAGAAATAATTCGTATTATTGCAGTCTGAAAAGGAGGAATGATTATGACTACTATGACCATCAGTTATGATGAAAAAAATGCTCAGATTATGGAGCTTATCCGCAAGTTGATTGCGGCAGGAGTCATCACTTATCCTGAGTGGGAAGAATGGACTGAAGAAGAGGAAAAGCAGGCGTTTCTTTGTACGTCAAAGGCTAATGCCGCAAAATTGTTCTCAAAGCACTTGGTATGAAGTATTCACAACGTGATATTGTTGAAATCAATTTCTTGTTTCCTGACGGTTCATTCAAGCCGCATCCCGCTGTCATCGTATCGAATGATATGCTTCAAGACAATGAAGGTTACATTTATTTGTGTATGATTTCTTCAAAACCATACAATCCAGAGTATTGTTATGAACTGGATGATGAAATGTTGACTGTGCCTATGCTGAAAAAGAGTTATGTCAAGTGTCATATCCTGGTGGGTGATATTGAACGTGATGTTATCCGTAAAATCAGCAGAATGAAGCAACCTTTCTTTGATGAGATGGTAGATAAAGTTATACAATCCATATTTTAAGTTTATTATGCAAACAGTACTCTATCCCCTAAAATTCAAGCCCATCTTCAAGGATAAGATTTGGGGTGGTCGCAAAATCAAGGAAGTGCTTGGAATGGACTATGGTCCGTTGCCGAATTGTGGCGAGGTGTGGTTGCTTTCAGGCATCTGGGACGAACAAAGCGAAATCGCCAATGGCGACTTTGAAGGCGATGAGATCAACGACCTGGTGGAGACCTTCATGGGCGACTTGGTCGGTGAGAGCGTTTTTGATAAATACGGCGAGCAATTTCCTCTGTTGCTGAAAATCATCGATGCCAACGACTGGCTCTCTGTACAGGTGCATCCCGACGACGAATTGGCCCAAAAACGCGACTTGGGCAATGGCAAGACCGAAATGTGGTATGTGATGCAGGCCGACCAAGATGCCGAACTCGTCATGGGCTTCAATCGCGAGATGACGCGTATGGATTATGTCAATGTACTGAAAGACAATACACTGCAAAGCGTTTTGAACCACGAGCAGGTGAAAAAAGACGATGTTTTCTTTATCCCTGCTGGTCGCGTCCATGCACTTGGTCCTGGTATCATGGTGGCCGAAATCCAACAGACCAGCGACACCACCTACCGCATCTACGACTGGGATCGTATTGATGTGGCCGGCATGCGCCGCGAATTGCATATCCCGCAGTCGGTGGAGGCCATCGATGGCACGATGCCCGAAAACTACAAGATTGAGGTCCCCAATGTGATGAACAAGACAGTGCCCGTTGTGGATTGTCAGTATTTCGTGACCAACCTGCTTCAGTTGCAGGGCGAGATGGAAAAAGACTATTCCAATCTCGATTCATTTGTGATTTTGATAGCTTTGGAGGGAAATTTCACCCTAAACTGGGAAAGTGGCGCGGTTTTTGTAAAACAAGGGGAATGTGTCTTGATACCGAATGTCATCAAAAAGGTGGCTATCAGGGCGGAACAGTATTGCAAACTACTTGAAGTCTATTGCCAAATTGAAGAAAACGAATTTTAAAACTTTGAATATTAAATTTTTGAATCAATGAAAAAACTCATGACACTTTTGCTGATGGCTCTGATGGTAACGGGCCTTCATGCGCAAACGAAATCGGAACTGCCGAACATCACCTTGAAGAATTTGAAAGGTAAGGATGTGAACATTGCTAAGCTCAACAATGACGGCAAACCCATCGTTATCACTTTCTGGGCCACTTGGTGCGGACCTTGCATCAAAGAGCACAACGCCCTCAATGATGTCTACGCGGATTGGCAAGCTGAGACCGGTGTGAAGATTTATTCTGTTTCTATTGACGACTCGCGCTCTACCGCTAAGGTGAAGCCAGTTGTTGATGGTAAGGGCTGGGTCTTTGAAGTGCTTCTTGACCCTAACGGCGATTTGAAGCGTGCCATGAATGTGAGCAATCCGCCCCACACCTTCTTGATTGACGGCAACGGCAAGATTGTGTATCAACACACGGGCTATTTTGAAGGCGCCGAAGACGACCTTTATGAAGAGATTCTAAAAATCGCAAAGAAGAAAAAGTAAAAACATACTTATATGCGAAAACACATACTAGTTTTACTCGCACTCGCCCTGGGTTTCAGTTTCAGAGCGAGTGCTCAGTCGTTTGTTGAAGGCGGCCAGGTGAGCGGCAGCTTCCAGACCGACGCACAATACTATATGCTCGACAAGGGCATCGGTATTAACGACTTAAATGGCAAGAAATTTGGCATCAATGGCTTCGGCAAGGTGAACTACACCAATGGTGACTTCTCGGCGGGCATCCGCTTTGAGGCTTTCATGCCTGAGTTGAACGGCTTCCGCAGCGAGTTGAATGGCGTGGGCTTGGCCAACTTCTTCGCTACCTATGACAACGGCTTCATTGGCATGACCGTGGGCGACATTTACGACCAGTTCGGCAGCGGACTTGTGTTCCGTACTTACGAGGAATGGTCGCTGGGCATGGACAACGCTTTGCGCGGTGCACGCGTAGTGTTGCGTCCCACCCAAGGCGTCACATTGAAAGGCGTCTATGGTCGCCAGCGTTTCTTCTGGGCTCCGTATCTTGAACGCGACATGGGCAACGATGACTATCGTGGCATTGTGCGTGGCGTGGATGCCGAATGGGACTTCAACCAGAGCATTCCTTCACTTAACGACTCCGAGTTCAAGATGAGCCTTGGCGGCAGCTTCGTCAGCAAGAAACAGAATGACCTCAGTTCGTTCTACAACATTCCCGAAAATGTAAGTGCCGCTGCAGCCCGCATCAATTTAGGCTATGGCAATTTTGCCTTCAGCACCGAGTATGCATACAAGATCAATGATCCATCGGCCATCAACAATTTCATCTACAAGGAAGGCCGCGCCTTGATGTCATCGCTGAGTTACTCGCAGCAGGGCTTCGGTGCCGTGTTGCAGGTGAAACGCACCGATAACATGAGTTTCAAGTCGATGTACACGGGCAAACAGAATGACCTGGACATCAACTTTATTCCACCTATTAATTATACCCACACCCACAGCCTGCCGTCGATGTACACCTATTCGACCCAGCCTAATGGCGAGATGGCTGCCCAATTGCAGGTCAACTATACTATCCCGAGAGGTACTGCTCTTGGTGGTAAGTATGGCACCAAACTCTCCTTTAACATGAGTCAGGTGAACGACATTGTCCGCGATTCTGTAGCTTTCGGCAACCAGATGGCTTTGAACCAAGCTGGCACTTTGGGTTATGCTTCCAAGTTCTTTGCCGTTAGCGACCATCGTTTCTTCCGCGACATCAACTTTGAAGTCGACAAGAAAATCAGCAAAGACTGGCACCTCACCGCACAATACATCAACTTGTATTACGACATTGAGACCATCGAAGGCCACGCTGGTTCGCCTGTTGTGAAGGCCAATATCGGTTTCATGGATGTGACTTATAAGATTAACAAACGCCAGAGCTTGCGCCTCGAGCTGCAAGGTTTGTGGGAAAACGAAGTCCACAAAGGCTACGAGGTGGAAGAGAGCGAGAAGAAAGACTACCAAAAGCGTGGCGATTGGGCCTTTGCGCTGCTGGAATACTCTGTCAACCCACATTGGTCGTTCTCCGTCGCCGACAAGTGGAACTATGGTAACCCTGTAGAGGAATATCGTGACCATTATTTCACGGGCACGGTCACCTATATCCACGATGCCACCCGTGTCATGTTGAGCGCAGGTCGCCAAAGCGAAGGCGTGGTCTGCGTGGGCGGCGTGTGCCGCACGGTGCCTGCCTCAAGCGGTGTTTCGCTGACCGTTTCAACGAGTTTTTAATCGATGTTTAAAATTCTAAAAATCAGAGCAATGAAAAAGATTTTAAGAATATTTGCCTTGGCCTTGACTGTCATGCTGGGTCTGAATGCCTGCGATGTCGAGAAGGAACCTTACATTCAAGGTGCTGAAGACGAGAGATCTATTTTGGAATTTAGAGTGGATAGTGTTTATGGCACTGTTGACGAAGATACCAAGATAGTGAGGTTGGATTTCCCTGCCGGAACGGATGTGACCCATCTGACCCCTACGATTACCATTTCTAATTACGCCACCATCGAGCCCGAATCGGGTGTGGCTCAAGATTTCACCAACCCTGTCTATTACACAGTCACCGCCATGAGTGGTGCCACGGCGCAATATATGGTGGAGGCAGTAGTTCACGATGCCGACAACGAAAAAAACATCCTGTCGTTCCGTTTCGATGCTTTGGATGATAGTGGTGTGATCGATCAAATCGCTCGTACGATTTCCTTTGTGCTTCCTGCCGAAACGGATGTCACACAATTGGTTCCCACCATTGAAGTATCGGAAGGTGCTACAGTGGAACCTGCCTCGGGCGTGGCTCAAGACTTCACCAATCCCGTGACTTATACTGTGACCGCCCTTAATGGCACGACAGCAGTTTATACGGTGACTGTCGTTTTGGAAGGCGGCGATGTGGAGCCTACAGGAAAGACGGTGCTGATCAAGGACTTCACTGGCGCTCGATGCGTCAACTGCCCTGCCGCCGCTGAGCATGCCCATAACCTGCAACATCAATTGGATGAGGATCATATCTTCATCATGAGCGTTCATGCTGGATACTTGGCTCAACCTATGGGCAGTTTCCCCGATTTCCTCACCGACGAAGGCACCGAATGGTATAACAACAACAACTCCAACCCCTTGTTTACTGTCGACCATGTGGCATTGACAGAAGGGAACACGCTCAACGAGACGCAAATCGATGCTCCCGTGACTGCTGCCTTGGAAGAAGAACAGACATTTGAGATTGTGGTGGGTCGGCAGTTTGATGAAGCCTCTCGTCAGTTGCAGGTTAATGTACAGGCTATCGCATTGGTTGACTTTGACGGAGAATTCTACATTACGGCATGTCTGGTTGAGGACCATGTCATAGGCTGGCAAACCATTCCGGGTGGCGTTGACAAGGAATATGATTTCCGTAATGTGTTCCGTGGCACGCTCAATGGCGCATACGGCGAGGCGTTCGAAGAATATCATGTGGATCCCGACGATACTTTCTTTTTCAGCTATAGCACTGAAATCAATGCCGACTATAATGCCGACGAGTGTTACCTGATGGTCTATGTCTACGACAAGAGCCAGGGCGACAAAATCCTGCAAACTGCAGTTAAGAAAATCAAATAATCCGACGGCCTAATGGTCTTCAACTCCATAGAGTTCCTTATCTTCCTGCCTATTGTGGTATTGCTCTTTTATGTGCTGCCACAAAAGCTGCGATGGGTGATGTTGCTGGCGGCCAGCTGCACATTTTACATGTGGTTTGTGCCCAAGTACATCCTCATCCTGCTTGTCACCATTGTGATCGACTTTTCGGCAGGTGTACTCATGGAGAAATATGCCGACCGAGCCAAGCTGAAGAAGACTTTTCTTGTCATCAGCATCGTGAGCACGCTCATGGTGCTGATGATTTTCAAGTATCTGAATTTCCTAACGGCAAATTTGTCGCTGCTTTGTACTCAGTTGGGCATCGAGCGGCATTGGGTGACTCACATCATCCTGCCCATCGGCTTGTCGTTCCACACCTTCCAAAGTATGAGCTATGTGATCGAGGTGTATCGCGGTCACCAAAAGGCAGAGCGCCACTTCGGTTACTATTCACTCTATGTGATGTTTTTCCCGCAATTGGTCACTGGCCCTATTGAGCGTCCAGGCAACCTTTTGCGGCAGCTTCACGAGAAGAAGGAATTCCAATACGAGAATATCTCGAAGGGCATGCGCCTGATTATTTACGGCTTCTTCATCAAGATGGTGGTGGCTGACCATTTGGGTGCTTATGTCGATAAAGTGTATGCAGAGCCTTCTGCATACAACTCATGGAGCGTGATGCTGGCGATGGCGTTCTATAGTTTCCAGATTTACTGCGACTTCTTTGGCTATTCCACCATTGCTTTGGGTGCTGCCAAACTCATGGGTTTCGACATCAGCGACAACTTCCGTACACCCTATCTGGCCAAGAGCATCGCTGAGTTTTGGCACCGTTGGCATATTTCGCTGTCCACTTGGTTCCGTGATTATGTCTACATTCCTCTTGGTGGCAGCCGTGTCAAGTTTGGACGCTGGGCGTTCAATATCTTGGTTGTCTTCGTTTTGAGTGGCATCTGGCATGGCGCAGCGTGGACTTTCCTCTTTTGGGGCTTTGCCCATGGCTTATTGCATATCATCGAAAAGGCCTTGCGCAACCGTTTCCCTGAGAAGGAGGTGCAGTCCAAGTGGTTGGGTGTTGGTTTAGACGCGTTGCGTATAGCAAAGACCTTTGTCTTGGTTACGCTGTTTTGGGTGATGTTTCGTGCAACCGACTTCGCTAATATGAAGGACATGTTTGTGGCGGCAGTGACCAACTTTGGCGGCGGAGAGAGCCTTGGCGTGAAACCTGAGATGTGGCTCTATTTGGGTCTCTTCATCCTCTCCGACCTGCTGCTTTTCAACAGCCGTTTCGATGCCTGGTGTGAGAACAAACCATTGGTTTTGAGATGGCTCATTTATGGCCTGCTCATCTTCATGACGGTGGCCTGTTCGAGTGTCAATAGTTTTCCCTTCATCTATTTCCAGTTCTGACCATGAAGAAGTTCCTGATACGCATATTGATGGCTGCCGCGCTGCTTTTCGTCCTTAACTGGATCTACACCAAGTGGTTCTTCAAAAAAGATGTGGCGGAGCATTCCGACATCTTGGAGTTGGTGTGGCAGGTGGAGGCAGACAGTTGTCGTATTGTCTATTTGGGAGAGTCATCGAACATCACTAGTGGTGCGCAAGAAACTGACAAAAGGAAGATTAGTGACTATCTTGGGGACTATTTTCCCAATGTGAAGACGGGTGACATGACCAAAGAAGCCTCGCATGCGCAGACCTATTACTACTTGCTGAAAAACCTTTCCAAGAAGTCGACCGTGGAGACCGTGGTAGTGACGATGAACCTCCGCTCCTTCGATGCCCGATGGATTTATTCCAATCTTGAGACGCCGCTGCGCAAGCAGTTGGTGCTGATGGAGGACTATCCACCTTTGATGAACCGTTTTCTGCTTGCTTTGAAGGCTTATCCCATTAAGAGCGAGGAGGAATTGGATTCTTTGACGCGACAACATTGGCGCGAAGACCCATTGGTTTTCCCGTACGAGTTTGAGTGGGACAATGTGTACCAATGGGATTCGGCCACGGCATGGCGTGGTCTGCACAACTACGAAGATGAATATGATCCCAAATGGACCGAATTGGCTTGCCATTACATCAAGAGCTATGGCTTTCAAATTCGTGACGACAACCCGCGTTTGAAAGACTTCGACGACATCGTCGCCTTGAGCCGCAAACGAGGTTGGCATCTTGTCTTCAATTTAATGCCGGAGAATGTGGACAAGGCTAATGAGTATGTGGGTAAGGACTTGATGTACCTGATGAAGCAGAACCACGACTATCTGTTGAACCGTTATGGACACCTTGATGGTGTGACCGTGGTCGACAACCTCAACTTGGTGCGTGATGTTAACTTCATCGACCAGGACTGGACCACTGAGCATTACTACGAAGAGGGTCGCCGCATCATCGCTGGCAATGTGGCCGAGGCCTTGAAAGCCTATTATCCCGATGAATACCGAAGCGTTGATTGGAAATGTGACGCGGGACATTATTATTTCGGCGACGAGGTGCGCAAACTTGATGCGGCCACGCCATACGGTCCTGCGTTGACCTTGCCTGCCGATAATATTCGTGCGGATTGGGAACGCGTGAACATTGCCTTCATGATGCAGCAAGCCGACACTTTGCATGATGCACGACTTGTCGTCCAAATGCTTGTTGCCCAAGACAACGCCATAGTTAGTCATTATGATGTGAAACCTCAAATCCAGAAGATAGGAGGATGGGATTTTGCAACTTATGATTTGCCCGTCGACTCGACGATGCGTGTTGCGCAACAGGTCAAAATCTTTGTTTATAATTCCTCTGAAGATGCTGTGCAGCTGAAGAATATGGATATTTCGTTCCGTCCCGCCTACCTGAAACCTAGCGTTAAAGGGCAATCGATAGTACAGTAAGCTGTATCCCTTCCACCTTAAACTTCACTTCCATTCCTCCGAAAGCCATGCCATAGACGCGTTCGGGATCGTTTTGGTATTGCGGTCTGGGGTCGTGGGCAAGCACTTCAATGAGGCTTTCTCTTTGATTCTCAGGTACTTTTTGCAGCAGGGCATCAGGAAAGTCGACCTCCAAGAGGTATTCCGCTGGTGTTGAGGCAAAGCCACTGACTGCATCGGGGTGGCTGTCGGTGTAGGTGATATAAGGCTTGATGTCGTAGATGGGCGTGCCATCCATGAGATCGACTCCCGAAACATAAAGCACGGGGCCGAACTTGGGGTCGATGTTCACTTTTTCCAGCCGTACCGAAGAAAGACCGATGGGGTTGGGTCTGAAAGGTGAACGGGTGGCAAACACGCCTTTGCGCACATTGCCGCCCAAACGCGGTGGACGCACAGTTGGCGACCAAGTGTCGCGTACCGCCTTCGAGAATTCCCATAATAACCAGATGTAAGAAAAGTCTTCCAAGCCGCGCACGGCTTCTGGATTGCGGTATTCGGGTTCGAACACGATGCGACCTTGAAGCGAGGCGATGATGCCGCTTTGGCGCGGGATGCCGAACTTGGTCGGGAAGTCGGTGTGGATGCGTGCGATGACTTTCATGATGCAAAGGTAATGAAATCTTTGATTCAATGGAGTTAAAAATTTGTGGAACAAGCGAAAAAAAGCCTTACTTTTGCAGTCGCAAAATTACGCATTCACTATGCAAAGCAACGAGGAAATATCCATATTGGTGCTCTATACAGGCGGCACTATCGGTATGATGCAGGACCCCGAGACGGGGGCCTTGGTGCCTTTCGATTTCGATAATATCTATACGCACTTGCCTGTACTGAAGAACTTTGGCTATCAGATTGACTTCTACAGTTTCGACCCACTCATCGACTCGTCGAACATGTCGCCTGACTTCTGGATACGTTTGGCCACGAAGATAGGGGAGGAGTACGAGCATTACGACGGTTTCGTGGTACTTCATGGCTCCGATACGATGGCTTATACAGCTTCGGCCTTGAGTTTCATGCTTGAAAACCTTAATAAACCTGTCGTGCTGACTGGCTCTCAGTTGCCCATGGGCATGGTGCGTAGCGATGGTCGCGAGAACTTCCTGGCTGCTGTCGAGATTGCTGCTGCCAAGGACGAAGACACTCCGATTGTCCCTGAGGTGAGCATTTTCTTCCAGAATCAGTTGTTGCGCGGCAACCGTGCCACCAAGTTCAATGCGGAGAACTTCAATGCCTTTATCTCGTCGAACTATCCCAATCTCGCCGATGTGGGCATACACATTAAATATAATAAGGAGCGCATCTTGAAGCCCAACTTCAAGAAACTGAAGGTGCACACATGCATGGATCGTCACATCGGCATTCTCAAACTCTTCCCTGGCATCTCCGAGGATTTTGTCTGTCATGTCCTGAAAACTCCTGGCTTGAAAGCGCTGGTGCTTGAGACCTTTGGATCGGGCAACGCCACCACGGCCTCATGGTTCCTCGACGCACTCAAGCAGGCCATCGACAACGGGCTTATCATCCTTAACATCACGCAGTGCAAGGCTGGGTCGGTGGAGATGGGAAGGTATGAGACCAGTCTCGATATGGCCCGTATCGGTGTCATCAGCGGCTATGACATGACCACCGAAGCTGCCGTCGCCAAACTCATGTATCTCCTCGGAACAGGCCTCTCGAAGGAGAGAATCCATGAAATACTGCAGTTTTCCATCCGTGGCGAGATGACCGTTTGAACCTATAAGTCAAGCAATTGAAAATTTGTTGCAATAAAAAATCAAATATTTTTGTTTGCCAAATGAAAAATTGTGTACTTTTGGCAACGATTTCAGATTGGGTAGAGGGGTTTGGAAAGCACTGGAGAGATGTCCGAGTGGTTTAAGGAGCACGCCTGGAAAGTGTGTGTACTCCAAAAGGGTACCGCGGGTTCGAATCCCGCTCTCTCCGCGGAAAGAAATGAATAGTTTAATCGGAACAAAGTAATTCATAATAGTAATAATTAAAACATTCAAGCTAAACTATGAAAAAATTAATTGCTTTCCTCATGGTTGCTGGCCTTATGACTTTTGGCTTCAGCAATCTCGTTGTTGCTCAAGATGAGCAAGCGCAAACCGAGCAGACGGAACAGACCGTTGCTCCTGAACAAACTGAAGTTGCTCCTGCTGCAGCAGAAACCGTCCAAGACGTTACCCCTGCTGTTCAAAACGACGCTAAGCCTACGACTTTCCGTGAATCCATCAAGAAGCAATTCATCGATGGTGGTCCTGCCTTCATGGGTATCGTGTTGATCATCCTCTTGATTGGTATGGCTATTTCCATTGAAAGAATCATTTATCTGACCCTGGCTACTGCCAACTCCAAGAAACTTTTGGCTGGTATCGAAGCCAAGATGAAGAATGGCGACGTTGAAGGTGCCAAGAAGCTTTGCAAGGAAACACGTGGTCCCGTGGCCAGCATCTTTACCCAAGGCCTCATTCGTTATCAGGATGGTCAGTCGCTCGAAGAAGTCGAGAAGGCTATCGTCTCCTACGGTTCTGTCGCAGGTGGCAAGCTTGAAAGCGGTTTGAGTTGGATTGGTCTTTGCATCAGTTTGGCTCCTATGTTCGGTTTCATGGGTACTGTTATCGGTATGATTCAGGCCTTCGACGACATCGCCGCCGCTGGTGACATGAGCCCGCAGATTGTGGCCTCCGGTATGAAGGTCGCTCTGTTGACCACCGTGTTCGGTCTTATCGCCGCTATCATCCTTCAGATTTTCTTCAACTTTATCGCTGCTAAAATTGAAAGCATCGTGAACGACATGGAAGACGCTTCCATCTCCTTCATGGACATCCTCGCTAAGTACAATAATAAATAAAACAAGTATCAATCATGAACGGTAAGCTTAATATTTCAAAGTGGGTATTTCTGGCCTTGGCTTTGGTTACTGTCGTTATTGCGGTGTTGTTCTACCTCGTTGTGGGTACGATCAAGCCGGAATTCGACCTCGGTAATCCCACGCCTCGCGCAGACTTATTCCTGAATTGGGGCTACATCTTGATCATACTTGGTATTGTCATTGCATTGATCTCAGTCTTCTTCACCGCCGCCGTCAAAGGTGTCAACGGTAAAACACTCTTGATTGCCGTCATTGCATTCGCTATTATTGCAGTTGTAGCTTATCTTATGGCGAAAGCCTCTTTCGCAGTACCGTATCCTGCCGGAGAAATCGTTTACTCAGGCAAGACGC
Source organism: uncultured Bacteroidia bacterium (assembly GCA_902801625.1). GTDB lineage: Bacteria > Bacteroidota > Bacteroidia > Bacteroidales > F082 > Limimorpha. Next base: position 52,750 of record CADCJI010000009.1, on the reverse strand, counting down.
ACGGATGGGTTGAGCTCGGCCTCAACTTCTTCTATATCACATTGGGTGTTGCTCTTCTTTCAATCTTGTTCTCAGTCATTTACAAGGCTCTTAAAAAGTAAAACATTTCATCATGGCAAGAAAAGTTCCAGAAATCAATTCGAGTTCGCAGGCTGACATAGCATTCTTGCTGTTGTGTTTCTTCCTAATGACGACCTCGATGGACGTGGACTACGGTATCACCCGTCGTCTGCCTCCTCCTGTCGAGCAAAACGTCGAGGATGTCAAGGTCAAGGAAAGGAACGTGATGAATGTAATGGTAAACAAGAGCGACAAGTTGTTGGTCAATGGTCGTCCGATGGATATCTCCCAGTTGAAGGACGAAGCCAAGCGCTTTATGACCCCGCGTCCAAGCGACGAAACCGCTCCTGAAGTGGAACCCAAGACCTTCGGTGAAGGCATTGGTGAAATCCTCACATCGAAGGGTGTCATTTCACTTCAGAATGACCGCGGCACCTCGTATGCTATGTATATCAGTGTGCAGAATGAGTTGGCACGCGCCTTCAATGAAATGAAGGAAGAACTGGCCAAGAAGACTTGGCATAAGTCACTCGACCAACTCACTGAAGATCAAACCAAGGCTCTCAACGAGGCAGTGCCTGTGCGTGTCAGTGAGGCCGAACCCGTTGACTACAAAAAGTAAAGGAGGATAGAGATATGGCAAAATTCAGAAAAGAAGGAAAGAAGGAAGTGCCGCAAGTGAGCACCTCTTCATTGCCCGACATCGTCTACATGTTGATATTCTTCTTCATGATCACGACTACAATGCGTGACGTCGAACTGAAGGTGAAAGCATCACCCCTGCCAAAAGCTACCGAGATTCAGAAACTCGAGCATAAGGCTTTGGTGAGCTCCATCTACATCGGTGCCCCGCGCGACAGCAAACTCGGTACCGAATCGCGTATCCAATTGGATGATTCCTTCGCCACTCCCGCCGACATCGCCGACTGGATTCAGAAGGAACGTGACTCGCGTAACCCTGCTGACATCCCTCTGTTGACCACCGCTCTGAAGGTGCATAAGGATACCCGTATGGGTGTTGTCACCGACGTGAAGCAGGAACTCCGTAAGGTGGGTGCCTTCCGTATCAACTACACGACACTGAAAGGCAGTGCATTGGAAAACTAATGTGTTTTCATGTGTTTAACAGTAAAAGCGGTAGCGTAAGTTGCCGCTTTTTTTTGTGCTTTGAAGTTATCTTTGTTGACTGTGAATCCAAAATAATCCCTATCTTTGTAGCTCAGATCGAGACATACCCCTATTATTATGAAGAAAGCTTTAGCAACACTCTTCTTGCTCGCCTTGACGAGCTTGAGCATTTTAGCTCAAATCCCCAATGGTTATTACAACAATGCCAATGGAAAAACTGGCGACGAACTGAAAATAGCTCTGCACAATATCATCAAAGGCCACCATGTGGTCGGTTATAATGGCTTGATCAATGCCTTTGCCTACACCGACTGCAAACCCAACGGCAAGATTTGGGATATCTATTCCAACGTCGAGTATAGTCCGAGTACTGGATTATGTGGCGAATACGAACAAGAGGGCGATTGTTGGAACCGTGAGCATACTTGGCCACAGAGCTGGTTCAACGAGAGCACGACGCCACGCAGCGACCTTTTCCATGTGTATCCCACCGATGGGTATGTCAATGGGCAGCGCAGTAATTATCCATACGGCGAGGTAAACCGTCCTATTTATACTTCAGGAAATGGCTCTAAGTTGGGGCCTTGTATCACATCCGGCTATTCGGGTAGGGTGTTTGAACCTATTGACGAGTACAAGGGTGACATTGCACGCAGTTATTTCTACATGAGCGTGCGCTATTACGACGAAGACAGCGACTGGGGTATGAGTGGCATGACCAATAAGTCGGAGATTCTTCCTTGGGCAATGAATATGTTGCTCCGTTGGAGTGATGAAGATCCTGTGAGTGACAAGGAAATCGCTCGTAACAATGCTGTTTATGGCTACCAAAACAATCGCAATCCTTTCATTGACCATCCGGAATATGCCCACATGATTTGGGACCAAAACTGGCAAGGTGGGGTGTACTACAATATCACATGCGCCACAGGTTTGTCTCACGGTAGCGTGTCGGCTCCCGAAAGTGCCATGGAAGGGACTACGGTCTCCATAACAGCTACTCCTGAACCTGGTTATATGGTTGATACATACACGGTGTATAAAACGGGTAGTCCTAGTACCACGGTCATGGTGAGCAGCAACGGTACCTTCACCATGCCAGGCTATGCTGTCACCGTTAGTGCCACATTTGTGCAGAATAACAATTATTATGACATCACTTTGGGTACCGTAAGCCATGGCACGATAACTGCTTCTGAAGCGAGTGCCAGGTCGGGCATGACCATCACTTTGACAGCCACGCCCAATAATGGTTACAGTCTCTATTCATGGTATGTCTTCAAGACGGGTGACATGAACACCACGGTCAATGTCAGTGGCAACAGTTTCGTCATGCCTGCTTTCAACGTGACCGTGATGGCTACCTTTGTGCAAGGCAGTGCCACTGGCGATTTTGTGAAAGTGACCTCTGCGCCTGTGGATTGGAGTGGGGAATATATTTTGGTCTATGAACAAAATGCTACTACAGGTTATGTTTGGACTGGTGTGGATGCCGTAAACGGTTATGTCTCCAAGCCGATTTCAAGTAACACCATTACTGATGATGGTATTGTCTCTATCACAATAGCCCCAATGTCGGGCGGGTATTCCATTAAAGTTAATGGTGGCACTAATAGCGGAAAGTACATTTATGGCACTTCGGGCAGTAATAAGATCAATTTTGGCACTACTCCTTCATTGAACGCACTATCTTTTGAATCTAATAGTGTGAAAATAGTCTCAAATACTTCTGTGATGCGGTTCAATAACAATTCAGGCCAGAATCGTTTCCGTTATTTCCAATCAAGTACATACACCAACCAGCAACCCGTTCAGCTTTATAAAAGGGTTCATGCCGCACAAACACACAGCATACATTTTAACCCCAACGGTGGCTCAGGAACGATGGGCGACCAGACCGTAAATGAGTTTGAGCCTACGGCTTTGCAAAACAATGCCTTTACAAGAGAAGGCTTCGTCTTTGATGGTTGGAACACAACTGTTGACGGTACTGGCGATTATTATGCTGATGGCGCTACGGTTACCTTGTTGGAGGATTTAACTCTTTATGCCCAATGGAATCAGCTGTTCACCATCACATTGGTTCAGGCAAATCACGGTAGTATCAGTGCCAGTGTCTCGCAAGCTTTTGAAGAAACTGAAATTTACTTGACGGCCACTGCGGATCCTTGTTATACCTTGACACAATGGGTGGTGACCGATGCCCTAGGTCATGCTGTTACGGTTACGGAAAACCATTTTGAGATGCCCGCCAGCGATGTCACCGTGAGTGCAGTTTTTAGTTATTCGTCTCAGAGTTTCGTGCAGGAATACCAACTTGTCACTTCCGTTGATCAACTTATTGCAGGTCGAACTTATCTGATTGTCAACATTGCCAATGGCAAGGCTTTGGGAACTACTCAAAATTCCAACAATCGTAGTGCCTCGTCAGTTACGATTGAGGGAAGTGTCATTCCTAGCATCGAAAACACCGTTTGCGAACTGACTTTAAGTGGAAGCACAGGTGCATGGACTTTCTTTGATAGTGGTTGGGGCAGTAATGGTGGCTATCTTTACGCTGCTAGTAGCAACTCCAATTACTTGAGAACCCAGGCTTCCAACAATGCTAATGGCAAATGGAACATAACTATTGGAACGAATGGGGCTGCTACCATTCAGGCACAAGGTAATAACACTCGCAATCTGTTGAAATATAATAATTCAAGCAATATTTTTTCGTGTTACGCATCTGGATCGACACAGTTGGATGTCTATCTTTTCCGTCGTACCGAAATCAGCGATTATCCTGTTGATCAGACCGTTGAACTCTCCACAGGCGTGAACTGGTGGTCGACCTATCTTGACATTACACTTGACGACCTGAAGACTGCCATCTCAAATGCTTTGGGCAATACTGGTACAGCCACTATCAAGTCGCATAGTGGTTCCATTACATACAGTGGCGGACATTGGAGACCTGCCAGCATTTCTTTTGACATTCGTAATATGTACCTGATTCAGAGCAGTGTCTCCTGCGAAGTAGTGCTGACAGGCATGCCAATTAATCCTGCCACACTTGAAATCCCCATACAAGGTGGTGCCAACTGGATAGGATTCCCTCTCGGTGAGAATATGTCTATCAACGAAGCATTCGGCTCATTCCCGATCATAGGAGATATTCTTAAATCCAATGCTGGCAGCACCGTTTATACAGGCGCTGGTTGGCGAGGAACTATCTCTACCCTTGAACCGGGACACGGATACATATATATGTCAAATACATCCAATACCAGAACGTTTTCTTTTCCTGTAAGATAGGAGTGCCAAATAGTAAAGATATTTACAGTCCCTATATTTACTTTTTTTCTATCTTTGCAGCTTGAAAAGCAAAAATAGAAAGACAATGATTTTTACTCCTACAAAATATCAGCTACAGACAGTGGTTACAGGTCGTGTCTTCGATGACCAGGGTTGGACTTTGGATGACAAGCAATGCGACAAGCCGAGTATGGTGCGCCCTGTCTATGAGAAAAAGCAGCTTGAAGTGAAGGAAGGTGCCTGCTTGGGTTTGTACCGTTACGCGGATTGGCTTCCAATCAAAACCATGCTAAAAAATCCGTCAGAGCCTATCACTTATAAAAGTGAAGGCTTATCTAAACGCTTGGGCTTGAACAATCTTTATGTCACCTTTAGTGGGTGGTGGCCCGAGCGCAATGCCCGTATGACGACTTGCTCTTTCAAGGAGATGGAGGCCTATTCGGTGTGCGCTCGTTTAAGCGATGACTTGAAGGACAAAGTGTTGGTTGTGGCTTCGGCAGGTAATACTGCTCGTGCTTTTGCTAAAGTGTGTTCCGACAATGGCATCAAGCTCTTGCTTTGTGTGCCGCAAGACAATATCAATGCTTTATGGTTTGACAAGCCGCTGAATGATTGCGTAAAACTCATCACCACCGAGTCGGGCAGCGATTATTTTGATGCCATCAATCTCTCGAATGTGGTATGTGAAATGGATGGCTATTTGGCTGAAGGCGGTGCCAAGAACATTGCACGCCGCGATGGCATGAGCACCACGATGATGTCGGCCACTACTTTCATTGGACGCACTCCTGATTTTTACTTCCAGGCTGTGGGTAGCGGTACGGGAGCCATTGCTGCTTGGGAAGCCAATTTGCGTTTCATCGGTGATGGTCGTTTTGGATCGAATAAAGCTCGTCTAATTGTGTCGCAAAACAAGCCTTTTGTCCCGATGTATGATGCTTGGCGCGCTGATTCACGCGCCATGCTACCTTACGATGCTGATCAAGCCCGCAAAGACGCAGCCGAAATCTGTGCCCCAGTGCTCTCCAACCGCAAACCGCCTTATAGCCTCGCTGGTGGCCTTTACGATGCTTTGAAAGACACTAATGGCGACATTCTTGCGGTCAGCAACGATGAAGCCAACGCCGCAAAAGCCTTGTTTGAGGAAACTGAGGGCATCGACATATACCATGCCGCAGCTGTGGCTACTGCCTCATTGCAACAAGCGGTAGAAAAAGGAATGGTGAAAGCGGACGATGTGATTATGCTCAACATTACAGGTGGAGGCGAGAAGCGTTTCCATGCCGAGCATGAACTCTACTACCTGAAGCCTTATCACATCTTCAAGATCGACTTCACGAAGGAAGAAGTGGAGCGTGTTTTGACCGAGATGAAATAAACGCCTGCTTTTAAGTCGCTGACATCAAGACGAATGGAATTGCCCCTGGCAACTATGCTGCTGAGGGTTTTTCCATTTAAATCAGTCAATGTGACGGATTGCAGCTCATCAGCATCGACGGTGACGAAATCGGTGGTGGGATTGGGATAGATGCTGATATTCAAATCCTTGCTCTCTTCGGTCATGGTAATATCCAAAGGCGTTACCCAAAATGTGACCATGGCCGTATTGCAGTTGCATGGGATGGCCATGTTGATGTCCAACCAAGCCACCGTGCCAGGTTCTATTTCGGGGCGTAGCGTGGCATAGACGGTTACTCTCACGGTTTCGTCAGGTTGGGTGGGGAAGGTGGTGGTACTGACACCGTTCGAATAGAAACTGAAGTTGGTGAAGAATTCGTTTGAGGGGTGTACGGTGATGTCAACAGGGTCGTAGCCAGTGTTGTGGATGAGGAAGTGGAAGGTGGCCTGTGTGCCTGGATACATGGCCGTGTCACCCGTGATGGCCTCAGCCTCAAAGGTGTATTGTTCTACCATTTCGACCTCAATATCGTCAATGGTGAGGAAACAGTCGCCTTGGAGTTTAGTGGCACAAATGCCGATGTAATCGCAGCCGTTCGGGATCTCTTCAACATAAGTGGAGATTTTCGTGTATTGGCTACTGTTGATGGTCTCGGAATGGAACTGCTGAGTCATCGCCTCGCGATTTGGGGCAGAGCCTGCCCAAAGCGAGAGACTATATTGACCTTCGGAGATGGCCCAAGTGGTGAAGCGGTATTGCATGCTTGGTATCAGATACATAGGCATGAACATCCAGGATTCGTCGCCCTCGGCAAAGGCATACCAGTTACCTGTATGGGGAACGCGGTTGTGGTCTTTTTCAAGGTAGCCGCAAAGCCATGAGTTGTCGTCGCAGATCCAACCGATAGGTGTTTCAAGGTCATGGTTGGCATATTCGAAGCCTTCAATCAGGATGCTTCCAGCAAAAGAGCATGTTGCCATGAGGCAAACCATGAGAGTTAGAAGTAGTTTTTTCATAGAGTTTAAAATTGCAGCAAAAATAGGAAAAAACTTGCTGAAAATCGCTTGCAATACCAAAAAAACTCCGTATCTTTGAACCGTTTTTGAAAGCACCTTTATTATTGATATGCCCCACATCTTTGGTAATACGGTTTACCTGAACATCAAGGAACGAGACCGTTTCTGAGCATCGTCTGAGGAAGAAGGATTGGTTTCTTCCCGATGCTTGGTTTTCAAAAACACATAAATCTTGAATTTTAATTTTTTAAATCTTTAAATCATACAATATCATGGAATTACCATTTGCAGAAGCGTGGAAAATCAAGATGGTTGAACCCATTAAGAAATCCACCCGCGAACAACGCGAGAAGTGGCTCAACGAAGCCCACCAAAATGTTTTTATGCTGAAGAGCGACTATGTCTACATCGACTTGTTGACCGATAGCGGTACTGGCGCTATGAGCGACCGTCAGTGGGCTGCTATGATGCAGGGCGATGAGAGTTACGGCGGCGCCCGTTCGTTCTATCACATGAAGGACACCATCACCGAACTCACTGGTTTCGAGTATGTCATCCCTACCCACCAAGGCCGTGCCGCCGAGAATGTGCTGTTCAGTTATCTCGTGAAGCCTGGTATGGTTGTGCCTGGCAACGCCCACTTCGACACCACCAAGGGTCACATCGAGAGCCGTAAGGCTTTCGCCATCGACGTCACTGTGCCTGAGGCTTACGATACGCAACTTGAAGTTCCTTTCAAGGGCAATGTCAGCCTTGAGAAGCTGGAGAAGGTGTTGAAAGAAAACCAAGGCAATGTGCCGTTTATGGTCCTCACTGTGACCAACAACACTGTTGGTGGTCAGCCCGTAAGCATGCAGAACATCCGCGAGACCTGTGAACTTTGCCACAAATACGGTGTGCCGGTCAATATCGACAGCGCTCGTTTCATAGAGAACGCCTATTTCATCAAGACCCGTGAAAAGGGTTACGAGAACAAGACCCTGCGCGAAATCTGCCTTGAAATGTTCAGTTATGCCGACTCGATGACGATGTCTGCCAAGAAGGACGGCCTCGTCAACATGGGTGGCTTTATTGCTACCAACAAGAAAGACTGGTACGAAGGTGCCAAGTTGTTCTGCATCCCCTTCGAGGGCTTCCTGACCTACGGTGGTATGAACGGCCGTGATATGGACGCTTTGGCTGTCGGTCTCAAGGAAAACATCGAATTCGACATGGTCGAGACCCGCATCAAGCAAGTCCACTACCTCGCTGCTAAGCTCGACGAGTACGGCATTCCTTACCAGCGTCCCGCTGGTGGTCACGCCATCTTCGTTGATGCCGACAAGGTGTTGACCCAGATTCCAAAGGAAGAGTTCCCCGCTCAGACGCTGACTTGCGAACTCTATCTCGAAGCAGGCATCCGTGCATGCGAAATCGGTTATGTTTTGGCTGATCGCGACCCGGTCACGCGCCAGAACCGTTTCGGCGGCAACGACTTCGTGCGTCTCTGCATCCCACGCCGTGTTTACACCAATAACCACATGGATGTGATTGCTGCTGCACTGAAGAATGTGTACGACCGTCGCGACAGCATCAAGCGCGGTCTCGAAATCACCTGGGAAGCCGAGCTGATGCGCCACTTCACCTGCCAATTCAAGAGACTGGGTTAATCATACTGTAATTAACATCAATCTTTCGGGGAAGCCAAATCGGCTTCCCCGATTTTTTTTGGAATATAGCTCTTATTCGATAAGAATGCTTACTTTTGCATTCCATAACCAACACTCATGAGCACTTCTGCAATTATCATCAGCATCTTTTTTGTTCTCTGCCTGACCTCTCCAGTGGTCACTCGAGCGGTGGGCTTGGTCAACGCCGACGACAAACCTGTGAAGAGGTATTTGATCCCCTTGATATTTGGTCTCAGTCAAGGCGTGATGGCCGTGGCGGGCTATTATCTCGGCAAGCTAATGAGTCACCTTTTCGTCGACGAGTTTGCTCCCTATTTGGTTTTTATGATGATGATTGTGGTGGCTGTCAAGATATTTGTCGACTCCATGCGGGTGCTGAAAGGCAAGATGCTCTATACGGTTAGGAGCGATTGGGACTTCATCCTGCTCTCTGTTATGGCGGCATTCGATGTTTTCCTTATGTCGTTGACGGGACCTTTCTTTATACATGCTCTGCCATTGGGCAACTGGTTCTTCTTGGCTGTTGTCGTGGCAGGGTTTTTGTGGGCTCTTATTACTGTGCGCATCACTTTTGTTCCAGGCGTGATGAAAAAGATGAGTTTCATCGAATTTGCGGCCTCGGTGTTCATGGTGGTGATAGCTGTATTATACCTTTTTACTGATTTAATCTGAAGAAAAATGAAACGTTTGCTTGCTTTTGTCTTCGCGCTTTTTTTGGCCGTATGCGCTGTGGCTCAGCCACCAACAAACTATTACAACTCTGCCAATGGACTCACAGGCAACCAACTTAAGTCGGCCTTGCACAATATTATCAAGGGACACACATCTATCTCTTATGCCCAATTGTGGAATGCATTCTGGAGCACCGACAACAAGGGCAATGGCGTTGTGTGGGACATGTATTCCGACAATCCCAATGGTACACCTCCGTACATCTATTATCTTGGTGAGGATCAATGCGGTAACTACACTAACGAGGGTTCATGCTACAATCGTGAGCACTCTTGGCCGCAGAGTTGGTTCAACGAACAGACAACACCGCGTACCGACTTGCACCATATTTTTCCAACGGACGGCTATGTGAACGGTCGTCGTAGCAATTATGCATATGGTGAGGTGGGCTCTGCTTCTTGGACTTCACGCAATGGTTCAAAACTTGGCACTTGCAAGACCCCAGGCTTTTCGGGGACGGCCTTTGAGCCTATCGACGAGTACAAAGGTGACTTGGCTCGCGCTCTTATGTATATGAGCGTTCGTTACTATACGGAAGATGCCAATTGGGGTTCGAGCGACATGACTACCAAATCGGAAATCAAGCCTTGGGCCATACAACTTTTTCTTCGTTGGAATGAGCAAGATCCTGTCAGTCAGAAGGAAATTGACCGCAACAATGCCATCTACGACGACTACCAGCATAACCGAAACCCCTTCGTCGACCATCCGGAATATGCCCGCATGATTTGGGATCCGAATTGGAATGCCGTGGGAGAGGAACATGCAGCTGTTTATCTTTTCCCTAACCCCATCGACCGTGGCCAAACTTTGCATCTCAGTGGAAATGCCCAACAGTTTGATGCTGTGGCTATCTGCGACCTGTGTGGGCGTACGGTGCTTAAGGCTATGGGTAATGCCGTTGGTGATTTTACTGTGACTATCCCTTCCGATTTCAACAGAGGCTGCTACATCGTAAAATTGATGCGCAATGGCAATGTGGTGAAATACGAGAAACTTCTTGTGAAATAGTTGTTCAGGTATCAGTTGTTCAGTTGTTCAATTTGTAGTTCAACAAAACTGAACAACTGACAACTTCAAACTGATAACTGATTACATCATTTTCTTGTGCCTGAAATAGATATAGAATCCTGCGGCCACCAGTGCCATGAAACCCATGATGGCCCAGAAGGCCCAAGCGTATTCTTGCAAGGGAAGAGTGACATTCATGCCGTAAAGACCTGTAATGAAGGTCAAAGGCAGGATGATAGTCGACACCAAGGTCAGGATTTTCATCGTCTCGTTGGTCTTGTTGGTCTGCATCGAGTCGAAGGTCATGGAGAGGCCTTCGATCAGTTCCTCGTAGTCCTCGGTCATATCCCACAGCTTTTGCAGGTAGTCGAGGATGTTGCCCCAGTAGTCTTCCATGTACTCCACATCGTCGGTGAAGCCGGTCACTTTACCGGTCTCAAAGAGGTGGAAGAGTCGCAGCTGCGGCTTGAAGATGGTGTTGATCAAGATGAGGTTCTTGCGCGTCACGCTGATGCGTTCGATGATTTTCACCTGTTTTTCCTGCAACAACTCGCGATTGATTAATTCCACATCCAATCCGACCTTGCGCAACAGATATACCGATTCAGTCATCAGTTTCTCGAGAATGCGGTAGAGCAGAATATCGGAGTTGCGGAAGCTCATCTCCTCGCCGTTTTGGATGCGCTCTTCGTATTCCTCAAAGAGTTGCGACACCCCCCATGGGTTCTTCTCTATGGAGATGATGTAGTCTTTGCCCCAGAAAATCTTCACCTCCTTGATTTTCACGAACTTGTTCTGACGGTCGAAGTTGGGGAAATGAAGGATAAGGAAATAATAATCGTCGTAAATATCGATTTTCGGGCGTTGGTTCACCGATTTACAGTCTTCGATGTCTAAAGGGTGGAAATGAAATCGGTCTTTCAGGAATTCAAAGTCTTCTTCCGTTGGGTTGTTGAGATGACGCCAAGTCAAGTTCCCGATTTTCAGGCTGTTAATCATAGGCCTTTCCCCCTTTCTTTAAAGTGAATACTCTATTTACATCGGCGCAAAAATTGATTTCGCGCCGCGAAAATAAGGTTTTTTGTTGAAAAAGGGAGAACAAAACTTGCAAAAAATGCAAATTTGTAGGTTTTACTTCCACTCGAATGTGTTGATCATGTGGTCGATGTCCTTGCGGATGAAGTTGATGACGGGCTGCATTGAGTCGTTGTCAGGCTGGAAGTTGAAGTAGAGGGCGCCGCGCACGAAGTTTTTCGTGCTGTCAGTGAGGTAGAACTGCATCGGGGTGGCCACGCCCTTGCCGTCCATCTCGATGAAGAGGCCGTAAACTTTATGTTCTTCGTTGACAATCAAGCTGTCGTGCATGCCATTGGCTTTTTGCAGATGCTTGGTCACCATGGTGTGGACATCTTCCAGATATTCGCCCAAGTTGCCATTCACGGGTTTGTGTGTCAGATGGATGGAGCCTTTGAATTGCGGCATTTCGATGTTGACCCAGTTCTTTTCATCAGGCGAATAGCGGTCGTATGTCAAATGGGCGTAGTTGGGACACTCAAAGCTATACCGTTCAATGGTGTCGACATGGCTGTATGACTTTTCTGGCAGGTCGATGCGGAAATAGCCGCGCGGCTTGGGCAGGTAGGATGTCTCGTCATCGCAAGAAACGATAAAGCAAGCCAAAACCATGGTTACCAGAGGAACTATTAACTTGTTGATTTTCATGTTTGTTCTATTTGGTCGGCCCTTCGACGAGCTCAGGGACCTTAGGTTGCTGAGCCTGTCGAAGCACCGGTTTATTCTTCGTCAAAAACAACCTTTACTTCTTTGATGCGCTTGGTGTCGGCATCAGTAATCTCCATTTGGAACTTCTCAAAATTGAACTTAAACCCGATTTCAGGGATGCGGCCTTCGATTTCGAGGATGAGTCCGGCCAAGGTGTCGGCCTCGCCCTGCATGGGCTCGAAGTAGTTTTCGTCGACGCCAAACACCTTGCAGAAGTCGACGATGCTGGTCTGAGCCTTGAAGAGATAGGAACCATCGTCAAGTTTGGTATAGTGTTCTTCCGTGTTGGCTTCGTCAAATTCGTCATTGATTTCGCCCACGATTTCCTCGATGACATCCTCCATCGTGATGAGGCCAGAGGTGCCGCCGTATTCGTCGACGACAATGGCGATGTGTATCTTCTTCTCGCGGAAGTCTTGGAACAGATCGTTGATCTTGCGGTTCTCGGGTACGAAGAAGGCAGGACGGATCAGCTTCTGCCATTCGTAGGATTGGGCGTCAAGGTAGGGGAGAAGATCTTTCACATATAGGATGCCTTCCACCTTGTCCAAGGTCTCGTCGTAAACGGGTATCCTTGAGAATCCGCTCTTGATGACCACAGCCAGCATCTCGGTGAATTCCATGCCTTTTTCCACGCCGATGATGTCGACGCGAGGAATCATCACACCGCTTACCTCTTTCTCACTGAATGAGGCGATGCCCTTCAGCATCTGTTTCTCGTCGAGCGGGGTGGATTCTTCGGTGGCGATGTCGACCGCAGTGGAGAGGTCTTCCATGGAGATTTCGCCTTTCTTTTTCTCCAAGTGCTTGTCCATGAACGAGGTGGAGTTGACCAATAACTTGCTCAAAGGTTTGAAAAGACCAATGAGGAATCGCAGTGGTCTGGCCATGAAGCGGGCCATCTTGACGGGACGCTTGCCGGCATAGATTTTCGGCGTGATTTCGCCCACGATGAGAATCATGGAAGTGACAATCACCGCTTCTAAGAGAAAAGCAGCCACAGGATAGTTCACCATGTCGAACAGCAGCGCCATGATATAGGTCGACAGCAAGGTGATGGTGACATTCACGAAGTTGTTGCCAATCAGGATGGTGGCCAACAGAGTCTTGGGTTTCTCGCGGAGCTTCAGCACGAGTTTGCTTTTGGCATCGTTGCGCGATTCGAGGTCTTCGACGTCAGCGGGCTGAAGCGAGAAAAAAGCCGTTTCGCTGCTTGAGATTAAGGCAGAAGCGATGAGCAACAAAGCAAGCACCACCAATCCAATGATGGCGCCTATAGGTTGCTCGGAAAATCCTTTGTAGAAGTTGTTTGAAACAACGGTGAGAAGTCCTATGAGAGGGTCAGGGTCTGGTGTTTCCAAAATCTTATGATTTAAAATTCAGGCTGCAAAATTACGAATAATTTTGACATAGTGCATCATTCCGTTAAAATGGCAGGTCATTACCCTCGTCTTGGGTGGGTGCTTGTGGAGTATAACCTGGTGCAGGCTCGGGAGCGGGAGCGTAAGGTTGACCATACGACGATTGCTGTACGGGACGGGCGGGTGCCATCTGCATCATCTTGTCGGCATGGACCTCGGTGACGTAGCGCATAATGCCTTGTTGGTCAGTGTATTGACGGGTTCTCAGTTTGCCTTCCACATACATCAAGTCGCCTTTGGCATAGTTGCGGCGGCCATCAGCGATGTCGTTGGCGAGGTTGCCCCATACCACGATGTTGTGCCAGTCGGTCTGCTCCACCCAATTGTTGTCGCGGTCGCGATAACGTTCTGAGGTGGCCAATGTGGCGGATATTTTGCGGTTGCCGTTTTCGAATGTGGTAACTTCAGGGTCTTTCCCGAGTCGGCCAATGAGGATGACTTTGTTCAAGCTTGCCATAATGTAGTTTTTTTAAGTGTTTAAGTATAAATCAATTAAGCGAGGAATAGGGAAAGTACCCAAATCCATTTCGGGGGTCAAAAATAAATCTTTTGTTTCAATCCGCAACAATTTTTTTTCAAGTTTTATTTCGATGAATTGGGCGATGATGGTACGATGGGTCAGCTTGTGGGTGAAGACGGGGGAGACCTTTGTAATGGTAAATGGCTTGTTTCCAATGAGTTGATTGAATTGCTCGGAGGCCATGACCTCTTCCACAGTCATAGGTTTTTCGCTTTCGATGCAGGGAAAATCATAGAGGTTTTTCCAAATGTCATTGTCGCTGCGCTTGTGCAGGTAAACATTGTCTTTTATTCTGATAACCAAATAGTTGAAATATCTTGTGCTGACCTTGACCTTTTGCAGTTTCACTGGGCGCTGCATCACGGTTTGATGGGTGAGGGACAAACATTGGGCTTGCAGTGGGCAAAGCAGGCAGTTGGGATTCTTGGGTGTGCAGTGCAAGGCACCAAACTCCATCATGGCTTGGTTGTGGAGGCCTGGTTGTTTGCGGTTCAGCAGTTCCTCGGCAAGATGGGCGAAGAGGGTTTGGCCTTCACTAATATTAATAGGTGTGTCGATGTCGAAGAGACGCGAGAGCACGCGATACACATTGCCGTCGACCACGGCGTGTGGCAAGTTGAAAGCTATAGATGCGATGGCAGCTGCGGTATAGCTGCCAATGCCTTGAAGCTGTTTAAGTTGTTCGAAATCAGCGGGAAATTGTCCTTCATATTGTTCCACGACTTGTCTTGCACACTTGTGAAGATTGCGGGCACGTGAGTAATAACCGAGACCTTGCCACATCTTCAGCACCTCTTCCTCCGATGCCTTTGCAAGGTCGGTCACGGAGGGCCATCGCTCTACAAAACGCAGGTAATAATCCATGCCTTGGTTGACGCGCGTCTGCTGCAGAATGACCTCTGAAAGCCATACCTGATAGGGTGTAGGCTCATGTCGCCAAGGGAGGTCACGGTGGTTTTCGGCATACCAATTAATTAAGGTGTCTTGTATGTTGCTTGTCATTATTATTGAGGCGAAATTCTTTATTTATAACTCATTAGAAGAAAAAAATTGCATTAATAGGGTCTGCGTATCAAAAATGTTCGTACCTTTGCCGCAAATTTACAACAAACATTATAACTAACCATTAAATAAGGAAAAAAATGACTAAAGCAGAAATCGTTGCTGAAATCGCAAACAAGACCGGCATTGAGAAAGGTGCTGTCCAGAATGTTGTTGAGAACTTCATGGAAGTAGTGAAGAACGCCATGGCTAAGGGTGAGAATGTTTATCTGAGAGGCTTCGGCAGCTTCATCATCAAGACCAGAGCTGAAAAGACCGGCCGCAATATTGGCAAGAACATCGCCATCACCATCCCCGCCCACAAGATTCCGGCCTTTAAGCCTGCCAAGACCTTTATGAACGCTGTTAAGTAAGAAATCAACAAAAATCTTTATATTATGCCAAACGGTAAAAAACACAAGAGACACAAGATGTCGACTCACAAGCGCAAAAAACGCTTGAGAAAGGACAGACACAAGAAGAAATAAGCTCTTCTTGAGCCTAAACACGACAATAACACAGCATTGGCTAATCCCATTGTTGTGTTATTGTTTTATCAATCAAATCGTTAACCCCAAAGTAAAAACACTATGTCTGAAGAACAACAGCAAGAGGTTGCAGTGGAAGTGAAGACAGTGACGCGCGACTTGGTCATCAATTCGCACGCTTCGGAGGTTGACATCGCTCTTCTGGAAGACAATTCGCTTGTCGAACTTCACAGAGAAAAGACCAACAACCAGTTTGCAGTTGGTGATGTTTATTTGGGTAGGGTGAAGAAGATATTGCCTGGCCTCAACGCGGCTTTCGTCGATGTGGGCTATCCCAAAGAGGCTTTTCTGCACTATCTTGACCTCGGCCTGCAGGCCAATTCGCTGATCAAGTACAAGAAGGCGGTCGTCGGTGGCGATGATGTGCCCATGGACAAGTTCAAACTTGAGCCCGACCTGCCCAAGAACGGCAAGATTGGGGATCTGCTCAATGTGGGCGACCTGATTCCCGTGCAAATCGCCAAGGAGCCTATCCACACCAAGGGACCGAGAATCACCGCCGAAGTTTCCTTCGCGGGTCGTTATCTCGTCCTCGTCCCCTTCTCCAACCGCATTTCGGTATCCCAAAAAATCCGCAGCAGCGAGGAACGCAACCGTCTCCGCCGTCTGATTCAGAGCATCAAGCCCGCCAACTATGGCGTCATCATCCGTACCGTCGCCGAAGGCAAGAAAGTGGCCGACCTCGACGCCGACCTGCGTTCCTTGATTTCCAAGTGGGAACAGTGCATCATCGAGATGAAGAAGATGACGACCTTCGGTAGGATGGTCAGCGAGATGGACCAGACCAGCGTCATGCTGCGCGATTTGCTCAACGAGTCGTTCAACAATATCCATGTGAACGACGAGAAACTCTATGAAGAGATCCAGAAAAACATTCAGACTTTCGCACCGCAAAAAGTTGATATTGTGCAACTTTACAAAGGCAAAGAACCCATCTTTGACTATTTCAATGTTACCAAGCAAATCAAAGGCTTTTTCGGTAAGATTGTCACTATCAGAAACGGTGTCTACCTTGTCATCGAGCACACCGAGGCCATGCATGTCATTGATGTGAACAGCGGCCATCGGGTGAACAAGGAGAATTCGCAGGAAGACAACGCTTTCCAAGTCAACATTGAAGCCGCCAAGGAAATCGCGCGCCAGTTGCGTTTGCGCGACATGGGCGGCATCATCATCGTCGACTTCATCGACATGCACGAAGCCAAACATCGCAAGGATCTGTTTGACGCCTTGGTCGAGGCCATGGCCCACGACCGAGCCAAGCACACCATTCTTCCCCCGACGAAGTTTGGCCTCATCCAAATCACGCGCCAGCGCGTGCGTCCTGAGACAGAGGTGCAGGTGCAGGAGAAATGCCCTGTGTGCGCCGGCGAAGGCAAGATTCGCCCCGCCATCCTCTTCATCGACGAAATCGAAAACCACCTCAAGTACCTCATGGTCGACCAAAACGAGAATCATTTGACCTTGCAGGTGCATCCCTTCATTTATGCCTACCTTTCCTTGGACGGCCTGTTTTCGATTCGTCGCAAATGGATGAAGAAATACGGAAAGAAATTCAAGGTGCAGTCGATGCCCGAATTCCATGTTTTGCAGTACAACTTCCAAAATGCCAACGGCGACGACATCAAACTATAAGGAAGTACTGCCAAAAAAACCTCGAAAAGCCGTCCCATTATCGTTTGGGACGGCTTTTTTCGCATAAAAAAGTAAGGACATTAGCTTTTGTGGAAGAATGTTATTTCGTTGATTTACAGAATAATCTGATAAGGACATCCCAAAAAAGTAGGGACATCGCCTTCTGGTGAGCCTCGCACCTCTTGACAAATGTTTTTTTGCTATATTTTTGCGTCAGAGAAACGGACAAAAAGTGTGAGTCATGAATAAAAACCTGAAATCCCTAATCCTAACAGCCGCCGTCTGCCTCGCTTTGGTAGCCTGCGATAGCCAAGCGAAGCGCATGGAACAGGCAAAAGTATTATATGAAGAAGGCATGCAACTGCGCGAGCAACGCCGCTCCGAAGAAGCCGCCGAGAAGTTCCTGCAAGGGCTGGCTCTCGTGCAGCGTTCCGACAAGACTGACGAAACCCTCCAATTGGAAGGCCAGCTCTGCGACAACCTTGGTGCCATGTACCTGAAACACGGCCTTTTCGAGGATGCCTTCAAGCAACACCAGCAGGCGCTGACTTGTTTTAAGCAGACTGCCGACTCCACCGGCATGATGAACGCCTACCGCAACAGCGGTCGGGCGGTGCGGGCGCAGGAGCAATATACACAAGCCAAGCAATACTACGACTCGGCCTTCCGTGTGGCTACCTTCATCAACGACCAAAACATGCTCGCTGACCTCTACCTCGAGATGGGTCGCGACTATTACATGGAGACGGGCAACTTCGCCAAAGGCATTGAGAGCGTCAACCAAGCTTTGGAAATCGGCCTCGGCGACAACGACACCGACATCGCCCACATGACTTTGGGCATCCTTTATTATTACTCGCGCGAAAACGAGAAGGCGAAGTCATACCTAAACCAAGCCCTCCGCAGCGAGCGTGCCGGGCTGAAGATGTCGGTATACCAAACGCTTTACGCCATCGCCTATAGCGAGGGCGACTACCAGCAGGCGGTGAAATACCACACGCATTTTTCAGACAACTTGGTGCAAGCCGATGCGGAGCACTCCAGCGAGACCATGCAAAGAATCAAGGCGGAATACGAGTTGAAAGCCCAGCAGAGCGAGTTGGAGAGCCTTCACCGCACCCGCGACCTGAAACTCTATCTGATTATCGCCTTGGCGGTGATTGCCTTGCTCGTTATCCTCCTGATTGTGAGAAAGAAAATCAGCGACCATAAGTTGGAGATGGAGCACTTCGGGCGGCAAGTGGAGCGCGACCAGAACCGCATCCACGAGTTGGTGAGCGACATGGAGAACCTGATTCGCACCAACGACGAACTGCGCCGCCAGCAGCAGACCCTTCCGCCGAAGGATTTGATGTCGATCCAGAAAATCTTGACACGAAACAAGATCATGACCACCGCGCAAGCCCTCACGGAAGAAGTGAACAACGACTCGCTCAACTTCGAGCTGACCGACAACGACTGGAACGACTTCATCAGCCTCACCGACTTGGTCTTCGACGGCTTCTCGCAGCGGCTGTTGCAACTCTACCCCAAACTCAGCAAGTGGGATGTGCGCATCTGCTGCCTCTCCAAAAACGGCTTCTCCAACCAAGTGATTTCCATCCTGTTGGATACCCAAACCGACTCTTATTACAAACGCAAAACCCGCATAAAACAGATGAAGATGGACCTCGGGGATGATAACCGCACTTTTGAGGAAATCGTCAATGCTGTATGATGGGATCGGCCAAGGCCGAGAAATCATAGAAAAATCATTATAAAATCACTCAAAATCAAATAAATATATTTTCAAAAGATTTTCAACTTATTTTTGAAAGATTTCTTGCGAAGCAATAAAATTAGAAATACAAAGTAATAACAATCAAATAATTAGACCTATGAAAAACCTTAGTTTTATCGCAGTGATTGCCCTGATGATGATGGGCGGTTTGACCATGAAAGCACAAGACTATCATCCAATCGTCGAAGACGGAAAACAATGGAATGTGCTGTTTACCTATCCTTGGAGTCCGCCGGAGCCGCCGCACAGGTATACCGACATTTATAAAATCGAAGGTGATACGCTGGTGGATGGCGTGCCGTACAAAGTGATGTATGCGACAAGGAACGAAGACCTTACAGGTTGGAATCTCTGGGGCTTTCTCAGAGAAACCGAGGATGGGCAAGTCTTCTCTCGTAGACCTTCCACTTCTGATGAACATCTCTTATATGATTTCTCAATGGAAGTTGGAGATACCATTTGCATGTGTGACTATGGGTTTTATGAGTGTTGCATGGTCGTTGTCGAAAAGGGAGAAATCCTCGTTAATGAAGAGCCAAGACAACAAATCGTATTGGAATATCCTTTTGGTAATGGTGAACAGGAAGTATGGATTGAAGGTATTGGCAGCCTTTACGGTATCATCAATTCGGGTTCTCTTTTCTTGATGGGAGGCTCGACAGACCTTCTTTGTTATTATGAGGACGGCGATTTGATATGGCAAAATTCCTATCCAAGTATTAATAGTTGTTATTTCGTTTATCCTTCGCAGCATGGCGATTTGGTAATTTCGCCAACAACGCTGACTTTTGAGTCGTATTATGAATCTCAGACCATCCACCTTATTAATCAGACAGACAATCCTGTCACAATTTCAGACATTGATATTCAGCCCAACAACAATATGCTGATAGTCTACGCAACTTTTCCCCAAACTTTGCAGCCCAATCAATCTACAGAGATAGAAGTGGAATTGAATGCCATAGGTTTTAAAGGCTATCAAACCATTTATATCAACATAGCCACCTCGATTGGTAATAAGCAAGTCATCGTTAGGGTCAACGAGGAAGCCTGGGACGAAGGTCTGCAATACATACCTATGCAAGGGGTTACTTTCGATGAAAACACTCCTTTGACACAATCCTTCTACCTGCACAACACCAATGCCTTGCAAAGCATCACGGTCTATGAGATTCGCGAATACGGCACCAACTATCTTGAAATGGTGCCTTCGCACAGTCTGCCTTACGAAATCCCGGCGGGAGGCTTTCTTGAGGTTGCGGTCTCTTTGGTCAATTTCCCTGAAGAGCAAACCATGACAAACCTCTATTGTCGCAGTTCCGAAGGCGAAGGAAGCGGTTATTTCTTCTTTATTGCCGGAGGCCTTTCAAACGGCGGCAATGGGGTGCATAGTCTTTGGAAGCCTATCGAAATACCTGGAGTATTTTTAGGTGCTGATGCACAAGGAGACCTGTTCTGTAGAAATACAGATGTCTATCCTTCCACGTTGGCTCGTTCGCAAGACGATGGCGAGACATGGGAAACTGTGTTCGACGGCAGTGTTGGGAGTCTCGCCGTCAGCAAAGAAGGAAGGATTTTTGTTTTCAATAATAATACGGTGACGGTCATGTATTCCGACGACAACGGCGACACATGGCAGCAAACCAACCAAATATCCTCCTGTGGTCTGATAGGTGTAGCAGGTCTATATGCTGCAACCAATGACATCGTTGTGGGGTGGACTCAAAACAGGGAAATCTTTTGGACGCTTGACGGTGGTGAGACTTGGGGCTTTTCAGGCCTTGAATTCATGGAAGAACACCAAGAAATCAGCGACCTTCTCGTCAGCGAAAACGGCGATGTGTATGTCAGTGTTTGGTACTACATCGGGCCTAACATCGGCGTGTATCATTCCACCCTCTCCGATATGCAGAATTGGGAAATTGCTGCTTTTGAGAATGTTGGCATAAAGGACATGGCATTTGACCCCGAGGGCAATATCATTTGTGCCGTGAATTTCGGAGGCGAGTTTTCGGGCTTCGAGCATGTGCCGGGGTTTTATGCCTTTTGGTCCAATCGTGTGGCCGTTGCCGACAATGGCATCGTTTACAAGACCGCTATGACCATGTATGACAATGTAGTTTTGGCCTATTCTTTGGACCACGGTGAACATTTCTACAACACCATCGAGAACCTTCCTGTGTCTGCACCTGCCCCTGGCGGTGAAGACGGCTTCCTCTCCAAAAGCTATGACAACCATCTGTATTTCTTTGGCAATGAGCAATACTGGAAAAGCATTCCCAATGCCGACGACATTCCCAATGTGATTGCTTTCCCGTCGGAATGGTACTACGAAATCGAGAACGAGAACGGCAGCATCACCTACCAATACATGTATCAGGCTGGCGACACCATTGTCAACGACGAACAGACTCATATCCTTGTGAAGATCAATACCCTTTACGACAAAGGCCTGGGTAATGAGGTGACGCGCGAATATGTCTATGTGCGCGATGGCAAGGTGTATTGGTGGAACAAGACTTTGGAAGAGTTTACCGTGCTGTATGACTTTGGTGCCGAAGAAGGCGACACTTGGGTCACCAAGGTCGGCACGGAAACCCTCATTATGCATGTGGACGCGGTGGAAACCGTTGAATACGAGGGCAAAACCTATCGGATGCTGCGTGTCAGCGATGCGGACGACATCTTCAGCGGCGACATCGTGTGTGGCATCGGTCACCTCACTAGTTTCTTCCCCGAAAGATTGATGAACAACCGAGACGGCATCCGTGTGGAAGGCCTGCGCTGCTACTGGATTGAGGATGAATTGGTGTTCAAACCTGGTGATGAGGACTGCGACGCAGTCATTAGCGAACTGCACGGTGTGGAGGAGGACGGCCCTTCGACGGGCTCAGGGACCGCATTTACGGTTTATCCTAATCCTGCAAACGGCGTTTTGTTTGTAGAGACGTTGCGCGCAACGTCTCTACCAGACCAGACATACCATATCACCAACCTTATGGGCCAAACCCTGTTGACAGGTCATATCACGGCTGAAAACCAACAGATAGATGTTTCATCATTGCCTAAAGGCATGTATTTCATTACCTTTGCGGGCGAGACGCGTAAATTTGTGGCGCGATAATCGCGGTCTTGTAGGGCTGTCACACCGTGGCAGCCGCACCTGAAACGGCACAGTGGCTGCCGTGGTACGACAGCCCTACAAACCGAATGAAATAAATGGATAACAATCAAAAACATACGACAATGAAAAGATTAGTATTAACTTTAGCGATTTGCCTCGGATGCATAGGCATCCTTGGGGCGCAGAATGTTTGGAAGCCCATCGAGATGGAAGGCGTATTTCTTGGTGTCTCCGCTGACGGCAGCATTTTCAGCAACTGTGGCTATAGTGGCCTCCATCGCTCGCAGGATGAAGGTGCGACATGGGAATTAAACTACGATACTTATGTCAGCTCAAGTCATTTCACAATCAATGACAACAACCGCATCTTCATTTTCAATCAAAACAGCCGTAAACTCTGCTATTCCGACGACAATGGCGACACTTGGCAGGAGCATGCGTCAGGCATCTCCACCAATTGGGTAGAGGGAATGTATTCCCTTTCAAACGACACCATCGTTATGGTCAACAACGAAAAGTTTTTTTGGACCTTGGACGGCGGCGAATCGTGGAACGAGACCAGCATCAGTTTCCTACAAGACATGGTTTTCACCAGCATCCTCGCTGACCATGAGGGAAATGTTTATATCAGCATAACCAATGCGGTTCCTACTTATGAATTAGGCATATATACCGCAAATTTCAATGACATTGAAAACTGGACTTGCTTGCTCGCAGGCGCTATGATTTACCACATGGAGTTGGATCCCGAAGGCAATGTGGTGGCTGGCGGTTACGGACATTACCAGCAGCAACAAGGCTTATATCTCGTTCCTGACAGGCGGTTCACGATTGCCGACAACGGAATTGTCTATGACCTTCACGATGTGGGCGATGATTATAACGATTACACAGTGTTGCGCTATTCAGCCGACCATGGCGAAAACTTCTACGAAAATGGTGAGGCACTGCCGCTTTACTCACCTTCTCCAGGCGGATTGGGTGATGGCTCTATTTACAAAGGCCGCGATGGACACTTGTATTTTGGTGGTCATGGTGCTCGCATGAAAAGCGTATTCAACACCAACGACATCCATTACATTGAAGGCGAAGTCGTTGTTTTGCAAGATGCTTTTGCCTTTGGGAATTATCCACACGGCGCAGGGCAGGCCATCAGGGTGGATGACAATCACATCTATCCCGTGACGGTAGACGGTTTTCGCCCAAATCCTACCGATTTGAGCAGACTTATTGTGCGTTATGACACCATACCTATGGGTGCCACTATCGGTGCGTTTGGAACCATCAAAGAGATGCATGACTATGTGGGACATTCGCAAAATGTGCTGGATATCCAGCAAACTACAGCACATTATTACGATGCCATCACTGCGACGCTTGAAGCATCTTATGAAGATAATAAAGTGATTATCACAACTATAAATCCTCCTTATCAGACTTATTACATCACCATCAATGGCGAACAGCAAGAATTCCCGCTTACCTTCAATGGCATGACATTATATGCGGGATGTTTGCCTTGTACTTTCATCGGACATTGTGGTATCCAGATGAACCAATATGCTGTTCCGTATTATGGAATGGAATTGGCCGTTATCCAACCATTTATGGATTACAATTACCAAATAGACGGTACACTTACCACGGATTTTTGGGATCCACCATGTCTTTCCTGTCCTTGTGAGGAAGACGAGAATCAGCATTTTTTGACCGTACTTCCTTCCAGTTTAGTTGTTCCTCATTATCTGATGCGCAATGGCCAACTTTACAAAAACACGTTCATCAACAACGACATTTTCAGAGAAGGTATGCAGGTCGATATCAAAGGAATACGGCACTTCCGTTATGATATGCCAGGCGATGAGGTGAATGTCGTTGAATTGGTGGAGATGGACACCGATGAGGAAACCACCTTGACAGGAACCGTTGACTGGGCTCCCATGCCGCATACAGGATATATTCCATTGCCTGGAATGGAGATTGTCTTTAATGCGAATGGCAGGAGATATTATCTTGAAAACGAACAAGACATTGATGGCGGTCAATGGTTCCTCGTGGGCAACGACACTGTTTATGTCAACGGCCAGGAAATTACGGCAACGTTTACAACCAAAATGATGTTAACCTTCGACCAGAATTTCTATTACCGTATCAATATCACCGAAGCCGTGGTTTTAAATGAAATCTTCCCGTTGGGCTCAGAATGGTACTATGAAATCCAAAATGAGAACGGCAACATCACCTACCAATATATGTATCAGGCTGGCGACACCATAATCAACAATGACACTGCACATATTCTTGTGAAAATCAACACGCTTTACGACAAAGACATACATACCGAAGTGACACATGAATATGTCTATGAGCGTGACGGCAAATTATACTGGTGGAACAAGACCTTGGGTGAGTTCACTGTGCTTTATGACTTCAATGCAGAAGTAGGCGACGAGTGGGAAATCAAAGTGGGGACGGAAAGTATCGTGATGCATGTGGATGCCGTGGAAGATTTCGAATACGAAGGCAAGACCTATCGGATGCTTCGCGTAAGCGATGCAGACGACATCTTCAGTGGCGACATCGTGTGCGGCATCGGTCACCTCACCAGTTTCTTCCCCGAAAGGCTGATGGACAACCGCGACCGTATCCGTGTGGAAGGCTTGCGTTGCTATTGGATTGAGGATGAGTTGGTGTTCCAATCTGGTGATGAGGACTGTGACGCGATTTACAGTGACATTCATGGGATTGAGGAAGGCGGCCCTTCGACTCCTTCGACAGGCTCAGGAACCGCAGGGTCCTTCATGATCTATCCTAACCCGACCAATGGCATTTTGCTTGTACAGACGTTGCGCGCAACGTCTCTACATGCCCAAACGTATCGTATCACCAATCTGATGGGTCAAACCGTCCTTTCAGGCAACATCAACGCTGATAACCAACAGATTAATGTTTCGTCATTGCCTCAAGGCATGTATTTCATTTCCGTAGGCGATGTGACGCGGAAATTTGTGGTGCGTTAGTGGTCTTGTAGGGCTGTCGTACAACGGCAGCTGCACGCTGAAACGGCACAGCGGCCTGTCGAAAGACGATGTGACAGCCCTACAGACCAAAACGGAAAAACAGAAACAGATAATCTAAAAAACACAAATACCATGAAAAAAATAGTATCAATCATCATCCTTTGCCTCGGCTGCCTTGGCATCCTTGAGGCGCAAGAAAACATTTGGAAGTCCATCAATGGCACCGGAATAATAGGTGCCGCTCCCGATGGAAGCATCTTTGCCTATGGTGAATATGGCACATTGTCGCGGTCGCAAGACGATGGCGAGACGTGGCAGACTGTATTAGGCCAAGAAACAGGTTTTATTGGTCATATTAATTCGTCATGCTTTGCGGTTAGCCCTGAAGGAAGAATCTGTGTCTTTAATGATAACCAGCAGACTGTAGTGTATTCCGACGATGGCGGCGACACATGGCAGCAAACCACGGTGCTTTCCTCGTGTGGGATGCCGACTAAAGCAGGTATATGTGCTCCAACCAACGACATTATGGTGGTTTGGGCTGAAAACGGGGAAATCTCCTATACCCTTGACGGCGGTGTGACATGGGAAGGGTGGATTCTTGATTTTCTCGAAAACTCTGAATCCGTCAGCGATCTTTTGGTCAATGAAAATGGCGATGTGTATGTCAGCGTTGCCTACTACATAATGAATATCGTCGGCATTTATCATTCTACTTTGACAGACATACAAAATTGGGAACTCGTTGCCTTTGAAGGCATTAGCATTAAGGATATGGCCTTCGACCTTGAGGGAAATGTGGTGGCTTGTGGCTATAATGCCGATGGAAGTAGTGTTGGTTTCCAGCATATTCCGGGTTTCTATCTGTTTGATGGAACGAGTTTGGCCATTAGCGATGAAGGAGTTGTGTACACGCCTCACTTCATGGGACTTCAGGCAGTTCTTTCTTATTCCACCGACCATGGCGAGCATTTCACCGAGATAGGAGAGCATCTTCCCCTTGTGGACATCGCTCCAGGCGGCGAAAATCCTCATCTTTTCAAAGGATATGACAACCATCTGTATTTCGATGGCGGCGGGGAGTATTGGAAGAGCATTTCGGATGCAGACCATATTCGAGAAGATTTTCCGTATGACAACACGCGTTGGGCCATCTATTACCAAAACCTATATTTGGATTGGGCTCCATATATCCAGATTGGAATAAAGGGTGATACGGTTGTGGAAGGCACAACTTATCATAAAGTGATTAAATGCACGTCTTATGGAGACGTCATTGATGGAGATTGCTTTGGCGGCATTCGTGTTGAAGCAGATGGCAAATGGTATTTTAGGTTGTTCTCGGAGGAAAATGTGCCCCAGTATTTGTATTTGGATATGGAACCGAATACGGAACGACTCATTTATGACTTCTCACTTTCCGTGTGTGATGGTTTTGAATATGAAGGACAATATTGGATGTCAGTATTTGATATTGACGAGATTGGAATTAACGGAAGCATGAGAAATCGTTTTTGGTTTGACAGTAATTGCGAGGAAGGCGATCATCCTCATGACTGGAATTGGATTGAAGGCATTGGCAGCAATTATGGATTGCTGTATGCTATCCAAGCATTCCCTTTGGACGGTTCTGCCTACCATTTGGGCGAGGTTTATCAAGACGGGGAATTAATCTATAGTGACCCGTATTTCCATGACTATGTCCCGATGATTAAAGAAGGCAACCAACGCCAGAAATGGAATGTGGTTGTTATAGGCTCTATGAACTATCCGAATGATTACCATACCGAAATCCAAAGCATTAGGGATGATATTACCTTGGATGGAGTTGACTATAAAATAGTTTGGACGAAAAGTAAATATGGAATCGCAAAAGCAGGTGCGGTTCGCGAAGAGGATAGAAGAGTGTATTATCGTAGAAAAATATCCCAAAACTACCAGGATGAGGTTCTGCTCTATGATTTCAACTTGAACGTGGGCGATACTGTCACTGTGAACTGGATGGGCCAACAGCTGATGGTGATGGAAGAATCAGAGGTGGAAGTGGATGGCACCATGAGGCGACAATTAGGTCTTGGGGCATATTCTATTGGTTATCCACCAACCGAAGTTGATGAATACTGGATTGAAGGCGTGGGCAGCACATTCGGTTTCTTGAACAGCGGTAGTGAAGGCATGGGTGGTGCGTTTATAACTCTTTTGTGCTATCACGAGAATGGCAACCTGGTTTGGGACAACGAAGAGTTTGACGATTGTGTGATGAACAGCGATGGAGCACCTGCGGCATTTGCTCCACAAGGCGCGGAATGGTATTTCGATGTGTTCAACCCATGGGGCACGCATCCTGAATATCAGAGGTTTTTCGTGGATGGCGACACGATTATCCAAGGCCATCAGTGCAGCATCATCACGCAGCATTTTGTTGACACTGGGCATGAAGGGGGAGAATTTGTGTACGAGGAAGACAACAAGGTGTATTGGTTCAACCCGACCTCAAACGCCTTCTCGATTTTGTATGACTTTGATGCCGAAGCAGGCGAATCGTGGTATTACGAAGTAGGTGACTGTGCTCATTTGGCGACTGTCGATAGTGTTGGCAGCGTGACTTGGAACGGACACAATTACCGTACGCAGTGGGTTAGGTTTAACGAATATCAGAATCATCCAACTTTCCGTGGTAAAATCATTGAGGGGGTTGGCTATGAGAAAGGCTTGTTCCCCAGCGTCTGGACTTGCAATGGCGACATTTTGTATGATGCAAGTGAGATAGAATACCTTCGCTGTTATGTTAATGATGGCGAGATGCTTTATCATGAAGGGGGATATGATTGCGACTATACTAATGTCACACCTCCGAGCCATCCTGAATGGTACTATGAAATCCTGAATGAAAATGGTACTATCACTTACCAATATATGTATCAGGCAGGAGACACCATTATCAACGATGAGCAGACGCATATCCTTGTGAAGATCAACACGCTTTACGACAAGGGATTGCGTGAAGAGGTGACGCATGAGTATGTCTTTGAACTCAACGGCAAGTTGTATTGGTGGAACAAGCGCTTGGGGTTATTCACCGTGCTGTATGACTATGAAGCCGAAGTGGGCGACAGTTGGAACATTTTTGTCGGCACGGAAATCCTTACTATGCATGTGGACGCAGTTGAAGAAATCGAATACGAGGGCAGGATCTATCGGATGCTGCGCGTGAGCGATCCCGAAGACCTCTTCAGCGGCAATATCGTATGCGGCATCGGCCACCTCACCAGTTTCTTCCCCGAAAGGCTGATGGACAACAGTGATGGTGTGCGTGTTGAAGGTATGCGTTGCTATTGGAATGAAGGCGAACTGGTGTTTAAATACGGCGACGAGGACTGCGACGCAGTCATTAGCGAACTTCACGGTGTGGAAGAGAACGGCCCTTCGACAGGCTCAGGAACCGCAGGGTCCTTGATGGTTTATCCTAATCCTACAAACGGCATCTTGTTTGTACAGACGTTGCGCGCAACGTCTCTACATGCCCAAACGTATCGTATTACCAATGTGATGGGTCAAACCCTATTGACAGGTAAAATCACGGCTGATAACCAACAGATCAATGTGTCATCATTGCCCCAAGGCATGTATTTCATTACCTTTGCAGGCGAAACGCGAAAATTTGTGGTACATTAGTGAGGGTCTGTAGGGCTGTCGTATTACGGCAGCCGCACATGGAAAACCAAGGCGGCTGCCACGTTGTGACAGCCCTACAAACCGAAACGAATAAATGAATAACAATCAAAAACATACGACAATGAAAAGATTAGTATTAACATTAGCGATTTCACTTGCCTTCGCTTTTGGCGGCGTGGCGCAGAGCCTCCATTACGACTTTGAAGACGGTACCCTTCAAGGCTGGACCACACTCGATGGCGACGGCGACGGCCATTGTTGGGAATCTTCCATTGGCGGCATGGGCTACAATTCCAATGGGATGGTGATGGCTTATTCCAAGGACTATGCCACGGGCGAACCTCTTACACCAAATGAGTATCTCGTTTCTCCACGATTGGTTTTGAGTGAAGACGGACCCGTTATCCGTTTCTATGTTTGTGCTTTGGATGAAATCTACTGTGCTGAGCATTTTGGGGTATCCATCTCAACTACAGTCAACAATGACCCATTGGCTTTCACGCTCTTGTCGCAATGGACCATAGCCGCCAAAGATGCGGGAAACCGTCAGGGCAACTGGTACAACTATACCGTTGACCTTTCCGCTTATACCGGTCAGGAGGTCTATGTCGCCATTCGTCACCACTATTGTTCTGGACAATCTGCTATTTGCGTTGATGATATTCAAATTGATGGGACTATACAGCAAGACGGTTTGGTCATTTTACCCGATATACTGACTTTTGAAGAGCCTTGGGTGCCACAGACTTTCACCATCAGCAACCAAACCGACTCGGCTGTCACCATTTCATCCATCAATGTGGAACCTGATGACAATGTGGTGCTTCTCTCTGGTCCAGGTCTGCCCCGCACTTTGCAGCCCAATGAAACCATGAACGTGGAAGTGTATGTGAACGGAATTGGATACAAAGGTTATCTCACCTACTACGTCAATGTGGCGACCTCGATTGGCTACAGACAAGTCACTGTCAGGGTCAACGAGGAAGCCTGGGACGAGGGATTGCTTTGGATGCCTATGCAGGGACTTACTTTCGATGAAAACTCCCCTCTGACCCAGGGTTTCAATTTAACTAACACCAATGCCTTGGATAGCATCACAATCTATGAGCTTTATGAAGACGGCACTGACTATCTTGAGCTGGTGCCTTCGCACAGTCTTCCATACGTAATCCCGCCTCACGAGTCGCTTCATATAGCCGTTACCTTGGTCGATTTTCCTGAAAACAACACTAATGTCAACATCTATAGCAGTAGTTCCTTGGGTCAAGGAAGTAGCCCGTATGTTCATATTGCTGGAGGGCTTTCCCCAAGCAACGGTGACTTGGTAATTAATCCCGATACGCTTTGGTTTTACCACAATGGGGATATTGAGTATTTCACCGTCACAAACGAATACAGCTACCCCGTGCAAATCGATTCTATGGGTGATTATGGTGGGTATTTGTGGCCTGGCTATGACCTCCCTGACCTTCCCTATACTATCGGACCTGGAGAAAGCGTATCGTTCAACTTCCGCTTCACCTATCCTGTAAAAGACAACCAGGACTTGAGGGAGTATGTCACAACATCGGTATCCATCTTCACTTCGGTCGGACAAAGGGAACTGCCGGTAATGATTGATCAAGCAGGCATGGTGAATCTCTTGTTCGCAAGAGAAATGTACTTTGATAATCCGTCAGGTGTCGTTCAAACAATGATCATGAACAAATCATGGTACATCCCGACGATACGTGTGCTATCCATTACTGAAAAAGACACTGATTATCTGAATATTGAGACCTATCCAGAACCCCCGTTTGACTTGGAACTAAGCGGCGATGTCGCAGATCTGACTGTGACTTTGAAAGATTTAGCCAAGGGTTATGCTCGGACAAACATCGAAATCGAAACGGACTATGGAACCTTCGAGATAGCGGTTTACATCAACGACACTATTCTTGACGACTGCGATGCGCCTGAAAACTTCAGCGGCCATTACCAACAAGAGTCCAATGGAAATCAATACGCTGTGCTGTTGTGGGAGAACCTGATGCATGATTTCTGGTTCCATTATGACGAAGAATCCATGTCGGGTGCGGTTGATGTGGCGCAATGGGGCATTAAAATCCCAGCCGAGACCTTCGATGATATCCCCTGTGAATTAAGGAAGGTCAAGCTTTTCAAAACAAACTGCCAAAACCAAGAAGGGTCTTGTTATGTAAAAATCTACTTCGGGGAAGATACTCCTGTTAATATGGTTGAAATTGAACACCATACCCTTGAAGCTGGTCCTGACGAATGGGTTGAGGTGGAACTGACTACACCAATAGCATGTACGTCAAGCAATTCGGTTTGGATAGTCATTGAAACCGATGGACTGTCAAACGTGGCGGCTTATTGCCTCACGGCGGGCGACCCGAACGGAAGATGGGCTTGGTCTTCCGAAAACGGGTGGCACGATTATTATGCCGAAACAGGACAAGGTGGCGATTGGCTGATACAAGCTTTCTTTGAGTCATTGGCAAAAGAAGACAATGAAGTGGCGCATTTCAACATCTATCGTGGTGAAAGTTTGGATGTCATGGAACGAATTGCAGAGACAAGCAAATTCGCTCATTACTATTGGGACGACCATACCAATGAACCGGGTGATTATTACTACCGCCTCACGGCTTCCTACGAGAACGGCTGCGAGTCGGCCTATGCTTTAGATAGCGAGCATCCCGAAAACGACTACGTCCTTGTCACTATACCAGGCGATATGATTCCTGCTGGCTCCGAATGGTACTACGAAATCCAAAACGATAATGGCAGCATTACTTACCAATATATGTATCAGGCGGGCGATACTATTGTCCAAGATGAGCCGACACATATCCTTGTGAAAATCAACACGCTTTACGACAAGGATTTGCATCAAGATGTGACGCACGAATATGTCTATGAGCGCGACGGCAAATTGTATTGGTGGAACAAGACTTTGGATGAGTTTACCGTGCTGTATGACTTTGGTGCCGAAGAAGGCGACAGTTGGACGATTAAAGTCGGTACGGAAAGCCTCATCATGCATGTTGACGCGGTGGAAGAAATCGAATACGAAGGCAAAACCTATCGGATGCTGCGTGTCAGCGATGTGGACGACTACTTCAGCGGCGACATCGTGTGTGGCATCGGTCACCTCACCAGTTTCTTCCCCGAAAGATTGATGAACAACCGAGACGGCATCCGTGTGGAAGGCCTGCGCTGCTACTGGATTGAGGATGAATTGGTGTTCAAACCCGGCGACGAGGACTGCGACGCGATTTACAGTGACATTCATGGGGTTGAAGAGGAAAGCCCTTCGTCAGGCTCAGGGACCTTTGCGGTTTATCCTAATCCTACCAACGGCATTCTCACCATTCATCATTCATCATTCTGCATTCAGCATTCCGAATTCAGAATTACCAACCTTATGGGCCAAACCGTCCTTTCCGGCAACATTAACGCTGATAACCAACAAATTGATGTTTCATCATTGCCTCAAGGCATGTATTTCATTACCTTTGCGGGCGAGACGCATAAATTTGTGGTGCGATAATCGTGGTCTTGTAGGGCTGTCGTACCACGGCAGCCGCACGCTGAAACGGCACAGCGGCTGCCATGGTTCTTGAGCCTGTCGAAAGACAGTGTGACAACCCTACAGACCGAAACAAAAAATAGGAACATTATTTTAACCTCAAAAAATCTATGAAAAACCTACGGCTATTTGCCATCCTTGCGTTCCTACTGTTGGCGGGGAAAATGACCATGGCCCAAACCGACCTCGAAGCCTTGATGGCCACACGTGGGGAATATTTCTTCTCCCTGCCCTTACAACAACGTGAAGAGGCCAAGCGGCTCACCCGCCTTTGTTCTGTCGACAAACTGGAAGGCAACCGTCTGATTTGTTATGCCAACGAAGAGCAGTACCACCAACTCCTTGCCATGGGCTATCAGCCTACGCTGCTCATGCCGCCTTCCATGCAAGAACATTACGCCATGTGGGACGGCACGAACCGCGTGGCTTACGATTGGGATGCCTATCCTACCTATGAGGCCTACCAGGACATGATGAAGCAATACGCCGAAGATTTTCCTGAAAGATGCTCATACTTCGATTTGGGCACATTGGCGAGCGGACGCAAGCTCATGTTTTGTCGCTTCAACAACGGAGATCCTGACGGCAAGCCCAAGTTCCTTTACACTTCCACCATCCATGGCGACGAGCTGACAGGCATGATGCTCATGCTGCGTCTCATCGATGAGCTTTGCACCAGCAACGACCCTCGAATTCTCGCACTGCTCGACCAGCTTGACATTTTCATCTCGCCCTGCACCAACCCCGACGGCACTTATCACGGGGGAGACAGTACCGTCTATGGTGCCCGACGCAACAACGCCAACGACGCAGACCTGAACCGCAACTACCCCGACTTCGACAATGGTCCTCATCCCGATGGCAAGGAATATCAGCCTGAAACCATGATGATGATGGAACTTGCCGAGCAATATCCCTTTACCATGGCGGCAAACTATCACGGTGGTTCCGAAGTGATGAATTATCCTTGGGACACCTACCAGCCCCTGCATCCCGATGACGAATGGTGGCAATTGGTGTGTCACGAATATGCCGACTTGACTCATGAACACGATACCATGTATATGAGCGGTTTCGACAACGGCATCGTCAATGGTTATGTGTGGTATCCTATCTATGGCAGCCGTCAGGATTACATGAACTACTATCAGCAATGCCGTGAGGTGACCATCGAGTGCTCCATCCCCTATACGCCAAATCCGTCGACAATGCCCATGTATTGGACCTACAATCACGAGAGTATGTTGCGTTACATGGAGCAATGCCTCTATGGGATTCACGGCACGGTGACGGATTCGGTCACTGGTGCGCCTTTGGAGGCAGAGGTCACTATTCTCACTCACGATCATCATGGTTCTGCCGTCAGTAGTCATTTGCCTGTTGGCGACTACCATCGTCCCATCAAGGGCGGCACCTATGAGGTGACGTATTCTTGCGAGGGCTATTACCCCAAGACCCTTACCTTGACGGTGGCAGACTGGGAGACCTTGGTGCAGGATGTGCAACTGGTGCCGGAAGGGTATGGGGTTGAGGAAGGCGGCATTACGATGGATCCAGCGTCCTTGATGGTTTATCCTAATCCCACAAACAACATTCTGTTTGTAGAGACGCGGCGTGCCACGTCTCTACCAGACCAAATGTATCGCATCACCAATCTTATTGGCCAAACCCTAATGACAGGTCAAATCACGGCTGAAAACCAACAGATAAATGTTTCATCATTGCCTCAAGGCATGTATTTCATTACCTTTGCGGGCAAGACGCGGAAATTTGTTGTTCGGTAAATGCAGTTTTGAAATTTAATCATGAAAGCCCACTTCGCAATGAGGTGGGCTTTCCTATGTTGTCAGTTTTTTTATTACTTTTGCACCCAAATTGAATCAATTATGGCAAAAGACATCGTTTTAAGCGGCATTCGCCCCACCGGAAACCTTCACCTCGGCAATTACTATGGTGCCGTGCGTAGCTTCGTGAAGATGCAGGAAGACTACAACTGCTACTTCTTCATCGCCGATTGGCATTCGCTGACTACGCACCCAAAGCCTGAAAATATACAGCGTTCGGCCCGCACGATTTTGGCCGAATACCTTGCCTGTGGCATTGACCCCGAAAAGGCCACCATCTACATTCAAAGTGATGTGCCAGAGACCATCGAGTTGTATCTCTACTTCAACATGAACGCCTACATCGGTGAATTGGGTCGAGTGACGACCTTCAAGGAGAAAGCCCGTCAACAACCTGACAATGTGAATGCTGGCTTGTTTACCTATCCCACGCTGATGGCTGCCGACATCCTGCAACATCGTGCCAAATGGGTGCCTGTGGGCAAGGACCAGGAGCAGAATATGGAGATGGCCCGCAAGTGCGCGCGACGCTTCAACAACATCTATCAGGTGGAGTTCTTCCCCGAACCCCAGAACTATTACTTCGGTGGCGATGCCATCAAAGTGCCGGGATTGGACGGTAGCGGCAAGATGGGCAAGAGCGACGGCAACTGCATCTACCTCTTCGAGGATGAGAAGACCATGCGCAAGAAGGTGATGCGCGCCGTCACCGACAGCGGTCCGACCGAGCCTAACAGCCCTAAGCCCGAGGTCATCCAGAACCTCTTCACGATGATGAACATCGTCAGTGAGCCTGACACGGTGAAATATTTCGACGAGAAGTGGAACGACTGCTCCATCCGTTACGGCGACATGAAGAAACAACTTGCAGAAGACCTCGAAAAGACGGTTGCTCCCATCCGTGAGCGCATCATCGAGTTCTCATCAGATACCGAGCGCCTCGACCGCATTGCCCGTATGGGCGCCGAAAAGGCCCGTGAGAGCGCGGCGAAGACCTTGAACGAGGTGAGGAAGATTATCGGATTTAGACAGTATTAATAATTATATGAGACAGCGAGACACGAGACAAATTGAATGTCTCGTGTCTCGCGATATATAGTTATGTACTTTTTTCTTGAAAAATGCATCATAAATCAAATATTTGATGTATTTTTGCCATCAAAATAGCATCATTATGTCACAGGCAGCATATACCATCCGTTTGGATTCAGATCTGAAAAACCGTTTTGATACGCTTTGCGAAGGCTTCGGCATGAGTGCCTCCACCGCATTCAATATTTTTGTCCGTACCGTAGTTCGAAAGCGAAGGATACCTTTTGAGATTGAAATGTCGGAGGCGGATGTCGCCCATGAGGA
Organism: uncultured Bacteroidia bacterium; assembly: GCA_902801625.1. GTDB lineage: Bacteria > Bacteroidota > Bacteroidia > Bacteroidales > F082 > Limimorpha. The sequence continues at coordinate 17,096 of CADCJI010000009.1, read as the reverse complement.
AGGTCGTCGAGCGTTTTTGGAAATTCGTAAGATGGCTGAGCAAGGTGCTTTTCCCGACCTTACTTTGGATGAAATCAATGAAGAAATCCAGTTGGCTAGGGAGGGGAAATGAAGAAAAAGAAAAGGATTTTTGTGGTTGTTGACACAAATGTGGTTGTTTCAGGAATGATAACCAAGAATATGGATTCGCCAACGGTATCGGTATTGGAATCTCTGACAGAAAAATCAATTACCCCGTTGTATTGCGATGAAATTCTAAAAGAATATGATGATGTGTTGTGTCGTGAGAAATTTCACCTCCCGATGGAGAAAGTCAAAAAGTTCATTGAGATGGTGAAATCGGATGGTGTCGCTTCCCATCGGATGCCTTCCAAAGAAATCCTACCTGACCCGAAAGATGTTGTTTTCTACGAAGTGGCATTGTCGAAAGAAGACTCGTTTTTGGTTACAGGAAACATTCGTCATTTTCCTCAAGTGGACTTTGTGGTCACTCCAGCTGAAATGGTTGAAATTATCAAACAAAACTCATAATCAATAGGCCAATGGGCGACTTTATAACCTACGAAAAAATTCCCGAAAGGGCGGTGCTTATCGCCGTTGCCAGCAAGCAACAAGGCCGCGAGCGCACGGAAGAATATCTCGATGAGCTGGCGTTCCTGTTGGAAACGGCAGGCGGTATCCCAGTGGCTCGTTTTGTGCAGCCTTTGGATCGACCAAGCAGCGTGACTTATCTTGGCTCGGGCAAGCTCGAGGAGATTCACCAGTACATTAAGGCGGAGAACATTGAGATCGCCGTCATCGATGATGAGCTCAGTGCTACGCAAGCCCGTAACATGGAACAGGCACTGGAGTGTCGTGTTCTCGACCGTACCAGCCTTATCTTGGACATCTTCGCCTCCAATGCACATACTGCACATGCCAAAGCACAAGTGGAACTGGCGCAATACCAATACTTGCTGCCGCGTCTGACCCGTATGTGGACGCATTTGGAGCGCCAGCGGGGTGGTATCGGTATGCGTGGTCCTGGTGAGACCCAAATCGAAACCGACCGCCGCTTGATCTTGGAACGCATCGCCTTACTGAAGGAGAAGCTGAAGGATATCGACAAGCAGAAGACCGTGCAGCGCAAGAATCGCGGCAAGTTGGTGCGCGTGGCCTTGGTGGGCTATACCAATGTGGGCAAGTCGACCATCATGAACCTGTTGAGCAAGTCGGAGGTCTACACGGAGAACAAACTCTTCGCTACGCTTGATACCACGGTGCGTAAGGTAGTTGTGGATAATCTTCCGTTCCTTTTGTCTGACACTGTAGGATTTATCCGTAAGTTACCGCATCATTTGGTGGAATCGTTTAAGTCGACTTTGGATGAGGTGCGTGAGTCGGACATCCTGTTGCATGTGGTTGACATCTCGCATCCCGACTTCGAAGCGCAGATGGAGGTGGTGAACCAGACCTTGGCAGAATTGGGTTGCGCCGACAAGAAGACCATCGTGGTTTTCAACAAGACCGATGCCTACACATGGGAAGAGAAAGACCCCGACGACCTGACACCACCCACCAAGCGCAATGTCTCATACGATGAGTTGAAAAAGACCTGGATGGCCAAGATGAACGAAAACTGCATCTTTATCTCTGCCAAAAACCGCGACAACTATCAGGAGTTCAGGGATTTGCTTTATAAGGAAATCCGTGACATGCACGCGATACGGTATCCTTACGATAACTTCTTGTATTGACCATGTACAAAATGGTTCTTTCGGATTTGCAATCCGAAAGCTTTGAATATCAGCATTTGCAATGCGAAATAAGAAAAAAACATGTATTTGATAGATACCCACACCCATATTTACGACCACCAGTTCAGCCTTGACCGAGAAGAGGCTATGCAACGCGCCCTTGACGCGGGCGTGAGGATGATGCTTCTGCCCAATGTGGATGCCTCTACCATCGCGCCAATGCTTGAATTGCACGACCAGTATCCTGATTGTACCCGAGTGATGATGGGTCTACAACCCGAGGAAGTAAAGGAGGACTATAAGGAAGTGCTTACCCAAATGGAAAAGGAACAGGATCGTAGCATTTATGTTGGAGTGGGAGAGGTCGGCCTCGATTTCTATTGGGACGCGTCTTACGAGAAGGAACAATTAGATGCTTTTGAGACCCAATTGGAATGGGCCAAGCAGCTCCATTTGCCGCTTTCCATCCATTGCCGCAATGCCTTTGACAAGATGGTGAAGATCCTAGAAAAGAAACAAGATGGCGGTTTGCGCGGCATTATGCACTGCTTCACGGGAACTGAAGAGGAAGCCAAAGTCTACGTTGAGCTGGGTTTCCATCTCGGCTTGGGTGGCGTGACCACTTACAAAAACTGTGGCGTAAAGGAGTATCTGTCCAAATTGCCTATCAACCGTATTGTTTTGGAAACCGATGCACCTTATTTGGCACCCGTTCCCTGTCGCGGCAAACGCAACGAACCTTCGTTCCTTGTTCACACAGCGAAACGCATTGCAGAGATTCTTCAAATGCCTTTGGAAGACTTTGCTGCTGCCACAACGGCAAATGTGAAAGATTTGTTTCAACTGTGAGATTCCCTTCGGGAATGGAGAACTAATCTTTTGTTTTCCAGCGGCGGATAGTGGTGTTTGCAATCCGTAAACTCTATCTGCCGCCGCTTGTAAATCATGTCTATCATTCCATTCCCGAAGGGAATCCAAAAAAAGGTCGCCGACTTGCGCCGGCGACCTGCCATTATGAAGATAAAAAAACAACTGTTGTTCAATTAAACTATCCGCACTTGGAGTAACCACAATTGCGGCAGTGCTTGCAGCCGTCCTCGAAGACGAGCTTTTCACCACAAGTGGGGCATTTTTCTTTTTCGTCAACCATGCCATCGGGCACATATTTCTTCAAAGCGCGCGCGATGCCATTCTTCCAAGTGTTGATGCTTTCTTCCTCTACATTCAAATTCTGTACCAATTCAATCACATATTGGATGGGCATGCCGTGGCGCAAGATGCCAGAGATAAGCTTGGCGTAGTTCCAGTATTCCTTGTTGAACGAGCGTGACAAACCTTGCATCATTACTTCATAGCCGTCCTTGTCAGTATAGCGGAAGTCATAACGCGAAGTCTCTCCCTTGATTTTCTCCTTGATGATGACACCCTTCTCGATGTAAGGCGGCAGGAAGAAGTCTTCGGCCTTGCCCAAGAAGATTTCGTATGGCTTTCCATGGAGTTTGCCGACGAAGGCAATCCATTTCTCGTAGTTATTCTGGAAGCGCACCACATCGCATTCCAACTCTTTCGGGCGCGGTGGGGCCGAGTTCTCATGGATGTCGTCAGGTCGGCCGTTGTCTTTGGTATCATTTGAGGTCCCTGAGCTTGTCGAAGGGCCGTCTTTCTTTTCATCCTTGGAAACCAGCACACCGTCGCGCGAGCCGTCACGATAGATGGTCATGCCTTTGCAACCGCTCTCCCAAGCGGTCATATAGATTTGGCTGACCAGTTCTTCCGTGGTTTCCTTTGGAACATTGACCGTCACGCTGATGCTGTGGTCGACCCATTTCTGCATCGAGCCTTGCATCTTCACCTTGTTCACCCAGTCAATGTCGTTGGCCGTGGCTTTGTAGTAGGGCGATTTTGCGATAACGGCATTGAGCTTTTCGTCGTTGTATTTCAACACTTCTTCGACATTGTAGCCATTCACCTCAAGCCAAGTGATGAACTTGTGGTGGAACACATTGTATTCCTCAAACGAGTTACCTGTCACATCGGTGAAGGTGACATGGACATCCTTGTCGTTGGGGTTCACTTTACGGCGGCGTTTGTAGGCCACCATGAAGACTGGTTCAATGCCTGAGGTGGTTTGGGTGCAAATGCTGACGGTGCCTGTAGGGGCGATGGTCAACATAGCGATGTTGCGGCGACCCACGCGGCACATCTTTTGGTAGAGGTCTTCATCCAAAGCGCGCAGACGCTTGATGAAGGGGTTGTTCTCCTCGCGTTTGGCATCGAACATCGGGAACTTGCCGCGTTCTTCAGCCAAGTTGACTGAAGATTTGTAGGCGTTGTAGGCCAAAAGCTTTTGTATCTCTGTCGAGAAAGCGATCGCTTCGTCGGAGGCATAGCGCTTGCCCAGGGCAGCAAGCATGTCGCCTTCGGCAGTGATGCCGATACCCGTGCGACGACCTTGCAGGCACTTGGCCTTGATGTTTTTCCAGAGGTTGGCTTCGGTGCGTTTCACTTCGTCGTCTTCGGGGTCGGCAGCGATTTTGGCCAGAATACCGTCCACCTTCTCGATTTCTAGGTCAACGATGTCGTCCATCATGCGCTGGGCGATGGCCACATGCTTTGAGAAAAGCTGGTGGTTGAATCTTGCCTCGGGCGTGAACGGGCGGTCGACATAACTATAAAGGTTGATGGCCAAAAGGCGGCAACTGTCGTAGGCACAAAGCGGAATCTCGCCGCAGGGGTTGGTGCTCAAGGTCTTGAAACCCAGGTCGGCATAACAGTCGGGGATGGACTCGCGTATGATGGTATCCCAGAACATCACGCCAGGCTCGGCCGACTGCCAGGCATTGTGGATGATTTTGTTCCACAAGGCGCGTGCGTCAATTTCCTTGGTGTATTTCGGGTTGGGTGAATCGATAGGATATTGCTGAACGAACGGTTTGCCTTCCTTGACGCATTGCATGAACTCATCAGTGAGACGCACCGAGATGTTGGCGTTGGTGATTCGGCCTTGGGTCATCTTTGCATCGATGAAGGCTTCCGAATCGGGGTGCTTGATGCTGATGGTCATCATCAGAGCCCCACGACGGCCGTCTTGGGCGACTTCCTTTGTGGAATTGGAGAAGCGCTCCATGAAAGGCACCACACCAGTGGAGGTGAGGGCACAATTCTTCACGGGGCTGCCAGCGGGACGGAGGTGCGATAGGTCGTGTCCCACACCGCCACGTCGTTTCATCAGCTGCACTTGCTCTTGGTCGGTCTTCATGATGCCGCCATACGAATCGGAGTCGCCGTTGTTGCCAATGACAAAGCAGTTCGACAGCGATGAGATTTGGAAGTCGTTGCCGATGCCCGTCATGGGGCTGCCTTGGGGCACGATGTAACGGAAGTCTTTCAGCACCTCATAAATTTCCTCTTCCTTCATCGGGTTGGGGTAGCGGCGCTCGATGCGGGCAATTTCGCGGGCGATGCGGTGATGCATGTCATCAGGAGTGAGCTCGTAGATGTTGCCGTCGCTATCCTTGAGCGCGTATTTGTTTGCCCAAACATCACCAGCCAATGCGTCACCATGGAAGTACTCCTTGGCGGCAGCCTTCACTTCCTCAATGGGATAGGCATGATATTCGACCTTTGCGGCTTCGTCATTTTTCGGCTCTTTTTCAACCACCTGAACTTCATCCTGACTTTCGATCTGCTCGGCCGCGAAAGTGGTGTTTTTCCGCGACTCTATGATCTTATCGTAGGGGTGAACTTCAACTTGGGGCTCTTGAGCTTCATTTAAGCCACTAAACAGGTCTCCATCCAATTCCAATTGCGTATGGTTTGATCGCATCTTTTTGGTTTTTAAACTCTTATGGGCAAAACAATGGCGTTTTTTCTGACGCTCGTTCAGTTTGCGAAATTAAGAAAGAAGCGGATATGTCGCTCTAAAAAATCGACTTTTTAAAGCGTATTTTATCAACAATGCATGTTGATAAGTTTTTTGGTTTTGATAGTCAAAAGGATATAAAAAAGTGAAATAATTTGGCACGCTGTAGAGACGCGCCATGGCGCGTCTCTACAGTTGGTTGTCATTTTTTCAGCTGTTCCATGGCAAAGGCATACGCGCCAATGGCCACTGCTGATGATGTGCCGAGCTTGGTGACGCCCACGCCGACGCACTTGGTGGGGTCGTACCAAACTTCTTGGTTGCTGAACGGCACCTTGATCATCTTGCCCGACTTTTCGGTGAAGCGAATCATGTCCTGTGCATCCATCAGGTTATAGGCTTCGGTCTCCATTCGGCTGAATGAGTGACCGTCCTTGAGGCCGGTAAAGGGCTCGTTCATCTTTTTGATTAGCATGGGCATGAAGACAGGCCAAGCTCCTGACAAACCACCGCCGATGACGATGATGCCATCGATGAGCGAAATGGCATTGGCCAACACATCGGCCAAGGCTGTGGCCATTTCATTCCACGACTTCAAGGCTGCTTCCTTGTCGCCAGGCAACTGTCCCATGGCTATCTTGTAGATGTCGTAGGGGTGCGGTGTTTTGTCGAACTCGATGCCAGCTTCGCGGCCATACACGCGGCGCACGGCTCGGATGCTGATGCTGTCTTCGGCACTGGTGGTGGGGTAGAGCGGGTTGCGGTGACGGTTGATTTCACCGCCTGCCGAGTTGTCGCCGTTGAGCAACACCTTATTAATAACTATGCCGCCGCCAAAACCCGTGCCGATGGTGACACCTAACAGGTTCTTGTAGCGTTTTGGGTTGCGTTGCTGCTCAAGCAGTTTGTTCACTTCGGGAAGCAAGCCGTTTAGGGCTTCGCCGTAGGCAAACAGGTCGCCGTCGTTGTTGATGTAGACGGGCACCTGGAATTCGTTCTCAAGCATGGCTTTCAGCGGTACTCCGCCATGGAATGTAGGCAGGTTCTCCAAGTCGCCGATGATGCCGTTGGGATAATCGGCTGGACCAGGGAAGCAGAAGCTGATGGCTGCCGCCTTGGCACCACAGCGAGTCTCACATTCATGGAAGCCAGTGATGAGTTTTTGAAGCACTTCTTCCAGCGTGGGAGCTGCCGAAGGAATGGTGAAAGGTTCGATGATTTCGTGCCAGTCTTGCACGGCTGAGAATTTGAAGCCCGTGCCGCCAGCGTCAAGGATGAAGATGATAGGATTGTTATTCATGTTGTTTGGTTTTTAATGACGGATTGTAGAATTTCTCCACCCAAAGCATCCACATAAGGAAGATGATGAGATAGAAGAACAGCTTAAAGATATAGTCGTGAGCAAGGTGGAAAGTGTTGATATCGTTGCCAAAGAGGTGAATGTGGATGTCGGGCCAGGCAATCTGCATGAGCAGGATGCCACAGATGCGCACCACATTGGTCCATTCGATGATGACCAGACCTGCGGGGATGTACCACAGTTTGTGTTTCCATGGGCCGGGGAATAGAATCATGAGGAAGAGCCAGTGCATCCATTGCTTCAAGCTGGCACATTCGGGGGCGATGACGACTCGTGCCAGACCTCCCTTGGAATCGATGGCGGTTATGAGTCGCGTGCCACTAAAAGTGGTGATGTCAATACGGAATATATGGTCAAGCACCCAGCAAGATTGGCTGTAGACCAAGTCGACAGACCAAAGCATCAGATTGTAAACCAGTTTCCCGACAGGCCAATAATCTAAAGCCTGCCAACCTAAATAAAGATAGTGAAAGCTGATTATCAATATGATAAACAGTCCCACATTGACTGTGCTACGATTTTTCGGGTTCTTGCAATAGGCTTTAATGCTATCGAGACTCATGGAAAGAATTTTGGGGCGAAATTACAAAATATATGAATTATCCGTACTTTTGCATCTCAAAAATAAAGGAAATATGGAAAATGACAGCATAGTTACTCAGGTTTCAGAGACGATACAAGACACTTCCACGCTTGCCACCGTAACCGAAGGCATCCAAAAACTGACCACAACACCCGTATCGGAATGGCTTCCCGATTTGGTGAAGACTTATGTTGTCCCTTTAGGGCTAAAGATCATCGCCGCCATTGTGGTGCTTCTTTTAGGCCGTTGGGTTATCAAATTAATCAAGAAATGGATGGCAAATGGATTGATGAGCCGCCATGGTGATGCCACTTTGCATAGTTTCCTGTCCAACTTGGTCGCTGTGGTGCTGAATTTCTTCCTCATTATGGCCATTGTCGGCATTTTGGGCATTAATACATCATCATTGGTAGCATTGTTGGCCTCGGCGGGATTGGCTGTGGGTATGTCGTTGGGTGGTACTTTGCAGAATTTTGCCGGTGGCGTGCTGATCATTATGTTCCGGCCCTTTAAGGTGGGTGACTTTATTGCCGCACAAGGCATGGAAGGCACGGTGAGCGAAATACAGATTTTCAATACACATTTGCTCACGACTGACAACAAAGAGGTGATTGTGCCCAATGGAGCGCTTGCCACAGGTGTGATGACCGTTTATTCGAAACAAGAAACTCGCCGCGTCGACTGGGTGTTTTCCATTGCCTATGGAGATGACTACGACAAGGCAAAGACCGTCTTGCGACATTTGTTGGATGAGGATCAACGAGTTTTGAAGTCGCCTGAGGTCTTCATCGAATTGGCCAAACTCAATGATAGTTCGGTTGATATCACGGTGCGTGCATGGGTCAAATTAGCGGATTATTGGCCGGTGTTTTTCAGCATGAACGAAAAGGTGTACAAGACCTTTGCTCAAGAAGGCTTGAACATTCCGTTCCCACAAATGGATGTCCATATGAAGAGCTGAACTCGAAAAAGTGGAGAGATTGCACTTTTTTTGACACAATTTTTTCAGAAACGCTTGGGGTAAAGAAAAAAATTGTATTTTTGCAGCCCGTTAGAAAAAAGACAAGTGTAAATAATAAAGGATAAGAGTCATGTCAAAAGTTTGTCAAATTACAGGTAAAAAGGTGATGCACGGCAACAATGTTTCTCACTCCAACAAGAAGACCAAGAGAACGTTTGAACCGAATCTGAAAATCAAGAAGTTCTATGTTCCGGAATGGGATGAATGGGTTGTGCTGAAGGTTTCGGCTGCCGGCATGCGTACCATCAACAAGAAGGGTATCTACCAAGCCATTTTGGATGCTTCTGCAGAGGGTAACCTTGAGCGTTGGTAATCTATTGCCGATGTGAACCATATCAGAGCTGCTGTGCCTTGCGCAGCGGCTTTTTTTGTTTGAATAGGCTTCATTTCCCTTTGGACAGATAATATTCCCCGACAATTTCAGTTATCCATTTATGCGAGTGAAATTCATCTTAATAGCATTCTTGCTGACCTCTTTGTTTGCTTCGGCACAACAGCTGCCGACGGCTACGGTCTATGGTAAGGTGATTGATGAGCAGGGCCATCCCATCGAGATGGCCAATGTGGTGGTGCCCGAACTGTTGGTGGGCTACACGACCAACTCGCGAGGCTACTATGAGTTGTCGTTGTTGTCGGATTCCACTTGGACCATTCATTTTTCTTTTATTGGATACGAACAAAAGCAGGCTACGGTTCGGCTGAAAAAAGGCGAAAAGCGGAAACTCGACATGGTGCTGCATTCCACTGCTACAGTGCTTCCCGATGCTGTGATCAGCGACCGCGGCACTGAGGCCTCAAGCTTGACACGCTTGGATGCCAAACAGGCCACGATGCTCCCAACAATGGGTGGCGGCGTGGAAACATTAATCAAGACCTTGCCGGGTGTCGTGTCGAACAATGAGCTGAGTTCCCAATACCGTGTGCGTGGCGGCAATTTTGATGAAAACTTGATTTATGTGAATGGCATCGAAATCTACCGTCCTTTCCTCGTAGGGTCAGGACAACAAGAGGGATTGAGCTTTGTCAATTCGCAGTTGGTCAACAACATTGAATTTTCTGCGGGTGGTTTCGCAGCCGAGTATGGCGACAAGATGTCGTCGGTGCTCGATGTAACCTACAAAACGCCAAAAGAGACTGCGGGTTCGCTGAGTTTGAGCCTTTTGGGTGCCGAAGCTCATGTGGAAGGGACGACAAAGAATGATGAGTTCAGTTATCTGGTTGGGGCACGCTACAAAAACACCGCCTTGGCTCTCGGCATGATGAATACCAAAGGCGACTACAAGCCAAATTTCACTGACGCGCAAACCTTGTTCAATTATCAGTTCAATGAAAAATGGAGTCTGTCATTTTTGGGCTATTACTCCAAGAACCGCTACATGCTGATTCCCCAAAATGCGAAAATCAACTTCGGCACCATTGACATACCATTGCAACTGAATGTGTATTTCGATGGTCAGGAAATCGACGACTATACCACGGGTTTAGGTGCGTTTACTTTGTCATATAAACCCAACAAGGATTTGAATCTGAAATGGATAGCCTCGGCCTATTCCGCTTATGAGACCGAGACTTTCGATATTCGAGAGCAATATTTCTTTGGCGTGCGCAATACCTCTTTTGGCTCCGAGGAATTTGGCGAGGTGATTGAAAACCACGAAGTGGGAACACTTACCAAACACGCTCGTAATGGTTTCTATGCCCAGGTGTATAACCTCGACCATAAAGGCCTCTATGCCTTCGATAACAGTTTATTGAAATGGGGTTTGCGTTTTCAGCATCAGGTCATCGATGATATGGTGGATGAATGGCAGATGATGGACTCTGCAGGCTACAGCCTGCCCCATGTCCCTGACATCATTGGCGGCTATCCCGATGTGCTGCCCGAAATCGGAATGGACTTCGTGCACAAGACACACAACCTGCTCTCTATTAACAATCTTGATGGTTTTGTGCAGAACTCTTGGACGATTCCATACAAAGAAGAAGGTGAGTTCGTCATCACGGGCGGCTTGAGAGCTAATTATTGGGGCTATAATAATAAGGTGTATGTCAGCCCGCGAGCAGGTATCGCCTATAAACCTGAGAATGAGAAAAATGAGATGGTTTACCGCCTTTCTGGTGGTGTCTATAACCAGACACCGTTCTACCGCGAAATCCGCAACCGCGACGGTAGCCTCTACAAGGATGCCCAAGCCCAGCAGTCGTATCAGATTGTAGCGGGCAACGACTTCAAGTTTCGAGCCTTCAATCGACCTTTCATCCTTACCTCAGAGCTATATTTCAAGTGGTTTACCCATGTCATTCCCTACGACATCGACAATGTGCGCATTCGTTACTATGCCGACCAGTCGGCAAAAGCATATGCAACAGGTCTTGATTTTAAGGTGAATGGTGAGTTTGTGAAGGGCATAGACAGTTGGGCGAGCCTGTCTATTATGCAGACTAAGGAGGACATCCGTGGTGACTATTGTTTGGTGGATTACGAAGGAAATCAACTGCCTTTCTATAATCATACTGATGACCAAGTGGCTGACACTGTTGCCCTAGGTTGGCATTATCGTCCTTCCAACCAGTTGGTCAATTTCTCACTGTTTTTCCAAGATTACATTCCCAATGCCCCGACATGGCGTGTCAACATGACACTAACCTTTGGCATGGGCTTGCCCGTCAACGATAACAACTCAGACTTTTATTCCACTTCGAGCCGTTATCCGGCCTACCGTCGTGTCGACATAGGCTTCAGCAAGCAGCTTATCAGCGAGGCCTCCAGCTTCAGCAAAGGCAACCCATTGCGTTATGTGCGCAATATGTTTGTCAGTGTGGATGTTTTTAATTTACTTGACATACCAAATGTCATCTCCTACAACTGGGTGAAATATATGGATAACCAGTATTATGGAGCCCCGAATTACTTGACACCCCGTTATGTCAATGTGAAGTTGGTGATGGAGTTTTGATGTTATTATACGCAGAATCCGCAGAAACTTATGAATTTTCTCATAGTTCTGCGGATTCTGCGTGAAACATATTCCTTAATACATTGCTGTCATTTTAATCCATTCTCGGCCTTGGGCACACATGTCCTCGACCTCTGCGACAGTCTTGGGAATCGGTCGTCCAAGGATGCGGCAGCCGTCTTCGGTGATGAGCAGGTCGTCTTCGATGCGGATGCCACCGAAGTCCTTGTAGGTCTCCAACTTCTCGTAGTTGATGAACTCTTTGAACTTGCCTTCCGCCTTCCACATATCGATGAGGGTCGGGATGAAATAGATTCCCGGCTCATCGGTGACCACAAAGCCTGGTTTCAAAGTCTTGCCACAACGCAGGCCGCTGAAGCCCAACTTGGTGGAGCGTGGTGTGATGTCGTCGTAACCCACATAGGTTTCGCCGAGGCCTTCCATGTCGTGTACATCCATGCCGAGCATGTGGCCGAGGCCGTGAGGCATGAAGAGCCAGTGGGCACCATTCACCAAAGCCTCTTCAGTGTCACCTTTCATCAGGCCGACACCTTTCAAGCCTTCAATTAAGGTGCGGCAGGCAAGGGTGTGCATCACCATATAAGGCATGTATGGACGCGTGTTGGCGGCCACGGCTTGGTTGGCGGCGAGCACGATCTCATAAATCTCGCGCTGGCGTAGGTTGAAGACACCGCCTACAGGCGTGGTACGAGTGAAGTCGGAGGCGTAGTAGTTTTCCGTCTCAGCACCAGCATCGCACACCATCATGCGGCCTTCCTTCAACACATTGTGGTGACCGTGGTTGTGCAAGGTTTGACCATCCACACTGAGGATGACGGGGAACGACACGGGGCCGCCGCCTGACAGCGAGAGACCTTCCACCACACCTGCAATCTCTTGCTCAATCATGCCGGGCTTGCACATCTTCATCGCGGTGGTGTGCATATAATAGGCCGTGTTGGCAGCTCGTTCCATCTCGGCGATTTCTAGATTACTCTTCACCTCGCGCATGGCGATGATGGCCTTGATGAGCTCGAGGCTGACATAGTCTGACACCTTATTAATATTACAGCCAAGCCACTCGGCGCACTGAATCTTGGTGTCGGCGCGGTAGGTCGGCAGCATATGGACTTGGCGACCCTTGCTGATGGCTTGTTGGAGGTATTCGCCAAACTTGTTAAAGTCGCGGCAGTCGGTGATGCCGATGCTATCGCCTTGCTCCTTCAGTGAGGGCAGGGGACCACACCAAATCACATCATCGATGGTCACCTCTACGCCGAAAAGGATTTCCTCGCCGCTTTCAAAGTCGATGACACCGACCAAGTCGGGGTGGTTGAGACCAAAGAAATAGGAGAAATTGCTATCCTGACGGTAGATGTAGGTGTTGTCGGGATAGTTGAAGGGTGCTTCGTTGTTGGCTGGGAAGAAGGCGATGCCCTTCGAGATCATTTTTTTTAATGTGGCACGACGGCCACTGTAAACGTCTTTTGTAAACATATTGTTGTTGATTTGTTGATTGTTTAATCGTTGTTTGTATAGTCGGGATGAATCATCGTCCCTACATGGATTCTGCAAAAATAATCATTTTCTCATTGCTGCCTCAATCTCCTCGATTTCTGTAGGCAGTCCCTCAAACAAATTAATCGGTTCGTCCTCAGTGATGAGCAGATCGTTTTCGATGCGGATGCCGATGCCTTCCTCGCGGATGTAAATGCCTGGCTCGCAGGTAAGTATCATCCCCGGTTCAAAAGGTTTGAACTTGTCGATGCTGTCGTGTACATCGAGGCCGATGTGGTGCGACATACCGTGCATCAGGTATTTACGCTCCAAAGGCTTGTTGGGGTCTTGGTTTTTCACATCTTCTGCGGTGAAAAGTCCAAGCTTGATCATTTCCTGTTCCATCAGGCGGTGGGTAGTCTCATTGATTTCGTTGATGGTGCCACCAGGACGGTAGAGTTTGGTGATTTCCTTCATTACGCGGAGCACGGCATTGTAGCAATCGGCCTGTCTTGGTGTGAATTTTCCATTGATGGGTATAGTGCGGCTCAGGTCGGAGGAGTAGTTCTTCAGTTCACAGCCAATGTCGAAAAGCAACAGATCGCCGTCGTTTAGGATGCTTTGGTTTTTGGAGTAATGCAGGCAGCAGCCATTCTTGCCTCCTGCGATGATGGGCGCGTAGGCATGGCCTGTAGCGTTATTTTGCTTGAAAATATATTCGATTTCAGCCTGAACCTCATATTCATACATGGCAGGTTTCACAGTCGCCAAACAGCGGCGAAATGCCATTGCAGTGATGTTGCAGGCTTGTTGTGTGATGGCGATTTCATCCTCCGATTTCTTCATGCGCAAGGCATTGAGAATCGGAGCGGTACGGCCATAGTTATGCATCGGATACAACTCTTTGACTTTCTTGACGAAACGTTTTTGGATAGTCTCTACGGCACATTCGTATTTCGGGTATTCGTAGCTGTTCATGAAGATGATGTCGCCATAACCTGAGAAGACGATGTCGTTCAAAGTCATCCAAAAATCATCGCTCCCTTTGATAGTCTTAATGCCTGAGAGTTCGATGGCTTGCTTGGCATCGAGCATTTCACCCTGCCAGGTGGCCTTTACCTCGTCGTAAGGTTCGATGAAAAGCATTTCACGCATGGTTTCATCGGGATAGTCAGGTGCAATGATAAGAAAGGCATTCTCTTCGTTGATGCCAGAAAGATAAAAGAAATCAGATTGTTGACGGAAAGGGTAGAACTCATCGCCATTGCGCGGCATGGCTTCGTTGGCAGTGAATACAGCCACTGATTTTGGAGGCAATTGTGCCGCAAGGTTGGCTCTGTTTCTGATGAAAAGTCGGTCGGGAATTGTGTCATTCATAATGAATAATGTGTTGCATTTAAGTCCTACAAAAGTAGAAATTTTCCTTGATGTATTGACATAATCAAAAAAAAGACTACTTTTGTACCCAAATCGGAGATTGGCTCCGCTGAAATCGAAGATTTGATGTAATCAATGCGGGGCGTTTCAAGGTAATCAATATGGAGCATTTCAACGAAGTTAAATACTAACCTAAATCTATAATCAAATGAAGAAAAGTTTATTATTTGTTGGCCTTTTGTTGGCCATGTCGCTGACCGCGTCAGCACAGTACAAAGGTTTTTCCTTTGGCTTTAAAGTAGGTCCTAGCTTTGACTGGACTGGTTCAAAAACAGGTGCTGCCATTAACCAACGCACAAAGACTGGTTTTGATGTCGGTCTTGTCGCTGAGTACTATTTTGCTGAAAACTATGCTATTGTCACGGGTGTTAATGTTGACTTTGTAAATGGTCAATATAAATTCGATGACAAGCGCAACGTGAGTGCCGACACTATCAACGATTTTCAATTGGGTACTGTTGATAGAAAGTTCAAGACCACTATCTATGAAATCCCGTTGATGCTGAAATTGGTTACCCCTGAACTTGGCAACCTTCCGCTTCATGCTTATGCGCAAGTGGGTGGCGCTTTTGGCTACACACAACGCGTAAAGGTAATGGATTCTTTCTCTTTGGGTAATCTTAAAGATGATGCTTACAGAGCCACTGATGGAGAGTACAACCCCTTCCATGCCTCGTTGCGTATTGGTGCTGGTGCAGAATACACTTTGTTGGAGACAACTCGTGTTTTCGCCGGTATCTATTTCTCTCATGACTTCCTGAACAGCATTAGCAGAGGTGCTTTGGTGACCTCTAATTACGAGAAGTACTATGCTGGTAACAAGGACTTGGGTGAACGTGATCTCAAGCTGAATGTTCTGCAAAACCGTATCGGTGTTGAAGTTGGAATCTTCTTCTAAACCGTCAGGTTTTATCAAATTAAAAGGGAGCGGCTCGTCGAGTCGCTCCCTTTCATTTTATAAATGATGCTGTGTGAATTAGAGCAATTTGATGCCCAAAGTCACCATGAATGTGTTCTGTTTGGTGTTGTCAATGTTGCTGAAATCGAAGGTTTCGCCAAGGGTAGTCTGGTTAAGAGCATCAAACATCTTGCTCAATCCAAAGTTGTAGTTGATGTCAAGAGTAATGCGCTTTAACACGTCAACACCAAGACCAGCTTGAATACCCCAAGAGATGGCTTTAGTGTCGAAATCCTGGTCGGTAGTTGTGTTTGCTATTTCGCTTTGTTGACCATCAAGGGTGTAGGTTTTGTCATAGATAGTCTGTGACTTTAGGACAAAGTTGGCGGTGGGACCAGCTTGGGCACGCAGAGTGACAATGTCGAGGTCAAGGATATTGATGCCGACCATAACAGGCACCTGAAGGTTCATTTGGTTCAATGTTAAGTTGACATTGGCACCCGTAGGAAGGTTGAACAAGTTGTCGCTTTCCACGCCAGTTACATGTCCTTCGAAGATGTTGGAGGTCTTGAAGTACAACACTTCAGGTTGCACATAGAGTCTGCCGATGGTCACGCGGCCAAAGAGTCCAGCAGTGAAATGGTTGGAGAAGCTTGACTTGATGTCGGCTTTCTGATAGGAGAGTTTTGCGGTCTGGTAACCGACTTTCGGGCCGATGGCGATATCAAAGCCGCCGCCAGCGAATGCTGCGCCGCCCATCATCAACAGGGCTGCAATCAGTAAAAACGTCTTTTTCATTTTGATGTGATTTAGTGAATGATACAATCAATTTGACGGCAAAATTAAGAATCATTTTCGGATTTTAGGGAAATATCGGCAAAATAAATTATCTTTGTAGGTCTAAAATTTGTTACTATGAGAAGAATATTGTTGATTATCAGTATGGTATCTGCTGTTTTTGTAGGTGCCAACGCTCAACCGGGAAATGTCAGGCTTGGCATCAAATTGGGGCCTACCATTGATTGGGCCAGTTCGGGTTCTACTGTCACCATCAATGACGGCATAAGACTGGGCGGCAACTTGGGATTGGTCTGTGACTATTATCTAACAAATAATGTCGCGGTTTCGTCGGGAGTGGATTTCAATTTCCTTCGGCTGAAGTACACCTTTGTGGACCATAGACGTGCCGAAGATTTCTTGGAAGAGTCCAATATTTCGGTGTCGCGTCGACTGAAGGCTGCCAATATTGAAATTCCCTTGAAGTTTAAGGTCAGAATGGATGTTCTTGATGCGTTCAAGGCATATGCTGAAGCAGGTGCTGGCTTGAGCCTCAATTGCAAGGACTATGTCAAGGATAGTTATACGTTTTATTGGACTTCCTATGAAGGACAGAGTTATGTCGATTGCACTAACCAATATCGTCCGTTGCAGCTGTCGATGATTTTTGGTTTGGGTGCTGAATACGAGATCAACAGGAAACTTTCGGCGTTTGTCCAACTGACTTTCGACCATGCTTTTTCCAACGCTTTTGTCAACGTATTGGAAAAGCAGACAGGTAGCATTTTACGTAACAATTATATTGGCATTGAGGTCGGCGTAATGCATTGATGAATCTTTTGCCGATACAAATGAAAAAGCCTGGCGGGATGATGTGACCCCCAGAAGTTGGACGGTTAAACATTAATTGTTTAGGTAAAGAGTTCGGTATTGTACCGGACTCTTTCCTTTTAGTCTCAACTTAATTC
>CADCJI010000008.1 GCA_902801625.1 uncultured Bacteroidia bacterium | reverse complement strand
TGCATTACCAACCCGACTCCTGGCGACCGCATCTGGATTGCTGCTAGCACGGGTAACGTGGGTGGCCGTGAAGACAACTATGTCTTCGAGGAAGGCAATATCTATGAATTTGTCATGAGCATGCATGGCTCTAACGACGGTGTTGACGTGACCATCACAAGCAACCCGAATCCTCCGACTCCTCCTACACCTCCGACTCCTGGCACTAACGGCCTGCAACTGCCTCGCGAGAGCGAGATCGTGTGGTCTCGCTGCCTCGACAAGGACATGTGGCTTGGCGAAAACGAACTTGACATCAACGTGTTGCTCAACAGCGCTGATAACCCAGAGGGCATCGAAGTGAGCTTCGTCAACCTCAATGAAGTTGAACAAGAACTCTATCCTGTCGACAACATCGTTCTCGATGAGACTGGCTTCTATGCTTGGGATACCTTCCGTAAGGGTGACTATGAACTGACCATTACTCGTGACGGTTACTATCCTATCACTGAGAATGTGAGCATTTGGGAACCCATGAGCTTGCGTTATGTGATGATTGAGATTATCTACGGTGTTGACAACCTCTACGTCTCCCGCACTGGCTGGGCCATGTGGGAAGGCCACGGCGAGCCTGGCACTCCTGGTCCTGGCCCTGGCCCACAACCTGGTGGCTCAAGCTTCGAGTTTGGATTTGAAGACGGCTTTGAAGGCTGGACTACCATCGACAACGATGGCGACGGTCTCAACTGGGTCAATAGCGTCAATAGCGTTAGCGCTTCTGGCTATGACTACACTGGTCTGGCTCATGGCGGCAACTACTTCGTCTATTCACAGTCCTACATCGACTATGATGGCGCCTATGATGCCGACAACTATCTGGTTTCACCTCAGAAGTATTCGATTGGCAGTGGTTCGACCTTGTCGTTCTGGGCTGACAACGCCAACGACAGCTATCCCGATCATTTCGCCATTGCTATTTCTACTGCCGACACTCCGTCCGCTTCCAGCTTCACTGACATTTGGAGCCACAGCGGTGCCAAGTCAGGCGAGAAAGTTTCTGTCCGTAATACGAATGGCCGTTATGAGAACTGGCGTTCGCACTCGGTTGACCTGAGCGCCTACGCTGGCCAGGATGTGTGGATTGCCTTCCACCATCAGGATTATGACGAGTATGAGATCTGGATTGATGACGTTACCTTGACCTCCGGTGCCAAGAGCAACGACCGTCACCTCGAATATTACAAGGTGATGTGCGAGAGCATCGACCACGAGCCGATCTTCAACATCAATACTCCTTATAACTTCTGCCAAGTGGCCACCGACCAACTCGTCGAGGGCGAGCAATACATCTGCAAGGTTGCTGCTGTCTACAGCACTGGCATGAGCGATTATGCAGAATGCATTTGGGAATATGAAAGCTGCGAAAACTACGCTGGCACCCTCAATGGTCTCGACGTGAACGGCACGACCGTCACTTGGGATTATCCTGGCACTCCTGGTCCTGGCCCACAACCTGGTCCTGGCGACACACAACGGCTCTGCTCACTATGTGATTTCAGGTTCTTGGGCTAATGGTACTGGACAAGTCCTTTATCCTGACAACTACCTCGTTTCACCTCAAGTGACCCTTGCTGCTGGTAGCACCTTCAGCTTCTGGGCTTGCGCTCAGGATGCCAGTTATCCTGCCGACCACTTTGGCGTGGCTATCTCCGACAATGGTACGAGCAACTGGACGATGGTTCAAGAATGGACTATGACCGCCAAGAGCGGTGGTAATGTCACGAGCTATGGCCGTGGCGGTGTTACCCGTGCTCAAGGCAACTGGTACAACTACACTGTTGATCTGAGTGCCTATGCTGGTCAGAAGTACATTGCTATCCGTCACTTCAACTGCAGCGACCAGTTCATCCTGAACGTTGACGACATCGAACTGACCTCTGGTGCCAAGAGCAACCGCGACTATCTGCAATACTGCACCGAAAACTTCTCCGGTGGTGTTGGTACTGGCGGTGGTGCCGTGTATTGGGGTATCAGATTCCCTGCTGCTAGCCTTGCTACCTATGCCGGTCAGAGCTTGACCAAGGTTGGCGTCTTCATGGATGAAGATGGTGACTATGGCTGGACTTATTCTGGCAACTATACCGTTAATGTCTACCAAGGCGGTGCAAGTGCTCCTGGTACACTGATGAGTACAGCTACCGAATATCTGCCTGGTGACTTGGCATGGCATGATATTACCTTGACCACTCCTGTGACCATCGATGCTTCACAAGACCTGTGGCTGACCTTCTACACTCCTGACATTGCTTACCCGATGTCTGGCTGCGACTATGTCGGCGAGTCCAACTCCGACTTCCTGTCTCTCGACGGTATTACTTGGGAACACTCAACCGACTATGGCCTCAACTACACTTGGATGATTCGCGGTTTGGTTGAAGGTGGTGCTCCTGTTCCTCCTCCGACCACTGGCGACGTCCTTGGTGCTATGGTGTTCCTGAATGGCGATTGGGAAGCCTTCGTTCCTGCTCCGACCAACAGCTACGAATTCCCGAGCGCTGGTGAGTACTGCGTCCGTATCGTCTACAACGGTACCGCTGACCTCCCGAGTGACAACTTCTTCTATGCCATGAGCTGCGAAGAGTGCGAAGGCGATGTTACACCTACTTGCGAACCTGGCGATCCTATCCATGCCGAGGTTCTCGGTGCCACCGACCAAGTGAGAATTTGGTGGGGCGTCGAACCTGCTGCTCCGATTAACGAGTGGTTGTATTACGACGATGGTACCTATGCCACGAGCGTTGGCACCAATGACGCATCGGCCACAATCTACTGGGCAACGATGTTCCCGGCTGCTGAATTGGCCAACTATGCAGGCACCAACTTGACGAAGGTTGCTGCCTTCGAATTTGCAAGCTCGAACACCACTCCTAAGACGGTGACCATCTATTTGGGCGGCACCACAGCTCCTGGCACTGCCTACAGCACGAAGACCTATACTCCGAGTGTTGACGGCGACTTCGAGGAAATTACTCTTGACACGCCTGTTGCCATCGACGGTACTCAGAACCTGTGGATTGTGTGCTCGCAGATGGGTACGCATCCTGCTCAGGCATGCGCCGATGCCGGCTACCCGAACAACCGCTGGATCAGCCTTGACGGCAATGCATGGCAAGACCTTGCCAGCGCCGGTCTGCCTGGCTATGGCTGGCTGCTGCGTGGCTTCGTCACCAACCAAGCCAAGGGTATGGTTGAGAACGTTGCTATCGAGCTTCCCGCTCCTGTTGCCAGCACTGGTACTTTGAGCCACACCGAGGTGGTGAGCATCCCCGCCCCGATGGCCTTCTTGAACCGTGCCGACATCATTAAGTACAACGTGTATCGTTCGACCGAGGCCAACGGCAACTACGTCCAAATCGGTGAAGTTGCTGAGGCTGGTCAAACCCTGTACGAGTACTTCGACACTCCGGATGTCGCTGGTATGTATTACTATCAGGTGACTGCCGTGTACAGCGATGGTTGCGAATCTGCTCCTGCTCTGGCTGCTGACGACCCGACTCACAACTATGTGAGCGCCAGCGTCGACGCCATCGGCGAGAACAGCGACAATGTTGCCCTCTATCCTAACCCGACTAAGGGCAATGTGACGATCGAGGCCAACGGTATGAGCCGCATCACTGTGGTGAGCGTCCTCGGCCAAGTGGTCTATGACACCGAACTCAATGCCGATGTCTACACCTTGAACATGAGCCAGTTCAACGCTGGTATGTACATGGTGCGCATCCACACTGAAAACGGTGTGACCGTCAAGCGCGTCACTGTCATGCAATAAATGACATTGCGGAATTGATTTCCGCGAAAATTGGGCGGCATCCTTTTGGGTGCCGCCCTTTTTTATTATTTTTGCGCCCGCAAAACACAGGATATGACTATAAAGGAAATACAAGACAGCATCGTAGAGGATTTCTCCATGTTCGACGACTGGATGGACCGCTACGCTATGCTGATAGAGATGGGGAAGGAATGCCCCATCATCGACGACAAATACCGCGACGAGGCACACTTGATTAATGGATGCCAGAGCCGCGTGTGGCTCAATGCCGAGCTGAAGGACGGCAAAGTGTATTACAGCGCCGACAGCGACGCGGTCATTACCAAGGGCATTGTGAACTTACTAATTAAGGTGTTTTCGGGACAGACACCCGAGGACATCATTGCCGCCGACCTCTCGTTTTTGGATGAAATCGGGCTGAAAGAGCATTTGTCGCCCACGCGTTCCAACGGACTTTTGGCCATGCTGAAACAGATGCTGCTTTATGCAGAGGCATTTAAACTGAAGGAGGGACAATCATGACACAGGAAGAAATCAACACCTTGAAAGAGACCGTCATTTCGGTCTTGAAGACCATCTACGACCCTGAAATTCCTGTCGACATTTGGACACTGCACCTGATTTATGGCATCGAAGTGGATGAAGAAGGCAATGTGAAGATTGTGATGACGGTGACGGCACCCAATTGTCCTGTGGCCGAGACCTTGCCTGCCGAGGTGCGTAACCGCGTGCAAGCCATCATGGGCGTGAAAAAAGTCGATGTGGAATTGACTTTCGACCCCGTTTGGAGCATCGACATGCTCTCCGATGAAGCCAAAGCTGATTTGGGCTTGGATGGGGATTTTGGCAGCTTTACTGCAGCGGACTTCCTGTATTGAAAATTCCGCCTTACATGTCATTCCTGCTTAGGCTTGTGCGTTGCAGGGAATCTATGTGAGGCGGAATTTTTGTCATGACGGTTTTAGAAGCCATAGATCCCCTGCTTGCCCACTTGCCAGCGTTGGGATGACATGCCTTCTAAAACCTGCTAGAGATTCTCATAGTTTTCCAGCAAATCCTTCGCCATTCCTAAGAACATAAACGCCACGGCGTTAAAGTCCATGTTGAGGTCTTTGCTGAGGCCAACGCGGTCCTTAAAGATGGCCACGTTGAACCATTGCAAGCATTGGAAGGCGCGGTGGAAATAAAGGCGTTGCAACTCTTCCTTGGTAGGCTTGTGGCCAACATAGGCTTCCAATAGCGACAAGGCCTTGTCGAAGCCTACATTGCCGTAACATGCGATGTCATAGAAGGGATCGTTCATGCCGGCAAACTCCCAGTCGAGCACATAGAGCTTGTCGCCGCTGATGACGAGGTTAGTGGGCTGATAGTCGCAGTGGCAGGGCACTTTGGGCACATTGGTCTGGGTGGCACGGATGTCATCGAGTTTCTTGCGTAAATCGAGGTATTCCTGAGGGAAGACATAGCCCGTTTCAAGGCAGTAGTTCTGGTCGGCATCGAGGCGGCCAAAGGCATTGTAATCCTTGAACTTCATGTCGCTGTTATGGATTTTCTTCAGCGCCTTCACCGACATTTCGTTATACGAAACCACATCGGTGGTGCTCATGATGGTGCCTTCCACATACTCAGCCAGTTTTTCACCGGAGCGAATCTCGACATGTTCCGTGATGTTGTTCAATCCCAGTCGGTTAACCTCTTGAATGTTGGCCCATTCCTCTTCACGGTCAACGAACTTTTCGGCAAACTTGCCAGGCACGCGGTAGGTGTATTTCTTGCCTTGGCATTCAACGACGTAGGTGTAGTTGCTCATGCCGCCTTCGAGGCGCTTGATGATGCGGGCCCCTGAGCCTGTCGAAGGGTGGGCATGAAGTAGTGCATTTACTCTAAAAATGATGTAGTCTTCAATAGTCATAGTAGTATATTTTTAAATGGATTATTGTCATTTGATTTGGTCGGCAAAGATACATTTTATTCGCATTGTAATGAAGTATCGGGTGCGTCTTTTTGTTGAATTGTAATAAATTTCAACGGGAAATACCTTGATAAGCGATTTTGTTGTATTTTTGCAGCCGCTACGGGGATTTAGTTCATCTGGTAGAACGTCAGGTTCGCAATCTGAAGGTGGCCGGTTCGAGTCCGGTAATCTCCACGGAATCAATAAGAAAGCCGCTATTTAGCGGCTTTTGTTGTTATTCCTCTACTTGATTCACCACCACGACTTTCTCGTTCTTCAACCGAACCTTCAGCCAGCGTTCGATGCGGTCGTGGTTCTCGGTAGGCATGGGTTCTTGTGTGGTGATGAACGCTAGGATCTGTTCGGAGGCGATGCTGTCGGATACATTGATAGCAGCACCTCGGCTAAGGCTGACCTCAATGATGTTTGGGTATTGGGTGAACAGCTCTTTGGAAATGGCATCGACAGGAATCTCTTTCGATTGATAGTCGGAAAGCGTAGCCGTCAATTTGGCGATGCTATCGTTCAATATCTTGATTTGCTGGTCAGAATGTTCGTAGATACCTTTCACGATTTCTGTTTCAGAGAGATCTTGTCGCATGCTGGTGGCGTCTTCGTGGAAAACGATTTGGCTGCGTGTGATGCCGTATGCTTCCGCGCTGTTGTACAGTTTCTTCTTGGCTTCTTCGGTCAATGTTTCACCGGCAAGGAACAATTCTAATTTGGGTGCTTTGCGCGAATAAGTGGCCTTGTGGTCATAAATAAAGCACTTGCCAAGGTTCTTGTTTTCGGCCACCACCTTTTCGGCATGGATGTTGAAATTGTTCTCCTTGATAGTGTTGACTGCGGTTATAATACTGGGAACCAAAACGATAGCGAGTATGATGTAGACTGCTGCTTTGGGTAGGTGCTTACGGGTTTCACCTGAGGCCTCGACAATGGGAAAGCGGAAGTATTTCACTGCGGCAAAGGTGGCCAAGGCAATGAAAATGCTGTTGATAATAAAGAGGTAGAGTGCGCCAAAAATGACCGAGCCTTTCCAGATGGAGATGCCGTAGCCTACGGTGCAAAGTGGAGGCATCAGCGCCGTGGCGATAGCCACGCCTGTGATCACGCTACCCTTGTCCTTGCGCGAGGTCTCGATGATGCCTGCCAAACCGCCAAAGAGGGCGATGAGCACATCATAGATGGTGGGATTGGTACGTGCCAACAGCTCTGATGGATTGGCCAAACTCAAGGGACTGAGCAGGAAAAACAAAGAAGAAGCGATGATGCTGATGATGACCATCACGCTGAAATTCTTCATCGAGTCCTTCACGAGCTGATTGTCTTCAGTGCCGAGTCCCAAGCCGAATCCTAATATGGGACCCATTACAGGTGAAATCAACATCGCGCCGATGATGACGGGGATGGAGTTGACATTCAAACCCACCGAGGCAATAATGATGGCGCAGGCCAAGATGAAGACATTGGTGCCTTTAAAGGCGATATTTTTGCGGATGGACGCGCTGGCATTCTCATAGTCAATCTCGTCGGAGAGGTGAATGAGGGATCTCAAATATACAAGAATCCTACGGATGATGTTTTTCATAGGTTGATCTCTTTGTAAATTGCAAAGAACAGCATTTTTCTTGAATTGTGCAAGAATCAACGGCGGAAAATGCTTCTGATGGCAATCAGCATGGGGAAGATTTCGACGCGGCCTAAGAGCATGATGAGCATAGCTGCCACTTTCTGGAATCCTAATAATCCAGCATAGTTGCCCATTGAACCGACTTCACCGAAGCCAGGACCGACGCTGCCTATGCAGGCAATCGAAGCCGTGAGCGAGGTCTTGAAGTTCATACTGACGGCGAAAAGGATGGTGCCGATAGCAATGATGAGGATATAAGTGCCCATGAAGGCCAATATCGAGGTGACATTTTCTTCCGTTTTCACCTGCCCGTCCAGTTTGATGCGGTTGACATGCTTGACCCCAATAAGCGAGTTCACCATGCCTTTCAGGCTCTTGACAACGATGACAAAACGGTCCATCTTCATGCCGCCCGAGGTGGAGCCTGAGCATCCGCAGACCAAAGAGCAAAGCAATAGAATAGCCATGCTACCTGTTGGCCATAGGTTGGTGTCGGCGGTGGCGAAGCCCGTCGTTGTTGATAGGGAACAAACTTGGAAAGCCGCCAAACGCAAAGCCTTCGGGAAAGAAGTGCAATAACCACTGAAGTACAGGTTGGCTGTGACAGCGAGAATGGCAATGGTGACAAGCGCCAAAAACCATCGTACGACTTGTGTGTTAAAGAGGGTTTTGCGGTTACCTTTGTCGGGCCAAACTGTCGAGAACATCAGGCTGAAATTGGTGGCACCCATCAACATGGCAATGCAAAGGATAGCATCGACGACCCAACTGTCATAAAAACCTACACTGAGGTTCTTGGTGCAGAAGCCGCAGGTGCTGCAGGCCGACATAGCCAAGGTAGTGGCATCGAACCAAGGCATTTTCGTGAGCCGTAAGGCAATGGCCGAAACAGAAGTGATGATCAGATAAACGACAATCATTCTATAGACGAAATGCTTCTTTCGCCCACCATAATATGATTTAGCGAGGTCCGACAGTTCCGCGCTAGCCAACACGGAATGGCGGTCATGCTGTCCGGAGATGACCAAAGAGACAAGGGTGACGATGCCAATGCCGCCAATCCAAGCTGATGCAATGCGCCAAAACTGCAAGCCGTTGGGAAGCGCTTCGATGTTATTGAGGATGGAAGCGCCTGTTGTGGTAAAGCCTGAGACGCTTTCAAAGAAAGCGTTGATGACGGTAAACTCTCCGCCAAACAAAAGATAAGGAATAGCTCCGAAGATGCAGGCAGCAATCCAACAACCCGTGACAATGCGGAAACCATCCTCAATGGTCATCTTTTCTTGGGGCTTTGTGCCGATGATGGCAAAAAATCCACTGAGAAGTGCGGCCATGCCCGAGAAGACCAAAGGGTCAAAACTATCATCTGTGTTGTTCCTGAAAGCGATGAACGCTGAGATAAACATTAGTATGGCAACACCGATCAAGGAGAAGCCTGCATAACGGATAGTGGTATTCCATTTCTTCATTTTTGTTCGGTTTAAAATGATGACAGCAAAAATATTGGGGCAAACTTTATGAGTCAATACAATAATATTTATCTTTGCATTGATAAAATCAATAAAGAGATGACTTTACAACAATTGGAATACATCATCGCCGTGGAACAGCATGGTTATTTTGTCAATGCGGCTGATGCCTGTGGCGTGACGCAATCAACACTGAGTCTGATGATTAAGAAGCTGGAGGAGGAGTTGGATATCAAAATCTTCAATCGCGACACGCATCCTGTCACGGTCACCGAAATGGGCCGGAAGGTGATTGACGAGGCAAAGATGGCGGTCTATCACACGAAGCAGTTGCTGGAACTGACCCGCACGGAGAAGGAACAGTCATCGGGTGACCTCAGCATAGCCATGACAACGACAGTAGCACCCGTGTTGATGCCTGGTCTGTTCCATTACATGCGGACAAAAAACGCAGCGATTCGTCTTCGAGTGGAGGAGATGATTACAGCGACTATCATTACCAAATTAAAAAAAGCCGAGGTCGACATGGGCATTATCACCTATCCCGTCACCGACCCCGATTTGCTGGAGGTGCCGTTGTATCATGAGCGTTTTTTTGCCTATGTTTCGCCACAAGATGCCTTGTATCAAGCGGAAAGCGTTGAGCGAAAGCATCTGCTAGAGCATAAGGTATGGACAATGAAAGATGGCGTGAGGCTAATTGACCGTTCGAAGGTGAGGTCGGAGGAAGAGATTACCTACGACAAGCTGTATGAAGGTGGCCGTGTGGGCATCCTAATTCAGATTGTCAACGAAAATGGGGGCATCACCATCGTGCCGGAGTCGCATTTACATTTGTTACCAGAGACCGTAAAAGACCGTATCAAGCCGATTGTCAACCCTGAGCCCCAGCGAACGATAGGCTTGGTGTTCAGGAAGGACTATGTCCATGAGCGTATGATGAACATCGTTGTCAAGGCCATCAAAACGATGGTGCCGTCGGAGTTCCTCGATGGTGTGATCCGTGCGGATTATCTGAGACTATAAGACTGCTGAAACAACTTCGGCAATCTGTTCCAGCCATTCCTTGTCGACGGCATCAAAAGTGGCTAATTTTTCGCTATCGATGTCCAACACGCCGATGACTTCTTCTCCTTTATATAAAGGCACTACGATTTCGCTCTTTGACTCGCTACTGCAAGCGATGTGGCCAGGGAACTGCTCCACATCTTCCACGACAAAAGTTTTCTTTTCTTTCCATGATGTGCCGCACACACCCTTGCCGAAGCCGATGCGGGTGCAGGCTACGGGGCCTTGGAAGGGACCTAGCACCAGCTGCTCGCCGATGACACGGTAAAAGCCCGTCCACCAGAAGTGGAAGGCCTCTTGGATTAGTGCGGCCACGTTGGCCATATTGGCGACGGGGTCGCTCTCGTCTTTTACCATCGCCTTGACTTGGGCGAGGAGGAGTTTGTAGGTTTCGTTTTTATCCATGTTTGTTGTCTTAGCCCCACACTGCGCTGCGCTGGTGTGGGTAAATAAAGTGTTGTCACTTCGTGACGGGTTTGGACTGCAAAAGTAATGAAAATCTTAAATCTTAAATCTTGAATTTTGAATCTTTAAATCTTGAATTTTCTTACCTTTGCACCTCGTTTAAAATAGCCTGTAAAATGAAGAAAGATATTCCCGTATTGCTGCTCACTGGTTACCTCGGTAGCGGCAAGACCACTGTGGTCAACAAGATATTAAACAACCGTAAGGGCATTAAATTCGCAGTGATTGTCAACGACATAGGCGAAGTGAACATCGATGCCGACTTGATTGAAAAAGGCGGCGTGGTAGGGCAGAAGGACGACAGTTTAGTCGCTTTGCAGAATGGCTGCATCTGCTGCACCTTGAAGATGGATCTTATCCAACAGTTGCATGAAATCATCGTTATGCAGCGCTTCGACTATATTGTTATCGAGGCCAGCGGCATCTGCGAGCCGGAGCCCATTGCCCAGACAATTTGCTCCTTCCCCGACATGGCATGGCAACTCACCAAAGACGGTATTCCGATTCTTGACTGCATCGTGACCGTTGTCGATGCACTGCGTATGCAGAGCGAGTTTGCCTGCGGCGATGACCTGATGAAGAAGAATCTTGCCGAGGATGACTTGGAAAGTCTTGTCATCCAGCAGATTGAGTTCTGTAATATCATCTTGCTCAACAAGGCCTCTGAGGTCACGCCTGAGGAGTTAGGTCGTGTGAAGAGTATCATCCGCGCCTTGCAGCCCACTGCCGAAATCATCACCTGCGACTATGGCGATGTCGACTTCGACAAGATCCTCAATACCAAGATGTTTGACTTTGACAAAGTTGCTACCTCTGCAACCTGGATCAAGGAAGTGGAAGGTGCTGTCGTTGAAGATGATGACGATGATGATGAACATGAGCACCATCATCACGATGACGATGAGGATGAGCACGAACATCATCACCATCATCATGATCATGATGATGATGACGAGGAAGAGGAGCATGGCCATCACCACCATCATCACCACGACCACGAAGGCGGTGAGGTGGAGGAATACGGTATTGGCACCTTTGTGTATTACCGTCGTGAGCCGTTCAATATGGCGCGTTTCGATGAGTTTGTGGCGCGCAAGATGCCGAAAAATGTCATTCGTGTGAAGGGCATCTGCTACTTCAAGAACGAATACGACAACTGCTACATCTTCGAGCAGGCAGGCAAGCAAGTGCAGTTGCGCGACGCTGGCCTGTGGTTTGCCACCATGCCCGCCAACGAGCTAGCCATGATGATGGATCGCGAGCCCACCCTTCGCCGCGACTGGGATGACACCTACGGCGACCGCATGCAGAAGCTCGTCTTCATCGGACAGCATCTTGACAAGGATGCCTTGGTGAAGGACCTGGATGCTTGCTTGACAAGGTAAATAAGTTAAGAGCAAGCTTCGGCAGGCATGTCATTCCTGCGGTGGCTTTGTGAGATGGCATGGAAATCGAAGATTCGACGTAGTCAATCTATGGCTGCCGAAGCCGTCCTATTCATATTTATAAAAACCCGACACTGCGTATCGGGGTGTGTTTGGGCCGTCCTTTCAGGACTATGCTTTTCGACTCATGCTACACTTTTGCCTTTGCCGTCATCGCGGACCCTATTTCTGCGAATGCGGAAAGCGTTTTCCTACACTCTAGGGGAAAATCAGCATTTTATCGGAATATAGTTCCTAAAAAATGACATTTTATCGGAATAGAGTCGTTTTCGTCTCCAAGAGACGTAGAGGTTGATGGCACCAAAATACATGTTGTTTCTGCCATTGACTGGCTGCTGGGGTGAGGGAGTTGTTTGCTGCAAGAAAAAATGACTAAAAAGTGGCAGGTTTGTTGTCTTTTTGCCAATATTCTCTATCTTTGACCCTTCAAAACAGAGTTATATGGAACAAATCATACAAACAATCAGCGGATGGGTGTGGAGTCCAGCGTTAGTGGCCATCTGTCTCTTGGCGGGACTCTATTTCTCCATCGGTACGCGCTTCGTTCAGGTGCGCCGTCTGCGTGAGATGGCGCGGCTACTCTTCTCGACGGACAAGAGCCAGAAGACGGGCATCACCTCGTTTCAGGCATTTTCGATGGCTTTGTCGGGACGCGTGGGTACGGGGAACATTGTAGGAGTAGCTACGGCCATTGGTTACGGTGGTCCTGGGGCCATCGTCTGGATGTGGATCATCGCTTTTTTGGGCGCGGGTTCGGCCTTCTCTGAGGCTACTTTGGCGCAAATCTATAAGGAAGAGCACAAAGGTCAGTTCCGTGGTGGTCCGGCCTATTACATCGAGAAGGGTTTGCACAGCAAATGGCTTGCGGTAGCCTTTGCTGTTATCGCGGTGCTGGCTTGCGGTCTGTTTCTGCCGCCGGTCCAGGCCAACGGCATTGCCATTTCGTTTGCCAATACCTTTCACATCAGCCCGGCTTGGGCGGGTGCCATCGTTGCTTTGCTCATCGGTCTCGTGGTGGTGGGCGGCGTGAAGCGTATCGCCAATGTGGCGCAGATTGTGGCGCCGTTTATGGCTGTCTTGTATGTCTTGCTCTCCCTTGTCGTGTTGGGTTTCCACATCCGTGAAGTACCTTCGGTCTTCATGGATATGCTCCGTAGTGCTTTCGGCATGAAAGAGGCCTTGGGTGGCATCTTGGGTAGCACCATCGCGTGGGGCGTGAAGCGTGGCATCTATTCCAACGAGGCGGGACAAGGCACGGGTGCCATCGTTGCGGGCGCAGCTAAGGTATCTCATCCCGTCAAGCAGGGACTGGTGCAGGCGTTTTCGGTGTATATTGACACCTTGTTGGTTTGCACTGCCACTGCCGTGATGATTTTGGCCTGCAAGACCTATAATGTCTTTGACGCTTCGGGCAATCTCCTTGTGGCTGCCGAGGGTGTGGAGTTGGGTGCGCCTGATGTGAGTTACACCTCTGCTGCTTTGGGTACACTGTTGGGCGCTAACTGGGGCGGCATCATCGTTTCGTTTGCCCTGTTTTTCTTTGCCTTCACGACCATCATGGCATATTATTACTATGCCGAGACGAATCTTGTCTACCTCTTTGGCAAAGGCCGCAAGGAGCATGTCCTGATTTGGGTGCTGCGTCTTGGCGTGGTGGGCATGGTGTTCTTTGGCTCGCTTCATGAGGCGCGTGCGATGTGGGACCTCGGCGATATCGGTGTGGGCACTATGGCTTGGGTGAATATCATTGCTATACTGCTCCTCTCACCCAAAGCTTTTAAGGCACTGAAATCCTACGAGCGGCAGAAGAAGGAAGGCAAGGAACCCGTCTTTGATCCTAAAGAAATCGGCGCAAAGGGTGCTGATTTTTGGGAAAACAAATAGTATACGCTCTTCGGTTTAGTGGTTTTTTTGCGCAGAAAACCCGATTTTGCGCAGAAAACCCGCTTTTTGGCATTCAGCAAATTCAGGTAGCACCTTTCGCGCTGTTTATTTGATTACTTTTGTGCCTCTTTTAATTAATGTTTAACAAACCAAACTTTATTTAGCAAATGAAAAAAGTAACGTTTTTGCTCGCCACCCTGCTTATCGGTGGTATGATGCTTACGGGCTGCAAAAAAGACAACCCGCAACCAACTCCTGATCCGACTCCTACGCCTACAACCGCCAAAGTGACCTATATGGTCGACAACACTTATGGGGCTTTCACCACTTCCGATTGCTTCAAATACACCATTACTTATGTTGGTGCTGATGGTAACAAGGTTACGGTGAATGATGTCACCTTGCCTTGGTCTTCACCCGAACTCACGGTGAAGCTGCCTTTCGATGCCAAAATGGAAGGAAAATACACGTATAAAGAGGAAGAACTTCCCGATCAAGTGGCTTTTGGACAAATTACGAGTATCGTTTCTGGGAATAAGCCGATTGCCAATGGAGAGGGTGATATAATTGCATCCCTTGCGAAGGCTGGTTTTTTGCAATACATTTCGCAAAATCCTGATGTGGTGAATTTCAGCCTCAGCGGTAGAGTTGAGTAATAATCTAAATCATATTTCTTTTATTAACCTCTTTAAAATTACTAAAAAATGAAGAAATTATCATTTTTGCTCGCCACCCTGCTTATTGGGGGTATGATGTTTACGGGCTGCAAGAAAGACAATCCGCAACCAACACCCGACACGCCTTCGACTCCTACCGAGACGACGAAGACGTTTGTCTATAAGGTAAACAATACTTTCCAAACTATGAACGATGTTACAGGTGCGTTGACTACACACACGATTTCACCATGCTTCCATTACACTTTCTCCTATAAGGATGCTGACGGGAAAATGGTCGAAGTTACTGATGCAACGTTGCCTTGGACCAAAGAAATCAGCGTGAAGACTCCTTTTGAGGCCCAACTGAAAGGTAAGGTTACCTACAATGAAAGCGAAATTCCTACTCCAGTGTTTTTCGGTACGCTTGCTTCCATCGAACAAAGTACAGAGAATCATACAAAACCTGCTACTGGAAAGTATTTTGAAGACAAAGAGGATTTCCTCGAATACATCTCCACAAATCCCCAAATGTTAGAATTTAATTACACTTTATCCATTAATTGATGGGTAAGGCCTTACTTTTGAACACTTTAATTAATTATGTTCAATCAACAAAAATCAAACAAATGAAGAAATTAACATTCTTGCTCGCCACCCTGCTTATCGGTGGCATGATGTTCACGGGCTGCAAGAAAGACAATCCGCAACCAACACCCGACACGCCTTCGACTCCTACCGAGACGACGAAGACGGTGGTTTACACAATGGATAACGTTATGAAGGATTCGAATTCATCAGCAACACTAACCGTTTCGCCTTACTTCCACTATACTTTCAAATACAAGGATGCTGATGGAACGATGGTTGAAGTGAATGATCCCACTTTGCCTTGGACAAAGGAAATCAGTGTTAAAACTCCTTTTGAAGCCAAACTGGAAGGAACAGTTACTTACAATGAGAATGAACTTCCTGAGGAAGGATTGATTATTTTTGGTACACTTGGCTCTATCAAGTCAGGAACTAGTGCAACGCCTTCTCAAAGGGCGAATCAGTTCCATGCCAGACAACAATTCCTCGATTTTATCAGCACTCATGCTGATAGAGTGAACTATAGCTTTACCTTATCGGTTAATTAAGCATCGGTAAGTAGCTTCCTTTTTATTTGCCCGACCTTCTTAAACTATATGAAGGCCGGGCAAATTGTTTTTTTGTAGACAAACATCGCATTTTTTCTGAACATTGCTGCAAAAACCGTACTTTTGCGGTCATGGAAACAAAGGAACAAACCCCTATTGAAAAAGCAGAAAGTATTGAAAACCTGTGTCTTGTGAACCATGTGGACAGTGGCTTGCCGCGTTGGCTCATCGAAGCGGCTTTTGTGTGCTACCTTTTGCAGGCGGTCGTTAACTATGCGCCGCTGATGCACTGGATGGATGATGCTCACCTTTCATGGGTACGAGGCATAGTTCAGACCTTTGGGGCCTTGGTGATGTATTTTGGGCTGTTGCGAGGCACAAAGCCGCTATACCGTCCATTCACGGTGTGGTGGTGGGTGGTTATTGCGTTGAATTTGGTTGGGTTTGTTACAGAGATGATTCCGTCCATCATGTATGTTGTCGGACTGCCTGTAGCCGTTTTACTGATGCTCGTTTATCTGCCCTTGGGCTGCGCCATTGCGTTCAGCTATCGCGGTCGGCTTCGGCAGGTGGGCATTTGGATGGCGCTCTATATCCTGATTTCCAGCATTATCCCCGTCGTCTCCTTCCTGCTTGTTGGCCCCGAATCGGGTTTGGCCAACCTGCCTATGGAGATTCCCACCATTGCCGTCATTGTCATTTATGCTTGGATGCAACGGCGGGTGTTAATCTGAAGTTTGTGTTGTTTCTTGATATGTGGCATTCTCCATTCCCTGCCGGTATTGCAATGGCGTGATGCCGAAGCGATGTTTCATTTCCATTTGGAAAGTGCGGCGACTGCCGAATCCTGCCTCCGTTCCAATGGCCTCGATAGTCCAGTTGGGCTTCTCGTGCAGCAGCTTGCAGGCCAACAAGACCCGTTTCTCGTTGAGATAGTCGCCTAAACTTGCATATTTTGGATGGTTTTTGAACAAAGACCCTAGCCGCCGTTGCGTCAACCCCAAGGTGTTCGCCAAGGTTTTCAAAGTGAGATCGGTGTCGGTATAGAGTCGCATCTCGTCCATCTTTTGGTCAATCCAAGCCATCAGATCATCGTCGCTCATGTCGGCGGTCAGTTCTATGTTCTCGCGATACTCGCGTGTCTGTTCCTTCAATTGAGCCACTTCATCTCCTGTCTGGCACTTCAGTTCTTCCTCCAATTCGTTGATTCGTTTTTTCAACTCGGTTTTGTCTTTTTCCTGCCGCTTGTTTTGTTCCAACAAGGTGTTTTGGTTGTCCACCAACCTGGCATTTGTGGAGAACATCTTTTTGGTGTGGCTGTTGAGCACGATCATCGTGATAATGAAGGCGATTACGAGTGCAACAATGATGGTTAGGATGAGCAATTGAGGTCCAGTCATAAGTCTGTTCGTTTTTAATGTCAAGTAAACATCAATTGATGGTCTGCATCTCGCGCAACAACTGCAGCGCCTGTGTCACCGTTTCCACTTCCTTGACGGTGAGTTGCAACTTGTCGTTGACCTCCTTGAGCGCGGTGCGTTTCGGGTGGTTCATGATGTACTGCATGATCTGCAGGTAGGTGCTGCTTTCATAATATTTCGAGGCCTGGTTGCTGACGAAATAGGCCGTCATGTTGTGGTGACGCAACAAAATCTTTTCAAAGCCTAAGTCCTTGGCAATCCAGCGGAGACGCACTGTGTTGAGCAAGTCGTTGACCTGCTTGGGGATAGGCCCGAAGCGATCGATGAGGTGGTCGGTGAATTTCATCAGGCTCTCCTCGGTCTTGGTGCGGTCGAGTTCGCTGTAGAGGCTGACGCGCTCTTGCGTCGAGTTGATGTAGTCGGCGGGGAAACGCACCTCCATGTCGGTCTCGATGGTGCAGTCAGCGACATACGATTTTTCCTCTTCCTTTTCAAAAATATCCTGAAATTCAGTCTCTTTCAGTTCAAGGATGGCCTCATCGAGGATCTTGTGATAGGTCTCGAAGCCGATGTCGTTGATGAAACCGCTCTGTTCGGCGCCGAGGATGTTACCAGCGCCACGGATGTCCAAGTCGCGCATGGCGATGTTGATGCCTTCGCCGAGGTCGGAAAACTCCTCCAATGCGCGGAGGCGCTTCTGGGCTTCTTGGGTCAAGGTGTTCAAAGGTGGCGTCAACAGGTAACAGAAGGCCTTCTTGTTGGAACGGCCTACGCGTCCACGCAGCTGGTGCAGGTCGCTGAGGCCATAACGATGTGCGTCGTTGATGATGATGGTGTTGGCGTTTGGGATATCCAAACCCGACTCGACGATGGTGGTGCAGAGTAGCACATCATAGTCGCCGTTGATAAAGCCGAGCATGATGTCCTCAAGCTTTGAGCCTTCCATCTGGCCGTGGGCGACGGCGATGCGCACACCGGGCACGTACTTCAGGATGAAGTCGTGCACATCCATGATGTTCTGGATTCGGTTGTGGATAAAGAAGACCTGTCCGTTGCGAGCGAGTTCAAACTGGATGGCGTCGCGGATGAGTTCGCCGTCGAAGCCACGCAACTCGGTCTGCACGGGATAACGGTTGGGCGGAGGGGTGGTGATGACACTGAGGTCGCGGGCACCCATCATGGAGAACTGCAGCGTTCTCGGGATAGGCGTGGCGGTCAAAGTCAGCGTGTCGACATTGGCCTTCATCTCTTTCAGTTTCTCCTTCACGGCCACGCCGAATTTCTGTTCTTCGTCGATGACGAGCAATCCCAAGTCCTTGAACTTCACATCTTTTCCTGTGAGGCGATGCGTCCCGATGATGATGTCGATTTCGCCTTTTTCGAGGCGTTTTAGGATTTCATTCTGTTGTTTGGTGGTTTTGAAGCGGTTGAGATATTCTATAGTGACGGGGAAGCCGTCGAAGCGTTCGGTGAAGGTGTGGTAATGTTGCAGGGCAAGTACGGTTGTCGGCACAAGCACGGCCACTTGTTTCGAGTCACAGCAGGCCTTGAAGGCGGCACGCATGGCGACTTCGGTCTTGCCGAAGCCGACGTCGCCGCAGACGAGGCGGTCCATGGGATTCTCACTCTCCATGTCGCGTTTCACGTCATTGGTGGCTTTCAGTTGGTCGGGCGTGTCCTCGTAGATGAACGAAGCCTCCAACTCGTTTTGCAGGTAGTTGTCGGGCGAGAACTTGAAGCCAGGCGTGCGTTTGCGCTCGGCGTAAAGCTTGATGAGTTCGCGCGCGATGTCTTTGACCTTGCTCTTAGTCTTGTTCTTTAGGCGGTTCCAAGCGCCGCTACCGAGGGTGCTGAGTTTGGGCTCGGTGCCGTCCTTGCTGCTGTATTTGGCGATGCGGTGCAGCGAGTGGATGCTCACATAGAGCAGGTCACCGTTGTTGTATATCAGGCGGATGGCCTCTTGGGGCTTGCCGTTATTCTCGATGGTTTCGAGGCCGTCGAAGCGTCCGATGCCGTGGTCGATGTGGGTGACATAGTCGCCGGGTTTCAGCTCGTATAGGTCTTTCAGTGTGATGGCCTGCTTGGTCGAGAAGTTGTCGCGCAGGTGGAAGCGGTGGTAACGCTCGAAGATCTGGTGGTCGGTGTAACAACACGCCTTCAAGTCTTCATCGATAAAGCCGCCGTGGATGGCAATGGTCTCGGTCTCGAAGTCGCGGTGGCTTTCCTCGTTGTGGTTGATGTCGTTCAGAATCGCTTGGATACGAGAGAGTTGCTTGCTACTTTCGGAGAACACAATGACGCGGTAGCCTTCTTCCTTGTGCTCGGCAATGTCATCGATGAGCAAGTTGAAATTCTTGCTGAAGATAGGCTGGGGCTTAGTGTGGAAGTTGACAGTTGTCAGACTGTCACATTGTGGCAGCAGTGCATTTGAACGGGGATTGAAATCGCCCGTTCCTGTTCTGTCCGCCCTTTCAGGGCTTTGGTTGACTCGCATCGCGACATCGCGAGACACGAAGCGATCCAGAGTATCAGTTATCAATTTGCTTGAAACACCAAATTCAACTGTAGGGTGTTTTATAAGATTAGATAGCAACTCATCCGATTTGCTGAACAACTGCCCAGGTTTCAAAGCCTTGACTTCCTCGTCCTGCTCTTGCATTTTCTCGAAGGCTTCCACGGCGCGGTCGTATTCCTTGTTGACCTGCGTGGCGAAGAAGGCCATGTCGGTGAGCCACACGGTGGTGGTGTCGGGCAGGTATTGCAGGATGGCCTCGCGGTCCTCGATGAAGGCGCGTTCCTGCATGTTGGGCAGCAACATGATTTGTTTCAGTTGCTCAATGGAGAGCTGGTCGGCAATGTTGAAGCTACGGATACTGTCGACCTCGTCGCCAAAGAACTCGATACGGTAGGGGTAGTCGTTGGCGAAGGAGAACACATCCACCAATCCGCCACGGATGGCAAACTGTCCCGGCTCCACCACGAAATCGACGTTCTCGAACTCGTAGTCGTAGAGCAAGTCGGTGAGGAAATCGAGGTTGATTTTGTCCCCCACCTTGATTTTGAAGGTGTTTTTAGCCAAGAGCTTACGCGTGAAGACCTTCTCGCTCAATGCCTCTGGATAACTGACAATCAAAGTCTTGCGTTCGGAGGTGGAGACGCGTTGCAGCACCTCGGTACGCGAGAGGATATAGGTGTTGTCGGGCTTCTCGGGCTCGTAAGGACGCTTGTAAGAGGTGGGGTAGAAGAGGACTTGCTTCTTGCTATAGTCCATACCGCGCTCGCCAAGGAGGCTCTCAAGGTCGTTGTAAAAATAGGCTGCGTCTTCTTTGTCGGCGCAGACGATGAGGTGCTGGCCGCCTATTTGCCGGAAGGTTTCCTCCACGACGAAGGCCTTCGACGAGGCCGCCAAATTGGAACAAAGCAAATGCCCTCCATCGCGCAAAGTCTTGACTATCGCGTCGATGTGGGCATCAGCTTTATAAGGTTGGTACTTTATGCTTGCCACTTTTCTTGAAATTGTGGCGCAAAAATACGAAATTATTCAATCACAATTTTCTGCGTCTGTACCTTTTCGCCGTTGATGAGGCGGAGGACATACACCCCAGGTGTCATCTCGCTTGTAGAGACGCGATTCATCGCGTCTCCTTCAACGACCACGCGACCCATCATGTCCACAATTTGCAGCGAAGCCTCATTTGCATTGTTGACGATGATGTTTCCGTCGCTGATGTAAGCGAAGGTCGTATTGTCGCCATCTGCGTCCTCGCTGATGGGGGCAAAGAGCAATTTGAATCTCGTAGCATAGTCGTTTGTATTAGCCTCGAAAGTGTAGTTAGGTGTGGCCAGGAGGTCGACATCGTTGCCTGTGAGGTTGTCAATGAGGTGGAGGTAACCTAACTCTAGACCCTCGGTTTCAATGCTGATGGTATAATTGCCGTTCTTAGTAGCTTTGAAGTTGACAGGTATCTCATTTTCTCCATTAGCATAGGCCACGGCAAAGTCTTGACCGTTTTGAGGAATGTAAAGCTTTCCATTTTGGCCACCCAAATTGTATTTTGTGAGTTGGTCTTTCTCATTAAAGCTGACTCTTGCCTGGTCAACGATGGCATTGCTTCTTGTGTTGGCTTTGGTAACTGCAATGTCGATTTTAGGCTCGTTTTTCGATACGTTCTTGTTGAAAGTGACGCTCTCATCAGCATTTTGTGCCTGCACCAAGATGGCTGAGCACGGCGAGATGGGATTGCTGCCCAAAGTGAAATCGGAACCTTCTTCATTCAAGACATAGAAACTCCTGTCAACGTATGTGTTGCATGGATAAGGATTGCCTATCAGGTTGAAACCCTTGAAATCGGCATTGCTATCGTAGATTAAAGTGGTGGCAGTAGTGTTGGCGACAAGTGTTCCTGCAAATGAAAGTGTTGGATTGCCGCTGTTGGCATAAAGGTAACCAGTTTTGTTGTCGATGGTGTTGAATGCGCCTGCTTCGATGTTCCTCCATTCCAATTCTTCGCTCTGGTCGAAGGTAAATAGGTCATAATTATTGGCAAGGAGGCCGTTATCAGCAGTTGGGATGAAGCTCTCAGCTAGGGGTGAAGCTAGGAGATACCAACCACCATCGCCAGAGTATCCATCGATGTTCTTTTTCACCGTGGCCAACACTCCAGTTGAGTTATTGACGAGTTGTGCGCCGTCCTCAAGGATGAGATTGTAGGCGTTTTCATCGCTGAGGGTGCCGCTGACGGTAAGTGTGCTGTTTTCTGTGACGGTCATCTTGTCGTTTTCGTTGAGCCCCAAAGTAGCGAGATTGACGTTGCCTTTGGCAAAGCCAATCTTATTGGAGGCTTCCGTTTCACCGCCGTAGTAGTTGGTCTTCACGCTGAACAGGTTGGCAGCGTTGTTGTTCAAACCAACACTGTAAGTCGTTTCGTCGAGTTCTTGTGCGATAACTGTCCCATCCTGATAGAGATTATAGGTGTAGGTGCCGTCAGTAAGGCAAGTACGGATGAGGAAGGCTCTTCCATTATTAAGCACAAAGCCTGGAATCAAATTGCCATCAACAAAATTGTAATATCCTCCCCAATATCCTCCATGATTGTTGTTACCTGGATTGTTGGTAAAGGTAGCAGAATATCTTCCATTACCATTGTTAGGGTCATGCATAACGACCCAAATTTCATCTTGGCCATCAATGGTTACAAGTTCATCTAAGTCTATATCTATCCATTCAGATGTGCTTGTCACCTCTATGGTTTTGCTCGTCATCAATGTTGAGGGCCAGAAGATATTGTCACCATTGGAAGATGTCTCTGTGGCACCTTTGTAAATATAGCAAGTGTAAGAACCTGTTGCATAAGCATAAATAGAGATTTTATAAATGACCTTGTTGGCATATTGCGATAAATTGTTTGCAAGATACCTATGTGCCCAATACTGGGTTGAGTTTATCCCATTCATGATTCCGTCACCATAAGTCAACGTTGCTGATGGCGTTTCCGGATAGCACCATTCAGGGGCGGTCCATGTAAGGTTGGCATTATTACCTGAAAGGGTGGCGCTGAGGTCAGTGACGATAGGCGTTTGGTAAGCTATTGTCACGGTGACGGTGTTGGAAGACAAGGATAATTGGCTGTTGGCATCAACGCAACGGACATAATAACTGAGTTCGCCAAAAGGTGCAGTCTCTGAATAGGTCGTTTCAGTTGTATTACCAACGAGATTGCCGTTGCGATAGACATTGTAACTCGAGGCAGCGCTTACTGCATCCCAAGTCAGGGTGATGTCATTTAAGCCGCTTAGGGTATAGGTGAGATTGGTCGGGGCAGGAACCATAGAGCCTGGCTCAATGCCGAAAACAGCATCTTGGTTTCTCGTATAATTGCCGTTGCCTGCACCAGCCTGGCTGCTGTTAGCTCCCGTGTCCAAATTGCTGATGGAAAAATAACCGTTATAAATGCCTGCCCATCCCCAGTTGAAATGGAAATAATCATCGCTGTTGTAACCGTCGCAAACGAAGGCATGACCACTGTTGCCATTGGGGTCTTGGCCACCATATTGCAAAGGATGACAGGCATCTAAATCATCTTTCAACATTGCAATCCATTCGTCATCTGTATAGTAAACGGTCGAATTGTTTGTTTTTTGTTTGTATTGAGCTGTGTTTTTATAATTGAAATAGGTCTTCAATGCATTGGAAACATAAGCGTTAGGAGCCGCACTGCCTCCGGTGCTGTTGCCTCCATAAATCATGTCAACTGACACACCGCAGTGGTACATCAGCGTGGCTACAGCTGCAATTTCTTCTGCAGAAGGTTCAGGAAGCGGATTGGGATATTGGTCGGTTCCATTTTCAAAATAATACTCGTAATAATCTGCCATATTATTCCAATCATACGTGGTGGCACCAAAGTCGGCATTCAAAGTTTGTCCATTCCAAGTGTAGGAATGAGAGCCAATACCAGTTGAAGGATAGCTCCAATACTTCATGATTTGTGCCATGGCAGTAGCTACACAACCGGTGTAAGCATGTCCATTTGGGCCATCAGATACAGCGGGGCAAAGGTCGTTGTAGTACTTGTTTTGGTTCCATTTGGTTTGAATCAACGGAGCAACCGTCATGGTCGCCTTTCCAGCTTTGGAGTTGCCCTCGGCCAAGTCCTTCCACATTTTTGCGGTTTCGCTTGTGGCTCTCGTTTTGTTGTCGATGGCAGATTGAATTTCATCGCTGTAGCCTTGCAGCCACCATCTAAGGTTTTCGGGCATATCTTTGGCATCAAAAACATCAGTCAGTGAATACCCCAAAATGGGTTGCACACAGTCATCGGCGGCCATCACAATGAAGCCTGGATTACCAGTGAAGATGTAAAGGTTTTTGAATCCTGTCTCTTTGGAGAGGTCGGTCAATTGGGCGGTTTTTGCACCGTTGTTGTTCAAAAAAGTGGTGGCCACTTTTTGGGCGGTTTCTAAAGATACACGTTCTGCAAACGTAGGCATGGCTACCATCAGCACCAATGCCACAAGTAAAGTAAATCTTTTCATATCGCTGTAGTTTTGATATTTCGATATAATAGGCTTCAAAATTACAATTGTTTTTTTGTAAAAACAAATAAAAAATACCTTTTTTGTATCTATATATGACAATGACCGCCTCATTTTTGATTAAGGTGGTCATTGTCATGGCATTATGTAATGGAGAAAAGCACTTTATTCCTCGACCTTAGCTCGCTTCGAGTCCCAAATCATGTAGATGATGATGACGATGTACATCGCTAAGGCGATGAGGCCAGCCCATGGGGTTTCGTTGAAGAAGCCTCCATCGGCAGTTCGTGCAACGGCATCCACATTGCAGAACTTGAGGATGGCGCTCACCACACCCATCAAAGCACCGCCGGCGATGAAGCCTGAGGCGATGAGGGTACCACGGTTGTAGCGGGCATCGTTGAGTTTCTGGTCCTTGCTGCGGCTGCTCACGAACCACGAGATAGCACCACCGATGAGCAACGGAATGTTGAGGTCAATAGGGATGAACATACCCAAGGCGAAAGGCAATGCCGGCACCTTGCAGAAGTTGAGGATCAAGGCAATGGCAGCACCAATGCCGTAGAGCAGCCAGGGGGCGCTACCGCCCGACATCATCGGCTCGATGACGGCACTCATGGCGTTGGCTTGCGGCGCGACCAAGGCACCATCACCCACGAATCCGTAGGCCTTGTTCAGGATCATGATGACGCCTGCGACGGTGGCAGCGGCCACGGCCACACCGACGAACTTCCAAATCTCTTGCTTCTTGGGCGTAGTGCCAATCCAATAACCTACTTTCAAGTCGGTGATGAAGGCTCCAGCAACGGCCAATGCCGTGCAGACCACACCACCGATAATCAAGGTAGCAGTCATGCCGCTAGGACCGCTCAAGCCGGCGGCAACCATCACCAAGGAGGCCAATATCAAGGTCATCAAAGTCATGCCGCTCACGGGATTGCTGCCCACGATAGCGATGGCATTGGCGGCCACGGTTGTAAACAGGAAGGCAATGACGGCCACGACCAAGATGCCAATCAAAGCGTGCCAGCCGTTGTGTACCACGCCAAACCAGAAGAAGAAGAAAGTGACGATGAGCACGGCCACGATGCCGATGACAACAACTTTCATAGAGATGTCACTTTGGGTGCGGTCGACGGGCTCGGCCGAGGCTTTCTTGCCTTTGAATTCGTTGGCGGCCAGTCCTACTGAAGACTTAATCACACCCCACGACTTGATGATGCTGATGACACCCGCCATGGCGATGCCTCCAATGCCGATGTGACGAGCATAGTTCTTGAAGATTTCTTCAGGTGCCATCGAACCGATGGTGGCGGTGATGCCCGAGTTCATCAGGTCGAGGACTTGGTCGCCCCAGATGAGGTTCATGCCCGGGATGATGATGAACCACACCAGCATGGAGCCGCAGCAGATGATGAAAGCGTATTTCAGGCCGATGATGTAGCCTAAGCCGAGTACGGCAGCACCTGTGTTCACCTTGAACATCAGCTTGGCTTTGTCGGCCACGGCCGCGCCCCAACCCATCATGCGAGTGGTGAGGGTCTCCGACCACCAACCGAAAGTGGAGACGATGAAGTCATACAAGCCGCCTATCAAGCCGCTGACAACCAGCAACAAAGAGTCCTTGCCTTTCTTCTGTCCGCTGACCAACACCTGTGTGGTGGCTGTGGCTTCAGGGAAGGGGAACTTGCCGTGTTGCTCCTTGACGAAGTACTTGCGGAAGGGGATGAGGAACAAGATGCCCAAGATGCCGCCCAGCAAGGAGGCGATGAACACCTGCCAGAAGTTGATTTCGATTTGGTAACCCTTACCTTGCAGGATGTAGAGCGCAGGCAAGGTGAAGATGGCACCGGCCACCACGCCGCCAGAGCATCCACCGATGCTTTGGATGATGACATTTTGCGACAAGGCGTCGTTCTTGCGGGCCAGTCCCGTCAGGCCGATGGCGATGATGGCGATGGGGATGGCGGCTTCAAACACCTGTCCGACCTTCAGGCCGAGGTAGGCGGCGGCAGCCGAAAACAGGATGGTCATCAGAAGGCCGATGCATACCGACCATACCGTAACCTCTTGGTACTTCTTGTTTTTCGAGAGTATAGGCTCATACTCTTCACCCGGTTTCAGTTCGCGTTGCGCGTTTTCGGGCAGTTTGAATTGATCGTTTTCCATATAGTGAATGTTTGAAATATCAACGGAAATGAATTGCAATAATAGGAAAATAAATGATTGTTTGACATTTTGTGTAGCGTTTTTTTCTCACGCAGAATCCGCAGAATCTTATGAAGCGCAAAGCGACGAAAAGCTTGGGTCCGGTAGGTTCTGCGAGTTCTGCGGATTCTGCGTGAAACTACTTTCTACATTTTTTTTGCGAGAAAATGACAAATTAATTTGTCTAAATGGAAAGTTTGCTTTACTTTTGCAGCGTCAAACCATAAAAACTAACTACTATGAAGAAAAACTATTTGTTTCCCCATTGGTTCAAAGTGATGGGATGGGTGCTATCGATAGCGGCAGTGGTCGCGTATTTGTGTATTCGTGACTTGGAATTCAAAATGCCTGCCTTGTCTTTTGATGTCCTCCTTCTCGAGGATGACGATGAAGGCAGTTACAGTTTCTTCCGACTGGCTAACACGAATATCCTCTCCATCGCTATGCCTGTGTTGACCATCGGATTGTTGTTTATCGGCTTCTCAAAAGAAAAGGTTGAGGATGAGTTTGTGCATTATCTTCGTGCCCAAAGCCTCATTTGGGCGACTTACATCACTGCGGCACTGTTTATCGTGGCGACTTTGCTTATTTATGGAATCACCTATATCTATGTGCCGTATTTGGTGTTTTTCGTATTCCTCATCTTGTTCATCATCAAGTTCAGAATAGAGGTGCACCGTTTCAACAAAGGAGGCGCGCAATGAAGAACCGTTTGAAAGTGGCACGAGCCGAAAAGGACCTCACACAAGAGGATTTGGCCAAGCTTATTGGTGTGAGTCGACAGTCGATAAACGCCATAGAATCAGGGCGGTATGTGCCTTCCACGGTCTTGGCTTTGAAGATGGCGCAGGTGTTCGGGAAATCGGT
Source organism: uncultured Bacteroidia bacterium (assembly GCA_902801625.1). GTDB lineage: Bacteria > Bacteroidota > Bacteroidia > Bacteroidales > F082 > Limimorpha. Next base: position 187,303 of record CADCJI010000008.1, on the reverse strand, counting down.
GGAGGAGATATTCTTCTTGGAGGATGAGGATTGATGGTTGAGAGATTCCCTTCGGGAATGGAGTAACTATAATATATATACCGCGGCGGCTTGAGGTGTTATCATTGGGTAACTTGCTCTTGCCGCCGCTGTATACACTATAACAAACATGCCATTCCCGCAGGGAATCTCAATGGCGTGTTTACTTTACAATACAGAATTTCTTAATAATGAATTCTTCATCTCCTTGAATCCTAACAAAATACATTCCATCGGCCAATTCCGAGACATCAATTTGCTGGGTTTCTTCGGTAATGTGGCCTGAAAGCAGCGTTTGGCCTGTCATGTTGGTGATACAATATTCGGTTTCCGCCTGTAGAGACGTTGCGCGCAACGTCTCTACAAACAGGATACCGTTCGTAGGATTAGGATAAACCTTGATTTCCAACGCGTTATTCTCATCAACGACCATCACGTCCTTGTCCAAACATTCTGACCAGGCAATGGTGTTTCCGCCATCGGTGCTGATACCGTATTTGTATTGTCCAATCGGCAAGGCATCCCAACCGTAATCCACATAATGGGCATCAGCGATGTTTGATGCAATCAGCTCGACATTGCTGCCGTCGCAGTTGGCGCGGTAGATGCTGTAAGTGTTGCCCACGGTGATGTCGTCGATATAGAAGGCGTTATCGTATTCGCCCTCAGCGAGTTGGTTGGCGTATTTCCATTCCAGGATGTGGTTGCCGGGACCGATGGCGACGGTGTAGCGCGTCCACGGCACTTCATCCTTCAAGGTCTCGCCATATTGCACGTTGTCGATGAAGAAGCCACAACCGTTGAGCGGAAAACAACTGACACGGGCATAATAGCTTACCACGCACGAAGTGGGCAGGTTGACCGCCAACGAGATCTTGCTGTTGGAGAACATGCCCGTATTGGTCGACTTGGCGCAATAGGTGCCTGTGTTGGGTTGCGTGGTGGTGATGACCCAAGGGCTTGTGGCATCGTTGATCCACATGTTTTGGTAGAAGTCGCCCGACTCGAAGCCGTCGTAAATGCCTACGGGCAGATTCCACGACAACGACACGCGCATGTTGTTGATGACTTCGGCCTCAATCTCAACAGCTTTTGTCAAGGTGACATAATTGGAGGGGAGCGAGGTCATGTCATTTCCCAGATGGGCGATAATATAATAGGTGAATGAACCCGCATAGCTGATGTGGTCGGTATAGGTGGTCGCTGTCAGGTTGTTGGCGATGCGCATGCCGTCACGATAGACGTCGTAGGAGATGCCTTCGGGTGCGGCTGTCCAGTTGAGGACGACTTGTTCGCCGTCGAAGTTGGCGGTGAGGTTCGTGGGTCCATGGTGGAACAAGGCGTTCATGGCAGCCAAGGCGTCGATGCGACCCGAGCCTACGCGGTTGTTTTTCATGGTGTTGCCGACCCTCACAGAGGTGAGTTCAATGATGGAGTCCAATTCGGCAGGACTCAGTTCGGGGTTGGCTTCAAGCAGCATGGCCAATACGCCGGCTACACATGGCGTGGACATCGAGGTGCCGTCCAATTCCGTGTAGCCGTTGGTGGTCTGGTAGTTCAACGAGGTGATGTTGGCACCAGGGGCCGAGATGTCGGGACGAATCAAACCGGGTTGGTTGACATCACCGTTTTCATACGGATATTCGTTGTAGTTGCCGACATTGGATCCAGCGGCCCAAGTGGTAGGGCCGACGGAGGAAAAGCCGCAGTGCTCGTCATTGGAGTCGGTGGCACCCACGCTGATGACGGAGGTCAAGCCGCCTTCGATAAGGTTCCTTTGGTCGGGGTGGAGCCATGCCGGAGGACAGTTGCCTGGAGCACTGATATTGAAAGGAACGGGGAAGGTGTATTGCGTTTGGCCTTCGTTGCCGCAAGCCACGGCAGCCGCCACACCCGCTTCGAGGCAGGTGGCAAAAACATCGCGGTAGTAGTAGCAGGGACCAGCGCCGACATCGCTGAGTGAGAGGCTGAGGATGTGTGCACCATGTTCCAAGGCAAACTCAACACCTTGGATGAGGTGGGTGGCTTCGCCTTGACCGTCTTCACCCAATACCTTGATGGACATGATCTTGGCGCCTGGGGCAATGCCCGTTTGGGTGCCTGCCGTGCCTTGCCCCGCCAAGATGCCGGCGGTATGGGTGCCGTGACCGTCGTCGTCCATGGGGTCAAGGTCTTGATAAAAAACGTCATAGCCGTGGTGCGGGAACTCACTGCCACCGTCCCACATGCTATTAGCGATGTCGATGTGGTTGTAGTTGACGCCCGTGTCGATGTGGCCGATGATGACGCCGTTGCCTGTATACCCCGTGCCGTTGTAGTTCCAAACCGCAGGTGCGTTGATCTTGTCGACATGCCAGGCGTTGGCTCTTGTGTTGGCAGAGCCACTCATCTCGTTTTGAGGAATCATCTGACGCATCTCGTCGGGGATAATCATGGCGACATCCTTGCACTCAGCGAGTTGTGCGATGACTTCGGAACTGGCAGAGCAGCTAAAACCGTTGAACGACCAGAAGGTTTTCAAGTCGCTGACCAAGTTTTCGCTTTTGTAACCATTAAGAAAATCAAGCACTTGGGCTTGCGAGGCTTGACAAAAGGCTTTCCGTTCGGCGATGACGAAGTCGCGGCGTTGCTCCTTGGTCATCAAGGCGGTTTTTTGCGACAGGTGACTGTCATCGTAGCGTTCCGCCATCATCACGATGACATGTTGGAGATTGTTGGATTGGCCAAACAATGCACTGAAGCAGAGGGCCAAGAGAAGGGTAAAAATGGGCTTCTTCATGATATTGAATTGGTTTTGTGTAACAATACATTTCCGATACGGCATTCCAAACACCGTTTGCGCTTGCAAAAATAGGAATAAAGGTGCAACAAAGCCTGTGTTTGCATGGCATTTTCCGCTTTGATGCCACATTGGGCGTAATGCCTGATGATGGCATTGTCTTCAGCCTCAGTCTCTTCCAAGAACTGCAATGCCGTCTCGCATACCGATTCGTCTTTGTGGAGTTTGCCATAGCAAAACAGTAATGGTGCCACAGCATTGATGATCAAAACGTCAGCCGTTGTTTCGCCTAAATGTTTCGGTTTGGGCTTTGTAGGGCTGTCACATTGTGGCAGCCGCCCATCATCATTGCGGCTGCCGTAGTACGACAGCCCTACAAACCGCCAATGCGTTTCCCAATATTCCGATGCCTTGACATCAAACAAAGCCTTGACTTCATCCGTGTCTTTTGCCGCCTTGATTTTGGCGAACAGACAGCCGTTCTTGTGAATCAATTGCGCCATTTGCGCCAAGCGGATAGTCGGGAAATTTGAGGGTCGCATGCGCATGAACCGCCACCTCTCGGCAGGCATGGTCAGCAGGTTGAACTTAGCTTTCATCACGGCAAATTCACGCTTGAGCAGCAAGGGGTAATCCTCTGTGAGGTCGTCTTCGAGGAATCCCGCACAGCCCATGAGCATGGCTTCGACCTGAAGAAGGTTGTCGGCGTGTTTCAGCAAGGTCTTGAAAGGCAAGATGTTGGACAAATACTCAAAGGACTCGTTATTGACTTTCAAACCGAAATAGCGCATCAATAGTTTGTAAAGTGCATCCTCCCAGTCGAATTGGTTGGCTTCTAATATCTTGGTAACATTTACAGACTTGCTTTCCAAACGTTCCACGGCCATACGGTCGAGCCAAGAAAGGCGGGTGAAAACGGGTACATGGCTGATGCTTCTCTCACAAGGAATCCAAGTTTTTGATGCGATAAGCTTCTGATATTGTGCAAATAGGCTTTCGTCGAAATGCCCTTTCAGTTCCAATGTGGGGATGTCGTTGACTTGCAGGTCGTTTTGGTATACCACATGCAGGATGACATTCTTGTAAGCTTTGTCGTTTTGGTGGCCATGGCGGTTCCAGTCGGAGGATTTCACATGGATCTCCACGTGCCCGGCCCAGAGTTTGTCGCCGATTTGGATTTTGGCTTCAAGGAAGTCGGGACCCGAGTCAGTGTTGTGGTAACCCGTTGCTACCACCTCTACCGCTTCGCCTTCCGTGGTCTTCAAATCCTTGTCGGTCAGACGGTTCTCCCAGATGTAGTATAGGAATTCTTCTCTCATTGTTTCTTTTTTGTCACAAAACCTACAAAACGCTCAAAATATTTTTTACGGGTAGGGAAAGCGGCCAACTGGCCCGCTTTCCGGCGGCAACCCGGTTGGGTGCCGCCACATTTCTTTCATTGGGTTTTGTTGGTTTTGTCGGTTTTGTTATTATTTGATTTTCCAGCAGTTCAATGGTTCCTTGTCCAAAACGCCTTTCTTTGTGGCCCAGTCGATGAAAAGAGAGCGTAGGTCGCGCTCGCTTTGCCAAACAACATGGTTCTTGATGTCCTCTTGCGCCCAACCGATGCCGTTGATGAGGTGGTTGCCTCCACCCATCGAGCGGTAGGAGTTCATCACCACATTATAGGTCTTTTCCATATCGAAGGGCGTGCTGTCGGCCATGCTGAGGATGTTGATACGTTCGCCCATGGGGTTCTTGTCGGTCACCTCGTAGCGTATGCCCGCGGCGCAGTCGAAGTTGTAAATCGGGCTCTTCATCTCGTAGGCATATTCAAGGAAGTCTTTCACTTCTTTGCCTGTCAAGGCCATGACGGCCAGTGAGTTTTCGAAGGGATACCAGGTAAAGAAGTCCTTGACTTTCAGCATCCCCGCTTCGATGGTCTTGCCGCCGCTGAGGGGCGCCGCCATTGAGATATCGGCATGGATACCTTCGGCTTCGACAGTTTCCAACTGGCAGCGATGGATCTCATCGACCCATAGGCAAGGCCCGTTGAAGGCCTCATCACTGCTAATGCTGACGGGCAGTTCGGCTACTTCGCGCTGTTGGAAAGCCTCGGAGCGGTCTAGATAGGGTTGAACCATGGCCAGGAAGGCTTCGTCTTTTTCTTCACCGTCAGTAGGCACTAGCTCAACGCTGATTTGGGGCTTTTCCCCCTTCTTTAGCTTCACTTCAGCCTTGGCTATTCCCTGGGCGCGATTGCCCGAGTTGAGCACATACACGGGCTCGCCATTGGGGTTTGTCACCTTTTCGGCTCGGGCACGATGGTCGTGGCCATAGAAGATCAAGTCGAAACCAGCAATGTTTTCTGCAACCCATTTCGTGGCGTTTTCGCGACCAAGAGGATGGCCTTCAGGCAGATTCTGAGCTTGTGGCTCCCAACCCGAGTGGAACAAGCCCACCATCAAGTCAGGATGCTCTTTATCTGTGATAAGGTTTACCCATTTTTCGGCTGCGGCCTCGAGTTGCTCGAAGCGTAATCCTGGACGCAATCTGTCTGGTACCCAAGTGACTACATAGGGAGTCAATAGACCGAGTACGGCAACCTTGAAACCCTCACGTTCCAAAACAATATAAGGTGTGAAATAGGGCTCTCCTGTAGTTTCATCAATGACATTGGCGGCTAAGACTGGCACTTTGGTCTCGCCATACACGCGGTCGAACACTTTGCGGCCGGCTTCAATGTCGTGGTTGCCCACGCAAGCCACATCGTAAGGGAAAAAGTTGAGTACTTGCGAAACCAGGTTAGGATGTTCAGCATCTTGGTTGGAGCAATACTGGAACGGTGTGCCTTGCATATCATCGCCATTGTCCACTAAGATGAGTCTGTTACCCAATTCATTCTTCATCTGCTTGATGAGATGTGCATCGTTTGCAAATTCATCGTAACGACCGTGAGTATCAGTGGTTTCTATAAGTGTCAGGGTGGTTTCTTTTGGGGCGCATGAAGCCATAAGCGCAGTTAGAGCAAACATAAGGGCGAGTTTTTTTGTTTTCATTGTGATGCCGGTTTTGGAGCGATAAAAGTAGGGCTTTTTCCGCCATCTGCGACAAATCGTGGATTTTTTTTGTCAAAACCGTGTAGAATACAAGAAAAATCTGTATTTTTGTGGCACAATTCCAAGACCGTTTGCGCCATGGCCGACTTGAGCATTATAGTATCCGAGATTGAGTTGAAATTGAGGAGATTGCTTGATGAAAAAAGTCGGTTAGAGACGGAAAACAAGCGGCTCGCCGAGGAAAACGAAGCGTTGGACAAGGAAAATCTGGCGTTGCGCCAATCGGTGGCGGAGTTGCAGGACAAAATAAATAAATCTACAATTGTTAACGTACTCGACAACGAGGGAGAAGTAGAAGAAGGAAGAAAGCTCATCAAAGAGTTGGTGAAAGAGATTGACCGGTGCGTTTCGATTTTGAATAGTAAGGAATAACTCAGATACTTGAAAGTCAGCGAGATGGATGAGATTACAATCAATATCAATCTGTTGGATAGACCCTACCGCCTGTCGGTGGCTCGCGCTGACGAAGAAAAGGTCCGCAAGGCCGGCAACCTCATCAATGAGAGGATAAAGTATTATTCGAAGCATTATGCCTACAAGGATGTTCAGGATTTGCTTTCGATGACCGCCTTGCAATTTGCCACATCGGTGGTGAAGATGGATACTGAACTGACCTATCGCAATCAGAATCTGGAGCGCAAGCTGGAAGATTTGAACAACTTATTGAGCGAACAATCATAGTTTCACGCCAATCCGTGGAATCGTTCTTTGAAGATCTGGAACTGCCTGTTCAGCGCATTTGGTAAACTCAACACTATCAACACATCAATCGGTCTACTCGCGCTCTGTAAAAACAGGCCTCATTCCCTTCGGGGAAGTACCTTCTGGTGCCGGTGGACGTTTGCGCAACGCGGTGGCCACAAGCGTATCTTTTGGGGTTTACGCATATCCCAACGGACAGGCAGTTTCTCTTGTTTCCTCCTCTTTTTTCGAGTAAAAACAGAGTTTAAAATGTTATTACTCACCATTACACCGATTATCATCGCCGCAATTGTTGCCTTAGTCGTGGGGCTTGCGGTGGGTTATTTCATCACGTCAACCCTGCTGAAGAAGGCAGTCACCAAAGAAGAAACTGCCTTGCTCGAAGAAGCCAAGGAAAAAGCCGAAGTCATCAAGAAGGAACGCATTTTGCAAGCCAAGGAGAAGTTCCTGCAAATGAAGGACGAACATGAAAAGGCTTGCGAAGAACGCAACCGCGCCGCCCAAAAGGTGGAACAGAAGGCCAATCAACTGAAACAGGATGCCAGCCAGAAGATGGATGAGGCACAGCGCAAGGCCAAAGAGGTGCAAGCCGCCCAACAGAAACTGGAAAGCCAGATAGATACCTTTAACAAGAAGAAAGCCGAACTCGACCGTATCTATAGCGAAGAGACGAAGAAATTGGAGACTATTTCGGGCCTGTCGGCAAAAGAAGCTAAGGATCAACTCGTTGAACTGATTAAGGAAGACGCTCAGGCTGATGCCATGGTCTATGTGAAGGAAGTCACCGAAGAGGCTAAGATGAGCGCTGCGCAGACAGCTAAGAAGATTGTGCTTGAGACCATTCAACGCACGGCCTCAGAAACGGCCATTGAGAACACTGTCAGCGTGTTCAATATTGAAAATGACGAGATTAAGGGTCGCATCATCGGTCGCGAAGGTCGTAATATCCGCACCCTTGAGTCGCTCACTGGCGTCGAGATCATCATCGACGACAGCCCAGATGCCATTCTCATCTCTGGTTTCGACCCGATTCGCCGCGAAATCGCCCGCCTTTCCTTGCAGAAGCTTGTCGTCGACGGCCGCATCCACCCCGCCCGTATCGAAGAGGTGGTGCATAAAGTGGAAAAGCAAGTGGATCAGGAGATTATGGAAACAGGTAAACGCACTTGCATTGACCTTGGCGTTCACAACCTCAGCCCTGAACTGATTAAGATGATTGGTCGCATGAAATACCGTACAAGCTACGGCCAGAACTTGCTGCAACACTCCATCGAGACCGCCAAGCTCTGCGCTACCATGGCTGCCGAACTTGGTCTCAATGTGAAAGCTGCCAAGCGCGCTGGTCTCTTGCACGATATCGGTAAAGTGGCAGAGAATGAGGAAGAACTGCCGCATGCCATCTTGGGTATGAAGGTCGCCGAGCGTCTGAAGGAGAAACCCGACATCTGCAATGCCATCGGTGCTCACCACGAGGAAATCGAGATGGACAACCTGATTTCGCCTATCGTGCAGGTGTGCGACGCCATCTCTGGTGCCCGTCCGGGTGCCCGCCGCGAGGTGGTGGAGGCCTATATCCAGCGTCTGAACAAGTTGGAGGAGATGGCCATGAGCTATCCGGGTGTGGTAAAGACCTATGCCATCCAAGCTGGCCGAGAGCTGCGCGTCATCGTGGGTGCTGACAAGGTGACCGACCAAGATGCCGACCGCATCGCCTACGACCTCTCGAAGCAGATCCAGACCGAGATGACCTATCCAGGTCAGATCAAGATTACGGTCATCCGCGAGACAAGAGCCGTTCAGTACGCAAAGTAATTTGACTATGGCCTATGGCTAATGGCTTGCTTCACATTTGGGTTCGCTTTATAACATGTTTTAAGCGGACTTATGTTGGAAGCATTCCCATTAGTAAAAGTAAGCCATAGGCCATGGTCATCAGCCATAGTCAAAAATGATCAGAGAAGAAACTGTTTTCGGCCCCATCCATAGCCGCCGCCTTGGCAGCTCGTTGGGAATCAATCTGTTGCCTGAAAAGGGAAAAATTTGTACTTTCGATTGTATCTATTGCGAATGCGGTTGGAACAAGGACGGTCGCGATGACCTCAAACTGCCCTCGGCTGAAAAGGTTCGCAATGCCTTGGAAACCAAGTTGCAACAATGCCAAAAAGATGGCGTGAACATCGACTCCATCACTTTCAGCGGCGACGGCGAACCGACCATAAACCCTGAGTTTCCGCAGATTATAGACGACACTATCGCCTTACGCGACAAGTATTATCCCAAATCGAAGATCACCGTGCTGTCAAATGCCACTATGGTACATAAGCCTGAGGTGTTCAATGCCCTGCGGAAGGTAGACAACCCGACGATGAAAATCGATGCTCCGACCAATGCGCTAATTGAGAAAATCAATCATCCTACACCTGGCTATGACATCCATCGCGTGGTGGAGGCCTTGAAGCAGTTCAAAGGCGACTTCATTTTGCAGACCATGTTCTTGAAAAGCAAGGACTTCGATTCGTCAAGCCCTGAAGTCTTGAATGGCTGGATGGATATCGTGCGTCAATTAAAACCGCGCGAAATCATGGCCTATACTATCGACAGACCCACTCCCGAAGAGGGCTTGCAAAAATTCACCGTCGACGAAATGAGGGCTTTGGTGCAGCCGCTCATCGACGAGGGTTTTGTGATTCAGATTAAGGGATGAGTTTATTCTACCTTATTGCATACGAAAAGCCCGTTTTCTTGAGCGGACTTTCGTTTTATTGTGTAAATAATTGCCCAAAAAGTCATCCTATTGTTTGTTTTTTCCTATTTTTGCAATGCAATAAGCATAAGTCCAACCCAAAATAGTAGAACAAACAACTAGAAGAATACAATAAATCATTATAATCTAAGCATTTAGACAAATCTCTTCTCTTTGAAAATTTGGCAATTTTTATGAGAAAGTGTTTTTAGAATTTGTTCGAATGCTCACGCGATAGCGTGAGCTAAGCCATTTTCTGAAAACACGGGTTACGCCAAATACCTCAAAGAGTGGGAAACGGTAAAGTTCACGCTTTTTTTGTTTGTGCCGAAGAATGCAATGGATTGGAACTTTGAAGTAGAACAAACTAACCCTATAAAACAATCGATATGAGAAAACTAGTATTATGTTTTGTATGCTTGGCCGCGATGCTGGCGGCAGGTACGAGCCTGAAGGCTCAAGAAATGACAATGGAACTTTACCCAGGATGGACCTGGATTAGCTATCCAAGCACTGACACACTGGATCTCGCGACGGCGTTTGGTTCATTTACACCTGCGGCAGGTGATTACATCAAGTCGCAGGCAGGTTATGCCGAATACTATGCCGGCTACGGATGGTATGGCTCTTTGTCGACTTTCTGGCCCTGCAAAGGATATATGTACAAGTCGAACCGCACCGAGCCTGTTGTGGTGACACTCAACATACCGCTTCCGCAACAGACGGTGACGACAGCAGAACCGACGGACATCACCGACACAAGCGCGATAGTGGGCAGCACGGTAACTATAGGTGAGGATGACCACATCTTTGCACGAGGTGTGTGCTGGGGCACGGAACCGATGCCCAACGTGAATGGCAACCGCACGACTGACGCCAACGTTACGGGCAGCCAGACCGTTACCTTGGACAATCTGACCCCGAGCACCACTTATTACGTGCGTGCCTATGTGGTGACTGACTATGGCCTTGCCTACGGCAACCAACAGAGCTTCACCACCGAGGCAGGGGGAGGTGGCAGTGGCGACCACACTTACGTTGACCTCGGCCTGCCGAGCGGCCTGCTATGGGCGACCTGCAACGTAGGTGCCGACACGCCCGAAGGCTACGGCGACTACTTCGCCTGGGGCGAGACCACGACCAAGGACACATACAACTGGAGTACCTACCAGTATTGCAACGGCAGCTTCAGTACCTTAACCAAGTACTGCAGCAACTCCAGCTACGGCTACAATGGCTTCACCGACAACTTGACCACCTTGTTGCCCGAGGACGATGCGGCCACGGCCAACTGGGGCAGTGGCTGGCGCATGCCCACTAAGGAGGAATGGCAGGAACTTTACAACAACACTACCGTAACTTGTACAACCCAGAACGGCGTGAACGGCAGTCTTTTCACCGCGTCTAACGGCAACAGTTTCTTCCTGCCCGCTGCGGGCTACCGTTGGAACGACGAGCTCTACGATGCTGGCGGCGACGGCATCTACTGGTCGAGTTCGCTCGTCACCGACGACCCGGACTACGCGTGGAGCCTCTACTTCAATTCGGACCGTGCCTACGTGTGCCAAGGCCGCCACACCGGTTTATCCGTGCGGCCTGTCCGCGTTGGGTCACAGAGCACATCCTTTATTATCAATGCCACTGCCAATCCAGCTGAAGGCGGTGAGGTAAGTGGTGGAGGCTCTTACGAAATGGGAACCGTATGTACGCTCACCGCAACACCCAATGAAGGTTACACTTTCATCAGTTGGACCAAGTACGGCATCGAGGTGAGCACCGAAGCCACCTACAGCTTCATCGTGACGGAAGATGCCGCTTACGTCGCCAACTTCAATTATAATGGTGGCGGCGGTAGCGGCGGCAACCACACCTACGTTGATCTTGGCCTACCGAGCGGCCTGCTGTGGGCCACCTGCAATGTGGGTGCCGACAACCCAGAGGACTACGGCGATTACTTCGCTTGGGGCGAGACCGTCACCAAGGACACTTACAACTGGAGCACCTACCAGTATTGCAACGGCAGCTACACCACCTTTACCAAGTACTGCAACAACTCCAGCTATGGCTACAATGGCTTCACTGATAACCTGACCACCCTGTTGCCTGAGGACGATGCCGCCACAGCCAACTGGGGCAGCGGCTGGCGTATGCCCACCCAAGCGGAGTTCCAAGAGCTGCTCGACAACACAACTATGATATGGACGACGCAAAACGGCGTGAACGGCAGGCTCTTCACCGCCTCCAATGGCAATAGTCTTTTCCTGCCCGCTGCTGGCAGACGTGCTGGTAGCAACCTCTTTTACGATGGTAGCTATGGCTATTACTGGTCGAGTTCGCTCAATATGGATGACCAGTACCAGTGCGACGCGTGGTCATTCTACTACGGTTCGGACTATTACTACAACAGCAGCTGCTACCGCCTCTATGGTCAGTCTGTCCGGGCGGTGCGTTCTGGGTCACAGAACTAACCCTTGTTTCGTTACAGATAGAACTGGCTTGAAGCGAAAAAAGCTATCGGGCGAGGGCGCACGCGGCAGCGTGCACGGAGGCTCCCGTCTGGTAATTTTTTCGGTATTCTATTGTAGAGAGGCGATGGGAGATGCGATGAATCGCGTCTCTACAAGGTGGATGGTATGGGGAAACAATGACGTTTTTATCAACGTATGCTTGTAGAGACGTCGAAATCGAAGATTCGACGTAGTCAATTATCGCGTCTCGAAAAACAACCCAAATGCCGGAAAAATCATTCCTTCCCCACATTCATTCTGCCCATCAACCTGAGCCAAGGCGATAAAAAAGCAAACAGGAAATCGTAGGCAATCAGCCCTGGGAGCAATCCCTTTTCTCCCAATCGCTTCGAAGCCTTGTGGTAGATAATGAGTTGGGAACCAAAGCGAATTAGGAAGAAAAACACCAAAATCGGGATGTAGAATGCCGCGCCATTGGTGATGGTGAAGGCTGGCTTGGTGCAAAGTGCGATCAGCGTGATAAAGGACACATAGAACAGGAACTGAGAGCCATAAAACAGGCTCAGCATCAGTCGGGAGCGACCATCGTATTTTGATATGGTGGAGTAACGACTGCTCTTTTGCCGCATCCAGAGCTTGAAGCTGCTGGTTGGGGTGGTCAGGATGGCGTTTTCAGCGTCGATGAGGACTTCGGTGTTCTTTTTGGTGGCCACCTTGTTGATGAACAAATCATCTTCTCCTACCGAGGTGGTGTAATGAGAAATGAAACCTTGGTTCCTGTAAAACAGCTCTTTGCGATAGGAAAGGTTCTTGCCGATGCCCATATAGGCATGACGATTCAATGCGGCAGAGAGGTAGAGTAGGGCGTTTTGCAAGGCATCGAAACGCATGATGCGATTCAATCTGCTTTTCTTTTGCACATAAGGGCTGTAACCGATGACGATTTCGGTTTGGTTGTTGTAGCGATTCACCACACTGCGCAGCCATTGGTCGTTGACCGGCATGCAGTTGCAGTCGGTGAGGACGATGAGGTCGTTTTGGGCCGACTTGATGCCCATCGAGAGCGGGAACTTCTTGCCGTTGAAGAAATTGAGGTGCTGCTTGAGTTGCACGGGCTTCACTCGGGTTTCCTTGCGCTCGAGGTCTTTCAGGTATTCCTCGGTCTCGTCGTCAGAGCAGTCGTTCACCACAACGATTTCGAAATCAGGGTAATCCTGCTGGAGCAATGCCGGAATGAGTTCGATGAGGTATTCGTAGGCATCACGAGCACAGAGCACTACTGAGACAGGCTCCAATTCCTCGTCCAATTTCGGGCGCGCGTTCCTCTTGTAGAAAGCCACTTTCGAGAAAAAGCCCCAATGATAGATCAATTGGATGATAAGGCTGACTCCAAAGACAATTAAAATGATGAAACTAAGGCTGTTATAGTTAAAACTGAATTGCATCGCTTCGATATGTTTTAGTTTTGCAAAGATAATAAAATTGTAGATTTATAGATTTCAAATTGCAAGTTTTCTTATTCCAATTCTGCACTTTTTTCTTCAACAATTAAACGATTAAACAATAAACAATTCAACAAATCACTATTTTTGCGCAAAATTACAACGATGAATTTCACTATTGCTGCTAACGACCCGAAAAGCAACGCTCGTGCTGGCTTGCTCACTACCGGCCACGGCCCGATTGAGACTCCAATATTCATGCCCGTGGGCACGGCAGGCACAGTAAAGGCATGCCATTTGCGTGATGTGCGCGATGAGGTGAAGGCGCAAATCATCTTGGGCAACACCTATCATCTCTATCTGCGCCCAGGTTTGGAGGTGCTGGAAACCGTTGGAGGATTGCATAAGTTCAATGGTTGGGATCGCCCCATTTTGACCGATAGTGGTGGCTTTCAGGTGTTTTCGCTCACGGGTATTCGCAAGATGAAAGAGGAGGGCGTGACCTTCCAGTCGCATATCGATGGCTCGCGCCATCTATTTACTCCCGAGCGTGTGATGGACATCCAACGAAGTATTGGTGCCGACATCATGATGGCCTTCGATGAATGCACGCCTGGCACGGCAGACTACAAGTATGCCAAGCCTTCCATGGAGCGCACACACCGCTGGCTCGACCGTTGCATCGAGCGATTCAATGCCACCGAGCCCAAATATGGTTACGAGCAGGCTCTGTTCCCCATTGTGCAGGGCTGTGTCTACCGCGACTTGCGCGAACAATCGGCGGAATACATCGCTTCGAAGAATGCTGACGGCAACGCCATCGGTGGCTTGGCCGTGGGTGAGCCGACTGAGAAGATGTACGAGATGATTGAGCTGGTGAACACCATTCTGCCTAAGGATAAACCGCGTTATCTGATGGGTGTAGGCACTCCGGCCAATATTCTTGAAGGCATTTCACGAGGTGTCGACATGTTCGACTGTGTGATGCCCACGCGCAATGGTCGTAACGGCATGATTTTCACATCAGAAGGCATCATCAACCTGAAAAACGAAAAGTGGAAAATGGACTTCTCGCCTGTCGACCCCAATGGCGAAACTTTCGTCGATGCACAATATACCAGGGCATATCTCCGTCATTTGTTCGTCGCGGGCGAAATCCTCGGCCCCATGATTGCCAGCTTGCACAACATCGGTTTCTACCTTTGGTTGGTGCGCGAAGCCCGCAAGCACATCATCGCTGGCGACTTTGCCGAGTGGCGCGACATGATGTTGCCAAAAGTGACTAGGAGGTTGTGAATGAGAAAAATAGACGCATATATCTTCAAGAAGTATCTTGGCACTTTCTTCTTTGCCATCTCGATGCTGATTTTGGTCGTCATCATTTTCGATGTGTCCGAAAACATCGACAGCTTCCTGAAACACAATGCGCCTTGGCAACGCGTGGTGGTCGACTACTACATCATGTCGATACCTTATTATATCAACCTTTTCATCCATTTGTTCGCCTTTATTGCCGTGGTGTTTTTCACCTCCAAAATGGCTGCCCGTACCGAAATTGTGGCCATTCTGAGTAGCGGCATCAGCTTTTGGCGCTTTCTCGTTCCCTATATGTTTGCGGCAATTTGCATTGCAGTAATGTCGTTGTACTTTGGTAACTTCTTGATTCCCAAGACCAACGAAATCCGGCGACAGTTCAAGGATGAGTACATGGAGAAACTGAGCCAAAGTGCAGGACGTAATGTGCATGTCCAAATTGAAAAGGATGAGTATGTGTATGTGGAGAGTTATAATATCGCTAAGCAACTCGGTTATAAGTTCTCGTGGGAAAGGTATGATGGTAGCGAGTTGAAATACAAAGTGATGTCAGACATGCTCTATCATGATACGGTGGCATTGAACAGTTGGAAAATCGACCCATACGCCATTCGAAACATTGATGGGAAAGAGGAAACTCTGTTGAAAGGCCGAAATCTCGACACCTTGCTCAACTTGTATCCCAACGACTTGTACATGATGAAGGAAGACTTTGAGGAGATGGACTTTTTCGAGTTGCGTGACCAGATTCAAGGCATGAAGGAGAAAGGCTCTGAGGGCGTGAAAGCCTATCAGGTGGAAATGCACACCCGCATGTCGGCGCCTGCTGCTGTGCTCATCTTGACCCTCATCGGTGCAGCCCTTTCAAGCCGAAAGGTGAGGGGTGGTATCGGTATGCATTTGGGTATCGGCATCACCATCGCATTCGCCTATATCCTTTTCATGCAGATCTCCAAGTCGTTTGCCATCTCGGGCAGCCTGTCGCCCTTCCTTGCTGCCTGGATTCCCAATTTCATCTTTTGCGTGTTAGGCATATACTTGCTGATAAAAGCGCCAAAATAATCTGAAAATCAACAGATTGTTATTTTTCTGCAAAAAATTAGGCTCCTTTTGCCGACTTTTCTTTATTTTAGCAACTTCTTATCACCCTAAAACAAGAGTATTATGCACATAGCAGTAGCTGGAAACATAGGTTCGGGCAAGACCACTCTTACGGGACTCTTGGCCAAGCATTTCAATTGGAAGCCTCATTATGAGGAGGTGGAGCATAACCCTTATCTCGATAGTTTCTACGAGGACATGCAACGATGGTCGTTCAATATCCAGATATTCTTCCTCAACAGCCGCTTCCGTCAGGTGATGGATATCCGCAATAGCGGCGAGGATGTCATCCAAGACCGTACTATCTACGAGGATGCCCATATCTTCGCGGCCAACCTCTATTCCATGGGCTTGATGGAAACTCGTGATTTTGAGAATTATCAGTCGCTGTTCGAACTGATGACCAAGTTCCTCCAACCGCCCGATTTGCTGATTTACCTCCGTGCCTCCGTGCCTACCTTAATCAGGCATATTGCCAAGCGCAACCGTGAGTTTGAGCAGTCGATCAGCATTAGCTACCTGACCAACCTTAACGAGCGTTACGAGAAATGGATCAACAGCTACAATGACGGCAAACTGCTTATCATCGACACCGACAACCTTGAACTCGAGAATCCTGAAGACCTCAGCACTGTCGTCGATCGCATTGAAGGCTCACTTAATGGATTGTTCTGATTATGAAAGTGATAGGAATCATACCCTCACGTTACGCTTCGACACGCTTCCCCAGCAAGCCTTTGGCTATGATCAAAGGGAAGACGATGATTCAACGTGTTTGGGAACAGGCTTGGAAGTCGAAATTGGACGCTGTTGTGGTAGCTACAGATGACATGCGCATTGCTGATGAAGTGTTGAAGTTCGGTGGCCAATATGTGCTGACCGACCCCAATCATCGCAGTGGCACCGATCGTTGCCGTGAAGCATTGTATATGGTTGAAGGACAATATGATGCTGTGGTCAACATACAAGGTGATGAGCCTTTCATCGAACCTGCCCAAATCAACCAAGTCATTGAACTGATTGGTCGCGATGACACCCAACTGGCCTCCTTGGCCAAGCGTATTGAGGATGAGGATGAACTTTTCAGTCCCAATGTGGTGAAAGTGGTGATGGACAAACAAGGTAACGCGTTGTATTTCAGCCGTTACCCCATACCTTTCATGCGCAATCTGGATCGTGACAAATGGCTGCAAAAGGGTGAGTTCTATAAGCATATCGGTCTCTATGCATACAAGACCGAAACTTTGTGTCAAATCGCTGAAATGCAGTCTACTGCGCTTGAGAAGGCTGAATCATTGGAGCAATTGCGCTGGTTGGAAAACGGCTTACGCATCCGTATGGGCGTCACCCAGTTGGAAAGCCTATCTATCGATACGCAAGAGGATTATGAGAAAGCCATGCAATTTGCTCAGAATCAACTGATAGAGTGAGATGATTTCGATAGCAGAAGCCATATCAGACCTTTTGTTTGTCCGCGATACCGTAGTGGTGCCAGGCTTGGGTGCATTTGTGAAAAAGCCCTTGTCGGCGAAGGTGAACCCAGTGGCAAACTATTTCACCACACCCAATTGCGACATCATTTTCGATGCCAATTTGCGTGAGGACAACGATTTGATTGTCAATTATATATCGGATAAAGATCGCGTTTCGAAAAACGAGGCAAAAACGCAATTGGTGCTGTTCGTTTCGGATTGCTTTAATAACCTGAAGCAAGGCAAGAAGTATGTGTTGGAACATATCGGCACTTTGCGTTTCGATTATGATAAAAACCTCGTGTTTGAGCAGGATAAGTCGGTTAATTACCATGCCGATGCTTTCGGATTGTGCGACTTTAGTCCGCAACCTGTAATTCAATCCAAGTCGAAAGAAGAGATTAAGGCGGAAATTGAACAGCAGCAGAAAGAAAAGAACACGCCGGTAACTGTGGATGAAAAGGCAGTGCATGCCGATGATGAAAAGCCGCACCGTTCGGGCTGGTTGTGGGTTTTGTTGGGAATCTTGGTAGCTGCGGGTGTCCTTTATGGCTTGCATGAGTTCGGCACCATCCGATTCCCTTGGGAAGAGACGCGTGGACCTGCGAGTGCGCCTGGAACCTATAAGTTGCCTTTCTATGAGAAGAAATGGGAATGGAAAGAGCCTGTGCGAGAGGCTAACATCTGGATTGTTGCAGGCATCTATGGACACGAAGAGGATGCCGCTCGTATGGCTCAGTCCTTGCAATGGAAAGGTTATCCTGCGGCCTTCTATGAGATGCGGGGCGACAGATGGTATGTGTCGTTCGGCCGTTATACCACCGAAGAGGAAGCCACGACGGTGCTTCGTGAAATCAGAGCCAAGACGGAATATAAAGCTTGGATACTAAAGTAGTGATAGCCCCGTAGGGGCGACAGGATATTAGAACAATGTCAAAAAAGAACAAATTAGAGCGATTTGCCGAGAACAAGACTTTCCCGAACTTGTTCGAATACAGCTATGAGCGTATCATGAGCGAAGGATTTCCCCTGCAAGGGAAGTGGCATGCCGACTTCTTCCATAACGACAACCCCATCGTGCTCGAGTTGGGCTGCGGGAAGGGAGAATACACCGTCGGCTTGGCCCGCGCCCATCAAGACATTAATTATATAGGTGTCGACATCAAAGGCGCGCGCATCTGGCGCGGCCTGAAGCAGTCGAACGAAGAAGGCTTGAAGAATGTGGCATTTCTGCGTGCCCGTATCGACCAAATCGAGCATTTCTTTGCCAAGGACGAAGTGGCCGAGATTTGGGTCACCTTCCCCGACCCGCATCCAGGCGAGGGCGAGCGCAACGCACGCCATCGTCTCACCTCACCCGAGTTCCTCGACCACTATCGTAAGATTGTCCGTCCCGACGGCATCCTCAACCTCAAGACAGATAGTCCCATCATGTACGAGTTCACCCTCCACGATGTGGTGGAGCCTCAGGGTCTGCCGTTGCTCTATGCCACCGATGACCTCTACGCGAACGATGACAACCTTGAAGTGAAGACCATCCGTACCTTCTACGAACAGATGTGGCTTGACCAAGGCCTCACTATCAAATACATTCGATTCAAAATAAATGCTGAATGCTGAATGTGGAATGCGGAATGAGTCCCGCGTCTCGCGTCCCTCAGTCCCGAGTCAAAAATAACAACAATTCAACGATTAAACAATCAACACTTCAACAATATGTATACCGACGACAAACAACTCTACATTGCGCATTGCGACAACGGCCCCATCTATATGATTGGCAAGATGGCCAACCGTCACGGCATGATTGCGGGTGCCACGGGTACGGGTAAGACCGTCACCCTGCAGGTGCTTGCCGAAACATTCTGCGAAGCAGGTGTACCTTGCTTCATGGCCGACATGAAAGGCGACCTCTCGGGCATTAGCCAACCCGGACAAATGAGTGGCTTCATCGAGAAACGCTGCCCTGAGTTTGGCATCGAAAACCCACAATTCCACGGCTGCCCTACGCGGTTCTTCGATGTGTATGGCGAGCAGGGTCACCCGCTCAGAGCCACCATTTCCGACATGGGCCCCCAACTGCTGGCTCGACTGCTCGACCTTAACGAAACCCAAACCGGCATCCTGAACATCGTCTTTAAGATTGCCGATGACCAAGGCCTTTTGCTTATCGACATGAAGGACTTGCGGATGATGCTCGACTATGTGGCCAAGAATGCCAAAGAATATACCACGACCTACGGAACGGTGTCGTCGGTGAGCGTGGGCGCCATCCAGCGAGCCCTGTTGGCTTTGGAGGCCGAAGGCGGCGAGATTTTCTTTGGTGAACCTTCGTTCAATGCCTTGGACTTCCTCCAAACCGAAGGAGGTCGCGGTGTGATGAATGTGTTGGCAGCCGACAAGCTGATGCTTAATCCCAAGCTCTATTCCACCTTCCTGCTATGGTTGCTGAGTGAGCTCTACGAACAGTTGCCTGAGGTCGGTGACCTCGAATTGCCCAAGCTCATCTTCTTCTTCGATGAGGCCCACATGTTGTTCAAGGACACCTCTAAAGCCTTGATTGACAAGATTGAGCAGGTTATCCGCTTGGTGCGTTCCAAGGGCGTGGGCGTGTATTTTGTCACCCAAAGCCCGAGCGACATTCCTGAAGTCATTGCCGGTCAGCTGGGTAACCGCGTCTTGCACGGACTGAGAGCCTATACGCCCAAAGACCAGAAGACCGTTAAGGCGGCGGCACAGACTTTCCGCGCCAATCCCAGCTTCAATACCGAAGCGGCCATCTTGGAACTCGGTACGGGCGAGGCTTTGGTCTCCTTCCTTGACGAGAAGGGTGCACCTTGTGTCGTTGAGCGCGCCAAGATTCTCTTCCCTCTGAGCCAAATCGGAGCCATCACCGAGGGACAGCGCACCGCCTTGATCCGCAACTCGCGCCTTTATGGCATCTACGACAAGAGCTTCGACCGCGAGAGCGCCTATGAACTTCTCCTCGAGCAACAGAAACAGGAAGAGAAACGTCGCCAGCGTGAAGAAGAAGAGGAAGAGAAGCGCCTGGCCAAGGAAGCCAAGGAAAGAGAGCGCTCAAGAAGCACCAGCTCGCGTAGCACAAGCACCAAGAAGAAGTCGACCACAAGGAAAGCCGTCGAGAAGACCATCAACACGACGGCAACGACCTTCGGACGCCAACTCGGAAAGTCAATTTTCCGAGGGCTTTTGGGCGGAATATTCAAGAAGTAATGAAAAAAGGAAGGCCTTGGCCTTCCTTTTTTAATCATTCCCAATCTCCTTCAGCATCAGTACAAACTTGAAGTGAGACGCGATAATCGCGTCTCTACAAGGTTGAAGAGGCGGGGGAAATGTTTATTATTGCCGAAAAATTATGTTGATAAAACATAATGTTTATAAAGCATAATTTGATGACACAAACAAATACGATGATATTTCGAGGTTGCTTCAAAATGAAAAAAACAGGAATTATTACTCTGTTTTGAAAAAAAATGTATTTTTGCAGAAAATTATGTTGACAAAACATAATGTTTCTAAAGCATAATAATTATGGAGTTCGTAGATCGAAAAAAAGAAACGGAGCGTCTTACGCAGTTATTGAATGGCGACTGCCCTTGTCTAGTCATCATAAGAGGTAGAAGACGGTTGGGCAAATCTACATTGATCAAACATGTTTTGACGGAGGATGACATTTATTATGAGGCTGACAGAACTGATGCCTCAAACCAGCGTGATTTGCTGGCGAGTATCGCGTCTCATGTTTTCCCCGATTTTGATTCGGTTCATTATCCTACTTGGGAAGCCCTTTTTATGGCTATCAACTACAGAGTGAAGAAGAAAATAACTCTCTGTCTGGATGAGTTTCCATATCTGGCAAAGGTTAGCCCGGAATTGACTTCGGTAATTCAGAAACTGCTGGATGAAGGCAAGCTGAAATATAACCTTATTCTATGTGGGTCGTCACAAACCATGATGTATGACCTTCTTTACGATGAAGCATCTCCATTGTATGGCCATTCGGACTCGGATTTTAAGCTGAATCCGATGAAGTTGCCTTATCTTGGTGAAGCACTTCATTTGGATGCAGTTGAGACTATTGAGGAATATGCGTTATGGGGTGGCGTGCCACGTTACTGGGTCTTGCGTGAGAAAAGCGGCGACAAAGACAAGGCTTTGAGAGACAATGTGCTGTCGTCGCAAGGCATTCTTTATGAAGAGCCGCAAAGGCTTTTCAATGATGATATGAACGATATTGTGAAAATATCGACAATTATGTCAATCATCGGGAAAGGGGCGACAAGACTAAAGGAAATCGCTTCACGATGTGAGGAACCGGCCACCAATCTTTCTCGTCCTATAGGAAAGCTTATCGATTTGGGATATATCGAACGTGATATTCCTTTTGGAGAGTCCTTAAAAAGTACAAAACGAAGCTTGTATAGAATCGCCGACCCGTTTTTGAGTTTTCATTTCCGTTTCGTAGCTCCCATGAGGTCCTTTATCGAGTTGGAACGCTATGCACCTGTTGATGCAATTTTGAGAGAGCAGATGTCAGGTCATATTGGTGGATGGTGGGAAAGAATATGCCGTGATGCTGTGACAGGCAACGTCATTGATGGCATTTTGTATGGCGAGGCTCGCCGATGGTGGGGTAGTGTCATGATAGACGGAAAGCCACAAGATGTTGAACTTGATGTCGTTGCCGAGTCGATGGACAAAAAAACCATTCTTATCGGAGAATGTAAGTGGACCTCTTCAGAAAATGCGCGACTTCTTACGGAAAAACTAAAGAAAATAGCCGAGCATTTGCCTTTTACACAGGATAAAGATGTAGTAGTCAAACTTTTCCTGAAAAATAGCCCCGAAGAGCCGCAAGGGAATCATTTGCTTGCTGAAAATGTTGTAAAGTTATACTAATCATTCCCAATCTCTTTCAGCATCGGCACAAACTTGAAGTCGCCGAATTCCTCTTTTTTCAATGAACCGTCATCCATTTTGGTCACCCTCAGCATGGTTTGCCCGTCGCCTTCGGCGTTGTCCATCGGAATGACCATGATGCCGCCTGGTTTCATCTGTTCGATGAGTTTTTCAGGGATGCTTGGTGCACCTGCCGTGATGATGACGCGGTCGAAAGGCTGGTAGGTGGGCAATCCCTCATATCCGTCACCTAAGAAGGTCTTCACGCGGAAAGGTAGTTGCTCAAGGATTTCCTTGGTCTTGAAATAGAGGTTGCGCTGCCGTTCGATGCTGAATACCTTGGCACCCATGGCGGCCAAAACACAAGCTTGGTAGCCCGAACCTGTGCCGATTTCAAGTACTTTCATCCCTTTTTCGATTTGCAACAACTGGGTTTGTGAAGCCACGGTTGAAGGTTGCGAGATGGTCTGTCCCGAGCCGATGGGAAAGGCCTGGTCCTGATAGGCGAGCTCGACGAAAGAGGAGTCAAGGAAAACATGGCGCGGCACCTCGTTGATGGCCGACAACACGGCCTCGTCGGTGATGCCTTTGGCGCGCAGTTGGTCAACGAGTTGCTTGCGCAGACCTTTGTGACGGTAATTGTCTTCTGGTTGGGTGTTCATACTTCGATATGCGGCGCGAAATTACGGTAAAATCTGGCTCGCCGAAACGATAAAAAGACTATTTTTGCGCAAATTTTAAATCATGCTGAAAATTGGTGTTTTAGGTGCGGGACATTTGGGAAAGATCCATCTTAACTGTATCAAGCAGATTGAGGAATATGATTTGGTTGGTTTTTTTGACCCCGCCGGCCAAACTGCGAAACAGGTAGAAGAGGAAATCGGAGTGAAATGCTTCGATTCCGTTGATTCACTGATTGATGCCGTGGATGTGGTCGACATTGTCACACCAACCATCCGCCATTTTGAGTGTGCCTCAAAGGCTTTGCAGAAACGCAAACATGTCTTCATCGAAAAACCCATTGTGGCCACGCCCGAAGAGGCCAATGCCCTGAAGAAGTTGGCCGACGAAGCTGGTGTCAAGGTGCAGGTGGGGCATGTGGAACGCTTCAATCCGGCCTTTATTGCTGCCGAGCCTTTTATTCAAGACCCGCTCTTCATCGAAGCACATCGTTTGGCTTTGTTCAACCCGCGAGGCACCGATGTACCCGTCGTGCTCGACTTGATGGTGCATGACCTCGACATCCTGCTCACTATCGTTAAGTCGCCTGTGGTGCATATCAGTGCAAGCGGCGTGAGTATCGTCAGTCCAACACCCGACATCACCAATGTACGTATTGAGT
This sequence comes from uncultured Bacteroidia bacterium, assembly GCA_902801625.1. Classification (GTDB taxonomy): domain Bacteria; phylum Bacteroidota; class Bacteroidia; order Bacteroidales; family F082; genus Limimorpha. The sequence continues at coordinate 163,904 of CADCJI010000008.1, read as the reverse complement.
TCGAGAATGGCACTGTGGCCAACCTCACGGCCTCGCGCCTCTCGCTGAAGAACATGCGCAAGACCCGCATCTTCCAAAAAGGTACCTACATCACTGTTGACTTCCTTGACAAGAAAGCCGAGATTTTCCGCATCAATGACGAAGTGGACGAGACCAATCCGCTTTCGACAACCATTAACCTGGCCGATGGCTCCGAAAAACAGATTACTTTCGAGATGCCTGAGATTCATCCGATTAACGCAATCAAGACGGAGCTGGAAAGTTTCTATTCGGCTATCGTGCATAACACTACACCTGCTGTCACCATCGATGACGGCATCAATGTACTGAAACTCGCTTACCGCATTTTGGATGCCGTCGACGAATCCATTGCCAAGGTACAGAAATAAAAACTCCCAGAAACAATATTCATGAAGCCTAGCCGTTACCATATTAAATATAGTTCTATGACAAGGAGTTCTATCTTTTCTGTCATACTGGGGCTTTTTGCCCTTGTGTTGACAGCCACATCGTGCAACAAGTTTGAAGGAGGGCAAACCGTGCCTGCCTACATACATATCGAGTCCGTCGAAGTGGACTCGCTTACGGATTATTTTGTCTATGGCGCCAACACGCACAAAATCACCGATGCCTGGGTGTATATCGACGATAATCCCATTGGAAGTTATGAGCTTCCGAGCACATTTCCCGTTCTGAAGAAAGGCCCGCACAAAGTCTCCATCTATGGCGGCATCAAGGTGAATGGCATTTCGGCTTCGCGCGACAGGTATCCGTTCTACATGCCTCGCGTCTACCAGAATGTGAATCTTGTTGAGGACAGTATCGTCAACTTGCGTCCTTCGCTGAGCTATTATCCCATTGGTGAAGGCGTCAACGTGGCCTGGATGGAAGATTTCGAAAACACCAACTCTCTGTTGCCTGATGAAAGCAGCGACACGAGCATGATGCGTTTCGCAGGCGAAGGGTCTTGGCATTCGACCAACTCGTTCTTCTCGGGTAAGGTGGAACTGCCACCCGATACGATGGATTTCACCGTCATCACCGCCGACAAGTTCGATTTCTATAAAGGCACATACGGTGTGTATTGCCTGCTGGAGATGGACTACAACTGCAACGACACCTTCTTCGTTGGCGTCCAGTATTTTAAGGACTATCAATTGGAGATGATGCCTTTGGTGAAGGTGACGCCTACCGACAAGGAACACGACAGGCCCCAGCGTTGGAACAAGATCTACATCAACATCGGCCCGATGATGAACAACAATGTGACTTCCAACTATTTCAAGCTCTATCTTACTTCCGACTTAACGACTGACCAGGATTTGCTTAATGGCCGTGTGTATCATCCCATCAACGAACCGCGCTATTATTATTTCGATAACCTGAAACTGCTTTATCGCAACCTAACGCAATGAACAAGAAAAGATTAGCATCGCTCTATTTCGTCGTCGATTGGTTGGCTTCCATTCTGGCGTGGACTTTGTTTTATTTCTTCCGCAAGGCGCACGAAGACCTCTATATCAATTATTGGGACCGTATCACGAATTCTTTCAATACGCCTAGTTTTTGGTTGGGAGTGGCCATCATTCCGATTTCCTGGCTTATTCTTCATGCTGTTTCGGGTGCCTACGAGAAGGTCTATCAAAAGTCGAGGCTGAAGGAGTTGGGGCAGACGTTTTTCATCACCTTGTTGGGTGTCATCGTGCTTTTCTTCGTGGTCATCCTTGATGATGAAGTGGCTTCGTATAAGTCTTATTATCAATCGTTTATTGCATTATTTACCCTTCAGTTCGTCATCACTTACATTCCGCGTGTCATCATCACCACCTCGGTGATTTCGAGGATTCGGAGCAAGAAAATCGGGTTCAACACGCTCATCGTGGGCAGCAACGATAATGCCTGTGCCATCTTTAAGGAAATCGAGGAGGAGGTGAAGCCCTCGGGTCGCCGACTGATAGGTTTCCTCAATGTGTACGACAAGAAGGAATATAAGCTCGCCGAGTTCCTCCCTCGTTTGGGTTCATATCGTGAAATTGAACAGATTGTGAAGGAGAAAAATGTGGAAGAGGTCATCATTGCCATCGAGCGTTCAGAGGTGGAGACGATGAAAGTGCTGCTCTCAGTGGTTGACACGACCGATGCCAATGTGAAAATCATCCCCGCCATGCAGGACTTGGTCTTCGGTACCGTCAAGCAATCGGCCATTTGGCAGGCACCCTTGGTGCAGGTCACACCCGAACTGATGCCCATTTGGCAAAGGGTAGTGAAACGCGCTTTCGACATTGTGGCTTCTGCGTTGGCACTTATTATCTTGTCTCCAGTGTTCTTGGCTTGTGCCATCATCGTGAAGGCCACCTCAAAAGGACCGATTTTCTATGTGCAGGAACGCATCGGTAAAGGTGGCAAACCTTTCAATATGGCCAAGTTCCGCAGTATGAGGGTCGATGCCGAGTCGAGCGGCACGCCACAGCTCTCGAGCGACGACGACCCGCGCATCACCAAGTTTGGCAAGTTCATGCGCAAGGTGCGCCTTGACGAAATCCCACAGTTCTGGACGGTGCTGAAAGGCAAGATGTCGTTGGTGGGCTATCGCCCTGAGCGTCAGTATTTCATTGACAAAATCATGGAAAAGGCTCCTTATTATCGTTTGTTGCTGAAGGTGAAGCCAGGCATCACCAGCTGGGGCGAAGTGAAATATGGTTATGCCGAAAACGTCGATGAGATGATCGAGCGCCTGAAATACGATGTGCTCTACATCGAGAATGTGAATCTTGCCTTGGATATCAAGATTCTGATTTACACGGTTTTAATCGTTATCCAAGGGCGCGGCAAGTAGAGACGCAATGCCTTGCGTCTCTATGAAGACAGCCCATTATCTCTTTCCTCTCGCGCTTTAAGGTAACAAGCCCTGCACAGCGGTTCGTAGCTTTCCGTTTCTCCCAATACCACCAATTTGTCGCCTGCGATGGTGCGGTGCGAGAACTGCGCTGGACTGCCGCAGCGCACGCAAATGGCATGTACCTTTGTGACATCTTCGGCGATGGCCATCAGCCTCGGCATGGGACCGAAAGGCTTGCCCATGAAGTCCATGTCCAAACCTGCGATGATGACGCGTACCCCTTGGTTGGCCAACTGCTCGCATACATTAGGCAACTCATCATCAAGGAATTGGGCTTCGTCGATGCCGATGACATCCACATCGTTCGCGTAAAAAAGAATCTCATTGGCACTCTCCACAGGGATGGAATGCAGAGCAGTGGCATTGTGCGACACCACATCCTCCTCACTGTAGCGAGTGTCCACACCAGGTTTGAAGATTTCCACCTTCAGTTTGGCGATTTTTGCGCGTTTCAACCTACGGATCAATTCCTCCGTCTTGCCTGAAAACATAGAGCCGCAAATCACTTCGATCCAACCTTGAGTCCTATTGTGAGAATCTTTTTCAATAAACATGTTGCTGTTAATTAGAATATTTGTACTTTAGCAAATTCTTTTCAGCATGGTTGCTGAGCATATCGAAGCAAAAATAAAGATTAATCCTATATGAACGACAAGTTTGAGAACCAAAAAGAAAAATTGATTTCTATTAAGCAGGAAATCAGTTTGTTATACCAACAAGTCAACTACCTTTTAAGAAACGAAAAACCCCTTGAACTGCTCGATTTGGACGTGCTGATGAACCGCACGCACACGCTTTATGATCAGCTTTGCTCCATCAATGTGGGGGATGAGAGCCTCGACGAGGATCTCCCGTTTGATGCTGAAGCATTTTCAGGCCTTTTTGGCGGCATGATGCAGAATGAGGCTGAGGAAGAGTCGAACGATGAGGTGGCTCCAACTGAGGAAGAAGCTCCTGTCGAGGAGATAGTTCCCGAACCCGAACCAGAACTTGAGCTTGAACCTGAGCCAGAACCAGAACCCGAACCTGAGCTAGAACCTGAACCGGAATTTGTGCCCGAACCTGTTTTTGTCGAGCCTCAACCTGAACCAGTGGTGGAAATGCCTCTCGAAGCAGAGGAGCCAACCATAGTGGAACCTATTGAGGAGCATTTCACAGTGGTTGAAGAGCAAAGTGTCGATAATGAACCAGCTGAATCAGAACCAGTGCCTGAGGAAAAGCCTTTGGGCGATGAGTTTGGTTTCTTCTTCCGCTTCGAGGACGTCCCTGAAGAGGAAAAGGAACCCGAAAAACCGAAGGAACCTGAGGGAAAGGTCGTTCATGTGATGGAAGCCATTCCCGAGGAGGAGATTCCCGAGCGTGACCGTGTGCATGGCGACGAGTTGGTGAAGGACAATCCGCTGGTGATGCCTCGCTTGGATGAGGAAGTCAAGGCTGAGAAGGAGGAGATTGAGCGGGAGTCGCCGGAAGTGGTGACGGGTGTCTTCACCGAAGAAGATGATGCCGAGTTTGAGCTGTCGACGGGCGAGACCCTTGGCGAGAAGATGATGGGCGAGGACAATTCATTGGCTGCCAAGCTGCAACAAACCCCGGGCCGTGACCTGAAGTCGGTCATCGGAATCAATGACAAGTTTCTGTTTGTCAATGAGTTATTTGGAGGAAGCATGGAGAAATACACCAAATCCATCGAGAACCTCAACGACTTGAAGACCTTGAATGGCGCGATGATTTATCTCAATGAGCTGAAGATTGAACTGCAATGGAACAGCAGCAACGAGGCTTATCTGAAACTCAAGGATTTGGTTTCCCGCAAGTTTGAATAAACACAACCATGTCGAAGCTCTATCTTGTGCCTACGCCGATTGGCAACCTCGAGGACATCACCTTGCGAGCCATCCGGATCTTGAAGGAAGTGGATGGCATCTTGGCTGAGGACACTCGTACCTCGGGCAACCTTTTGCGGCATTTGGAAATCAGCAAGCCCATGACGGCCTTCCACATCCGCAACGAGCATCAGGTGGTGGAACGCATCGCCGAACGCATCGAGGCAGGGGAGACCTTGGCCTTAGTGACTGATGCTGGCACGCCCGCCATCTCCGACCCGGGCTTCCTGTTGGTGCGCGAGTGCGTGAAGCGTGGCATAGAGGTGGAGTGCCTGCCTGGCCCTACGGCTTTCGTTCCGGCTTTGGTCAATTCGGGGCTGCCTGCCGAGAAGTTTATTTTTGAGGGCTTTTTGCCGCACAAGAAAGGCCGTCAGACCAAGTTGCAGGCCGTTGCGGAATACCCTTACACGACTATTCTTTATGAATCCCCCTTCCGCCTGCTGAAGACCTTGCAGCAGCTTGCTGAAGTGTGTGGCGCTGAAAGAAAGGTTTGTGTCTCCCGCGAACTGACCAAGATCCACGAGGAAAACGCCCGCGGCACCTTAGCTGAGGTGATCGAGCATTTCTCCAAGAAAGACATCAAGGGCGAAATCGTCATCGTGTTGGAAGGCGCGACAGAACCGTCGACGGAACCATCAGAAGATGACGAATAAAAACAGTAGAGACGCGGCGTGCCACGTCTCTACAATCATTATTTCACCTGTTTTTGATATGCCTTCAGTCGGGCGATAAGGCTCTTTTTCACGCCATTGGAGGTGTAGGTGGCACCACTGACGGCATCGACTTCCTTGTTGAGGGCTTCGTCGGGAGTGAGACCGTTCCAAGCTTCGTAAAGTCCACCGTCCACAACGCGTTGGGCAAAGTTGGGTGTTTCCTGGTTCTCCAGCAAAACGACATTCTTGATGCGTCCATCGGCATCCAAGGCTATTAATAAAGGTGTAGGGCCGTTAAAGCCTTTCACATTGTCGGAATAAGGCGAGGAGTACAAGACCGTACCCAATTTGGCACCTTTGGCATCCTTGACTTCGTAGAAAGCCGTGTCGATGGCCTTGGTCTTGGCGGCGTCGGCAAAATAAGGTTTGACTTCAGCAACGGGGAGTTCAGGCAGTTTGGGGCCGCAGTTGCACAACCCTAACATCGCAGCAAGCAGGAAAAAACCTGCGAATTTGTGAATCGTTTTCATTCTTGTAATTTGAAATTTTCGGCAAAATTACGGAAAACAATCAACAATTAAACAATCAACGATTAAACAATTCAACAAAACTCCTATCTTTGTGGCATCTTATTTCGACAAGCTCAATAACCAAAACTTCGAATTATGTTAGTCATTGGAATTGCTGGCGGATCGGGTTCAGGGAAAACCACCGTCGTAAAGGAACTGGTCAGACAGTTGCCAGAAAACTCAGTATCAGTCATTTCGCAAGACGCTTACTACTTCGACAACGGCGACAAGACGCCCGAGGAGAAGAAGCAAATCAACTTCGACCATCCCGATGCCATCGAGTGGGACTTGCTCATCGACCATCTCGACCGTCTCAAGAATGGCGAGACCATCCCGATGCCGATTTATACCTATGTCACATGTGCCCGTTCGCAGGAAGTGATTTATGTGCATCCCACTGAGGTCATTATTGTGGAAGGCATCATGGTATTGACGCAGGAAGAGCTTCGCAAGCGTATGGATATCAAGGTGTTTGTGGATACCGACAGCGACGAACGCTTGATGCGCATCATCCGCCGCGACATCGCCGAGCGTGGCCGTACCTGGGAGGATGTGCTGCGCCATTACCAGACTTTCGTCAAGCCCATGCACCAACAGTTCATCGAACCCACCAAGCGCAGCGCCGACATCATCCTGCCGCGTGGCTCAAGCCCTGTGGTGGTCGACATCCTCGCTTCAAGAATCCGTATGCATCTGGGCAAGTAAGGGCGTTCTCAACTTGATGATTCACTATAACTCATAACATTATGAAAAGACACTACTTTTTTCTGCTCATGATGCTGGCCATGGGTATTGTCAGCTGCGACTTTTCCGCCAAACAGAAGACAGACAAAACCACTACCGAAGCCGATAACCAGGAAATGGTTGTCGATAGCTCGGATATTGCGATACCGGAACAAGCACCTACCGACCTTTCGGAATGCGACATGGCTCTGCTCGACAAGGGCAAGCTTTTTTTCTACAATAGTGAAAAGCAGGCCTTGATGCCATACGAAGCCGAGACCGACAGCGTGGTGAATAGCGTCTTTGTGTACGATAAGCTTTATTACTGCGTCCCCGAAAACGGTAAGATGGTGCTGAAATCCATCCAATTGGATGTTCCCAATGCCCAGCCTGTCAAGGAGGCTGACTGGGGCTTGGACTATGAGAAATGCGTGACGGAGACCTACGGAACGGTATCGCCGCTTTGCTATTATGCCGGTCGCAACATGTTGGGATTATGGCATGAATTCAGCTGGGATTCCTACTCGCTGAGCCAACAGAAGCTGTACAATCTCGACACGAAAGAAATCACCGATTGGAACTGGGAGGAATGGGAACAAGAGGAGCTTGCCCAACAGGATCATGAAGGGGAGGAACAAACGGAAGAGAATTACACATTCGATCCTGTGAAAGACGAACTCAAGGACTATTTGGTGCAGAAAGACGATGGCAATTACTGGTTTGTGGATGGCATTGAGCATGTTTGTTTGACAGATAAGATAGACTTGGACGCCTACCTCTCAGACCCAAGCTATGCTTCGGAACGCGAATTCAACTACCTCTCGTCGTCGCCCGACAATTTGAAGGTGCTTTACATGGCCATTCTGGAATGGGGCGACTATCCCCATGGACCGCTGTGTGTTTCAAGCATTGACGGCACTTATCAGGTGGCTTTGGAAGACACGGATTGCTCTGATTATAAGGCACAATGGCTTTCCGACGGCTCCTTGGTGTATGTGGGCTACGAACGAATTGGGCCAGATGAGGGAATCTCTAAATGGGACAATTGTGTGCCTGTCGTAAAGCGTGTTTATCCCGACGGCACATGGGAATCCTTCTTCCGTGGTAACGACTTCCAATTGAGGATGCCTTAAAAGCATTTAAAGTTCCAATGGTGTAAAGACGCAGAAAATCGTTATGGAATAACTGAAGTCTGTTTTCTGGAAGCCATGGAACCAGTAACCCGTTGACCTTTAGAAATGAATTAGGGGTTCTTCCTTGGACTTGAGAATCAAAGTGTTACCTTCGTTGAAATAAGTCATGACATCTTTGCCACCCTTGGTGATTTCGCAAAGGGTGAGTTCGTCGCTGAGCACTTCCTTGACCTTGGCTGCTCCGATGGTTTTGTAAAACGTGCGGCCAGAGAGTTCCGATTCCACTTGTATGTCGAAATAGAGCCCTTCGCAAATGCCGATGTTGGGTCCTGCATCGATGATGGCTGTTTGGGCTTTGTTCTTTTTCACCTCCTGTAATGTCGGGATAGGCACTTTGATGATGCAACCATTGTCAACCAGTCGGCGCAGGTCTTGGTCAGAAAATTTGAGGCAATCGCTGACGGCTTTATCTGGGTCTTGGTCGGTATTGGTGTAAAAGCTGGTGCGTGTAGCTACTACTGTGCCTGTGTTGGCATCGGTCATCACGAGGGTGAAATTGACCTTGCAAGAGTAGTAGGTGTATTCCGTTCCAGTGAGTATTTGTTTGCCCGTCTTTGGTTCTGTGACGACTTCGCCTATGTTACCGGTCACAATGAAGTCCACATCTTCGGCCAAGTCGGTTTCGGCCACATCGTTCCAGTTGACCACCGTCACGCGACATATCGGCATGGTGGCGATGCAGGCATTAAACATTTCTTCAGCGTAGTTGCCAGTGAAGTCGGCGACGGCGACAGTGTATTTTTCAGTGGTGTATTGCGCATGGCAGACCTGAAGTCCAAAGATGACGCAGCAAATAAACGTAATCAGTTTTTTCATGGTGTTAGTTTTTATGTTTTAAGATTTCAGTTTATTTAATACAAATAAACCGCCGTAAGATGGGTTACAGCGGTCTGTAAATGTTGCCCAACCAGGGTTCGAACCTGGACTTTACTGATCCAGAGTCAGTCGTGTTGCCAATTACACCATTGGGCATTGGAATCGGCTGCAAAAATACGCTTTTTTTGAATGCCGCAAGAAAAATGAGGAAAATTTTTCGCATTTTTTTCACTTATCCATCGCTGTCGGCGATAAGCAACTCAATTTCAATACTTGTTGAATCTTGAGCCCCAGTTGTACGACAGCATGAAGGTGATGAAAAGTCGCCGGTTGCGCTCCGAGTCCATGATGGAGACTCCCAAGGGGAAACACTCGGCCTTCACATCCACATTGATGGCCTGCACCGAGGTGCGCGATTTGGCAATATCGAAGCTGAGTCCCAACGAGGCGTGGAAACCAGGCGAGAGCTTGGTCTCGGCAATGCCTTTGGTGAACGATGAGCGACCAAGCACGTCCACCCATTGGTCTTTATTGTCAAAGGTCTGCTCGTCGTAAGTTTCCCAGAAAGTACCGTCGTCGAGTTGCTTGTAGATGGTGACATAGTAATAGTAGGGCTTCAGCAGGGCCAACGAGGCACCAAATTCATAAGTCCACCGCGTTTCGATGCCGCCCCAGTAAGGTTTTCCGAAGATGCGCCGCTCCTCGCCATAGCCGAAACGCGCCACATAGGCGTAGTTCAGCTTGCCGTAGACAAAGGGACGCATGTTGTAGGTAGAAATGTTCAAGGTCTTGATTTCCTTGAGCGAACGCAGCGACACCACCTCGGCCTCCCAGTTGCGCGTCAGGTTGATGCTCTTGATGCGCCCGATTTTGAATCCGGCGCCGAAACCCCGTGAGTGGATGGCCACGTTGAAGGTGTTCTGATGGTTATAGACCAGCTTTTCCTCTATAGGCTTGTCATCTTCGCTTTGAATGTCAATGTTTTGGGCTGGCAACAAAAAAGCGCACGCTCCAAAAAGCGTGAGCATAAGCAGGCGCAAAACCAATGGTCTGAGGGCAGTCATAGTCGTGCCTCCCTGACTCCTAGGTATTAATAGCGCGTCTCCTTGACGAACTTTGATGATTCGCCGTAGGCAGGGCAGCTCTTGTTTGAACTGCAGGAAGTCATAATAATGCCTGAAACAAAGGCGATTAACAAGGCGATGACAAGTTTTCTATTCATAGAAATCAAATTTGATTTGCAAAATAACGGATTTTTTCCCGAATTATTACCATCTTTGCAGAGATTTTTATGAACAAATGAGTTAAGGTCCCTGAGCCCGTCGAAGGGCCGACCAAAAGAATGACGGTGCTTCGACAGGCTCAGCAACCTGCTTTAACTGAACAACTGATAAAGATGGAAGTCAAAAAACCTGCCATTGACGAAAGCTGGTACCAAGTGCTGCGGCCGCAGTTCGAGGCTCCTTATTTCGCCGACCTGAAATCATTTTTGGTCAGTGAGAAGCGGCAATATGCCGTCTATCCTCCTGGCCCCTTGATTTTCAACGCCTTCAACCTCACACCTTTCGACAAGGTGAAGGTCGTCATCTTGGGGCAAGACCCGTATCACGGCCCAGGACAGGCCCACGGCCTCTCGTTCTCGGTGCCCGATGGCGTGCCTTTCCCGCCCAGCTTGCAGAACATCTTCAAGGAGCTGCACGACGACCTCGGCGTGCCTATGGCGCGCTCGGGCAACCTCGAGAAGTGGGCGAGGGAAGGGGTACTGCTGCTCAACGCCTCGCTGACGGTGCGCGCCGGACAGGCCGCCTCGCACTCGCGCCACGGCTGGGAACAGTTCACCGATGCCGCTATCCGAGCCCTCTCGGAGCAACGCGAGCACCTCGTCTTCATCCTTTGGGGTAACTACGCCATTGCCAAACAAGCTTTGATTGACCCCTTCAAGCACCTGATTCTGAAATCGGTGCACCCATCGCCTCTGTCGGCCAGCCGCGGCTTTTTCGGCTGCCATCACTTCTCGCAAACGAATAATTATTTGATACAACACGGAATAGAACCTATTGACTGGAGTTTGTAATGGTATTGCTTCGCAAGAAATACGCAGTATTCAACGCAGTTAAATCTTTTAAAAATCGAAAAGAAAATCAATCAAAAATCTCCTTTTTATGCTCTTTTCTATTTTACTTTGGTAAGGATTTTGAAAGATTATAAAATTGATTTTTGTCAGATTTCTACACGAAGTGTATACCAAAAAATGATTTTTGTCAGATTTAACTACGTTGAATTCAAAGCATTTCTTGTCCGTAGGACAATTCCAAAACGCAAAAGAAAATGAAACAAATCGTATTTGCCACCAACAATAAGAACAAACTGCGCGAGATGCGCGAAATCATGGAAGGCCTCTATGAGGTCCTGAGTCTTGAAGATATCGGCTGCCATGAGGACATCGTCGAAGATGCTGACACCATCGAAGGCAACGCCAAAATCAAGGCGGATTTCGTCACCAACAAGTACCATGTGGACTGTTTCTCCGACGACTCCGGCCTCGAGGTGGAGGCTTTGGGCGGCGCACCGGGCGTGTACTCGGCTCGTTATGCCGGTGAGCATTGCACCTATCAGGACAATGTCGACAAGATGCTGGCTGCCATGAAGGGGCAGACCAACCGCAAGGCGGCCTTCCGCACCTGCATCGCACTGAACCTCGACGGTAAATCCTATTACTTCGAAGGTCGTTGCGACGGGCACATCACCGAGGAGCAGCGTGGCACCGATGGCTTCGGCTACGACCCCATCTTCCAGCCCGACGGCTACGAGCAGACCTTCGCCGAGCTGGGTCACGAAGTGAAAAACGCCATCAGCCATCGTGGCAAGGCCACGCGTAAGCTGATCGCGTTTTTGAAGGACTTGGGTTAAATCACTGATCGCAGCCATGTCATTCCAGCGTAGGCATGAGCGGTGGCTGGAATCTATGGCTGCGTCGTTATTTCCTTAATGGACTGCAATCTTAAAAGAAGGCATCCGGCATTCATAGTCAACCGGTCGGTAGTGCGCCGTGCGGCCTAAGCCGTGCATTCGGGTGACAACGTGCTGAGCCTGCGCCGTGATGTTCATCATGAACGGGTGCTGCCGGCTCCGGGCAACGATCAGTGGTGGGGGGGTCGGTTCGCCCTACAAATGCGGATGCCTTGTGGTTCAGACAAGCTCGGTCTGGAAATTAAGCGCCTGTATCTCCATGTCGAGTTGGCGCAGCTGCGCGGAGCATTCGTCCACCTTTTTGCCGATGGCTTTCACGTCGACCACGGTCACCGTCTTGATCTCCGAGCGTGAGTAGCGGTCCTGTCCCGCCGAGGCGGTGTCGAAGATGCTGCGCAGGTTACTGACGCGCATGGTCAACACATCCTTGCGGGCCATGAGTTGGGTGAGGGTGACGCCCTGGGCGTTGGTGGTCTTCATGTTGGTGGCGTTGATGCGCCAGATGAGGTCTTCGAGCTGCGTGAGGCAGGTGTCGAGTTCCTTCATCAGCTCCATGGGTTCTTCCGAAGGCGCGTCGCCATCCTGCACCTTCACGTTGTTCTGTATGCGCTGTCCCAGCTGTTGGATGCGCTTTTGCAGGTCTTTCCTGATGCTTAATGCTTCTGCGAGTTTCATAGGGAATGGAATTTGGCGCAAAGATAGTGTTTTTAATTGATAATTGACAATTGACAATTGATAGCCATGTCAAGCCAATGTGGGTTTGTGCGATGGAGGGCATCTATGGCTGCGTCATCATTTCCTTAGATAACGAGAGTCCTTTTGTTGTCAGCAGGTATTTCTGCCGTGGATGGCGCGGCTTGTCGGGATAAAGCAGACGGACGAAACCTTCGGAAATGGCGGGATTCAAATGGTATTCTATGAAGTTCTTCCGGTCTTTCAGGCCTTTGAACTCCATCATTTCTTTTATGCTTAATTCTTCAGTTCCAATAACCCGTACGAGTTGAATGATGTTTTCGTTCTTAGTATAGAACTTACTATTTGGATTTAATCGATTTACATGAGAGCTTGTGGGGGTGCTTGTGGGGGTGCTTGTGGGGGTCGCTGGTTCAGCCAGATTAGGCTGCACGCTCCATTCTTCCGTGGGGTGGACATGCAAATAACGGTTGCGAAGGTCCCATTGCTCGCCGAGGAGTAGGTTACGGAAGAAACGTTCCAAATAGATAGGGGAGTAGTCGATGCCTTTTACGGCATTCTTGTAGTTGGCGCGGACAAGGGCATTGCGGAAATACCATGAGTGTTTGGCAAATAGATCGTTCTCCACGTCAAAGCCTATCGAGCGAGTGATAAGGTCGTCCTGTGCGAGGCCTTTATAGCTGAATTCGCGTTCTTGCTTGATGTCGTAGTCCAATGCCCGGCGCAGGTCTTCCCAGTTCAGGTAATTCACCGTGTCGCCTTCCAACACCCATTCCTTTTTGGTGATGTCGTAGTCGCGCAGTTGGCCGGCGTGTTTGAAGACGCCTTCAAAAATGCGGCGGTGCAACGAGATAAAACCATTGGCAGTGAAGTCGACCGTCTTCACAGAGAGTATTTTCTTGATGTTTCTCGATGCCTTGTCGGCTTCATTCTTATCTTCATCATGGGCTTCGCGCGCGGCCTTGCTCTCGTAATAGCTGTCGAGCAAGGTGTCGACCTGATCCATGGTAAGCTCGCCTTCGATGTTGCGACGTGCCAAGTCGTTGAGGTACTCGGAGGTCGTGAGCCCATCGACGGCTTGCAGGCCGATGGCCGTACTCCAAGCATAGGCGGCCTCGCGCTGCGCGGGTTCCCCTTGCCGGATATATTCGTCGAAGTCTATGTAATGCTGTTCTTTGGCCATGGCGTGTCGTCGTGAATCAGGCTTCAAAGATACGAAATTTTGATGGATTGTGGGCGGTTTTTCTCGTTTTTATTCAAGGCTCAGCAGCCATGTCGTCCTGATGTAGGCAACGACCAGCAGCCATGTCATTCCAGCCTTTCTGTCCATGTCATCCCAACGCTGGCATGAGGGAAGGCTGGGATCTATGGGCAGAAAGCCAGTAGGCATTTATTGCTGCGGTATGTTGGTTTTGTTTTTTATTGTCGGCAGGAGTTCACATCATCAGCCTCCGCAATTGCTGTCGCCCCTTCGGGGCTGTGTTCGGCAGCCGTGAATGTGGCAACCTAAAGAAATAAATCACATAGGGGGTACTGTAAAACTCCGTGAGACCCATATCTAAACTATTTTATACCCATATCAGAAAAAGTTTAGATATGGGTGTAAACTATTTTAGAGGTGGGTAGGGCGCCATGGAAGGGTCGAACCTTTCGGGCAGACTGTGGTCAGAAAGCCAGTAGGCATCTATGGTTGCGGTTTTGTCTCCTTTGTCCAGCAATAAGGAAAGAAGAGGATAGGCTTTCGCATACCTTAGGCAAGGTGTTGGCAAGGTGTTGGCATACTCTAGCCATACTCAACCATACCCTTTGAGTATGGCTAGAGCGAAGGAAGAGCAAGAGAAGAGCCTAAGAAAAGTAAGTTAAGAGGCGGTAAGGTGGCAGTTGGAACCTTGGCATAGAGATTGGGGAATACAGGCAATCCCAACAAAATGACCTGATATGCATTATAGTTGACCCGATAATCGCCTTCTCTGGGCCGATAATTCAAAGACTGTATTAGGTTGTCATCCTTCTTGCACTTTCACGCTGCTTTGGATGTGCTGTAATTCCTTTTCGAGAAGCTTGGATATAGGTTATGAAAACAGAATTAAGGGAAATTCCCCCTAAATTTCCCCTAATTTCCGCTAATCATGTTTTGAAGATGCTTGTATGAGTGCTTCAAATTGGTCGGACTTGATGTATCCGATAGCCCTCTTATTCAAGTTGGTTGTGCTTAAATAACCCATTTTCACCAATTCTTGAAGGTCAGTTCTAGCTGACCTTGCAGAAATGTCAAACTGGGTTGCAAGCTCTTTTGGTGTGAAAAGTGTGCGTTTATTTTCCGCTATGGTTCTAAGCACATACCTTTGGCGTTCATTGATGTCCGTGATGCCTATGAAGCGAAGTACATCCTGCTGCTTGTCAATTTTACGTTGCAGATATTTCTTCAATTCTTCAAAGGCTTTTTTCATGACATCTAAATGATATTGAATGAAATATGATAGGTCGTTGCCGTCATTTTCAGTGTATTGGTATGCCTTCTCGTATGCCTTTTTGTTGGTATAGATTATCCTTGAAATGGAAAGATACTCTGTCAACCAATAGCCACTTTTGATCATGTACCAATAGAACAAAGACCTTGCCGTCCTGCCGTTGCCATCCGAAAATGGGTGGATGTATGCCAACACAAAATGAATGATGATGCCTTTAATGATAGGGTGGATGAAGTTGTCGCTGTTGTCGCCATTCGCAAACTCACAAAGATCTTGCACCATGGCATCGATTTCGGTGAAGGAAGGCGGCGTATGAGCTACGGAGCCAGTGATACCATCCACTACGTAAATATCATTGTTCTTGCGGAAAACACCTTCGTCTTCTGGGTTGTCCAGTGTTTTGTTGGCAATGGAACGATGGATTTCGAACAATCCTTCCACGGAGAAATCAGTCTGCTTGTTTTTTGAAATCTTGCTGATAGTTTCGTAGTTGTTGACGATCATCTGCTGGCTTTTATTGATTGGTTTCAGCCGTTTGCGAAGCATATCCTTGGCAATTCGCCTTGTGGTGGAAGCGCCTTCCATTTGGCTGGAGGCAATGGCCTCTTCCATGATTGAACTAATCAGATAATAGTTCTTGTCTGTGGTAGGGATGATGCTTTTAGTACCTAGGTTCCCTCCCAGGTTCATGTCAAAGTCGTGAAGCAAGGCCAGCATGTTTTTGGTGATTGTAAAATGAAAATAGTAATTGCCAAACTTGACGGTTTGCTCGTTCAACATACGTTGAATTTTCACAGCTTGCCATAGAACCTCTTTATCCACATCTTTTGGGGCAAGGTATTTCACTTTGTCCCAATAGAGATATTCACTACTAATCTTTTGGAATAGAGGTTGCATTTTAGGGTCTGTAAGCAGTTGAATGGCTTCCGTCTGCTTCTGTGGATTCGTCTTTGGAGTGGGTTCAATCTTCATGGCTTTGTATGTTTTTTTCGATGCAAAGATACAAAAAAAAACAGAATTAGGGGAAATTCCCCCAAAATTTCCCCTAATTTCCCCTGTTTCTTTGTCGTGATGGATATTTGGTCAGTTCTTTGCAATACGAAAAAGGAGCATTAACCGAATTGGAGAAACGAATCCTTGTTGAAAACATGGCGAAAGCTATAGAAAGGGCGAAGAGATTGGAAGATTACAGGAATCCATCCTCGATGGTTTATCGGTTGATTGAGGCGATGGAGAGGGGGTAGCATCTTGCACCTCTCAGCCTAAGCCTAAAAAAATACAGGGTTTTATAAGCCCCAATAGACTTCACCAGCCGTGTCATGCCAACGTTGGCTTGTGCAACGGCGAGCATCTATGGCTGTGGGTTTTGTCTCCTTTGTCCGGCAATAAGGAAAGAAGAGGATAGGCTTTCGCATACCCTAGGCAAGGTGTTGGCAAGGAGTTGGCATACTCAACCATACCCTTTGAGTATGGCTAGAGCGAAGGAAGGGCGAGAGAAGGGCGAAGGAAATGCCTGGTATAGATATGCCCAGAGGCTGCCTTTTTAATGAGCTGTTTGGCTTGTGGGGAGGAATTTTTGTTGCCGAAATGGAAAAGTTCTTTATATTTGCAAGCTTAATTTTATAGTAAATGAGTTATTCAAAATATGTTTTTTCTGGGCATGAATCTTTTCCTTGCAAGACGCTTTGGTTGAAGAAGGGATACGATTTTGTTGTGCAGGGGAGGGACTTTAACAGGCCGGAGGCTGTGGTTCATTTGGGCGTTGGCAAGAATATGGTGGCATCCATCCGCTATTGGCTTAAGGCTTTCGGAATTTGTGAAGGCAATCGGCAGACTAGGTTGGGTGACTATTTGTTTGATGAAGAAAATGGTAAAGACCGATATATTGAAGACCTAGCTACGCTTTGGCTCCTACATTTTACTCTTGTTTTCAGTCAAGAAGCAACGCTATATCATCTGTTTTTCTGTGATTATCAGAAAGGGCATACACAGTTTGAACGTGATCAGGTTGTAACCTACGTGAAACTGGATATGATTGAGGCAGGTAAGCAGAACCTCTTTAACGAAAATACAGTCAAGAAAGATGTTGCCGTATTGATTCAGAATTATGCCCTGCCACGTAAAGCACAATCGAATGAAGACTTTTCCTCCATGTTGATTGACCTTGATCTTATCAGACAAAATGCCGAGGGTAAAGGTTATTATTTCAATATAGAAGGTAAGAGAAAAGTGCAGAAAGAAATCTTTATGTATGCTCTGTTGAGGCTGAAAGAAAGGGAGGGTGACAACACTATTTCCTACGAAACCGTTCAAGATGAGATTGGCCTTGCGTTTTGCATGCAGGACCATGAGACTATCGAGATGCTGAAACAACTGGCAAAGGATTACTCAGAATTTATGTCCTATAGTGACAACGCCGGCATCCGAATGGTACAGTTTACTAAGGATTTGGATAAGGAACAAGTTTTAAATGATTACTATGAAAAGAACGTTTAGTTTATCCGCCAATATAGAGAACGGCTTTGCTGAGGGCGCTCATTACATAGTAACACCCAATGCCCAAAAAGCAATTAGTAGCATTGTGAATGACTTCCAGACAGGGATCCATTCCTTTACGATTATTGGTTCATACGGCACTGGCAAGTCTAGTTTCCTTTTGGCTTTGGAATCAGATTTGAAAAGACGAGGCAAAACACCTTATCTGTTGGATGCCAAGAATCTTCTCAGTACTTCTGATGTTGAAATCATGAACATTGTAGGTGATTACACCGAATTGTCAACACTCCTTCGCCGTAGTCTTAATGCAGAGGACACAACAAATAGTGTGCTTGATGAACTTAAGACCTATTACAATAAGAGTCAGAAGCAGGGAAAATTTTTGCTGATTGTCATTGATGAATTTGGTAAGGTATTGGAACACGCTGCAAAGAACAATCCTGAAAAGGAGTTGTATTTCCTTCAGAAATTGGCTGAGTTTGTGAATGTTCCATCCCGCCAAATTCTATTACTGACCACCTTGCATCAAAACTTCAGTGCCTATGCCAAGGGATTGACTGAAACGCAAGTCAATGAGTGGAAGAAAGTAAAAGGACGGTTCAAGGAAATCACTTTCGTGGAGCCAATAGAGCAGTTGCTTTATCTTGCAGCGAAGCAGATGCAAGGAAACAATTATAATGAAGTTCCCGATTGTGCAATTTCCCTTTATGAACTGGCAAAAAGTACTGGCTATGTTTCCAGTGACTTTCTCGTTGATACGGCGATGCAACTCTATCCGCTCGACTTATTCTCAGCATACGCCATTACGACAGCTATTCAACGATATGGGCAGAATGAGCGTTCTCTGTTTACGTTCTTGGCTTCTCTAGGGACGATCTCAACCGATGAACAGGTATACAACCTTCAGAAAGTATATGATTACGTCTATTACAGTTTCTATTCATATTTGAAGGATGCCAATGCCGACTCAATGAGTTGGAGTTCTATGCAGATTTCCATCGAAAGAGTGGAAGGACAGAGTTGGGATTCTGAGGAACAAATGCTTTATGCCATCAACATCATCAAAGCAATTGGATTGCTCAATCTTTTTGGTGTCGCTGGGTTCCGATTGTCCAAAGAGTCGCTTGCGGAATATGCGACTCTCGCGATGGACATTCCAGATGCAAAGATCATAATAGAAAAGCTGGAGAGCAAGAAGATTATTCGCTATGCTGCCTATAAAGACCGTGTGATGCTGTTTGAAGGTACGGATGTGGACCTTGAGGCTGAGATTCGCGAGGCAGGGTTGATGGTTTCACGACCTGTTGCTTTTGTGGATGAACTAACCGTATTCTTCAATCACCGTATTTCTCCTGTGAAAGCCCATTTTTATCAAAAAGGCACACCCCGTTTCTTCGACTACAAACTGTTTGAGGAACCGACGGAGTTGGTACCTAAGGGTGATACTGACGGTTATATAGAACTGATATTTTCAACAAGAAAAGATGCGTTGGAAGAGATCAAGAATTTTAGTGCTTATTCTGAACATGCTTTGATTTTTGCCCTCTTCGTTGATACGGACAACATTATAGACCATCTCTATAACATCAAGAAATACAATTACTTGACGGATAAGGTTATCAAGAAAGAAGACCTCGTTGCTGTCAAGGAAATTCAGAAACTGAAAGAATACGAAGAGAATCTGCTGAACAAAGCTATTAGCGACAATCTTTTCTCCTATAAGAATCGCGTGGTTTGGATATTCAAGGGTGAAGTGCGGAAGGTAGAGTCTCATCGTGATTTCAACATATTGTTGTCAAGCGTATGTGAT
Source organism: uncultured Bacteroidia bacterium (assembly GCA_902801625.1). Lineage (GTDB taxonomy): Bacteria > Bacteroidota > Bacteroidia > Bacteroidales > F082 > Limimorpha. The sequence goes on along the minus strand of CADCJI010000008.1, from coordinate 144,728 downwards.
GAGATATACAGCGAGACACCTGTGATGAACAATGAACTGTTCAACAAGCATAAGCTGAGTGGAACCATTACGGCTGCAAGAAAAAGTTATTTGACCTATCTCATTGAGCATAGCACTGAAGAGAATCTTGGATTTCCGGAAGACAAGTTTCCACCAGAAAAGACCATATACTTCTCACTGTTGAAAAACACAGGGTTACATCAAGATGGTGAGTTCGCAGATGCTCCTGCAAATGAAGGGTTCCTTTCTGTATGGACTGCTTGTGAAGATTTCCTGAAGAGTACAGAAAACAAAGCCCGAAAGATTTCAGAGCTGATAAAGATTCTTTCTACCCAGCCTTACAAACTGAAACAAGGCTTTTTGGACTTTTGGATTCCCACATACTTGTTTATTAAGAGGCAGGACTTCGCCCTCTATGATGCCTCAAAAGGCGCATTTATGCCGGAGGTGAATATGGAGTTTTTCGACTTGTTGCAAAAACATCCGCAGGACTTCGAGGTAAAGAAGTTTGCCGTAGATGGGGTGAAGTTAGGTTTCTTTAACCAGTACCGTCGTTTCATCAATCTTGGCGATGAGTTTAACATCACCAAGGATAGCTTCATAGAGACTATTAAACCATTCCTCTCTTTCTATGCCCGATTGGATGATTACACTAAATACACCCGCAAGTTCGACCATGCGTCAACAATGAAGTTCCGCGATGTGCTGGCTAAGGCAAAAGACCCGGAAAAGGCTTTCTTTGAAGATCTACCAGAGGCTTTGGGCTTCAATCAGGAAAAGTTGAAACAAGAGGAGTTTATCCGAGAGTATGGCATTATTATTCAGCGGGCCATCCGTGAACTACGTTCTTGTTATTCAAGATTGATTGACCGTATTGAGGAACGGTTGGTAGATGGATTCGGCTTGCAGTCCTGCGATTACAATGAGTATGTCGTTGAAGTGCGCGAAAGGCTTGCCCATGTGAAAACCTATCTTTTGACAGACAAGCAACGCGAGTTCTACCATCACGTTATGACCGAGTATGACAATCGTACACAGTGGTACCAATCAATTTGCTACACCATCTTGGAACAACGTCTTGACTCTCTTCGTGATGAACAAGAAGACAAACTGGCAGATGATTTGGTGTATCTGTTCCGTGAGTGTGAAAAGTATTCATCTATCTCGCAACGGTTGACCGATTCTGAAACGAGTGATGCCTATTCGTTTGATATGGTGACAAATAAAGGGACCAATGTTAGAACACAGACCTACATTCTACCCGAGAAAGACAAAAAACGTGCATTGGAATTGGAAGAACATATAAACAACGTGCTTTCTGGCGACAACAATGTTGATGTTTGCACGTTGTTGGCGATACTTAACAAGAAATTAAATACAGGAAAAATATGATTAATAGTGTGTCGATTAAAAACTATAAGTCTGTAGTGGACGTAAGTTTGCCGCTGGGCAGATTTAATCTTTTGATAGGCGCAAATGGCTGCGGAAAGTCGAATATTCTCGAAGGGATTGCCATGGGGGCTGCGGCAAGTTCCAACAAGTTGGATTATGAATATTTCGCCAACAGGGGAATACGTGTAGTGGAACCTCGTTTGATGACACCAGCGTTTACTGAAAAACAAGACGAAACAATATTGGTCTCCATAAGACTCGACGGAGACATAGTGGCCAATTATCCTATAGTTTATAACAAGAATGCCAAACCTGCCCGATGGGAATGTGGCGTTAAATTCGATGAGGCTCTTTCGAAAAGTGATAGCGCCCAAGAGTTGTTTCAAGAATTGGAGAATCGACTTGGGTCTAAGGTGACAATTGCCCTTGATCCCTCAAGTAATAGATGGACGGCAGTAGCAGGAAATGACTTGTTAGACAAGTTCCTTATATATTCCCTCGAAGAAAACAAACTCCGCAAAGCAGACGATTCAAACCGTACCTATCCTTTAGGCCGTCATGGTGAAGGCTTATTCGCATATATTAAAGAGTTGTCCCAACAGCCTGAAGGTATAGAGATTATCAACGAGATAAAAGAAAACCTCAAGGTTCTTGATTGGTTTGATGACATGGAGGTTCCTTCTGGCCAATTGTCTATGGAGTTTAATCTAAAACTCAAAGACAGTTACTTGGCTGATACCATAAATGCCTTTGACCAGCGTAGCACAAATGAGGGCTTCTTGTATCTACTCTTCTACCTCACGCTTGTCATATCCGATGAGACACCTCGTTTCTTTGCCATTGAGAATATTGACACGGCATTCAATCCGAAGCTATGCCGTGAAGTAACGCGTCGATTGATAGAATTGGCACGAAAGCACAACAAACAGATTATCGCTACAACCCATAATGCAGCGGTACTTGATGGAATGAATCTCTTTGAGGATGATGTCCGTTTACACGTTGTTCGCCGTAATATTGACGGTTATACTAAGACGAACAGGGTGACTCTGAAGGATGATATGACGATGCCTCTCTCCGAGGCATGGGTGAAAGGCTTTATTGGTGGACTTCCTGATAACTTCTAAACGGAAACAGCTATGGCTTCAATTGCTTTGATTTGTGAAGGAGTGTCGGAGATAAAGATGCTTACTTATATTATCAACCGGTATTTGGGTGACGATGTGGTAGTGAATCCTATTCAGCCATCACTCAAATTGTCGCACGGACAAGAGAAACAAGACGATGGTGGAGGATGGTCGCAAGTTCTCAGCCATTGTTCTGACGATGTTATCAATAACATCATGGTGGCAAATGATTATCTTGTTGTTCAGATTGATACGGATGCCTGTATCCAACCCTATTATGATGTGGATATTTACGACGAGAATCATCAGAAGGTTGCTGATTCAGTTCTATATGATAGAGTATGTGCCCGTGTGAAACGTGACATCAGTGAGGATGTTTGGAATAAATTTTCCAACAAGATACTGTTTGCCGTTTGCTTCGATGAAACCGAGTGCTGGCTGCTTCCTCTTTACTACGAGAATGATATTAAGAAGTGTTGTGCCACCAACAATTGTATCTATATTTTGAATCAGAAACTACAAAAAGATGGTATTGGAATCTCCAAAGACAAGAAGAATACACCAGAGGTTGTCAGGGTGTATCGTGAGATTTTGAAGAAGATGAAGCGGAAAGATATTCCACGTATATCTCAATACAATTTTGGATTTCAAAAGTTCGTAGAACAAATGGATTCCATTAAAGAAGAAATCGCGGAAACGGTATGAATGTACGGCATATAATTATAGTATTGAAAGTCAAGAATTTTTCAGGTATCAATTCACACCAATATGTCATTGCCCGAAAACATTAAACTATCCGTCACCCGACTGTCGCAGGTTTTCAAAAACACGACGGCTACATACAAGTTCTATTGGTTTGTGGCTCTGCTTGATATTGTGGTGAAAGAGCGGAAGACAAAAATGTCGTTTTGGGAAATCATTGCTGGAATGGTGGCGGAATCATGGTATCCAATTCACTATTTCAAGCTTTCATTCGGCAAATCGGATTCTTTGTTCGACAAATCGCTTGAAATCCAAAACACGTTTCAGATTTCAATTGAATCCGAAAAAGAAAAGATTAAGAAGTATTTGCTTGAAAATCTGAATGAAACAAAAAGGTTTCTTCGAATTTTCACTATCAATGTACCATACCGTTTTTTGTCGCCTTGGATAAAATACACTTACGATGACGATGTTGTGGCCAAATCGCAAAGGTTTGAAAACAATTGTCTTTATGCTATTTGTGGCGATGAGATTGTAATCAATGACAATTGGGTTGGCTATCTGACGGAACACTACAGCATTTTGCGTGATTTCACTTTCTGGAACTTGACCGAATTTCTGCAAAAGCGCAATCCCAATGTCCCCGATGTCCCGTCAAAACTCATCAAGCCGATTCAACGTGATTCGCTGACGAAACAGCGTCAGTATTGGAACACCTATATCGAGACGGTCGGAAGTATAAATTGTATATATACTGGTAAACAGATATTTGCGAGACAATATGACCTTGACCATTTTGTTCCGTGGAGTTTCGTGTCGCACAATCTTTTGTGGAATCTGATTCCTGCCGATTCGAGCATCAATTCATCCAAAAGCAACAACCTTCCGCCATTGGAAAAGTATTTGCGACCATTCGCAAACGTTCAGCAGAAAGCCATAAATACATTGTATAAAAAGAACCCGAACAATACCATTTTGGAAGATTATCTGATTGTTTATGATTCTGTTTCCGACTTGGTAAAACTCTCTGAACCTGATTTCTACAATGTATTTAGACGAACCTTTTCGCCAATGGTGCAAATAGCGGAAAATATGGGATTCAAATATTGGCAGCAATGAACAAGATCAAAAACAATCCTCATTTGACTGCAAAAGAACGGACAACGATTTCGTTTCCTACGCGGTGGCTCAAACAAAACAACCTTCTGAAAGGCGAGATTTTGGATTTTGGTTGTGGGTTTGGTTTTGATACGGATGAACTTCGGAAAGAAGGTTTTGATATTGTGGGATATGACAATTATTATCGCCCCGAATATCCGACAAAGCGTTTTGATACCATTATTTGCAATTATGTTTTGAATGTGCTTGAACCCAAAGAACAGGCAGAGGTACTAATGAAAGTTTCGGAACTGCTCAAGCCAACAGGAATAGCTTATTTCTCGGTTCGGCGTGACTTGAAAAGTGAAGGATTCCGTATTCATTATGTACACAAACAGCCGACATACCAATGCAATGTAGTACTGCCATATAAAAGTGTGTTTCTCAATGAGAATTGTGAGATATACGAATACAAGCATTTTAATAAAACCGATTACAAAAAGAAATACGAGTTGTCTGGTAGTTGCCCATTTTGCAAATTGAACTCCAAGGTTGAGTTGGTTTGTGAAACAGCTACGGCTGTGGCATTTTTTGATGGATACCCTGTGAGCAAAGGGCATACGCTGATTATTCCAAAGCACCATGTGGCTAATTATTTTGATTTGTCAGATGAAGAACAACAAGATTTATGGCACATGGTGAACCATTGCAAAACCGTTTTGGAAAAACGATTTCATCCCGATGGTTTCAACGTCGGAATCAATGTGAACGAAGCCGCAGGGCAGAGCGTGTTCCATGTTCATTTACACTTGATTCCTCGTTACAAAGGTGATGTTGAGAATCCGAAAGGTGGGGTGAGGGGAGTGATACCCAAAAAACAGAAATACTGATTTATAAGAATGGCAGTAATAATATGAATTGCGCAAAACAAAAATATGAAAATCTATTGTTATTATTCAATAGGCTATGTAAATCATCAACTAATGAATATTATGAAATCATAAATGGTATTTCATACGAATTAGAGGACATTAAGAAATACGATCTTTTTCCAATAGATTTGCCTGATTCATTTTATAAAAGATTATCAAAAGACGCAGTTCTTGATTTTAAAGAAAACAAGCTTAAGATTGCAAAAGATCTATACATCTTTTTGGCAAAATTGATGTTTTCGTTTGATCAAACTACAGTTCCAGAAACATATTCCTATAGAAAGGTATTAGAACTTGGAAGAACAGAGTTTCCTTTCGAACAAGCAAATGAATGGTGTCAAGAGTATGTCGAATCAACGGAGTTCGAACGGTCAAGGTTTTTCTTTTGTTTAAATAGAGAGCAATTGGTTTTGTCGACAAAAGATAACTTTCAAAAATATAGTGAGGAATTGCGTTCGGATTCGATTGATATACCTACTTCATTCCCTAAAGAAACCTCTCTGGAAAAAGAACTATTAAGTTCGGTATACTCAATTATGGAAAACAAGCTTAGGCTGTATCAAGACTATATTGAGAAGAATTATAAAATAATAAGACATGCTTTCCCATTTTATAATAAGCAAATCCGTGTATATATCACCCGAACAAGTAAAGAAAAACAATCATACGAATACACGATAAATGTATATGATACATTATTACCCGGTATTAGTATTTATCCTTATGATGTCAAATTAGCATACCGTTTCTCAAATATTGAGGCAATTGAACAAAAGCCATCGTATTCATTATTGGCGATGTTTACTTATCCCAATTGTATAGAAATGGGAAAGCTATTTGATGAGTTTTCTATTCACCATGAATTAAACAGTTTGTATACTCGCTATGCTTCTTTTTATGATTTGCGAGATTATTTGGTGTACATGTTAAGGGGGCAATTAAAAGATGTCTCTATTATTTCTGATTATGAAATTAAGATTGACAAAAAGAGGTGTTTGTTGTTTTTTGAGGAAATTCCAACAATCAAAATACTTCAACTGGATTTGAAACGAAGAGACTATGAGTATGTTGCGTTTCGATTCTACCCGGATGAAGCTACTAAGGTAGTACTAAAAGAAGCAAATATTTCTGTCATAATTGTCCAACAATTAGGGCAAGCTTTAATTAACAATCAAAACGGGGAAATGATTCATTGGTTTATTAAGTCTCGTATTTCTAATCTCTTAATAGATGACTCACTCAAAGAGCTATCTATTGGAGATGTTTTGATTAAAAAATTAAAAAATTGTCCAAAAGGTAAAGATGGGTGGAAGCAATATGAAGATATTGGTGGCGAAATTTTCCATTTTTTGTTTTCTGATACATTTAGAAATTATAGCTTTGAATACCAGTCTATAAATGCTGATGGTACTTTTAGAAGGGATTTGATAATTAATAATACATATTCAGATTCGCCAAGTTTTTGGCAATTGGTAAAAGATGATTATAACTCAAATTTGATCATTATTGACTTTAAGAATTATCAGCAAACATTAACTCCAGACGAGTTTTATAATCCGTCAAAGTACATGAATAAATTAGCAGGTAATTTCGTTATCATATTGTCAAGATGTGGTTTAGATGAATCGGCTAAAAAGTTTCAAATTAAATTATTAGAGGATAATAAGTTAGTAATGTGTTTATCCGATGCTAACTTGATAGATTTGATCAATCAAAAAGTAAATGGTCAAAATCCATTATATAGCCTTGAGAATATGTATTATACATTATGTAAAAATAAATAATCAACGTAAAATAATACGATTGTATTTGCCAATTGAATTACTATTTATATTTTTGCAATCAAATTACGGATTTTAGGGTTAATTCCGTAGCTATTAGTAATTATGGAAACAATAACAAAAAGTAAAATTTGTCAGCCTTAATAAAGTGACCGAAGAAACTCCACAGAAACATATTTATTGATGTAGACGGAACTCTTGCTCGTGAGGTATTGATATGATCCTGTATTTTAATGGTAGAATACTCCTTGTTTACTAACACATGGTGGTGGCAATAAGAGAACTAGAGGAGAGATCTAGGTTCGATTCCTAGTAGGATTACTAAACTAATGAAAAAGGCAGTATGGCAGTGGTTTTTGATAGATGGAAACATGCATTACCCCACTCCGGACCGTATCTTGTATATAAGAAGTATTACGAGGAATTGAATCGCTACTATTGGGCATCCTTTGCTGCTCACCCATTAACCTATCAAGGGATGACAAAAATGGGGTATACATGGCAATCCAATCCAGATACAACACTTAATTTGCCTCAACATAATCATTGTTTCAAGACACTTCGGGATTGGGCGAAAGCGTACAATGAACTACAAGTATGGACAAGGTTGAATGTGGTAATCTCATTAGCTTCTATCCTTGAAACTTACATTGATTCGGTCTGTGGCTTAGCTATCGAATCTAACCCAGGAATACTGATAAATTCAAGTAAAACCCTTGATGGCGTGAGTCTTTTGAAAACGAAACGTTTGGACCATAAGATTGTTGAAAATGCTGTTCATGATATCTCAAAAGGAACTTGGCAACAGAGGCGAAACGCTTTTGATACTTTGTTTGGTGGCCATCCAAGAGAGTGGGATACTTACATGACTGATTTGGAGGATCTTCGAAAGAAAAGGAATTCAGTTGGACATGCTTTTGGACGCGATATAAAAAAAGCACGACGGTATGAGCAAATCACTCCACTCCCTATAGATGGCATAAAGCAAGAGAAGTTGCTTCAATTTTTTGATATTACGCTAAAAATAGCAATAGCTATTGACCAGTATCTGTTAGATAATCACATCGGAGAGTATCAAGCTTTGTTTTCTTTCCATGTCTTTTATGACCATAACAAAGGTAAGAAATGGGATGATACGAGTATGGCAAGGGAATTCATGCGATATTTTTCTAAAAATAGTACGCCTTTAGGCAAACAATTCTTTGTGGATTTGGTGGGGTTTTATAAGAAGGTGTGAAATTAAAAGCACGGCATCATCGATAGTCTGTCTTCAAATATTGAACAAGCAGAAGAGAAGAAAAAACAGATTCTTGCCCAAACAGACGGACTTTCAGAGGATGAACTCGTTTCCGCATACAACAACATATCTGAATGGTGGAAGGCGAGGTCTGATGCAGAACGCCGTTCCGATATTTTGGATGCACAAATCAAGAAGCACAACGATACTTTGGAAGATTATAGAACACAATTCTCCAAGATTTCAGAAGACTCTTCGGCTGCAATGTACAGTAGGACAAGCCAAGCCATCAGGAGAATACTTGATTCGTTTGTATCGGCAAAGAAGAAGAACAAAAGGGACTTTTTGGATCAACTTGAAGCGGTCACCAATGACTATCTTGCGCTCTTGAACAAAGGCGATTTCAGGGGCTATGCGCAAATCGTCGAAAAGCCGAATTCAAGTGCTGAGATTATTCTGATAGATACAGACGGCTCGCGCATATACAACGCCAACACAGCCTTGAAGACAACTATGTACATGTCGTTGCTGTTTGCAGTGGCCAAATTGACTACCGTCAAACACGAAAATGATTATCCTCTCATTTTTGATGCGCCTACGTCATCGTTTACGGCAGCAAAGGAAAGCGATTTCTTTGGCGTGATTGCTGGTATCAACAAACAAACCATAATCGTCACCAAAAGTTTCCTAGTTGAAGACTCTGATGGAAATTCCACTTTGGACAAATTGCGTCTAAGTGAGATTGACGCAAAGAAATACCGCATCGAAAAAGCACGTCCTTTTGATGAAAAAGACCTGTCCACCATCCAAACCTATGTTGAATCCATCTAAAACTAAAGCCATGCCAATTAGTAGCAACAACAAATACCGTGAAGACATTTTCGATGTGTGGGGAAGAAAAACCCCGTCGTACGAAAAGCATTATGAAAGCGAAGTGATTAAGCCGCTTGCTGATTTTGGTGTTGGAACCAATGCCGTCTCAGATGCTAAAGGCAAAATACTGGGAGCCGCCTACGAAGTGCTTATCATGGCCTATTTCATAGGTTTGTATTCAAAAAGGCAAAAGCCTTTTGGGGAATATGTCGACATCAAAGATTGTGGTCAGCCAATCCAGTATTGGGGCAACTTGGATTCAAAGAAAGGGAGAAAGGCATATCCGAAACTCAGGGAGTACATGTTTATGTCATTGGTGGCTCGTACACCTGACATTGATTGGATAGCCCTCGACAAAGGCCAACGGACGGTAAATGAAACAGTGAACATGCTGATGCTCACGATGGAGGAGTATATCAACTACGGACTATCCGTATTGGCTGAAAAGCTAAAGGAAGACGAAGGCTATTTCTATAACAAGAACTCATTCCTTGACATCTTTAAAGACCTGACCCGTCCTAAACAAGAAAAGGACGATGAATCTGAAGATGCTCCTGAGTCGTTGGATTAGTCACGTTTAAAATGCCCCTCGCCGTTTAGGGGATTGCGGATCAAGTCCGCAAATCCCCGATTCGACGATGCGAAGCGAGTCAATGACGGCAAGGGGCAAGGGTGTTGCCATTAAGTGTGAATGAGGGGTGGTACATCAAAGTCCTGAAAGGACGACCCCACCACACCCCGATATGCAATGTCGGGTTTTTATATTGAGGCGGGCGGATTCATGGGCGTCGCAGCCATAGATCCCATGCCACCGCACATGCCAGCGTGGGGATGACATGTCTGCTGGAGCCATCCGCATCATGATACAATACCCCAAAAACAATTAATGACAATTCGTGGTACATTAACGGTAATTCGTGTAAAACAAACAACCAATGACAATTCGTTGCCATAGAATTTCCTCCATCCCCTTGCGGGTTTGTGGAAAAGTTGTAATTTTGCAGGCAGAAAACCAATTGTATGTGTTCCCTTCAAGTAGGGTAATCGCTGGATACGATTGGTTTTTTGTTTTGTGTCTCAATCTTGTTCACGCAGTATTGTACATGTTTCCCGTCGCTTTTGATTCCTATTGTCAGTTTTACCATGAAGTTCAAATACTTAACCTTGGGGTGGACAAATTCATGATATAAGATGGCCATATTCTTGTAACCGTTTTTCTTTTGCGTTCCTGTCTTGGTTTCCACAAAAACAGGTGCGTCTTCTTTTCCGTGAGCGAAGGTGATAACTTGCTTTAGGTGTTTTACTGCATAAGTCGATTTCCAGTCGGCGGAAGCACGATTGATTGTCTTTTTGTCGCTTTCTCCCTTTTTAATAATGACTGTAACGCCCAAAAACGGGTTGAAAATGCCATTTGTTCCATTTTTCCGTTGCAAATCTTTCCACAGCATATCATAATAATGTTCGATCAAACTACGTCTTTCCGGGCTTTTCTTCTTTTCAGTCGGGATGCCTTCAATGTACTCAGGTGTTTCCATAATTGTAGGTTTAAAATGTTTATTGCTGCAAAGATGCAAACCTTGTCAAGACTTACCCGTTGATTAAACGTTTGTAGTCGACTGTAGTCGTTTGTTGTCGTTTGCTGTCGGATAAGTGGCTGGAAATGTGCGGGAACGCCAAAGACCGACCGGGTTGGGCGCGCGGGTCCGGCCGACATGGGGGAGGGGCGCTTGCCATGTGCGTTAGGCCCTTGATGTCGGCCTTGATTCTTCGGTTACTTCTCATCAAGGAGAAGGAACAAGATAACCGCAGCCATAGATGCCCGCCATCGCACATGTCCATGCTGGCATGACATGGCTGCTAGTGCCTCGTTAAAAAGAGAAAAAATGCCCATCACCTTGCGGGTTTGTGGAAAAGTTGTAATTTTGCAGGCAGAAATCAATAGGGGAACAGTCCGTTGACGTCCACAATTTGGTGATGACCTTTCGAGTGAGCCAACCTGTCGATTTCTTTTTTTATGCTTCTATTGCAGTAATGCAATACTGTATCTTCTCTCCTGTGCGTTTCACACCAACCATCATTTTTACAAGGCCAATGCCTATCAATTCATAGTGCATTTCCAGCATATAGGAAAATATCTTTTGATTGGCGACCCCTTTCTTCGGAGGTTTGGGCTTTCCATATACCACGGCATATCGTAATATGGTGTCCAATTGTAGAAGAGCTAAGGTTGAAGAATATTTCTTTGAGGCATGACGCATGGTCTCGGTTATTGAAAGATAGCGAATGTTGATATAATCTTTCAACGAGCGGTTGTATACTCTTTTGTCTGGGTTCTCCTCCGTCCATTTGCGATACACTTGTGAAATGATCTCTTGACGTTGTTTCATGGCTTCTTTTCCATCCTCCATCGGAATCAGGAAGATCTTGTCGTCTTGTGCTTCCATATAAGTGTGTTTTTATTATCGTTGCAAAGATGCGACCTTTGTCAAGACCTACCCGTTGATTAAACGTTTGTAGTCGACTGTAGTCGTTTGTTGTCGTTTGCTGTCGGGTAAATAACTGGAAATGAAATGGATGTTTTTTGGAAATAAATGCTCTGCATTCGACATAGTCAAATCTTACATAAATCTATCATAAATGGATCGCTTCGTCGTTCCTCCTCGCGATGACGCGAAGCGACGACAGGAGTGAGCCCCAAAAGCGTAGGAGATGGCGGATCCTTGTCCGCCATGACGGCAAGGGGCAAGGGGGGTGTCATTAAGTGTGAATGAGGGGTGGTACATCAAACTCCTGAAATCGAAGATGGATTTCATCGAAATCGAAGATTCAACGTAGTTAATGCAGAGCATTTCGACGGAGTCAAAGGACGACCCCACCACACCCCGATATGCAATGTCAGGTTTTTATATCACGATGGAGGATACAAATAACCGCAACCACAAATGCCCGCCCTTCCCCCCTTTAAGGGGGTGCCCGAAGGGCGGGGGATTAAAGGGAGGGCATGACATGGCTGCTGGTGCCACGGTAAAAAGAAAAAAAATGCCCATCCCTTTGCGGGTTTGCGGAAAAGTTGTAATTTTGCAGCGTGAAACGCAGATCGGCTTTTGCATGGATTAACTGCGCATTCACATGAAACGTGTAGATCGGCTTCGGCATGGATTAACTACACGCTTTTTTTATGTGCTCTAAGCTGTACTGAACGTGTTTCCCATTTTTTTTCTTTCCGATTGTCAGCTCGATGGTAAAATTCATGTAAGCCAGTTTCTGGCTATTAAAGGTGTATCTCAGTTTAATTAATTCAACATATCGATTTTTGGTTTGGGAGCCTTCTTTGATATCTGTGAATCTATATTTTTCGTCAAATGGTTTGGCGTGTTTGATGATTTCAGGTAATTTAAGCACAGCGTAGGTGGTTTGCCAATAACGGGTGGCGTTGTTTGAGGCTTTCTGAAAACTTTCTTTCCAGATAATGTAAACATCCTCGTTCAGAAAATCATTCTTGATATAGTTCTTTCCATTTAGCTTTGATAGCAATAGCTTGTAAGCCTCTCTGATTACAATTCTCCTTTCGCTTCTGAATTCTTTGTTCGGGTTGGTCGGAATCTTGAATAGTTGTTTTGTTTTTTGGAGATTGGTCACGATGAATTCGGGTAAGGCTATTTGTTTTACTTGTTCCATTTTTTTATTGTTTTGATATCGCAAAGAAAAAGTAATTGTCAAGACTAAGCCGTTGAACAAACGTTTGTAGTCGACTGTAGTCGTTTGTTGTCGCTTGCTGTCGGGTAAGTAGTTGGTAATGTGTGGGAACGCCAAAGACAGACCGGGTTGGGCGCGCGGGCACGGCCGACATGGGGGAGGGGTGGTTCGACGGGCTCACCAACCACGGTTGCCTAGTGCGGTAGGCCCTTGATGTCGGCCTTGATTCTTTGGTCCTTTCCTGTCAAGAGGAAAGGGCGGAAATAAATGGCCGCAGCCACAAATGCCCGCCATCGTACAAGCCAACTCAGGCATGACATGGCTGCTGGAGCCTTGCGTAGGGATGACCTTCTTTCTAAAATGCTACAACAGTCCTCTCAGACAACTTGCCCCAGTAGCAATTCCTTGTCCAACCCCATCTTGCTGAAGGCAAAAAGTTTCCTTCCCAAGTCCTTGAGCGATGCACCCAGATGATAGACTTGGCTGTCAATGATAAGGAAACGGTCGTGTACGCGTGTGCGTGTAGTTCGTAGCTCGGTCTTACGGCCGGTCTGCACAAGGCAATCGGCCTGCAATACCAATAGGGCAGGGGTGATTCGCTCCACGAAAATGGTAGCATCAACATTTTCGTTACGGCATTCAAGGATGTCGAAGTCTGAAGCGTCAATGTAATTGTCGATGAGGATGACCTCATGTTGCGCCGTCTTTATCAAGTTTTCGGCAAACAGGCGTGCATCCAAGACTTGTCCTTCAAACAACACCCCCTCGACGGGCGGCAGATTGGTACGGATGAAGAAGTCTATCTTTTCTGAATGGAGGTCGGTTTTTTCTTCCAATAGACGAATCTTGTTGCTTTGTTCGTCGAAACGTGCATCCAACTGCATTTGGAAAGCCTGTAGTTGCTGCCTAATGGCATATCCGCGGAGCAAGTATTCTTTCAAAACCTGATTGGCCCACCGACGGAACGCTGTTGCATTGATGCTATTGACGCGATAACCAACGGACAAGATGACATCAAGGTTATAGAACTTGGTGGAGTACATTTGTCTTCCATCGTTACCCATAAGTTCCAAAATGGAACATGTGCTGCTTTCTTCCAGTTCGCCACTGGAATAGATGTTTTTTAAGTGCTTTGTGATGGCGGGACGCTTTGTTCCGAACAGGTCGGCAATTTGTTGCTGTGTAAGCCAAACCGAATCCTCTTGAATTCGCACTTCCAGCCTTACCGTATCGTCAGGCTGATAAAGCACAATTTCGTTTTCTTTTCCTGTTTCCATAATACAAGTAGTTTTACGCTGCAAAGATGCACCCCTTGTCAAGATTAAGCCGTTGAATAAACGTTTGTAGTCGACTGCAGTCGTTTGTTGTCGGGTAAATGATTGGGAATGAAATGTATGTGTTTTTCTTTTTTTTGAAACAAATCTTACATGAATCGGTCATAAATGGATTGCTTCGTTCCTTGCGATGACGCGAAGCGACGACAAGAGTGAATCCCAGGAGCTTAGGAGATGGCGGATCCTTGTCCACCATGACCGCAAGGGGCATGAGGACTGTTGTTCGGTGAGAATGAAGGATGGGGCATCAGAGTCCAGAATGGACGACCCCACCACACCCCGATATGCAATGTCGGGTTTTCATATTGAGATGGGCGGATTCCAGTATGCCGCAGCCATAGATGCCCGCCAGCGCACAAGCCTGCGCAGGCATGACATGGCTGCTGAAGCCACCTAAAACAATCTCTAACCGAACCCATCCGAAACATCCGAAGGGTTTGGGCATTGTTCGGGTCTTTTCGGTTAGAGAAAAAAAAACGAGAGGCGTGACATGGCTGCTGAAGCCATCCGCACCCTGATGCAATATCCCCCAAACAATTAATGACAATTCGTGGTACATTAATGCTAATTCGTGTAAAACAAACAATTAATGACAATTTGTGGTACATTAACGATAATTCGTGTAAAAACAAACAACCAATGCCAATACATTGCAACAGAATTTCCTCCATCCCCTTGCGGGTTGATGGAAAAGTTGTAATTTTGCGGCGTGAAATACCGGTCAGGGGCTGCGTTCCAAACTACGGGGAGGTAACGGATTACATGACCGGTTTTTTTATTGCACCTCGATCTTGTTCACGCAGTATTGGACATGCTTTCCGCCAGTCATGACACCAATAGTGAGTTTTACTACAAAATCCAAATAATCTTTTTCCTCATTCACGAAGTGATG
Organism: uncultured Bacteroidia bacterium; assembly: GCA_902801625.1. Classification (GTDB taxonomy): domain Bacteria; phylum Bacteroidota; class Bacteroidia; order Bacteroidales; family F082; genus Limimorpha. The sequence continues at coordinate 129,664 of CADCJI010000008.1, read as the reverse complement.
ATACAATAAAATCATGTTTTTGTATCCATTACGCTTTTGTTCACCTTCTTTCCGTGAAACGAATAAGGGTTGTCCTTCCATTGGCTTTGCATCTTCAATGACTGTTCTCAAATGCTTCACTGCATACGTTGATTTCCAATTGTGCAGAGCCTCACGAGCCGTCTTTTTGTCACTCTCATTTCTTACAATATAAATGTCTGCATTTAAAAACTTGTTTTTCACCGCATTGGGTAGACCTTTACGCTGTAATTGTTTCCATAGTGTTTCATAATAGCCCATGATCAAAGTAAAACGTTCTTTGCTTCTCTTTTTTTCAGTTGGGATGCCTTCAATGTATTCTGGTGTTTCCATAGTTGTAGGTTTAAAATGTTTATCGCTGCAAAGATGCAATGTCTGTCAAGACCAAGCCGTTGATTAAACGTTTGTAGTCGACAGTAGTCGTTTGATGTCGCTTGCTGTCGGGTAAGTAACTGAAAATGAAATGGGTGTTTTTTGGGGAAACAAATCTTACATGAATCGGTCATAAATGGATTGCTACGTGCCTCGCAAATCCCCGATTCGACGATGCGAAGCGAGTCAATGACGCAAAGCGACGACAGGAGTGTAGTCTTAGACTGGGAATGCCAAAGCCTGTCCAGGTTGGGCGCGCAGGCCCGGCCGACATGGGGGAGGGGTGGTTCGACGGGCTCACCAACCACGGTTGCCATGTGCGTTAGGCCCTTGATGTCGGCCTTGATTCTTCGGTTACTTCTCATCAAGGAGAAGGAACAAGATAACCGCAGCCATAGATGCCCGCCACCACACACGCCAGCGCTGGCATGACATGGCTGCCACAATCTCTAACCGAACTCGTCCGATGCATCCGAAAGGTTTCGGCAAAGTTCGATTTATTTCGGTTAGAGAAAGGAAAAACGAAAGTCATGACAAAGCTGCTGGTGTGACACTATGAATCCCTGCCAACACCAAAAGAAATAGAAATATCATCCATCCCCTTGCGGGTTTGTGGAAAAGTTGTAATTTTGCAGGCAGTTGGTCGCGGACACGGAATGAAAAACCAGTGGATTATCAAGACGTAAGGGGCGGCCGAAAGGATGTTCCCTCCAGCGATAACAGATTAACCCCTCTCTTTTGAGGGGTTTTCTTTTTCTCGTTTTATGAGGCTTTTGAATGCCAAGCTCTTGTTTCGCTTACGTATTTCCTCAACATAGTAATAAGTGTCCCCAATCTGTTTGGTGTATTTCAATATGGTGTTATGATGCGAAATGTCTGTTTGTGCAGACACTTCCACTTTGTCCCTGTTTTTGATGATGAAAGGGATAAGCAGATAGTCTTCGAGAGAAAGGGGAGCCCTATCATTACTTTTAAAGCCATGTCGTTTTTCGGCATGCTGTATTCCTGATGTTTCAATGACATGCTTGAAGCCTTTTAGGTTGATGCCATGACTGGCAGCGAGCGACATCAACTCCTCGTCGATGTTTTCGTCAATGATGCAGAACTTGTAGTCACAACTTGTCCCAATGAGTTCCACTAATTCGGAAAATGGAATCTTCGTTGTTTGCTCTTTATCAAATGGATTCTTTTTAGCCATGAGTAATATGTTTGAATTATGTTGCAAAGATGCAACCCTTGTCAAGACCAAGCCGTTGATTAAACGTTTGTAGTCGACTGTAGTCGTTTGCTGTCGTTTGCTGTCGGATAAGTAACTGGAAATGAAATGTATGTGTTTCTCTTTTTTTGAAACAAATGCTTTGCATTCAACGTAGTTAAATCTTACATGAATCTGGCATAAATGGATCGCTTCGTCGTTCCTCCTCGCGATGACGCGAAGCGACGACGAGAGTTTAGTCCTCTGGCGGTGTAGGAGATGGCGATTCCTTGTCCGCCATTACGGCAAGGGGAGGGGGTGTTGTCCGTTGTCGTGAAGGTGTATGGTGCGGTAGCCCAGCCCCGTAGGGGCGATGGGTTTTTAAGCAGGTTGTGGAGCGGAGCGGAACTCCTGCGTGTAGCAAAAGATGCCCACTATCGCCCAAGCCCACGTCTGCATGACATGGCTGCTGGAGCCATCCGCACCCTGATACAATACCCCCAAAACAATTAATGACAATTCGTGGTACATTTATAGCAATTCGTGTAATACAACCAACTAATGATAATTTGTTGCAATAGAATTTTCTCCATCCTCTTGCGGGTTTGTGGAAAAGTTGTAATTTTGCACTGTCGTTGGCTAGTAAACAGGGCTGGCCGTAAAATCGATCCTACGAGTATCCTTGCGGAGATAGCGACAAAGAATAAAAGCTCCTATCTTTTAGGGGCTTTTTTCATTTCTTTTGCCCGTTGGGGATTTTTTCTTGATATGGGGCGTAGGTCGAATGCTGTAAGTAGCAGTTGTTTCGACTTCCCATACCATTCTGTGGTGACAATCAGCCTAAACTCTTTTCCTTCAAGGTAAATCCTATTTTTCTTTCCTTCTGTGTTAAGTTTGCCGAAATTCATAATCATAAGGATGAAATCGATTGGGTCGATATTGAAATCCTTGATTTCGTCGCCGTGGTCTATAAGGATGTGCGATAGTCCGAAGCCACCTTTGCCAGTGGTTTTGTCGTTGGGCTTTCCCCAAACGAAATCAACAAATCCGACATCTTCACGATAGAAGGCTTTGGGACATTCTCCTTCTTTTACATTGCATAGGTGGGTCATAGCTTCTTTCGGTTTGCTCTCGAATTGGGTGTAGATAGGGCCAAACGCTCCTTGTTGTAACTCTTTCATTTTCTTTGTTTTTGTAATACTGTCGCAAAGAAAACGCAATTGTCAAGACCTACCCGTTGATTAAACGTTTGTAGTCGACTACAGTCGTTTGTTGTCGCTTGTTATCGGATATAGTGCTGATAGTGTGTGTGCTATTGGATGAAAAAAGATACCCGCCGCGAGGGTCCTCGCGGCGGGTATTGTCATTACTTATAGATTGCTCTGTCGGCAAATCCTTATTCCACCGTCTGCTCGATGTAGTGGTATGACACGGAGTCGTTCTCCGCAGCGGCGGAAATCAACAGGCCGTTGTCGGTGTCGTAGTAGTAGGTGTAACCTTCTCTGATTATGTTGTGCTTCGATTGGCGTGTGGCCACGCGGATGCCATCGCCGTCGAAGATGGAATAGGCCATGGGGAAGCCGGTATAAACACAAGGCCTGTCGTCGTATTCGTAGGTGTAAATATGGGTGCCGACCAATTCTTCAGGTGCGAGTATCTCTTCCACCACCTGTGTGGCGTCGCCATCCACCCAAGTCAGGTGCCACTTGGTCGTTCTAGTACTGGCGTGACACAGGATCTCCTCCACAAGGCCGTCGGCATTGTAAGAAGCAGTACCCCAAACAGCAGTGTCGCCTTGGTGAATGTTGACGAAGCTCACTATCAGTCCGTTTTCGTAGGTGAAGTGATCCGACCATTTGCCGCTTTCCTCTTCGACTTTCACGATGTTGTCGCCTTCGTATACCATCCTTTCTTGGGTCGTGATGGCTGACATGGGCATGGAGATCGTGTCGCAAACGCGCCTCAGGTTGCCATTTTCCCAGATGTAGTCCGCAGACGAGTTTATTGTGAGCGTCGCGCTCGAAGTTGTCATACTCTCCCTGGCTAATCGCGTAACGGTTTGCGGTTCGGGGTCAGGAGTCGGGGTTGGAGTAGGGTCTTTGTGGCATGAGGTGAGTGCCATAGCAGCGACGAAGGCTGCCAAAATGAGTTTCTTTGTCATAGTTTTAAGTTTTAATATTAATGTATTTAAATCCTTTCTCTAAGCATCTGCATCGCCTTCGGCAACCCATCAGCATTGCGTCCACCGGCCACGCAGAGGGTCTTCTGTCCACCGCCACCGCCTTGGATCTCCTTGGCCACCTCGCGGATGAGCTTCGTGGCATCAAGGTTCTTGGCGTCTGCAAAGGCCTCGGGCAGTAACAGGCAGAGCGAAGGCTTGCCTTCTGCCACGGAGCCGAGGATGGCGATGGTGCTCTCGTTCATCTGCTTGAGCAACAAGGCGATGTTGCGCAGCTGGTCGCCACCACAAGGCAGGGTCTCCATGATGAGCTTGTAGCCTTCGTGGTCGAGGGCTTTTTCGTGCAGTTTTTCGGCCATGGCTTGGGCCTTCTCTTGCATCAGGTGTTCCACCTCTTTCTTCAAGGCAGAGTTCTGCTCATTGAGCGAGGTGACGGCCTTCACCAGGTCGGGCGACTTGACGCACTCACGCAGACGGCCGATGAGGTCGAGTTGCTCGTCGAGGTATTGCTCCACAGCCTCGCCAGTGATGGCCTCGATGCGGCGGATGCCCGCGGCGATGGCGCCTTCACTGACGATCTTGAACATGCCGATGTTGCCCGTGGCGCTGGTGTGACAGCCACCACAGAGTTCCATGGAGTAGTCCTTGTCGAAGACCACTACGCGCACCTTGTCGCCATATTTCTCGCCAAACAACGCCGTGGCTCCCATGGCTTTAGCCTCGTCGATCGGGATTTCGGCGTAGGTCACGTTCGGGATGTTCTCGCGAATCTTCTGGTTGACGATTTTCTCCACCTTCTGTATTTCCTCGGGCGTCATCTTGGCGAAGTGGCTGAAGTCGAAGCGCAGACGCTGGTCGTCGACCAACGAGCCCTTTTGCTCCACGTGGCTACCCAGCACTTGTCTCAGTGCGGCGTGCATCAAGTGGGTGGCGCTGTGGTTGTTGGCGATGCGCTGACGACGTTTCGCATCGATGGCGGCGGTGAAAGTCACCTCTGGGTTCTGCGGCAACTGCTCGGTGATGTGGATGACGAGGTTGTTCTCCTTCACCGTATTCATTATCTTGATGCTCTCGTTTTCTGAGGTCAAAGTGCCGGTGTCGCCTACCTCACCGCCCATCTCGGCATAGAACGGGGTCTTGTCGAGGACGATCTCGAAGTGGGTCTTTTTCTTGGCCACCACCTCGCGGAAACGCAGGATGTGGCTCTCGCAGCTCATGTCGGTGTAGCCGACAAACTCGGTGGGCTGCTCGCTCTCGTTCACCACCACCCAGTCGCCGTTGGCTTTTTCGGCGGCTTTGCGAGAGCGGTTCTTCTGCTCTTCGAGGTTGGCCTTGAAGCCTTCCATGTCGACATTGATGCCCTTTTCGGAGGCCATCAGTTGGGTGAGGTCGATGGGGAAACCGAAAGTGTCGAACAACTCGAAGGCGAAGTTGCCGTCGATATCCTGCTGTGGATTCTGCTCCACATAACCCTCGAAACGCTTGATGCCTTGTGCCAAGGTGCGCAAGAACGAGGCTTCTTCCTCGCGGATGACCTTACTGACCAACTCTTGCTGTGACTTGATTTCAGGATAGTTGTGTTCCATCTGCTGCACCAGGATGGGCAGGAGTTGGCACACAAACGGCTCTTCGAAGCCGAGGAAGGTGAAACCATAGCGCACGGCGCGACGCAACACGCGGCGGATGACATAGCCAGCACCGTTGTTGGAGGGCAGCTGTCCGTCGGCGATGGCGAAGCTCACGGCACGCAGGTGGTCGGCGATGACACGCATGGCCACATCGGTCTTCTCGGCCTTGCCATATTCGATGCCCGACATCTTGGCGATGGCTTGGATGATGGGTTGGAACACGTCGGTGTCGTAGTTAGAGGTCTTGCCTTGCAATACGCGGACAAGGCGCTCGAAACCCATGCCTGTGTCGACGTGCTTGGCAGGGAGTTCCACCAGATGACCATCAGCCATACGGTTGTATTGCATGAACACGAGGTTCCAGATCTCAATCACCTGCGGGTCATCCATGTTGACAAGGTCGCGGCCAGGAATCTGTTTTCTGGCTTCATCATCACGCAGATCGATGTGGATTTCGGAGCAAGGACCGCAGGGACCCGTCTCGCCCATCTCCCAGAAATTGTCCTTCTTGTTGCCGTAGATGATACGGTCTTCGCTGACGTGTTCCTTCCAGTAGCCATAGGCTTCCATATCGGCAGGTTGTCCGTCCTTCTCATCGCCTCCAAAGACGGTGACATAGAGTCTGTCCTTGTCGATCTTCACTACCTCGGTGAGGTATTCCCAGGCGTAGGCGATGGCCTCTTTCTTGAAGTAGTCGCCAAACGACCAGTTGCCCAACATCTCGAACATGGTGTGGTGGTAGGTGTCGTGGCCGACTTCCTCCAAGTCGTTGTGCTTGCCCGACACACGCAGGCATTTCTGCGAGTCGGCGGCGCGTTTCCACTTCGAAGGCTGGTTGCCCAAGAAGATGTCCTTGAACTGGTTCATGCCAGCGTTGGTGAACATCAAGGTCGGGTCGTTCTTGACGACGATGGGTGCCGACGGCACGATGGTGTGTTCCTTGGAGCGGAAGAAGTCCAAGAAGCTATTTCTGATCTCGTAAGCGTTCATTTATAGAGAGTTATGTGATAATACTTCAAAAATTGATTCAAAAAAACGTGCAAATTTACGCTAATTATTCTATTTTTGCACCATGATTTCTGATTTTGGGCGTTATTTATGGCTCAAAGAATTGGAGCAATGGCAAAACAGAAGCGTTACATATTCAATCAATTAACCCAGGATTTCGAGGTGCTTGAGACTCCCAAGTCGAAGACTTTCATGCGTATTCTGTTGATTTCGCTTTCCGTGTTGGGTGTCGCTTTCCTGTTTGCCATCCTGCTGTTCACCTTTATCAAATCGCCGAAAGAAAAGGCTCAAGCACGCGAGTTGGAGTATATGAAGCTGAAATACGAGATTCTGAACGACCGCCTGGATGACCTTGAGGCTTTGATGACAGACATGGAACAGCGCGACAACAACCTCTACCGCATGATGTTTGAGGCCGATCCGATTCCGAGTCAGGTGCGCCGTTCGGGTTTCTCCGATGCCGACCGCTATGCCGACTTGTACGGTTACATGAACTCGGATCTTGTGGTGAGTGCGGCCCGAAAGATGGATGTCATTGCCAGTCAGCTCTATAACCAGTCGGTTTCGTACGATTCCTTGTTCGTGATGGCGCGCAACAAATCCGACATGCTGGCGCACATTCCCGCTATTTTCCCTTTGAAAGAGACCGAGGTCAAATACATTTCCTCTTATTTTGGCTATCGCCCCGACCCGATTTACAAGATTGAGAAATTCCATAGTGGCATGGACTTTACGGCCGCTTTGGGTACTGAGGCTTACGCGACGGGCGACGGTGTGGTGTATGATGTGGAGCGCAACGAATGGGGCTACGGCAACATGGTGATACTTGATCACGGCTACGGTTATAAGACCCGGTACGCTCATTTGCTGAAGCCGGCTGTGCGCAAAGGACAGAAGGTGAAGAGAGGCCAGGTCATCGGCTATATCGGTGCCACCGGCAAAGCGACAGGTGTGCACCTGCATTACGAGGTGCTGAAAAATGATGACCAAATCGACCCCATCAATTTCTTCTACCAAGACCTTACCCCCGACGAGTACGACCTGATCTTGCAACAGTCAACCCTACCTACCCAAACAATGGACTGATGTTAGTTGTCAGTTAGTAGTTGTTCAGTTGTCAGTTAGTCCCGTAGGGAGGACATACCAGTAAACAGGCGACGTGAGTCCCTGCCTGAGAACAAGAGTACCAACCTGAGCCCCGTGGGGGCGATTGAAATACAAATCATGGAAGATACAAACAACACCGGAAAATACTACTACAGCATCGGCGAAGTGGCTGCCATGTTCAATGTCAACACCTCCATGATCCGTTACTGGGAGAAGGAGTTTGATGTGTTGCGCCCGCGCAAGAACAAGAAAGGGAACCGTCTCTTCACCGAGCGTGACGTGCGCTATGTGCATGTCATCTATCAGCTCCTCAAGGTGAAAGGCTACACCTTGGCGGGTGCCAAACAAGCCCTCAAGGAACGCTTCAGCGACTATGAAGAACGCATCATCATGCTGGAAACGCTTGACAAGACCCGCAATTTCCTCCTCGATTTGGATAAGGCTTTGGCGGAAAAGCAAAAGAAATAAAAAGGGATTCCCCTGCGGGAATGGAGCTCTGTATTAAGTAAACAGGCGGCGGTTAGTAGAGTCTACGTAATGTAAACATTACCAACCGCCGCTTTATACATATGGTTTTAACTCCATTCCCGAAGGGAATCTAATGAATCATTCTTCCAATAAATTCCTTGCTTTCAGATAGACTCTCCATTTTTCAAGCACCTGCTTCATGTCGTCGGGTAACTCCGAGGTGAACATCATCTGCTTGCCCGTGGTGGGATGCACGAAGCCCAGCTCCTTGGCGTGCAAGGCATGGCGCGGCATGATCTTGAAACAGTTGTCGATGAACTGCTTGTATTTTGAGAAGGTGGTGCCTTTCAGGATGACATCGCCGCCATACATCGTGTCGTTGAACAAGGGATGGCCGATGTACTGCGAATGCACACGGATCTGGTGTGTACGACCCGTTTCCAATCGGTATTCGCTCAAAGTGACATAACCAAAGCGTTCCAGCACTTTCCAATGGGTGACGGCATCTTTGCCATGGTCGCCATCGGGATAGACGGTCATCTTGCGGCGGTCGTTGTAGCTGCGCCCGATGTTGCCTTCAATCACGCCTTCGTCTTCGTCGAAGTCGCCCCAAACCAAGGCGTAGTAACGGCGGTGGATGGTATGTTCAAAGAATTGATGCGCCAAAACCGCCTGCGCGGCCTCGTTCTTGGCTACAATCATCAAGCCCGTGGTGTCCTTGTCGATACGGTGGACAAGGTAACCAAAACGGTTTTCGATGTTTTGGTGGGTTTGTTCGAAATAGTAAGCCAAGCCGTGCAATAGCGTGTGCTCAAAGTTACCGTGTCCGGGATGCACCACCAAGCCTGCCTGCTTGTTGATGACGATGACGTCGTCGTCTTCGTAGACAATGTTCAGCGGAATAGGCTCGGGCTTGATGTCGGTCTCACGAGGCGGATAGGTGAACACGATGGAAATCACATCGTTGGGCTTCACCTTATAGTTTTGCTTGACGGCCTTCTCATTCACCAAGATGTTGCCCGCCTTGGCCGCATTCTGCACGCGGTTGCGCGAGATGTTGGAAAGGTGGTTGGTGAGATAGGTGTCGATACGCTCAGGTTGTTGACCAGGATCGACGGTCATGCGTATGTGTTCGTATAGCTCAGTGCTTTCTTCGCTTTCAGAAAGCATGTCATCCCCGCGCTGGGCATAGGGTGGCATGGGATCTATGCTTTCTGGAGCTAGCTTTTTTTCCATGCTTTCGATGAGGTCGTCGTTCATTTGCGGATGATGAATTTTTGGTTGATGACTTGGCCTTCGCTTGTGGTGATGCTGAGGAAATACAATCCGTCATTCAGCTGACTGACAGGGATTTCGGTCTGATATTCGCTTTGGTACACCATTCTTCCCATAAGGTCGTAGATGCTCACTTGTCCACCATCGATGTCGCCTTCGATATGCAATATGTTGCTGACGGGGTTCGGATAGACTACAAAGGCCCCTGAGCTTGTCGAAGGGCCGTTCTCTTCCACGCCAATAAAATAGGAAGCACCTACTACAGGACGTATCATCAGCGAACCATGCTTGCTGCTTTGCTGCCACGAACCATTGGTGTTGACGAAGTTGTAATCGATGTTGTCGATGGAAGTGTCGAATCCGATATTGATGAGGTCGTCGCTGCGTTGCTCGATGCCGATATAGAAGATACCGGCAAGGGCTACGGTCTTGTCGAATTTGTAATAGCTGAAACGGTAGATCTGGTCCTGCCATTGCGGGCGCTGGTTTTCGAGTCGGTATATCTCTTCGCCAGGCTTGCCGTTGGCGTCTTTCCAAACCACGATGTCGAAATACTTGTTGTTGGCGTCGTTGAGGGTATGGTTGAAGAGCAGTTGCACGCCTTGGATGGTGTCGAAGTCGGCCACGTCGAAGCGCACGGCAAAGCGACCACCGGCAGGACGCACGCCAAAGCCCAACTCAGGAATGCCGTCATCGTAGGCGTAGTAGTTGTACATGCCTATGCGGTACACCATCGAATCGACCAGGGGCGGATTGGCAGTGGAGTCGTAAAGGTAATGGCTGATTTGATAGGATACAGAATCATAATCCAAGCTGATGGCAAAGAGTTCGCCGACGTTTGGACAGGCAGGCGACTCGTATTCGGAGCATTCGAGATAGCCATCGGTTATATATGGGGGTATGATGGTGGGTCTCACAGTACGCGTATAGTGCTGTCCTCCACCGATTTGCTGCACGGTATAATAATAGTTGGCCTCATGGTCGATGCCGTCAAGGTTGGCAACGTCAATATCCAAGTACTCTCGTGTAAGGGTATAAGGATTAATGCGGTATTGACGGTAGGGAATCGATTGGTAGCGGTTGAAGAACGAAGGCTGTTGGCCTGAGAAAGTCAGCATGGGATAGTCGGTGTCATCGATCGTGCGGTTGATGTTCAGATAGACGAAATCGATGCTCCAGTTATCCTCGTTGCTGCGGTTGCTGGGCAAAGAACTGCCAACGATGCTGGCATAGTTATAGAAGCGGAAATAGAAGTCGTCGCGGAAGAATTTCAAGTCGGTGATGGGTATCATCACTTGTTTAAAGTACTGTCCGTCGTTCTCATCCATGAAGTCTTCCAAGGTCTGACCAGGAACGCTCCAGATGTGGTACCATGTGGTATCGGCCACAGTGATGAAGACCGAATCGCAAGGCACGGCGATGCTGCCTTGCGTCATCGGGGTCAGGGTGTCGGTGACAAGGGCGAAAAGACCCGGTTGGCAACCTACAGAGGCCCAAATGGTATCGCCCGGAAACAGGGTGTCGACTTGCATCTCAGCAAAAATGTCGGCGATGTCATAGTCCTGATAGTCAAGGAATAGGAATTCCTGTCGTTCGGTGGTCGTTCCGAATTGCAGCACGAGCGAGTCTTGCTCTTCAGGCGAATTGCCGTTGCCTTGGGGCTGGTAGTAGAAACTGAGGTAGATGGAATCGGCAGGGGTGAGGGCGCGCGGCTCGGGTTCCATAATGGAGTCGAGGCGGATGCGGGCAGAAGTCAAATACTCGGCAATAAAGGCGTTACTGATGGCGTAGCTATACACTCTGCCGTTGGCATCGAGGACATCGAAAGTGGCTCCTTTGCGGTTGGGCGGACAGAGCGGGAAACCATCGTTCACCAACACGCTGTTATCGGTCCATTTCGTGGAGTCGGGATAGGTGTTCGAATGGCTGAAGTCGTCGAAAAAGGGCAGGAAACGCGCTTCAGCGACTCCTTTTCTGGTGGGCGCTTTCTCTGTGGTGCCAAAAGGAGTCAATATTTCTTGAGCAATGGAGGAACTACCCGTGAGGCCAATGGCCATCATCAAGGCAAGCGCCTTAAAACTCGTCTTCAAATTCGTTTTCCTCTTCATAGTCGGTGGTCTCTATGGTTTCAGTAATTGTGTCAATTTTAATTGTAGGTTGTGGCACATTGGCTAAGGAATCTTCGTGCAACAGCTCTTTCATTTCTTTCTTGAAGTCCAAGGTGCGGCTTGAGTGGTAGCAAACATCGACGTATGTGCCTGGCTTGACGGCACCCGAGCTGGGTCCCGGAGTCATTCTTCTGACGCACATATATTGGATGCTGTCATTGTCTTCTCTTTCTTCCTTTCCGAGATTGAGGCCGGCCAAGTTGAGTAGACGTTTCACTTCTTCGGCGGTTTTTCCAATGAGGTTGGGCACTTTTATGTCGGATTTGTCGTCGCCAATGCCCACATGCAAGGTGATTTTGCTACCTTTCACCAATTCGGTGCCTTTTTCGATGGGCTGTCCCTGATAGTACTGGTCAATGACATTATTCTTATAGGAATAGGTCACATATTCCAAATGGTCGACATCCAAGCCACTTGATTCAAGGCGGCCAATGGCTTCGCGCAACGAGATGCCTTTCAGGTTGGGCATCACCGTCTTTTCGGGGGTCACAGCCACGATGATGGCATACACATTCCTGCCTTTCTTGATTTTTGAGCCAGGCAAGGGGTCTTGCTGGTAGATGCTTCCAGGCTGTTGCCCTTTGGGATAAACGCTGTCGATGAGGATGAAATTGAAGTCTTTTGAGTTGTCGTGCTTCACTTGTTGGAAGTCTTGACCCACAAAATCAGGCATGATATAGACATTGCCGTGACGGGTGTATCTGTCTAACATCCTGAATGTCAACCATAACAAAACGCCACATAGTATCACTATGAGGAGCAGGTTGAGATAAAATTTCTTTTCCCTAAGGAAGTGAAAGCGTCCCATATTTTTCCTATTTTAGCCGTGTTTTTTACAACTCAAATTTGAGCAATTTTATTGCTCACTCAATTAACCTTCATCCCGTACTTGATACGGGACGACAAAATTACAAAAAATATGAAAAACGTGGCAATTATTTGTGGCGGAGATTCGGGAGAGTTCGAAATATCCGTCAAGAGCGCCCAGGTGGTGAAGCAAAATCTGAATCCGGAACTGTATAATTCGAAGATCATTGTGGTGTCGAAAAAGGGATGGTATGGACTCTTGAAAGATGGTACCCGAGTGGATGTTGACAAGAATGACTTTTCCATTTCAGTAGGGGGCCACAGGACGAAATTCGATGTGGCTTTCAACGCGGTGCACGGCGAACCTGGCGAGAACGGGCCGTTGTCGGGTTATTTGGAGCTGTTGGGCATCCCTTGTACTTCGTCGCCTTTGACCACTTGCGCCCTGACATTCCATAAGGACTTTTGTAAGCGTGTGGTGGCTTCCTATGGTGTCAAGGTGTCGCCTTCAATTCTTATCAACGAAGGCGAAAAATATGACGCCGACGAAATCATCAAGCAATTGGGGCTGCCCTTGTTTGTCAAGCCAACTTGCAACGGATCCAGCGTGGGCGTGACCAAAGTGAAGACGGCTGAAGAGCTTGATCCAGCCATCTATACGGCTCGGGCTGCTGGTCGTCAGATTATGTGCGAGAAGTTTGTCGACGGACGCGAGTTTGGCTGCGGTGCCATGGAGTATAAGGGCAAGATGATGGTCTTCCCCTTGACTGAGATTTGCAGCAAGAACGAATTCTTCGACTATGAGGCCAAATATACTGCTGGCAAATGCGATGAGGTGACGCCCGCCCAGGTGGACGAGGATACCGAGATCGAGATCAAAGCCACGACGGCGATGCTGTACGAAAAATTGGAATGCAAGGGCTTTGTTCGCATGGACTACATCGTTAGCGACGAAGGCGTGTTCTTCATCGAGGCCAACATCGTCCCAGGCATGTCGGAAGCCAGCATCATTCCCAAGCAGGCACAATGCTTCGGCTTGCCGTTAGGACGGCTGTTTGAAATGGCAATAGAGAATGTCCTTTGACCTATGAAAGAAAGGTCTCTAACCGAAAAGACCCGAATTCATCCGAAAAAATCGGGTAAGTTCGGGTTTGTTCGGTTAGAGATAGTATGATTACACCGTGAGGATATCCTTCGACTTCAACTCCGTGAGGTCGTCAATCTTCTTGATGTATTTGTCGGTGAGCTTCTGGATTTCTTCTTGAAGGAGCTTTGACTCATCTTCCGAAATCACATCTTTCTCCAGTTTCTTGGCGTCGTCGTTGGCGTTGCGGCGGATGCCACGGATGCCGACTTTGGCTTCCTCGGCAGCGTTCTTGGTGCGCTTCACCAGCTCTTTACGGCGTTCCTCAGTCAAAGCGGGCACGCTGATACGGAGGATTTCACCATTGTTGATGGGGTTGAAGCCTAAGTTGGCGTTCAAAATGGCCTTGGCGATGTTGCCGAGCGCGCTCTTGTCGAAAGGTTGCACCACAATCATGCGGGCGTCGGTGCAGCCGATGTTGGCGGTCTGCTCGATGGGCACCGTCGTGCCGTAGTATTCAACCATAACGCCGTTCAGCATGGCCGGACTGGCCTTGCCTGCCCTAATGCCCTGAAATTCATGCTCCAAGTGCTTGATGGTGTTATCCATGCTTTCAGTGGCCTCGTCTAATACAAATTGAGAATCTTCAGTCATAGTGGTTTGAATTTTGGTGCAAAAGTAATTATTTTTCTTTTTCCACTCAAAAATCTTGCCATTTTTCTCTCTTAGTTGAGCGGCTCGTATAATCCCGTCAGTACATGACTTTTGTTGGTGAAATAATAGCTTAACTTGGTCACAACGAGAGGCTTTTTGCCTTGGTTCCAGAGGTAGGCTTTAATGTTCTTGCCTTCAGGCTTGAGGTCGTCGCTGAAGAGGATGGCGTCGGCAACGGCATGGTTGCCAGGCAGGAAATGTCCATCTTCAGGCAACGAGCTGTGCCATAAAAGGAGGGAGTCAGTCACCGCATCATGAACTTCGATGACGGCAACGCATTGGTTGGCTTCGACCTCGTTGTGGAATTGGACGATGACGCCCAAAGCCTCGATGTCTTTCGGCAGTGAGTCGCACGAGAATGAACAGGCTTGTCCCCATTCCTGGCCTTCAATGTAGCAGCAGGAATCGGCACTTAATTCATTGAGAAGATATTGTGCGCCTTCTGTTGGGGTCTTGCTCAAGGTGAGGTAGCGTGAGGTGAACCAGTCCTTCTTCTCGATGAGATAAGGATAGTTGCCCACTGCTGTGACTTCCCAAATGGGGTTGATATAATCCGTCCAACCGAAGCCAAGCATAGGCACATTTTGGTGCTCGTTGAGCCAATCGTTGAATTCACCCAAGTTGCTATAGCGATTGTAGACGATACGATTCTCGATATCGGTTTTCGCTTGGTAGAACTCTGCAGCCTCGCCGATTTCAGTGCGGGTGGCAAACTGGATCTTGTCGCCAAATTGTTCTTTGTCTTGCTTCATCTCGGTGGCAATCTGGTCATACCCTTGATGATACATCAGGTCGTAGTGGCGGCGCTCCATGATGAGTGAGGCGGTGCCGACAAAGAGGATGACGGCAACGACCAGGGCGGTCTGCCATGGAGATAAGGTGCGCGTACCAAACAGGGAGAAAGCCACAATGATAACAAAAGGATAGCTGAAAATCAGCGTGCTATGTTGCAAAATAGGTTCGCGCTTCAAAGAATAGATGAACGCGATGGCAAAGATGATGACAAACCAAGCGATGCCGGCCCAACGCAAGGGCTGGCGCAGCCTGCAGCGTTTGCCCAAGATGAGCGGCAAAAGGATGACAATGCCCACGGCAAACATGAACAGCTGCGAGTAGTTCATCGTGTACTGGATGAAGTCGAGCAGGAAAGTGGATTTGGGTGCCGCCAGCCAACCGCCGATGCTTCCGCTCACAAAAAGCTGTTGGTAGAAAATAGGAAGGGTAGGGGCGAACAAAACCACAGCCGCTATCCCGCTGAGCCAATATGCCTTGCGTCGTTCTTTGGGCAAGAAAAACAGACCTGTCAGGAATATTAGACCCGCTTGTGCGATGGAGAAATACTGCATCAATGAGCAGGCCCAGGCTGAAAGTGCGAAACCAACATAATCCTTTGTCGTCGTTTTCGTCCAGAAAACGACCTTATACCAAAACACGGCCATCAAAAGGACGAAAAACAGTCCTGCCGAATAAGGTCGCGCCAATTGACTGTAAAATATCGTAAACTGGCTGACAGCAAAGAAGGCCGCTGAGAACAGACCCACCTTGCGGTTGAACCACTGTCGCCCTATAATATAAATAAGGTATATTGAACCGATACCCATCAGCACAAAGGGCAGCTTGACCCAAAACGCGCTCCAGCCGAAGAGTTTCACCCAACCCCAAAGGAACAACTGCACCCCGATAGGATGGCTGTCGGGCATGATGCCCTGTTGGATGAAGTCGTGGAAATTGTCGAATCGGGTACGCAGCAGCGCACTGAACTCATCGTGCATGAAGGGCACCTGTCCGAGTTTCCACAAACGAAGCACGGCAGCCACAAGCATAATGACACCAAGAAGGATGTAATCCATCCTTTTGCTCGGCACATTATGGTTTTTGCGCAGATGGTTTTTTCTTGTTCTCATCTTTTTTTCCGCGCTTTGCGTCATTGCGAGGAGGAACGACGAAGCAATCTAGGGTTAGTTCTCTAGACTGCTTCGTGCCTCGCAGTGACGCGAAGCGTATTCGATAGGGTTTTACTTGGTGACCAGCGTTCCGATGTTCTCGCCGCGCAACACCTTCATCAAGTTACCGCGTGTGTTCATGTCGAACACATACATCGGCATGTCGTTCTCCTTGCACATGGTGAAGGCGGTCATGTCCATCACCTTCAGGTTGCGTTGGTAGGCCTCGTCGTAGGTGATGTGCTCGAACTTGGTCGCTGTCGGGTCTTTCTCTGGGTCGGCGGTGTAGATGCCATCCACGCGGGTGCCTTTCAGGATGATGTCAGCTTTGATCTCCACGGCGCGTAATGCGGAACCTGTGTCGGTGGTGAAGAAGGGGTTGCCTGTGCCGGCACCCATCACCACGATGTGGCCTTCCTCAAGCAGACGGATGGCCTTGGCGCTGCTCATCGTGTCGGCGATTCGGTCGATGTAAAGACCAGCAAGCAAAGTGGCTTTTTGGCCTTTGCTCTGCAAAGTCGATTGCATGGCCATCGAGTTGATGACGGTGGCAAGCATGCCCATGTAGTCGCCTTGGATGCGGTCCATGCCCTTTGAGGCACCTTGCAGGCCGCGATAGATGTTGCCGCCACCGATGACGATTCCGATTTGCACGCCAGCCTTTGCGGCTTCGATGATCTCATCGGCATATTCGTTTAAGCGTTGCGGGTCGATGCCGTATTGCTGACTGCCCATCAGGGCCTCGCCACTAAGTTTCAGGAGTACTCGATTGTATTTCATGATTTAAGATTTAAGATTCAAAATTCAAGATTTAAGATTTAAGATTCAGTGTTTTGACTATCACATTCCTCAATCAATTGCTCGATAATGGGTTTCATTGGAGGAATGTCATTTTTGATGGTTTCCCATAATTGATTTGGACGAATCCTGTAATACCCGTGCACCAAAACATGCCGCATTCTCTCTATGTCATCCCACGCCAATGCATCGTGTTCGGCACGGTATTCTTTGGTGAGCATGTAAACCGCTTCGCCAATGATTTCAACATGTTTCACGAAACCATAGAATACAATTGGGTCGGATGACACTATTTCATAAGAATACTTGTCTTTGTATTCAAGTAGCACGTTGACGGACTTAAGTATGTGCTCCAGCCGCTCTTTGTCTCTAATTCTCTCTCTCATAAATCAGGATTTTGTCTCGGTTGGCGGTTTCTTCTGCAAAGGGAAGCAAGCAGCCTTCTTCCACAAGGTCAACACGACGGTGAATGAGTTTCTCCAGAACACCCATCATATGGGAGATGGTAAGCAGCGAAATCCTTGCGTTTTCATCATACCTTACGAGGATATCAACATCGCTTTCTGGAGTCTCTTCGCCTCTCGAAAACGACCCAAACAACCATGCCTTCAAAACGGGTTGCGTCTTAAAGTATTGGGCTATCAATTCTGTCATGGTTTGTGTGCTCATGGCTTTGGTGCGTGTTTTACGTGGGCAAAAATAACTTTTTTTCTTCAAATAGCTTTCATGTTTTGTTTTTTGAAAGAAAAAAGCCTGTTCGATCTACGAACAGGCTTGTCCCTTTTATCGTTCAAATATACTTACTCCGCAGCCTCTAAGCGTCCGTGGCAGTTCTTGTACTTCTTGCCGCTTCCGCAGGGGCATGGGTCGTTGCGGCCCACTTTCTTCTCCACATGGATGGGCTGGGTAATCGTCCGCTGTTGCGTGTCGCTGTGCGACTGTGCCAGCAGGTCTTGACGCTGCTCACGGATCTTCGACTTGTCGATGCCTTGCGGACCGCGTGACTCACGAACGGTGTTCGGGTCTTGTGTCGGGATGTCGGCACGCATCAAGAAGGAGATGACATCTTCGTTGATTTTCTCCAACATGGCCTTGAACAGGTTGAATGACTCCAACTTATAGATGACCAACGGGTCTTTCTGTTCGTAAGAAGCATTTTGCACCGATTCCTTCAAGTCGTCGAGCTCGCGGAGGTGTTCCTTCCAAGCGTTGTCGATGAGGCCGAGGGTGATGCTCTTCTCGATGCAGAGGTTCACTTCGCGTGCACCGTTTTCAACAGCCTTCTTCAAGTTGACGATGACATTCATGCCACGCTTACCGTCAGTAATCGGGATGGCGATGTTCTCGAAATGCGTCTGGTTCTCATACACATTCTTGATGACTGGCAACGTCTTTTCACCGATGATACGAGCCTTCTCCTTATAATGCTCCAAAGCGGCATCAAACAACTTTTCGGCCAACTCTTTGGTCTTCATTCTATCGAACTCTTCTTCACTGAAAGGAGGCTCGATGCCCATGCTCGAAAGCAATTCCATCTTGAGGCCTTCGTAGTCTTTGGCATCTTGGAATTCCTCAATGAGCTTCTCGCCAAAGTCGTACATCATGTTGTTGATGTCGATGGAGAGGCGTTCTCCAAATAAGGCGTGACGGCGTTTCTTGTAGATGACCTCGCGTTGTGCGTTCATCACGTCGTCGTATTCCAACAGATGCTTACGCACACCAAAGTGGTTCTCTTCCACTTTCTTCTGAGCTTTCTCAATCTGTTTGGTCATCATCGAGTGCTGGATGACTTCGCCTTCCTGAATACCTATACGGTCCATCATGGTGGCCATACGCTCAGAGCCGAACAGACGCATCAGGTTGTCTTCCAAAGAGATGTAGAATTGTGAGCTACCGGGGTCACCTTGACGGCCGGAACGACCGCGCAGCTGACGGTCGACACGGCGGGATTCGTGGCGCTCGGTGCCGATGATGGCCAAACCACCGGCTTCCTTCACGCCAGGTCCCAACTTGATGTCGGTACCACGACCTGCCATGTTGGTGGCGATGGTCACAGTGCCTGCCTGACCAGCTTCCTTGACGATTTGGGCTTCCTTGAAGTGCAACTTAGCGTTCAACACATTGTGCGGAATGCCTTTACGTGTCAACATACGGCTAAGCAACTCAGAGACCTCGACCGAGGTGGTACCCACCAACACGGGGCGACCTTCGTTAACCAACCGCTGGATTTCGTCAATGATGGCGTTGTATTTCTCGCGCTTTGTCTTATAAAGCATGTCCTCTTGGTCGATACGGGCAATGGGACGGTTGGTCGGGATGACCACCACATCGAGTTTGTAGATGTCCCAGAACTCACCAGCCTCCGTCTCAGCGGTACCGGTCATACCAGCCAGCTTGTGGTACATGCGGAAATAGTTCTGCAAGGTGATGGTGGCGTAGGTCTGTGTGGCGGCTTCCACCTTCACGTTTTCCTTGGCTTCCACGGCTTGGTGCAGACCGTCGCTCCAACGTCGGCCTTCCATGATACGACCCGTCTGTTCGTCCACGATTTTGACCTTGTTGTCGATGATGACATAGTCAACGTCCTTCTCAAACAGGGTGTAAGCTTTCAATAGTTGTTGTACGGTGTGCAGACGCTCCGACTTTTCAGCGAAGTTACGCATCAGCTCGGCTTTGCGCAGTACCTTTTCGTCGTTGCTCAGGTCGGAGTGCTCCAACTCGGCAATCTCGCTACCTACATCGGGGATGATGAAGAAGGATGGGTCGTTGTAGGCTTGTGCCAGTTGCTCACTGCCCTTGTCGGTGAGGACAACGGTATTCAGTTTCTCGTCGATGACGAAATACAGTTCGTCGTCGATGATGTGCATGTTTTCATTGCGGTTCTGCATGTAGAAGCCCTCGGTCTTCTGCATCAGGCTCTTCATGCCATCCTCGCTGAGGAACTTAATGAGAGCGTTGTTCTTGGGCAAACCACGATAGGCACGGAAGAGTTGGTCGGCACCATGTTTCTTATCGTCCTCGGTGGCGTTGGGGTCGGTGAGGATGCGTTTGGCCTCGGCCAAAATCGTCGTCACATAACGCTTTTGGGCTTCGTACAACTTGACGACATCAGGTTTCAACTCGTCGAATTCCTGTTGGTCACCGCGCGGTGTGGGACCGCTGATGATCAAAGGCGTACGGGCATCGTCAATCAACACCGAGTCGACCTCGTCGACGATGGCGTAGTGATGTTGGCGTTGCACCAGCTCTTCAGGATTGCCTGTCATGTTGTCACGCAGGTAGTCGAAGCCGAACTCGTTGTTGGTACCGTAGGTGATGTCGCAGTTGTAGGCGCGGCGACGGGCGGCCGAGTTAGGCTCATGCTTGTCGATGCAGTCGACGGTGAGGCCGAGGAATTCATACATCGCGCCCATCCACTCGGAGTCACGTTTGGCCAGGTAGTCGTTCACGGTAACCACATGCACGCCCTTGCCTGCCAAGGCATTGAGGTAGACGGGCAGGGTAGCCACGAGGGTCTTACCTTCACCAGTGGCCATCTCGGCGATTTTACCTTGGTGCAGCACGATACCACCGATGATTTGGCAGTCGTAGTGTACCATGTCCCAAGTCACCATGTTGCCGCCGGCCATCCAGCTGTTCTTGTAGTAGGCCTTGTCGCCTTCAATGGTGACATGATCATATTTGGCGGCCAGCTCGCGGTCGAGGTCTGTGGCAGTCACCACCACGGTCTCATGTTCGCAGAAGTACTTGGCAGCTGCTTTTACTACGGAGAATGCTTCGGGAAGGATGTCGTTCAGTGCTTCCTCGATATGGTCAAGCTCCTGTTTCTCAAGCTTGTCAATCTGGGTGTAGAGCTTCTCCTTCTCGTCGGGATCCATGTCGAAGTTGGCTTCGGCCTTGGCTTTCAGCTCGGCGATTTCGGCCACTTCGGCAGCGGTCTTACTCTTGATGTATTCCTTGAATTCTACGGTTTTATGTCTCAGGCTGTCGATGTCGAGTTTCTCGATTTGTTCGTAAGCCTTGAGGGTTTTTTCGAGTATGGGCTGTAGGGCCTTGTTGTCGCGTGAGGCCTTGTCGCCGAAGAGTTTCTTTAGAAATCCCATTTATTTGTAATTGATAGTTGAAAATTGATAATTTACAATTAGATGATTGCGGCTTGCGCAAAATTCGTGCAAAGGTACGGATTTTCCGTGAATTGTCGGAAAAATGTGTCAAAAAGGCAGAGGAAAGTAACTATTTTGCATGGTTTTAAGATGGCGATAGTTCGGATTATCGTGCGAAAACTTCCGATTTTATGCAATAAATACGCTGTACTGCATAAAAAAGTACATTTTTTGTGCAATAGGAGTTGAAAATTGAATAAAAAGTGGTATTTTTGTCGGCAAAATATGATAATAGAATATGAAGACAATCATTCTGAATCAAAGAAAAGAGCGTGATGAACTGTTGTCGCGTCCTTATCTGACACGGCGGATCAACCAAGATACTGAAATGTTGTTGGACAGTCATCTTATTAAGTTGATAACGGGACCTCGGCGTGTGGGCAAATCTACACAGGCTCTGCTGATGTTGCGGGACAGGAATTTTGCCTACTTAAACTTTGATAGTCAGCAGTTGTTGGATGCATGGGATGCCAACCTGGTCATGCGGATGCTGGATGATGTCTATTCTGGTTACGAGTATCTTCTTCTCGACGAGGTACAGAATCTTGATGCATGGGATTTATGGGTTAGTGAGCTATACAGACAAGGGAAAAATCTTGTCATCACGGGAAGCAACGCCAAGATGCTTTCGAGCGAGATGGCTACGGCACTGACAGGAAAGTACTTAAAGGTTGAGATGTTGCCGTTCAGTCTTGAGGAGTTTTTCGATTGGAATAAATTGGACCTCCGCATGCTGAATCCTGAACAACAAGCAGACGCCTCTGCACTGATGGACGATTATATGAGGAATGGCGGTTATCCAGAGGTAGTGGCATCGCGACAACTGACACGTACCTACCTTGATACATTGTTTGATTCCATCGTGTGGAAGGATGTGGCAAAGCGTCACAATGTCAGAAACGTCACGGACTTAAACGACCTGGCCCTGTATTTGGTCTCCAATTTCTGCAATCCTTTGAGCGCCAGTGAACTAACGGATGAATTAGGCTTCTCCAGCGTCAACACGACCAAAAAGTACATGGACTATCTGCACGAGCCTTACCTATTCTATTATTTGCCACGTTACAACAACAAGTTAAAGATAATGAAAAAGGCACCGAGGAAAGTTTATGTGGTTGACAATGGCTTTGTTGCCGCCAAGGCATTCTCTTTGAGTGACAACTTGGGGCGATTGCTTGAAAACCAGGTGTTCGTCGAATTGTTGCGGAATGGGTATGATCCCGATAGGACGATGTTTTATTATCGTTCGCGCAACGACAAGGAGGTGGATTTCGTCTTGCGCAAAGGTACACATATAGACCAATTAGTGCAGGTGTGCTATGATTTGAGTAGCCCCAAGACAGAGAAACGCGAGGTTGACAGCCTTACGGAATGTGCAGAGGAATTGAATTGCAGCAACCTTGTCATCGTGACGAACAATGAGGAACGCACTATAGAGAAAGATGGGTTAAGGATAGAAGTTATGCCGATGTCGAAATGGATTGTCCCTCTGGCACAACAATGAAAAGCCAAAGTATTTGAGATCGGTTGCTAAATTATTCAAAAATGAATTTATTAATTCCAAACTCTTGAATAACTTTTATCCCCACAGTATGCCCGTTAGGAAGTTCAATCTTTTCAATAGAATGGAGCTTGTTCAATTCAAGATACCTGTATTGGTTTAAGAGGGTGTTCATATAATATGAAAGATGAGCTGATTTGAGAAATTTAACTTGAAAATCTGAGAAAGACAAACTATATGACTTTTGGGGATAAAACAGCCTTTTCCTCTTTTGTTCGGGTCGATTAAAACCGAAGTAATTTATTTCCTTGGATTGTTCGCTTATTTCATAAATAGAGTGAGCAAAACTATGTCGTAAATTTGGGCAATAGCATTCATTTATTAAATTGCCTAATGCCACTCCTTTATTTATAAGAGGATGTATAATTCTCCGATGTACCCAAGTCCAATTACTCAATTCTTTTTTCTCCAAAGTTTCTTTCTCAAAAGGATTCCATAGGTATTTTTCTCCTATAGCCAATGAAGCCAATCTCGCTAATGTTTTCAAGAAAAAGTCGGATTCCCACATTTGAGAATATATCATCAACTCTATTGTAATGCAATCAATTCCATTTGCGTCCTGATACGAGAAGCCTCCTGTTTCATAATGATTATGAAGATAACGAGTTAGAAACTTTATTCTATTTGTGTCATATCGAATGTCATCTACATTTTCTATCACATATGGAGACTCATTAGTACTTTCAAAAATCTCGAAATAATCCCCAAGGGCCAAAAACAATCTAAAACTACTTTGAGACAATAATCTAGCTAATTCAAATGCCCTATTAACAGCATTTTCCACTTCTGTTTTTGTACTTTCAAGCATTTGCGTCTCCATAGTATGGTCGGTTATCAATTATTTGGCACAAAGGTAATACTTTTTCCAAGATAGGAAAGCTCTAAAAAGAATTCACCATATCCATACAAATGGGTTTTCAATCCATTTATCTCTATGTAAATGCAAGACGTAATCATCATAATCACACTTTTTATCATTCCATTGCCCTTTCCATTTATAAGGATAGTATGGATATAGGTTGTACATTTTTTTTCGGTATAAAGAGTTGGCAATCATACGATACCTAAAAGTAGGATAGTCGCAATCCACGTATTCTGCGTTTTTCAGCACAAAATAAAGCCTCTGCATTGCATCTTCACTGCAAGTTGTCACAGTATTGTCTACAACCTTTGCTACCACTCCATAAACAACACATAAACCAATTATGCCAACTAAAATCCACATCCATCTTTTCATCTTCCAAGTCCTTTTCCTCTTAGAACCTCTCTGTTTACCTGATTTTGCTTCAAGATATAAATTAAACTCATTATCCACCCACTTTTTGGGGTTCTCGTTTTGCAATTCAATCATTCGCTGGTATGTAACATCATCAATGTTAATGCACATCTCAGTGCCGTTTTGCCTTATCCAGTGTGCATCCGTTACCGATTCTCTTCGATACTCGGATTCTAATTTACCACCAAAAATACCTGGAGTTTTCTCAACCACACTTGTTACTGGTTGGAAATCATTTACGCTCTGTTCCTCAATTACTGGCTCCTTAACTGATTCAGAGCCAACAGTAGAGGCAACTTCTTCAGCAATTGGCTCTGTGGCTTCAGAAGAAATTGGCTCATCTGCAACCATTTCTTCTACCAAAGGCTTCTCAACTGATTCGACATCAGATTTCAAGCCATCTACGTCAACATCAACCTTTTCGTTATTGTTTGTACCGTTGACGCCATAGTAATTTCCCGTCTTTTCCTGCAACAAACTTTTTACCGCCTTAACCAATTCCAAATCATTATCATCCCATTTTTCTGGGTCTTGTCTACGTAATTCAGCTATTTTTAATATTTCTTTCTTAGTAAGTTGTAGTTCAAAATCAACTCTATTCTCTCCTGTATCATAATGAAGCGGTACACTAAAAGTCTCATCCTCAATTTGAGATTCAGTGTTAGTCAATTTATTATTTTCAGGTTTTAGTTTAACAAAGAGAGTTATTAGCAAAAACACCTCCGGTATCGCCATCCACACAATCGTTGCTCCTAAGTCAAAAGCAAAACCATAACCAGAATTTCTACAAGCAGCAACCAACAAATGAATAAGGATTCCGCTAACCAAGGGGATTAAAATTGATGCCCAAATCTTTTCCGACTTGCTTTTTGGTTTATAGTATTTTGCAATTATAAAACCTATGACAACAGCAATAAGTGTAATGATAATAATCATGGTAAATATGAATTAGTGTGGATTTGTAAATCTTACAGATTTTTCCAACGTTTTAAAATCATCGCCATCTAGTGCTTCTTTTGAATGAGCAATGGGATTGATAATTACAGTATTACCATTAGTGACAAAGCCAATTACTTTGGCATAGAATTGCTCACCATTACAGATATATGAATAATCTGCCGCAATTGCATCCTTCCCATTAAAACGAGTGTCATAGATTGAGCTGTATTCCACGTTGCTAAATCTCCCTGAATTGGCATAACCAGAAATAACGTCATCAATAAAACCTGAGGCTGATGCTTCTGTATTAGTCACCCAAATAATGCCAAATTCTGAACCTTTATCATTTCGTCCGCCAACCATATAAAAATCGTCCGATAGTTTGTTCTCTGAAAAAGACCAGTTCCCTGGATACTCTAAAGTTAAGCCTTGGTAGCTATATGGTTTTGTTATCATGTTCAAGCCTGAATTTAAAATGACTTCTCTTGCTTCGTTTGTCTTTTGTTGAATAATAGAATGAACTATTATATACCCCAATAGCAAAGCCCCAAGGATACCTAGCGTCCACCACAATCCATTATTGTTTTTTGCAGGTTGATTTTCTTTAGAAATTGTATGTTCCTCTTTTTCACTTTTTGGCAATGAAGCCTCTCCCTTGTCCTGTTTCACCTCTTCCAATTCTTCTCTAAGAAGTTTTCTCGCTTCTTGTATTAATTCCAGTTCTTTTCCTTCCCAAGCAGAGGGACTATACTGCTTGATTTGTTCCATTTTTGCAAATTCCTCTTCAGTAATTTGAACGGTCATTTCTATAGCATTGTCGCCTGTACCTTCATGTATGGTGATTGTTTTCATTTTATAAGGTATTTGTTATTCAAAACTTCCTAAAACATAAAAAAGCTAACAAAAGCCAGAAAAGCACTTCAATAATAATTGGAGCATTCTGGCCCGCCTTCTCCCATTTGGTGGTCAAATGACCAAACATATACTCTGTTTCAGCACCTAATTTAATGGCGTCAAGTAACACCTTTTGTGAATCCCTAAGTTGTACGCCGTTCTCAATATCATTTTTCAGAGAGAGAATTGAAGAGGCATCCATTAATCGAGTAAACGGGATGAGCAGATAATAATTCGCTGTGCCGACACCATGAAAGAAATCTCCAAATTCACCCGTTTTTTGCAAATCAGAATAATCACTGGTAACATCATAACCACTAACTGCTGAACGGAATTTGTTAACTTCATTATTTAAATAAAAAAGATACAATTTGTATGAAAACAATAACAACCCCAAAATAATTACCGTCCATTTCATACCTTTACTTAACGTATTATTATTCTTACTTATATCTGTTTCAACGGGCTGATGTTGAGATGGTTGGTCTGAAGAAGAAACCTCATTACAACTCCTTTTCAAACTATTTCTAGCTTCTTCGATCAACTCCAAGTCTTTACCAACCCATTTCTCAGGATTATTTTGACGAAGCTGCTCCATCTTATCGAGCTCTTCTTTTGTTACATTAACCGTCATCTCAAAAGCATCATTTCCAATGCCTTGTTTGATAGTAATGGTTTTATTTTCTTCAGTAATATTCATAATGATAGTTAATTGAATTGTAATCCTTTGATAAGTTCATTTACAATGTTTTTATCCTGGTTAAAAATTGTTTCTGGAACATGAAAATCAACTGTGTAAAATCTATCCTTATAAAACGCTCGATAAGTAGTATATACATATTTTGTCCCATACACATTGTTAATGCATCTACTCATTAGAGCTTCAATATTGCCTATTCTTGTTTTCTCACAGCTTTTGACAATATTATTCAGCGTGGTCTTATCTCGTTGTTTCATTTCTTCAATAACCTCATCATCATAGATTGAAACCCCTTCAGTTGATTCCTCGAAATCCCATGCTGAAAACAATATGGTGGTGCCATCGCTAGATTCCAATTTGTAAAAACAATGCGATGCGTTGTTTTGCTTTTTAACCTCTGAATACTTCTTTTGGTCATAAGAGAAGCTAATATGATACTCGTCTGACTTGAACAATCCTCTTGAACCAAATGTTGGTCTACCTTCGTCAGTCTCAATTTTCAACAACTGCATGAATGTTTTAAAATCCTCTTTGTATTTTGCTTCTTGTTTTAAATTATAGCTTGTAGTAATAAGCATAAATCTGCCCTTATAGAAAAACTTGTATTCTCTAACATGGGTCTCTACTCCAGTGCCTGGTCTGTCATATTCAGTCACCAAAGCAGCTAAGCCGCTATAACTCTCCTTTCTTAAAGGATGCCACTTAAACGAACCCGTAAAACCTGTATAATATTTATTTACACATTCCAATCCTTCTTTCACTTCATTTCTCCATACCGTGTCCAATATCCTTAGTTTTGAAGGAACAAAATCTTTTATGTCCTCTTGGGAAAGAACATCGTTGTATGAAAAGCTGATAAGAATACGTCCATAGCTATTATTGGCATCTCTAAACTCATCACTAAATGGGTCGTTATTTAATCCCTTGGGATGCAACACTATTTTTGCTTCGTCAAAAAACAAGTCACATTCATCGCACATCATTTCATAGAAAGAAGACTGGTGTACTGATTTTACAAACCTACCAACAAAAGAGTCTGGAAGACGCACTTCCATAGTATTTGGTATCGCAAACGAACACACACCAGGTATGGAATATGTTTCCCATCCTTTCGGTTTTGTTTGTGCAGTAACGCTTAATCCCATGAAAAAGGATAGGAGAAGAAACATAAAGGATTTTGCTGTTATTGTTGTGTTTTTAGTCATAGCATCTTATTAAACAATCTGCTTATAGTTTCCCCAATTCAGCAAAACAGACCATAAGAAGGCTAGGAAACTTGTTCGCACCTATTTCCGACACACAGGCTCTGGAATACCTTGTAGATAAAAATAGACACGGTAACCTAGCCTGGGTTTATTATCATTTGATTGATAACAAATTAAGGCTGGCTAACTCGTTGTCTGTATCTTATCTACCTAAATGTTCCAGATTTGTGTGTCAAGATACAAGCACAAATTGCCTTCAACTGTTCGGATGTCCCCCCGAACAATCAGCGGCAAATATACGAAGAATTTTATAATGGAATAGATGCTGGATAGTTTTTGAAGAAAACAAAAACAAAAAATAGATGAACAGAAAAGAATGTGTATCTTTGCACTTTAACATAACCATATCACTATGAATAATATTGTTCTTTCATTATTGGTAGCATTAATAGGCGGTTTGATTGGAACTTATTGTGGCTCGTATTTTTTGCATTTAAGGGAGGAAAATAAGATGAAAAAGATTCGAAGCATTGCAATTAAAGCCCTGAGAATACTGAAAAAATACACTAAACAATCATTTAGAGAAGCAGAAAGTGAGTTCAATAATGCTTTAACAATAACAGAAAAAAGAACCATTATCGTTGCGTTGCATAAACTGGGTGTTCCGTTTGAAATACCATACAACGAAATGTTTGAAATAAAGAAAATGCATTTTGTTGATAGGGTGATTGACAAAGAGGAAATTGATGGTGTTATTTTACAAATAAACAAAGGTTATTGTGACAATT
The DNA here is from genome assembly GCA_902801625.1 of uncultured Bacteroidia bacterium. GTDB lineage: Bacteria > Bacteroidota > Bacteroidia > Bacteroidales > F082 > Limimorpha. The sequence goes on along the minus strand of CADCJI010000008.1, from coordinate 101,374 downwards.
TATTCTATTTAGACCCTGATTCTTATTTTGCAGAGAACACATCGTTCGCCAAAAGAAATGTTGCGAAGAAATATGTTAAAGAAGTGCTTTCAAAAAGTAGGAGAGACAAAAACCACTTGGTCAGTTATCCAGAGAATTGGAGTTCCATTTTTGGCATAGGAGAATTCCAGTCTATTCGTGTTTTCCACGAGCGAGTGTGCTTTGATGTGCTATATGATAGCAATGGTATACCTATCCCAGAAAAATTGAATCAAGTCATCCATGAAATTGATATGGGATTGTGGGACGACAGTTTCCAGATGAATTATGAGGTATATAAAAATGTTCAAGCCCAGATAGAAATAAATAATACGTTTCAAGCTCTTGCGGCACAACAACAAAATGCTGGGAAAAAAACGTCCAATGACGATCCAAATCAACTAGAAAAAGTGGATTCGCATTAATGGCAATCTCTTTAAGCACTTTCAAAGCCTCAAACAATTATTCTTTAGTTTTAAGGAATATCTATTTCAGGAATCACCAACTCCCCCTCATCTTGCACAAAATCCCGTTGATAAAACATACAATAATAAATCGGTAGATAAACAATGCTGTTCATTTCCCTCATTTCGCTGTCGTTGCTGAGCACCACGAGCTACGAGTGCTGTAGTTTTTCTTTAAATACTTGTTTGTCAAATTGTTCCAGTAAGAAAAAGGGACTTTTTCCGAAAATTTTATCCAAAAAAAGGGAATTATTCCATAATTTTAAGGGGTGAAAAAGGGACTTTTTCCATTTTTACTTCCCGTACAATCGCCTAACCCGTTCTTCCAAATACCGCTCAGGACTCGGTGCAGGCGCCTCGCCAATCTTGTTGCCCTTGGTAATGAGGATGTACTCGGGGAAGGTGCGCACATTGTAAGCCTCAAGCAAAAGGATGTTGTCGCCAAGGTCTAAAAGCGGCCAATCTTGTTTCTTCTCAGCAAATTGCTGCTTGAAGAAGTCCATTTTGTCATGCGTGGCAATGGTGAGGATTTGTACAGAGTCTTGCCATTGATTGTGCAGGCTTCTTAATTCCGAGAACTGATGCTCGCTGACGGGTGAGGTGCCGTCGACGAACTGGAGCAATACTAATCGGTCTTTGTAATCCGAAAGACTTACATCGTTTCCGTTGTGATCTTTTAGCGTGAATTCAGTGGCTGCTGCGCCAGGGGCAAGGCGGTTGAAGTTCTCGAAGAAATCACTTATGATGGCCTTGTGCTCGGGGTATTTTGTCTGAGACTTAAGTTGATTGAGATGGTCTTTGGCCAAACGACTTGTGCCACGCTCACCGTAGCAGAGTTTTTGCAAATTATAGATAGTGATAAGCTCTGCAAGTTGCGGGTTGTTCGCCATCAGCGGGTCGGTGTTGAGATATTTTTTGAGGGCGGCAGGGCCTTGGGCGAATGCGTCGTTAACCAAGTGACTGTCGTATGCCGCACTGTTGAAATAGCCGTCAAACAGTTCCTTGAAGAGATCGATATAGGCGCTTTGGGAGTAAAGCACTGGTTGTCCATCGTAATAGTCCTTGATGATTTTCTTGCCACCATCGGTGCTGATGCCCAGTTTGATAGCGGCAATCTTGTAGCGGTTGTGACTCTTCACATAGTCAGACTTGATGTCGGGCACCTCGCGGCTTATGGCATTCTGGATGGAGTCGATGTATCGCAACTGCCGACCACGATAAATCTGGTTGAAATGCTCTATCATGTATCTGTTGATTATCTCCTCGGAGTAGATGACTTGACGGTAGATGCCTTTGTCGGTGGCGCGCTTCACTCGGATGGTGGGTAATTCTTTTTCAAAATAGGAGACATCGTCTTTCTTCTCGGGCACGATGATTTCGATGTCGTATGTGGCATTAGGGGTGAGGATGAGGTCGACAGATTCAAGCCCGACGAAAACACGAGCCGGCAAGATTTGTTTTACCGAACCCTCAAGGATGAAATGGCCTTGGGCATCAGTTTGACCTTGGTCAAGCAAAGTGCCAGTCTCGTTGACGAGGTCTTCGTAGGTGAAGAGCCTAATCAAAGTGTTGGTCTTGTTGCTTCGGCCGGTAATGGTCACATTTTGAGCACTTACCGAGAGGAAAAGCACGGCAAAAAAAAGTGTAGCAATCCTTCGTTTCATGCGTTGAAAACGAAAAACAGGGGAAATTATTGCTTTTCGGGCAACTTCACCTCGGCAGGCAGGAACTTGGAAGTGTCGCCACCGTTCTTGTAGATGTCGCGGACGACGCTCGACGACACGCCTACCAGCTCGCTCTCAGTGAGGAGGAAGATGGTCTCCAGCTCGGGGTGCAGGCGCTTGTTGGCGTGCCCAATCATGTTCTCGTATTCGAAGTCGCTGCCGCAACGCAGGCCACGGATGATGGTATTGGCGCCCACTTTCTTGCAGAAGTCGGCGGTGAGGCCTTCGTAGCTTTCCACTTTCACATTGGGGTAGTCGGCGAAGACGGCCTTGCACCAGGCAATGCGGTCTTGCAGCTCAAAGGTGGAACGCTTTTCCATATTGATGCCGACGGCGACATAGATTTCGTCGAACATGGGTAAAGCTCTCAAAACGATGGAACGGTGACCTAAGGTGATGGGGTCGAAGGAACCGGGGAATACGGCTATTCTTTTCATTGGTTGTTCTTTTTGACTTCGAGAGTTCGGGACGCGTGACCTACTCCCCCTTGAAAGGGGGCTGGGGGGATTAAAAACTCGCGTCCTGAAGTCTCGTAGACTCGTGTTTCTTTTCAGGCTGCAAAAGTATCATTTCGCCACGACATGACGCAAATCTTCGCCTAATATTTCACTGGTTGAACGGTAAGTATTTTTCAAGAAATCCTCAATCTCTTCATTTCCAATCAGTTTTATCTCGGTGATGCCTTCCTCGGTCTGTGGCTTGGGTTGGATGGTCTCTTCGCTTTCCATCAAGTACCAATAGGTGCGTTTCAGCGTCCATTCGTCATGCTCTAGGTAGCAATGCCAAGTGGATGGCAACTCCTTGACGATGCGCAATTTGCCGATACCTGTTTCTTCTTCAACCTCGCGCAAGGCAGCAACTTCTGGTGTTTCACCTTTTTCTATATGCCCCTTGGGCAAGTCGGGGATGCCTTTGCGCACGATGCTGACGAATTTGCCGTCAACGACCACGACACCACCCGCCGCAGGAGCCATCCTGAAGGTCTCTTTGAGAGCTGCGGCGACGGCGTTTTCACCCACTTCATGGATGAAAGTATCACCTGGGTCGCGGTCATCGAGCCATTCCGGAAAAAAATCGCACAACAGTTCGGCATCGTATCTGTCAGATTCTTGGAGCGTTGCATCGAGTCTTAAAGAATCGCCCTCAATTTTTGGAAAAATCAAGGCTTTGTTTTCATGAAAAATCTTGTACATTTGCAGTCTATTTATCACTTTCAAGCGACAAAGATACAAAATAAGTTTCGACAAAGTTCAACAACCATGAAATACGACGATTCAGCATTGACTTTGGCTCAACACCTGCTTCAGATTAGAGCCGTGAAACTCAGCCCAAAAGCGCCTTTTACCTGGGCATCAGGTTTGAAAAGCCCCATTTATTGTGACAATCGTGTCACGCTTTCCTATCCTGCTGTGAGGACTTATATCCGCCAACAGTTTGTGGAGAAGATTATGCAAAACTACGGCAAACCGGATGTGATTGCTGGTGTGGCCACAGGCGGCATTGCCCAAGGTGCCTTGGTGGCTCAAGAAATGGGTCTGCCATTCGTGTATGTGCGCTCAGAGAAGAAGTCGCACGGCATGCAGAACCAGATTGAAGGTGTCATCAACGCGGGGCAGTCGGTGGTGGTCATTGAGGACTTAGTTTCCACAGGCAAATCGAGTCTCTTGGCAGTCGATGCTCTGCGTGAGGCTGGTGCCGAGGTGAAGGGCATGGTGGCCATCTTCACTTACCAGATGGAACTCGCCAAGAAGAACTTCGAGGAGAAGAACTGCCAGTTGGTCACTTTGTCGAACTACGAGACCTTGATTCACAAGGCCGTGGAAGAGAAATATATCTCAGAAGAGGATGTGCAGTCCTTGAAGGAATGGCGCCAAGACCAGCAGGCTTGGAGCGATAGATGGAGTTAAGGAAACAAATCTGACATAATTTTTGATCAAATAGAAAAGCCGACATTGCTGCCGGCTTTTCTTGTTTTATTTTGGTTTTGTATTCTTTTGAATCAATCATTTACAGCACAAACTTTATCTCTTTAATATCAAATGTGTAGAGAGTTTGTTGCTCATCAACAAGCTGCAGCCGCCCGAACGGGTCTATACCTGTCATCAACAGCCGTAAAACCTTTCCATCGACTTCATAATCTGCCCAAGTGCGGTAGCGGAATAATCTTTTCAAATAGTACTGTTCAATGGTTGTCGGGTTGGATTTCAGTTGCTCCACCTTTATTATTATATGTTCTGCTAGTTGCTCCAAAAGTGGTTGCAATTCAAAGTCTTTTCCCGTAATCAATTTCAGCGAAACTGGATGCGTCGGCCAATTCTGAAACTGCATCTGGTTGACATTCAGCCCAATGCCAATAATGGAGATGTCCATCATGTTGGCCTTTATTGTGCTGTTGATGAGAATACCGGCTAGTTTGCGGTTCCCGTAATAGATGTCGTTGGGCCATTTGATGCTGAGCTTCTCGACGGGTAACAATTTGTCTAACACCTCGACAATGCCCAACGGCACAGCCTCGGAAAGCAAAAACTGCCGCTCGGCAGGCAGAAAACCCATGTTCACAGCTAAAGAGAAAGTGAGGTTCTTTCCAACCTCACTTTCCCAGCTGTTGCTGCCCATGCCTTTGCCTGCTGTCTGCTCGTCGGCGCTGACCACCCAGTTGCGGATGTCGCACTCCGACTGTTGCTTTTGCAGGAAGGCATTAGTGGAGTCGATTTGTTCGAAATGATGATAATGGAGCATCACTTCACCACGACTCTCTGTGTCTCGTTACCTACTTTGACTGCGTAGACGCCAGCGCCAAAACGCTTCATGTCAATTTGCAACTCGCCTTCACAGCGGCCTTCGAAAACGCGCTGGCCGACCATATTAAATATGGTGACAGCTTGTTCGCCTTCGCTGATGATGTTGACAAGGCCTGAAGTAGGATTGGGGTAGATGTTGATACTATGGTCGAGGTGCTCTTCCACATCGGCGGTCACCTCGTACGAGAACTCGGTGCTCTCGCTGTCGTTGAAGCGGCTGCCTGAGAACATGGTTGACGAACCTGCTCTCAGACCGTAGACGGCAGATCCTGTCAATCCATCGCCACCTGCATCGTAAATGGTGAAGTCGTAGCATCCATCGCCCGTAATGACGAGGGTGTCAATGTACATGGTGTTGGGCTCGGTGTAGGGACCGCCTTCTTGGATGACTTCGCCAGTCGAAAGCTTGGTGACTTTCCATGTGGTTTCTTGTGGGTTGATGTCGGTGCGGATGTTGACTTTGATTATCTTGCCAACGGCTTGGTAGGCCTGCTGGATGGAGAAGGTGGTTACATCATCATCGGGGGCTTCATCTTGGCCGTTGTTGACGCTTTTGATCTTCACCTCAAGCGTGTTTTCCTCTTCGACGGGGAAACTGATCTCGCCCAATTCAATAATCTCGGAACCAAAAGTAGGCATGTTGCCTGTCCAGCCAAAGGTCTTCAGGGTTTCTCCGTTGACAAGCACTTCCAACTCGGCGGAAGTCATCGTGTTGCTACCATAGTTGGTCAGCAGAACTGTTGGCTCGGCAAAACCACTGCAATTCATCTTTTTGACATTGGTAATCTCGCTCACGGAAGCCTCGTTGGCATAAAAAGGATCAGGGCTGAGGCTCGACTTGCAGGCTTGATACACTTCCTTCGTGTTTGAGTTTTGCACCCATGCGATGGCATCCAGCTGGTCCATGTTGTAGATGTTGGCCAACTCCCATGTGAAAGTGTAGGCAAAGTAACCATTGGCTTCCAAACTGCCAAGGGATTGCCCAGCTGAGCTTGGCAGGAGTTTCTTCATCACATCGTAGAAGTCCTTTTCGCCATTAGGTCCTGGGGCGGAATTGAAATGTATCTCCTTCTCGATAACCCCAACATAAAGCTTTAAGCTGCCTGCGATGTCGGCTGAGGCACGGCCCATCACATGAACGGTGATGGCATCTTGGTCATCGTTCAATTCCCAAGAAAGGCGCAACTCCATAGGTGATTCGATGACAGAAAGCTGATCGATGATGCTTTGGGTGATGTTGCCCGAATTGCCTGAGAAACGGTTGCCATCGACGACAACATGAGGCACACTATTGACACTATAATAACTGACGCGGGAACCATTATCACCCGTGTTGTGTAGATACATCGGGTCGGCACCCGATGGCCAGCTTACATGGTATTTGATGGCCACCACCTTGTCGCGATTGTTGGCGATAAGTGCATCCATGCCAGGATTGTACATTGCACATGGGCCACAGCCGGTGTTGGTGAAGCTTTCAAGTAATAACATACGCTCGTTTTGAGCATTGGTTTTCAGGGAAACCAGCATCATAAGAGATGCCAAAAAGACAGTAAACCTTTTCATTAGCGTGATTTTTTTGATGTTTTTCAGCACAAAAGTAGATATTTTTCAAAATATGGCAATGTTTTTGTTGCGTAATTAGGAAAAAATATGCATTTTTGCAAGTTGAAAATAATAGGGATAATATCAAAAGCATAATACTATGGTTAAAAGGTCTATTTTTACTTTAATGTTTTTAGCTGTAATGGGTTGGGTTTCAGCTCAATCGTTACAGTTTGAATTGGATGGTCACGCCTATACAGAAGGTGAAACCATCGAATGCAACACTCCAACGGAATGGGGTGAATATCTTCAGGATATGCAGATCAGGAATCTTACTGGTCAGGATTTGAATGTTTTGGTTAAAAAAGAGGTCATTGAAGACCTTGAAGGTGTCTCGAACTATTTCTGCTGGGGCCTGTGCTTCGGCCCTGACACTTATGTTAGCCCGAATCCTGTTGCTGTACCTGCCAACAGCGTTACATCTGTTGGGGCTCTTTCGTTCCATGCGATGTTCGACGAGAATGTGTTCGGCAAGGTGCAGGTGAGGTATTTCGCTTATGACGAACGTCATCCTGAAGACGCTGCAATTATTAATGTGGTTTTCCACAGGTCAGGCGAGGGTATTCATGAGGTTGGCGCTGTGAGCTTCGGTCAGGCTTATCCCAATCCGGCTTCCTCGGTTGTGAATTTCGACTACAACATCAATGCCAGCGACAGAGCTTCCGTGTCGGTCTACAATCTGCTTGGCCAAGAGGTGAAGAGCCAACAGGTGAACGGCATGCAAGGACATCTCTCCGTCTCGGTGGCCGACCTCAACGAAGGTATCTATTTCTGCAAACTGTTTGTGAACGGTAGCGCCGTATCGACAGAAAAGTTTGTCGTGAAGAAGTGAAGCCTTCTATGACTTGAAACTAAAAGGGTGGTGTTGACCGACACCACCCTTTTTTGGCTTTAAAAAGCCTATATCCCATTTGAATTGGATTTTTTAGCGTTTTTTTCAGTTTTTTAATCGATGTTTCAAATAAATTTACTTACTTTGCAAATTGTTTAATTAGCTTTTTTGCAAATAATCTATTTACTATGACTAACCACTGCCTTAAGAGCTTGATTCTCACAGCACTATTCGTTTTTACTGGTTTCGTGGCCTTTGCTCAAGAAGACAACAGCATTAAGGGTTTCGTTTATGAAGAGTCCACCGGCGAGCCCATGATGTTCACTAACGTTTATCTGAAGGGCACGACCTTTGGTGGCTCGACTAATGAAAACGGCTATTTCAACATCAACCGTATCCCTGATGGACGCTATACCTTATTAATTACAAGCGTGGGTTACGATACTATTCGAGAGACATTTAACCTTTCAAAAGGCCAAAGCATCAACCGAAAGTATTACATGAAGGAGACCAGTCAGAAGTTGGAAACCGTGACGATTACTGCCGATAAGATTGAGGCGCGCACGGAGACCAAGACCTCGGTCATCACCGTTACGCCCAAGACCATCACTAAGATTCCGAGCATTGGCGGTCAGGCCGACTTCGCCCAATACCTTCAAGTGGTGCCGGGTGTCATCTTTACGGGTGACCAAGGTGGACAGCTCTATATCCGTGGTGGCTCACCCATCCAAAACAAGGTGCTGCTCGATGGCATGGTGGTCTACAATCCCTTCCACTCCATCGGTTTGTTCTCGGTATTTGATACCGACATCATCCGCAACGCCGATGTTTATACAGGCGGCTTCGGTGCTGAATACAGTGGCCGTATTTCCTCCATCATGGATATCTCAACTCGCGATGGCAACAAGAAACGCATTTCAGGTAAACTAGGTGCCAACTGCTTCGGTGCCAAGGTGATGATTGAAGGCCCACTGAAGAAAGCCAAGACTCCTGACGATGCCACGATTTCATTCATCCTCTCGGCAAAGAACTCTTATCTTGAACAATCCAGCAAGTTCCTCTATCCCTACGCATCCGAGACGGGACTTCCTTTCAACTACCAAGACTTTTATGGCAAGGTTTCGCTGAATGCACCTAATGGAAGCAAAATCAACTTGTTTGGCTTCTCGTTCAACGACCAAGTGAACAACTATATGTCGCTCTCCGATTTTGGATGGAATTCTTATGGCGCCGGCGCCAATTTCCTCGTCATTCCGGGCAAGGCTCCCGTGATGATTGAAGGTACGGTCGCCTATTCAAGCTATACTTCACGAATGATTGAAGCGGATAACCCCGACCGTTATAGCAATATCAACGGCTTCAACATGGGCTTCGACTTCAGTCAGTTCATGGGAAAGAATACCCTGAAATATGGTATTGAAATGTTGGGTTATACAACGGATTATCAGACTTATAGTGTTTATGGGCACAATAGGATTGGTGCGAAGTTGAACTCCACTGAGATTGGTGCCTACGCGAAATACAAGGCTGTGTTGGGCAAGTTCTTGCTGGAACCGAGCTTCCGCTTGCAGTTCTATGCCTCTCTGTCTGAACTGTCGCCAGAGCCGCGTCTCGCTTTGAAGTATAATGCCACCGACCGTCTGCGCTTGAAGGCTGCAGCCGGTATGTATTCGCAGAATTTTGTGGCAGCTACCAGCGACCGCGATGTGGTCAACCTGTTCTACGGATTCCTTTCGGGTATCGACAATCTGCCTGAAACCTACAACGGAGAAGGAATCAAGAGCAACCTGCAAAAAGCCAACCACTTCATTTTGGGCGGCGAGTTTGACTTGTCGCGCAATGCCACGCTGAATATCGAAGGCTATTGGAAGGACTTCGTGCAGCTGACCAACATCAACCGTAACAAGCTCTATCCCGACAATCCTGAAAACGCACAAATTCCCGACTTGCTGAAGAAGGACTTCACTAAGGAAACTGGTGACGCTTACGGCTTCGATGTGTCCTTGAAATATGAGGATCAGCATTGGTATCTTTGGGCCGTTTATGCTCTGGGTTTCGTGACCAGGGAATACGAAAAAGCCGTGGAAAACGGTGTTGAGTTGCTGCAATATGCACCTCACTTCGACCGTCGTCACAACATCAATGTCATTCTGACCTATACTGCTGGCTCAAAGCGTCAGTGGGAGTTTAGTGGCCGTTGGAACTTCGGTACGGGCTTCCCGTTCACGCAAGTGCAAGGCTTCTACGAGTACTACTCCTTCCAGGATGGCATCAACTTTGACTACACTACTACCAATGGTGAACTTGGCGTACTCTATGGCGACCTCAATGCGGGCCGTCTTCCTACCTACCATCGTTTCGACCTTGATGTGAAGCGTAAATTCTACTTCACAGAGAACATCATGTTGGAGGCAGACCTCAGTGTGACCAATGTTTATAACCGCAATAATGTGTTCTATGTCAACTTGGTCACCAGCGATATAGCGCGCCAGCTGCCTATCCTTCCCACCTTTGGCTTGACATTCTCATTCTGATGTGATTAAGTAATGAAAAACACTATTACACCCCCCAAGGCCGCCATCCATCCCCATGAGATGACGGTGCACGGCCATACCCGTATTGATAACTACTATTGGCTCAACGAGCGCGAAAATCCTGAGGTGATTGCCTACCTTGAAGCAGAGAACCAATATGCTGAGGCCTGCCTGAAGCATACTGAACCTCTTCAGGAACAGCTTTTTAAGGAAATCAAGGGACGCATTAAGCAGGATGACAACTCGGTGCCCATCAAGATCCGTGACTATTACCACTATACGCGTTACGAGGAGGGGAAGGAGTACCCCATATTCTGCCGCAAGTATCAAAGTCTTGAAGCGCCTGAGGAGGTTTTGCTTGATGGTAATGTGCTGGCAGAAGGCCATGCTTTCTTCGAAATTGGTGAGCTCAGCCTCAGTGAGGACGATAAGTTGTTGGCTTACTCTGTTGATACCGTGAGTCGTCGTATCTATACCGTTTATGTCAAAAACTTGGAGACGGGTGAGTTGGTTGATGAGCCGATTCCTAATACCTCAGGCAATGTGGTCTGGGCCAGCGACAACAAGACACTTTTCTATGGCGTGAAGGATGAGACTTTGCGACCTTGCAAAATCATGCGTCATCGTTTGGGAACGGCTGCTGCTGAGGATGTGTTGGTTTATGAAGAGTCAGATGAGACCTTCGTCTGCTATATTAGCAAGACAAAATCTAGGAAATATCTGATTATCAATTCGGATTCAACACTGTCATCGGAGTGTCGCATCCTTGAGAGCGACAAGCCTATGAACGAATTTCGTGTGTTCCAGGAACGCCAACCCGATATGCTGTACGGCATCGACCATTACGGTGAGCATTTCTATATCCAGACCAATGCTGATGGTGCGAAGAACTACAAGATTATGCGGACACCAATCGGCCAAACAGAAATGGCGCATTGGACGGAGGTCATCGCCCATCGCGAGAAGGTGATGATAGAGGGTTTCACCATCTTCAGTAAGTATTTTGTTATTGAGGAGCGCGAGAAGGGGTTGGTCAACATCAGGATACGGACTTGGGATGGCAACACCGATTATTATCTCGACTTTGGTGAGCCTGCCTACACCGCTGGTGTGGGTGCCAATCCCGACTTTGAAGCCGTCACCTTGCGCTATGCCTACAATTCCATGACCACACCTTCGTCGGTCTACGAATGGGATATGGAGAAGTGCACAAAGACTTTGCTCAAGCGACAGGAAATCGTGGGTGGCTATTATCCAGAAGATTATGTCACCGAGCGTTTGATGGCGCCTTCACATGACGGTGTCCTGGTGCCGATTTCGATTGTTTACAAGAAAAATGTGGATGCTGCGGTCCCTGAGCTTGTCGAAGGGCCGCGCCAAAAAGGGTCGGGCTCTTCGACTGGCTCAGGAACCCTTAACCGTCCACTTGTCCTTTACGGTTATGGTTCCTACGGCTCTAGTACGGATGCTTATTTCTCCGTGGCACGCCTCAGCCTCTTGAATCGTGGTTTCATCTGGGCCATTGCCCACATCCGGGGCGGTGAGGAGATGGGCCGGCAGTGGTACGACGACGGCAAGATGCTGAACAAGAAGAACACCTTCCTCGATTTCATCGCCTGCGCCGAATACCTTATTAATAAAGGTTACACCTCACCACAAAAAATGTTTGCTATGGGTGGTAGTGCTGGCGGTTTGCTCGTCGGTGCTGTGACCAACATGCGTCCTGACTTATGGAAAGGTGTCATCGCTCAAGTGCCTTTTGTAGATGTCGTTACCACCATGCTCGATGAGAGTATTCCGCTCACCACGGGTGAATATGACGAGTGGGGCAATCCCAATGAGAAAAAGTATTACGACTACATGCTTTCCTATTCACCTTACGACAATGTGGAAGCCAAGGATTATCCCGCCATGCTCATCACCACGGGATTGCACGACAGCCAGGTGCAGTATTGGGAACCCGCCAAGTGGGCGGCCAAACTCCGCGCATTGAAGTCGGACAAGAATCCTTTGTACTTGAAGACCGAGATGGATTACGGCCATGGTGGCGCTTCGGGGCGTTTCGAAGGGTTCAAGGAAGTCGTTTTGGAATATGCCTTCATGCTGGATGAACTGAATATGATACCATCTAATAACGAAGCATAATGAAACTTTGTAAAGAAGGAAACTGTTGGAAAGCATGCTACGACCAAGAGCGCAACAAGTACTTTGGTCATCTCATGTACACCAACCGTGAAGGGCAGACCCGCTACCTTTATGAGATTACCAAAGAAGTCTTTGATAGGTTGGGGTCGTTTCCCGAAGACTATGACAACGATCGACTGATTGAAACGGGACGGTTGCTCTTCCGCTTCGAGGACACAATGTTTGGAACCTTGGGCCCTGAGCATTATGTGTATGATGACAGCTACACTGAAAGCGATTTTGACATGGCGTTCGAATCGCTGACAAAGAAACGAAAGAGGAGAAATGCATAATTCCTTGACAAAAGAGGATTAGTTTTGCTATTTTTGCACACTCAAACCGAAGAAAGGATCTGATATGAAGAGAATAGCATTGGTTATTGCTGCTATATTGTTGGCATTTAGTGGTTTTGCTCAAAAACAGCCCAAGTTTACCGAAGAAGACGCCAAACAGTTTTACCGCACCATGCAAGGCGATTATGTCATGCAGGTGAACGATTCCACGACGGCGATGGTGCATTTTGTCCCGATTTGGGAGAAGCCCGATAACCGTTTCCAATGGATGTATGTGGAGGCAACCATTGACAAAAAGGTCGTGTTTCAGAAAGTTCTTGAAGTGCATCCGAAAACGAGCAAAAAGTTTCGCGTCTATCTTCACGACTTGAAGAATCCTGCTGAGTTTGCTGGGAAATGGGCCAACCGCAACTATTTTGATGGCTTCACCCCGAGCATCTTGAAGGGTGGAAAACGTATGACATTTGTGAAGACTTCCGACTTTTCCTATCAAACGAATGACGGTCCTATCCGATACAGTGCCCTGGATTGTTTCCCGAAAGGTGATTTGCTGCATGTCAAGTTCGTGCAGGAAGACGAGCGTTTCTACATCAAGCGTGTTCCAAAACGGACGAACCGAATCATCGGCTATCAAGGCTTAAAGGAGCTGACAGATTAAGTAAGATAGAAAAGAGGCTCCTTCGGTCGCTGAGCTTGTCGAAGCGTAGAAGGAGCCTCTTTTTTCATTTCATCTTGAACACCCACGCCGCCGTACTCTTCAAGTCGCTGTATTTCAGGCCGCTGGTTTTGATAATCAAATTTCCGTTCTGATATTTCCAGGGGAAGGTTTTTTGGCAACCTAACATGGTCACTTTCATGTCATCAGCGGGCTGGTCGATATTCAGAACCAATCCGTATTCAGGGTAGTCCAAGGCGATGGCGTAGAGTGCGTCCTCGCCTTGCGTGTAGCAGATGCAAGGTTGTTGGCAAGTGTAAAGGGCGGCCAAACCTTGGGGCTGACTTGTGGTTGGGGAATTGCATACCCATTCAGCTGCCATGAAGTCTTTCATCACTTGTCTTTCCATCGTTTCCGATGACCAGTACAGCGTGATGGTGGCTTCGAGTTCATCCTCCTCGTAGAACACTTCTATGGTATGGAAAGGTGAAGGTGTGTTTGAAAGTGCTATCGTTCTGGTATTGGATATTTTCGTGTCTTCAATAACCGTTTTTCCGTCAATCACCAATTTGGCTTTGTCATCCGTTTGAATTTCAAAAGTATAGATGTCTTCTGGACATGAGAACTCGCCAGACCAATAGGCTTTGAAGTGGTCGCAACTGATGGCGGGGTCGGGCGAGTTGCGCTTCCAGTCGAAGTCGATTTTCTCGTCGATGTGTGTTACTTCGACTTTTTTCATCTCATAAAACTTCTTGTAAGGCCGCGTGCCATAAATCGCTTCCCCGTTGATTTCCAACCATTCGCCGAGGTCTAAAAGTCGCTCTTGTTGCAAAAGCGGAATCTTGCCGTCGGCGGCTGGCCCCACATTGAGCGTCATGCCACCGCCCGCCGCCACAAGAACGCAGAAATGGCGGATGAGCTCATCTGAGGTCATATAGTTTTCCAATGGTTCGTTGCGGTTGAGACCAAACGAACGACCCAAACCGCGACATTCGGCCCAAGGACGGTCGGTAAGGGTGATGCCTGAACTATATTCGGGCGTACGGAAACCGTGTTGTTGTCCATCGCCCCAACGGTCGTTGACGATGGCATCTTTGCCCACGGTGTTGTAGTACCACGAAATGAGTTCGGTGGCATGCCATTGCTCTGCGCTGTTGCGCCATTCTCCGTCGGTGAAGAGGACGGTGGGCTTGTAGCGCGTGACGAGTTCCTTGAACTGCGGAATCATGTGCGTGTCCACATAAGTGCCAATGTTTTCGTCGGGGTCGACATACCAACGGTGGATGTCGCTTTTCCACTCAGGTAAGGAGTAATAGAAGCCCATTTTTAGGCCTTTGTTGCGCACAGCCTCGGTCAGTTCGCCGCAGATGTCGCGCTTTGGTCCAACATCAACGGAATTCCATCCTGGTGCATATTGACTCGGCCAGAGGCAGAAACCATCGTGATGCTTCGAGACCAACAAAACATATTTCGCTCCCGATTTCTTGAACAACTCTGCCCATTCGTCAGGATTCCAAAGCTCGGCTTTCCACATTGGAGCGAAGTCCTCATATTGGAAGTCCTTGCCATAGATGCGCTCTTGGAAAGCCTTGCGGTCATCGTTGGTCATCAGACCACGGTAGTACCACTCGGCATAGCCTTCGAGGCTGGCGTAGGAAGGCACTGAATACAAGCCCCAATGGATAAAAATGCCCAATTTGGCATCAGAGAACCATTGTGGATAGCCTCGTTCGTTGATGGATTCCCAAGTGGGCTGAACTTGGCCATACAGCGACTTGCCTAGCAGCAAGACCGCAATCAGATAAAAGATGTTTTTTGCTTTCATAATCCGCAAAAGTAGTACATTTTTCATTGATTTGGAGAATTGATTGAAATTTCCTAATTTTGCCGTATGAACATCTATCAACTATTCCCCCGACTGTTCGGTAACAAACATACCGGCTTTCACTTCAACGGCAGCAAGGCAGAAAACGGCTGTGGCACTTTCGATGACATTGATGAAACGGCTCTTGAGGCCATCAAAGACTTAGGCTTTACTCATATTTGGCTGACGGGCATTTTGGAACACGCTTCCGAAAGCACAGGCACGCATCCCGACATCACCAAAGGTCGTGCAGGCTCACCATACGCCGTCACCGATTACCATGCCGTTGATCCCGATTTGGGCACAATGGATGACTTTGAGCAATTGGTCAGCCGTATTCATGAAAAAGGAATGAAAGTAATTATCGACTTCATACCCAATCATTTGGCACGGCAGAACAATGGTTTTGATTCGTGCAATTTCTATTATTGTGAGGGACAGGCGTTTGTGTCGCCAAGAAGAATCAACGAACAACCTTACGAGGAGTTTCCTGCTAAAGCAACGGGAAATAATGTTTTTTCGCCTTGTCCAAGTATCAACGACTGGTACGACACGGTGAAGCTGAACTACGATGAGCACGACACTTGGGAGAAGATGCTCGAAATCCTGCGTTTCTGGTGTGGCAAGAATATCGATGGTTTCCGAGTAGATATGGCCGAGATGGTGCCGGTGGCGTTTTGGCAGTGGGTGATTGGCGAATTGCGTAAGGATTACCAAACTTCGATGATTGCGGAAATTTATCAGCCAGACCTTTTCAAGCCTTTTTTGGATGCAGGATTCAATTACCTCTATGACAAGGTGGGCTTGTACAACACTTTGGAGCGGGTGCTTTGCGAAGGTCACGAGGCGAAGGAAATCAGCGAAGTGTGGAAAGATCTGCACGACATGGATGACCACATGCTGCGCTTCATGGAGAACCATGATGAAAAGCGGTTGGCCTCGCCCCATTTTGTCGGTGATGCTTTTGCCGCCTTGCCCGCCGTGTCACTTTCCGCTTTGATGAACACTGGACCGTTTATGGTTTACAATGGACAAGAGAGTGGTGAGGATGCCGTAGGCGAAGTGGGATACAGTGGCGATGATGGGCGTACCTCCATTTTCGACTATTGTCACATGCCGCAACACCAAAAATGGATGAATGGCGGCAAGTTCGATGGCGGTGGGTTTGATGAAGCCCAAAAGAAACTCTTTGGCTTTTATCGTAAGCTATTGCATTTTAGAAATGAACATTCCGCCGTCAACGAAGGCAAGTTCTATGATTTGATGTGGTGCAATCCCTGGTATATGAACTTCGACCCGCAATTCGTTTATGCCTTCTTGCGTTATTCCGAAACGGAACGCTTGCTGATAATCGTGAACTTCAACCGCAATGAATCACGCGATGTGGAAGTGAAAATCCCGCATGATGCCTTGGCCTTGATGGGCAGAAGCAAAGCCAACGAATTTGATATGAATGATTTCGCTTCTGAGGTGCATCCTGTCCATTTGGAGCCTTCAGAGACGAAAGTGGTTGATTTGGATTCAAAAGAGGTTGTGCATCAAAATGGTTGGAATTGAGGAGATTTTGTTATTTTTGCAGAAATAAAAAGAACGATATTATGCTCCCTCTTGTAAAAAATGATCCTTGGCTTGAACCTGTCTGCAATTTAGTTGACAAACGCCATGACCGCTATGAACAGCGGTTGAACAACATCAAAATCAACTACGGCAGCCTCAAAACTTTCGCCACAGCACATCAGTTTTTGGGCTTCAATTACGATAAACGCCGCCGCGGCTGGTGGTACCGCGAATGGGCCCCCGCTGCGCATTATCTCTCGCTGATGGGCGACTTCAATAATTGGAACCGCTATGAATATCCTCTGGAACTGGCAGGTGCTGGTCTGTGGGAAATCTTTCTTCCAGACAGCGAGTTTGCCGACAGGTTGGTGCATGGCAGCAAGCTGAAGGTGCTGGTGCAGTCGCAAATCGGGGAGCATGAGCGTATTCCAGTGTATATCAAGCGGGTGATTCAGGACGAGGGAAACAAGGACTTTGCAGGCCAGTTCTGGAATCCGCCCATACCTTATTTATATAAGCATGCCGCGCCAAAGCTGAAAGACGAGCCATTATTGATTTACGAGACACATGTCGGCATGGCACAGGAAGAGGCTAGGGTAGGGACATACAAGGAGTTTACTGAAAAGATATTGCCGCGAATCAAGGCGGATGGCTACAATGCTATTCAGCTCATGGCCATAGCGGAACATCCCTATTACGGTTCGTTCGGCTACCATGTCTCCAATTTCTTCGCGCCAAGTTCGCGGTTCGGTACACCCGAAGAGCTGAAAGAGCTTATCGACACGGCACATGGCATGGGCATGCTGGTTATCATGGACCTCGTGCATTCCCACACGGTGAAGAACATCCGTGAAGGCATTAACTTGTTCGACGGTTCGGACAGCCAATACCTGCATCCTGGAGCGCGTGGCAACCATGACCTCTGGGACTCAAAACTCTTCAACTATGGCAAAGAGGAAACCTTACAGTTCCTGCTTTCCAATGTGCGCTACTGGCTGGAAGAGTTCCGCTTCGATGGTTTCCGCTTTGACGGTGTAACCTCGATGCTCTACCTTGACCACGGCAATGGGACAACCTTCGATGCCCCGGAAAAATACTTTGGTGACAATGTGGATAACGACGCGGTTACCTATATGCAATTGGCCAACACACTGTGTCATGAACTGAATCCGCAGGCGGTCACCATTGCCGAAGATGTGAGCGGTATGCCTGGCCTTTGCAATCCGATTGCCGATGGAGGTATGGGTTTTGACTATCGCTTGGGCATGGGCTTGCCAGACTTTTGGATTAAGATTCTGAAAGACGAGCCAGAGGAGCAATGGAACATGAAGAACTTTTTCTTCACCATGACCAACCACCTGCCGCAGACCAAAACAGTGGCCTACGCCGAGAGCCATGATCAGGCTTTGGTGGGCGACAAGACCATTGCTTTCCGTTTGATGGATAAGGAGATGTACACATCCATGAGTGTTGACACACCATCCATGACTGTCGACCGTGGCATCGCCTTGCATAAGATGATTCGCCTCTTCACGCTCACCTTGGGCGGCGAGGCTTGGCTCAACTTCATGGGCAATGAGTTTGGTCATCCTGAATGGATTGATTTCCCGCGTTTGGACAACGGTTGGAGCTATCAATACGCCCGTCGTCAATGGTCGTTGGTGGACAACGAAAACCTGAAGTACCGCTTCATGGGTGCTTTTGACAAGGCGATGCTCGACTTCGTGAAGAGCCATCCCGTGATGCAGGCTCCGCCTGCATGGATGCTCTATGCCGATGAGGAAAACAAGACCGTCGTTTACGAGCGTGGCAATCTTATTTTTGTCTTCAATTGGGGTCCGAAATCTATTCCCGATTACAAGATTCCCGTCAGACAAACAGGCGATTACCGCATCATCCTCACTTCTGATGACAAAGCTTTCGGTGGCTTTGGCAATATAGACTGGAGTGTGAAATTCCCCTCAGAGAAGAAAAAAGATGACATCACCATGAAGATTTACAATGTAAGTCGTGTGGCGACGGTGTACCAACGCGTTCCATAAACGAAAAAAGCCGCTCCGAAGAGCGGCTTTTTTGATATAGAGACATTGTCTCAGCTTTCTATAATCTTAGAAATTGTAATACAATCCAAATTGGGGAGCCACAGTGGCGCAATCCAGATAGAAACCGTTTTCTGGGTGGTACATGCCATGGTCGTATTGTGCAAAAGCAAAACGGAAGGCAGCAGTCCAGTGTTCAGTAGCCATCCAAGCCACACCAGGTCTCAGGCTGATAGCATAGCTCTTGTTGTTGACAACACCGAAATCGCCAGTGAGGTCCATGAACACACCGAATTTCTCAATCGTCATGAGGTTGCAGCGCAGGTAGGGCTTCAGGATCAGTTCGTGTTCGGCATCCATGTCTTTGTACTTTTCAAAGGTGTAATCCACTTCGGCAGCGATAGTCAAAGGCGTGCCAGAGAAGCTGTAGCCGACTTCAGGGGCAATGGTGAATGTGGTGTAATCCTTGATTATACCGGCACCTACGGAGCCACCCATCCAAAGTTGTGCGTTTGCACTGAAAATGCCAACGAAGGCAAGAACTAAGGTCAAAAATAACTTTTTCATTTTCTTATAGTTTTAGTTAATAATTAGGTTAGTTGCTTTGTTAATTATTTTAGACGCGGCAAAAATAGCAAATAATGTGCCACGATGTATTTGTTTGTAGCTGAAATTGTCCCAATTGTTCTTATTTCTCAATAAATGCTATGGTTTCACCCTTGTTGACGCGCTTGCCTTGTTCTGCAGTGGCTTCGACAATTTTGCCAGGCCACAAGGCGTAGACAGGTTCCATGCCGTGTTCGCTATTGATGGCGCATAGTAAGTCACCTTCCTTGTAGACCTTGCCAGGTGCGGGAGCGATGCTCTTGTCGTCGAAGTCGACTTCCCACATCACGATGCCACTAACGGGCGCGACGACGGGTTCGGCATTGGGATGACGCAGTGCACGCAGGTCTGGGATCTTGGCCTCGCCGCCAGCTTTCTCGAACTTGGCCTTCATCTTGGCCTCTAACTCTTGGTTGAAGCGACGCTTGGCTTCTCCCGACTTGTATTCGCGGTATTGCTTTTCGTGCATGGCGAACTCGAAGAGCTCTTCGTCGTCTTGGCCGCGGTCCCAGCCTTCTTTCTTCATCATTTCGATGAAGTGCGGCAAGGCATTCGGGTAGTTGTCTTGCGGGTTGCCCGTGAAGAACTGGAGGCCTTTCTTCTTGGCCAGCTCCACGATTTCGGGGGCGAGCGTGCCTGGCAGCTTGCCAGCCTTGCCGAGGATCATGTCCCAAGCGGCAGGGTCGATGGAGGTCTCGTAACGTGGCTCGCCCTTGCTGAGCGCAAAGAGGTTCATCAGGGCGATGTTCTTGGTATATTGGCTGAACGGGGTGACCAAAGGCGGGTTGCCGAGTTTCGGCCAAATGTCCTGCACTTCTTGGAACAGCTCGACCAGCATCTCGTCTTCGCTCAAAGCGGGCAGACCTTGCTTCTCGCGGTTCATGTTGATGGCGGCGTGGACCGGCTTGAGGTCGGCCATGAGCGAGCCCATCATGCCGCCAGGGAGGCCGCAACCCAACAGCAACGAGTTGATGTAACGGTTGCGCGGGTCAATCCAGTAGCCGAGGAAGTCGTCGATGAAGCTTTGGGTCATGCTACGGGCGGCCATATAGGTCTTCATGTTGATGTCTTTGACAAGGAAACCAGCGTCTTTCAGCATAGCTTGCACGCTGATGACATCGGGATGGACGGTGCCCCACGACAGCGGCTCCATGGCCACATCGACATAGTCGCAACCAGCCTTGCAGACTTCGAGCATTGATGCCATTGAGAGGCCGGGAGTGGTGTGACCGTGGTATTGCACCTTGATTTCAGGGTGTTGCTTCTTGATATGCTCTACGATACGACCCAAGCTGACTGGGCGACCCACGCCAGCCATGTCCTTCAAGGCGATTTCCTTGGCTCCGGCTTCGATGAGTTGGTCGGCGATGTGCATATAATACTCGGCGGTATGCACCTGTGAGTAGGTGATACTCATGGCAGCTTGCGAGATCATGCCTGCTTCGTTGGCCCAATGAATGGACGGGATAATGTTGCGCACGTCGTTGAGGCCGCAGAAGATACGGGTGATGTCGACACCTTGAGCTTTCTTCACCTTGTACATCAGTTGGCGCACATCGGCTGGCACAGGATTCATTCTCAGTGCGTTGAGGGCGCGGTCGAGCATGTGACACTCGATGCCGCCTTTATGCAATGCTGCCGTAAAAGCGCGGACGGAAGGGTTCGGGTTCTCGCCATAAAGCAGGTTGACCTGCTCGGCGGCACCGCCGTTGGTCTCCACACGGTCGAAGCAGCCCATGTCGATAATCAAGGGCGCAATCTTTTCCAGTTGGTCCTTGCGTGGTACATATTTGCCTGACGACTGCCACATGTCGCGGTAAACCAGGCTGAATTTTACTTCTTTTTTCATTATGTTATTGTGTTTTAGACGATTTTAATTTGCACTGCAAAGGTACAACTTTTCCCGCGAATTCATTCAAAAAATCGGCTTGTTTCGCTTGTTTATTAAAAAAGTACTATCTTTGCAGTGGTTCTTATGGTGGACTTTGTTCCGCCGACTTATAGAAACACGAAGCGTTATGCTCGTTTTGTGTCCGTAAACGTGAGAAATTTTCGTATACAAGTGAGTATAGTGGTTCGCACATTTTAGCGTGGACTGTTATAGTTGCAACTTTCTACAAAGGTAATTCTCACGACCTACGGACAGAGATGTGGTATATCAGTATCACGCTTCTTTTGTATAAACAGTCCTTTGAGGTACTGAAAAGGGAATTAAAGGTTGCGCCCGACACGGATTTAGGGATTTGAAAATGAAAAGAATTACTTTGGCTTTGGCTACTTTGCTTTGTTTTTCGGCTGTCCTTAAAGCTCAAACCCATGTAAACACTCTTGAAAAAGGGAGGATTTACGGAATTCCCGGGTGCTTCACAAATAACGGTCATTCTAATGTGTTTTACGTCAATAACGAAAACGGAGAGTATTTTATTCTTGATAATGATTTTACAACGATATTATTAAGTGATTTTTATGATGAGTTTTCCAGTTTGTATTACATTGATTTCTCGGCTGCTGAATGGTTGAGTGAAAATGGCTTTCAACCATATCCTTGCGAAAAACCTCTTCGTTTTACTCAAAGTTTGTTCAACTCTGATGATTATTACGAATACGTTACACAATCCGATTCGGAATGGACCATTAAAGCAACATCTGGTACAACCATTCAAACTATCTATCCTGAAGATGGATATGAGACATATTGGAAATCTTATGTAATTAGACTGGATAATTGTTTATATTTAGGATTAATCGAAAAAGAACAAGGCGAATCAATTTCAAGTGGTAAAATGCTAATTTATCGCGTCGACCAAGGCCAAGGCCTCACTAAGGTGGATATGCAACTTCCTATCTCGGTGTTCCCGACCATGCCTGCCCGTGAGGAGCAAATCACCATGGAGTTGGGCGAAGGAACCAATGTTACTGAAATCACCGTGGTCAACGGCCTCGGTCAAGTGGTTAAGCGTGTACCCGTGGAGGAAGGTCAACGCACCGTTACCATCCCTGCCAATGAGTTGGGCAGTGGCCTCAATGTGGTCAACGCCCGTAACAGTCAAGGCCAAGGCAGCTGCAAGATTATTGTGAGATAAAACGAAACTTAGTTCTTTCGAATTTGCAATTTGAAAGCATTGAATATCAGCATTTTCAATGCGAAAATAAGAAAGACCAAAAAGAGGGCGCGGCAAACATGTCGAGCCCTTTCTTTACACTGCTGCCAATTCCCGTCCCACGGTATGAATCGTGTCGAGAATCAAGGCCATTCGGGCTTTGCTGGCGTTTTTCTTGCCGCTGATATATTGTGCCATCAGGCTTTGCGAGATGCCCATGCGGCGTGCCAGTGCAGGCACATTTCGAATAAAAAAGCCGCCCCGAAAAGGAGTGGTTCTTTGTTATGACTTGCGTGAGAAATTTACCGTATTGTTTCAATCAAACTTCTTGAGGAGGCTCTTCATCTGGCTGCCGACATTTCTTCTGCTCAGCGGGTGGTCGGCATTGGAAAGGACGCTGTTGAAATAAATGACCCTATCCGTTTGCGTGTCGATGACGGCCGTGTAGAGTGCGTTACCTGCCTGGTCGCCTGCGGTGTAGCGTTTGGGCTCATCAAAGACTGTTCTTATGATGTTGCCCACAAGCTCTTCCAGCTTTTCCTGGTCATAGAGTTCATTGCTTTTGATATAGCCATAGGCATGTACGACAATGCCATAGCGGTGCCCCGTGGATTTAATCAACTCGGTAAGTGCTTTGGGTACTTTAAGGCGTGGGATGTCGGAGGATTCGAGGTCCGAGAATCTGTCAATCCATTTTGCGATGGATTCTCCCTCGCCTTCGTAGTTGGCTGCAACAGGGTCGGTGAAGGGGTAGCGGCTGGATGTTATTATATCGGTGATCAACTGTTCTGAACCAACTACCAACGATGAGTCGAGATAGCCGGATTCTGGCGAGAAATAGTACATAAGCGACCTGGGCTCAATAAAGGCGAGTTCGTCGATTTTAGATACATTGGTGCCGCTGGCGGTGTATGTGGTGGCACAAGACGAGAACATGGTCGCTACAATTAGGATTGCAACCATTGATGCAAAAAGCTTTGTTTTCTTATACATTTTCATTCAAAATTGATTTAGAGTTGCAAAGGTATGAATTTTCCGCGAACATTATTGAAAAATCATGCTGTTTCGATTGTTATTACTAAAAAGTTGTATCTTTGCATGGTTCTTAAGGCAGACATTGTTCCGCCGTCTTATAGAAACATGATACGCTATGCTCATATTTGGGTTGTTCTGATGTAATAATCTGAAGACGTAGTGTTGGTACCATGTTTTTCGTTGTGTAAATATTGTCATTGAAAGAACGTTGTAAAAAGTATGACTATAGTTCTGGCAAGCAAATTCAAACGATTGTATGTGTCCCAAAAGTTTAGGGAGTTTGTCAGATTTGCCATAGTTGGGTTGATTGCCACGGGCATTCATTACGGCATTTACTATCTTCTCAATCTGTTTATCAACGTTAATGTTGCATACACGATTGGTTATGTGGTCTCATGGTTTGTAAACCTGTATTTGACAGCACACTTCACTTTTAGGAGTACGTTATCTTTCAAGAAGGGAGCAGGCTTTGCCGTCTCTCATCTCATCAATTATTTGTTGCATATGCTTTTCTTGAACCTGTTCCTGGCCGTCGGTGTGTCAGAAGAAATCGCGCCATTGTTTGTGTTTGCCATTGTCGTCCCAATTAATTTCCTGCTTGTAAGGTTTGTGTTCAAGTCAAAACAATTCAAAAGTCAAGATGAATGAAACTGAATGTTGTCATACCCTGCTATAACGAAGAAGAAGTCCTGCATGAGACCCATCGTCAACTAACAGAACTTGTTGACTCAATGGTTAAGGAAAAACTGTTGACAGAATGCGATGTGCTGTATGTTGATGATGGCAGCAATGACAAAACATGGGATGTCATAGTAGAATTGCAAGCTCATGGCCAATACGTTCACGGCTTGAAGTTGGCACACAATGTCGGTCACCAAAATGCGCTTTGGGCAGGATTGGAATATTCTGTCGGCAAGTGCGACGCTGTCGTTACGATTGATGCTGACTTGCAGCATGACATTCAGAAGATTCGGGATATGTTATTGGCTTACCAAGATGGTTACGAAATTGTCTATGGCGTTCGAAACACAAGAGCGACTGATTCAAAATTTAAAAAGCGAACGGCTTTGGCATTTTATAAAATGATGCGAAAAATGGGCGTGGACCTTATACCCAATCATGCAGATTTTAGATTGTTGGGAAAAAATGCCTTGCAAGCTTTATCAGAGTTTCCAGAGCGGAATTTGTTTCTCCGTGGGATGGTGAGGCTTTTGGGGTTTAAGGAAACCAATGTGTATTTTGACTGCAACGAACGATTTGCAGGAAAGTCAAAGTATACTACCAAAAAGATGTTCGCTTTTGCAATGGATGGCATTACCTCGTTTTCGGTACAGCCGTTGAGGATAATAACTTTGATTGGATTGTTGTGTTTGGGTATTTCTATCGTTGAAATAATATATATACTAGTTGCATATTTTCAAGGCCGTACAATTCAAGGCTGGGCTTCTTTATTGTTTTCAATGTGGTTTCTGGGGGGCTTGCTCCTGTTTTCAATAGGCGTTGTTGGAGAGTATGTTGGGAAAATTTATAAAGAAGCTAAAAGGCGGCCTCGTTATATTATAGAGAAGCAGATATAGTGATTTGGACATCTTGAATAGTTACAAAAACAAAATAAATATGAATTTACGTAGGAAAAATGGTTTGTCTTGGGTTGGCTATGTTGCAGCCCTAATGATTGCAATTGCGTTTTTTGTCATCTCTTATTGTGGCTTTTTATATGGTGATGATTATTGGATGA
The DNA here is from genome assembly GCA_902801625.1 of uncultured Bacteroidia bacterium. Taxonomy (GTDB): domain Bacteria; phylum Bacteroidota; class Bacteroidia; order Bacteroidales; family F082; genus Limimorpha. The sequence continues at coordinate 76,324 of CADCJI010000008.1, read as the reverse complement.
AAAGTGACGTGTCCAACCTATATGACTTGATTAAATATACTGGAGCGTTTTATTTTTATAGTGGCGGACGGCTGTTTTCAGTGGCGTGTCAATATATGTTTAGTGGAGTGCTGGGAGACCATAGGATTTGGTATGCTATTGTGAATACGTTGTTTTTCGTTTTATGCATGGTGACTTGCGGAAGGCTGATTAAGGATAAAAAGGAAGGATCCGTTGCTGTTGTTTTGTTGTTTTCCTTGTTGTTTTGGTTTCTGTGCCCTGTTCCAAAGAACACGTTATTTTGGATAGCAGGTTCACCTACCTATATGTGGGCAAACACCTTGTCTTTTGTGTTTTTGTTGTTTTACCTCAGGTATCAGGATGACAACTTCAGTGGCTCTGGAAAATTGGGATTGTTTGTCTTGGCTTTTCTGGCTGCTTCTGAATTCATCACCGCAGCTTCCATTAGTGGTGCATTCGTGGTATATTATGCCTTCAATTTTAAAAAATTAAAGGGGAATGCGGTTCCTCTGGTGGTTGGTTTTATTGTAGGATCTTTGTTTTTGTTGCTTGCACCGGGTAATTATAGGAGAGTGACATGGGACAATGGAAGCGCTTCCCTTTTTGGTGTGGGTAATTTGTTTCATGAACCTCTTTGGGAGATTGCAAAGTACAGGGCTTTATGGATTTTCTTGGCTGTTTTGGTATTTGGTCTGATAAAAAACAAAGTGGCTGTTAAGAATTGGATAAGGAACAACCCTATTCTCTTGTTGTCGTTAGGATGGAGTGTTATTGCTTGCAGTCTGGTTTTTAGACCCATAAGACGAGCTTTCTTTTTCACGGAGACCTTGTCGATTGTCTTGGCTTTGAAGTTCTTGTATGATAATTATGACTTGAAGGGAATGGCTAGAAATGTAGTGATAGCCATTTTGTTTGTCTTGTTTGCAGTGGATTCTGTGTTTGCAGTGCGTGAAACCCTTCGGCAACGAGAGATCCATGAAGCATCCATGAAAGTGATAATGGACTCAAGAGGAGGCGTTGTGTTGGACTATTCTCCTTCTTTACATCGAATGGTAAACGCTGCGGTTTATGGTCCCTCTACCACTCGATATTTTGAAAAAATATATGGCATAGATTCTGTTTTTGTTTATCCCCACTATTGTCTCGATAAGTATTATGATCAGGATCCTCCCTTGGAGAATGTCTATGTTTCCTACGATTATTATGTAGGTGATGACGATATGCCTAAAGATGTGATTGTTTTGGTGATAAGAATCGAAGAAGATCGTTTGCAAGCCGAAGGCGGCCATGTCGTCTTTACTATTGACAGCGATCGACATGGTAAGCCTTTGGTTTTTGAAAGGGATGAGCCTAACTATTGTGTTGATGGATATGGCTATTATTCTTTTTATTATAGCAGAAAAGACGCCAAGTATTTGAAAAGTGTCAAGTGTGATTTTATTGATGATTAAATCAATAGCTCTTTAAAGGCCAAAAAAAGGGTGCGACATTGTGCCACACCCTTAGCATTTCATTTAATACCCTATGACTTAAAACAGCCCTTCCAAAATCTTGTCCTCCACCAAATTCGGCAACGTGACTTTCAGCTTAGGCTCAGCCTCCATAGCGCGCTTGATGGCGAAGGTGGCGCCTTCATTTCTGGCCCAGTTGCGGCGAGCGATGCCGTTGTTCACGTCCCAGTGCAGCATGCAGTGGAGGCGTCTGTCGGCGTCGGCAGTGCCATCAAGGACCATGCCGAAACCACCGTTGATGACTTCGCCCCAGCCTACGCCGCCACCGTTGTGGATGCTCACCCAGGTGGCACCACGGAAACCGTCGCCAATGACGTTCTGCACAGCCATGTCGGCGGTGAAGCTGGAACCGTCATAGATGTTGGAGGTCTCACGGAACGGGCTGTCGGTGCCGCTTACATCATGGTGGTCGCGACCAAGGACGACAGGACCGCTCAGGCGGCCGTCAGCGATGGCCTTGTTGAACTCGGCAGCGATCTTGGTGCGGCCTTCACAGTCGGCATAGAGGATACGGGCTTGCGAACCCACCACGAGGTGGTTCTCTTGTGCGCCACGGATCCACTGGATGTTGTCGCGCATCTGCTGCTGGATTTCGGCAGGAGCGGTGCGGGCAATCTCCTCGAGCACATTGCAGGCGATGTCGTCGGTGACTGCCAAGTCTTCGGGCTTGCCAGAGGCACAGACCCAGCGGAAGGGGCCAAAGCCGTAGTCGAAACACATGGGACCCATGATGTCCTGCACATAGCTGGGATAACGGAAGGTGCCGTCTTCTTTCAGGATGTCGGCGCCAGCGCGGCTGCTCTGCAGCAGGAAGGCATTGCCGTAGTCGAAGAAGTACATGCCCTTGGCGGTCAGCTTATTGATGGCGGCCACATGACGGCGCAACGAAGACTGCACCTTTTCCTTGAACAGCTCGGGGTTCTCGGCCATCATGGCTTTCGACTCCTCAAGCGATTGTCCTACAGGATAGTAACCACCTGCCCACGGGTTGTGGAGCGAGGTCTGGTCGGAGCCGAGGTCGACATGGATGTCATGCTCGGCGGCATATTCCCAAAGGTCAACCACATTGCCTTGGTAGGCATAGCTGCGAGCTTCCTTTTTGGCGAGGCTTGCGTTGACATGCTTAAACAGTTCCTCGATATTGTCGTACACTTCATCGACCCAGCCTTGCTGATAACGCTTCTGCGTGGCAGCAGGGTTAATTTCTGCAGTGATGCTCACCACACCGGCGATGTTACCAGCCTTGGGCTGGGCGCCGCTCATGCCGCCGAGGCCAGCGGTGACAAACAGTTTGCCAGCGGTGCTGCCGCCGTGTTTGCGGGCTGCGTTAAGCACGGTGATGGTGGTGCCGTGGACGATGCCTTGAGGTCCGATATACATATAGGAACCGGCCGTCATTTGGCCATATTGTGTCACGCCGAGAGCGTTGTAGCGCTCCCAGTCGTCGGGTTTGCTGTAGTTCGGGATCATCATGCCGTTGGTGACGACCACGCGCGGGGCATCCTTATGCGAGGGGAAGAGGCCCATCGGGTGGCCGCTGTACATGGCGAGGGTCTGGTCCTCGTCCATGTTGGCGAGATATTGCATCACGAGGCGGTATTGTGCCCAATTTTGGAAGATGGCGCCATTGCCACCGTAGATGATGAGTTCATGCGGATGCTGTGCAACGGCAGGGTCGAGGTTGTTTTGGATCATCAGCATGATGGCTGCGGCTTGCTTGCATTTGGCAGGGTATTCCTCGATCGGACGGGCGTACATCTTATAGGACGGGCGGAAACGGTACATGTATATGCGACCGTATTTCTCCAGCTCCTCGGCAAATTCGGGGGCCAAGGTGGCGTGGAACTTGGCGGGGAAATAACGCAAAGCATTGCGGATGGCCAGTTTCTTTTCGGCCTTCGTCAAGATGTCCTTGCGCTTGGGCGCGTGGTTGATGGTCGTGTCGTATGGTTTCACTTCCGGCAGTTCATCGGGGATGCCGGCAAGAATCTCTTTTTGGAAATCGTTGAGTGCACTCATTTTATGGTGTTTTAAATTGATTTTTCTTGAATCCGCAAAGATATGAAAAAAACTCTTTCCCTAAAAAAAAGAAAAATGTGTATTTTTGTCCACAAATTATGTGTTATGAAACGTCTATTCTTTCTATTCGCGTTTTCGTTGTTGCTTCCTTTGCTCGGATTAGCGCAAAATACAGTATTACAAAATTATAAATCAGCCTTCAAAGCCGCCTACGAAGCCTGCCCCGGCATTCCCCAAGGTATGCTTGAAGCCATTTCCTTCACCAACACTCATTGCCATCACTTGACCGATGACAACTATTTCCATGACGGACCCGATGCCATGCCGCGCGCCTACGGCTTGATGGGGCTGGTGAAAAATGGCAAAGGCTATTTCCGTGAGAACCTGCATCTTGTGTCGGAATTGTCTGGCATTTCGGAAGCGGAGATTTTGGAAAGTCCCGAAAAGAATGTGTTGGCCTATGCCAAGGCGTTCGAACAATTGGCCAAAGAAAGCAATGCTGCTGAAATAAAGGGTTATCTTTCTGTCATCCAACAACTTTCCGAATTGCCGATAGGGGAGGAGAAGGATGTATATCCTATGCAGTCCATGCTCTATTCAGTGTGCACTTTCTTGAATGATGCTAAGAAGGCAGAACGATTTGGTTTCCAGAAATACGACATCGACTTGAAAGCGGTTTTTGGTGAGCATTACGATATGCTTACTGCATCCGAATTGGGTGTAACACGTAGTCCCGATTACCCTCCGGCCATCTGGGACCCTGCTCCGGAATGCAACTGGGAAGAGCGTACCAAAGAAGTGAGTGCAGTGGTCATCCATTACACGGAAGGCTCATACGCAGGCTGCATCAGTTGGTTCAAGAACTGTGATGCTGAGGTCTCCGCGCATTATGTCATTCGCTCGGCTGATGGTCAGATTACCCAAATGGTGCTTGAGAAAGACAAGGCATGGCACGCCCGTACAGCCAATGGCTATACCATCGGCATTGAGCATGAAGCCTACGGCAACGTCTGGGAGTTTTTCACCGAAGAGATGTATCGGTCATCGGCTGATTTGGTACGCAGCATTTGTTCTCGATATGAGGCGATTGATGGGCAGCGTACCCACGACCGCGATACGCTTGACAATGGCTTTTGCCTCAATAATGGCCTTTACAATCTTGGTGGCGAAGGTGCTTGTGTCCAAATCCGAGGACATCAGCACTATCCCGACCAAAGCCACACCGACCCAGGTCCGTATTGGGACTGGAATTATTACTACAAACTCATCAATGAGGGTACGCCTACGATTGTCCTTGAAGGCGAAGAGGGCCGTTTCGACCATCAGAACTATGATAATGACGAGCGCATGATTTGGGTGATTCGTGGCCCTGAAGAATCGACCATCCAGTTGGATTTCAGCAACTTTAGCTTGGAAACCGATTTCGACTTCCTTTGGATTTACGATGGCGACAATATCTATGCCCCAAAGATTGGCCGTTGGAACACGCAGAGTCCTGGCATGGTGCAATCGTCGTCCAATGTGATGTGCGTGGAGTTCCGCTCCGATTGTGCCACCACCTCCACGGGTTGGGAAGCTTCATGGAAAGCCTTGATACCAGGTAGTACGATTCCCGAAATCGCAACTGAAGGCGGAGTATATCCCAATCCTACCAGCGGTATGGTTACGATTCGTACCGATGACCTAGACTATGGAAATTTGACCGTTTATGACCTCTATGGCAACCAGATGGTGCCTTTGATTCGCTATCATGAGAGTGTTACTATTGATACAAGCTCATGGCCTTCAGGTGTTTATATTGTCAACTACGGCACATCCGCCACGATGGGCAAGGCGATGAAATTAGTGAAGCTCTAATAGGCATTTGAAACAATAATCGCCATCTTGTTGCGTTCATCAAGGGAAATTTCCTATTTTTGCACCCTATTTTAATAAGGAATGAGAAACTACTCCATAATAAGCAAAGTCCTGTTGCTCTTTTTGGCCGTAACGTGGTCGGTCATTGCAATGGCGCAGGAACCTTGCGAAATCACATGCAATGCCGACATGCCTGTTTGCAGTGAAAGTGATGTGACGCTCAGTGTGCCCAACAATTACATGTATTCTTTCTTGTGGTCGCCCGGCGGACAGACAACCAATAGCATTACCGTTCATCCCTACCAAACAACGACCTATAGCGTTGAAATCCGTGAGACGGAGAGCAATGTTTTGGTTTGCCAGAATGAAATCACAGTGGAGGTGAAACCTCGTTTTGAGATCGATTTCCGGCAAGTGAAACTGACGTGCAGTAACAACGAGGAAGAAAATGGGCGAACCGCTCAGGTGGTAGCTAACGTCGACTCTACATCGCAGGTTTACGCTCCGCCATTTGAGTATGTGTGGTATGGGTCTCGTGGAGATTTGACGCATGACAGACCTCTTTCGCCCTTGCATATCTCGCCTGGGAATCCAAACTGGGCCATCGGCCTCGAAGCCTATCACTATTATTACCTCAAGGTGACAGACAACCGTGGCTGCACGCAAACTGATAGCGTTATGCTGAGGGCTTATCCCAACCCCGTGGTTGAGATTTTTACAGACCCAGGAGATACGGTATATCTGCAAAATCCGCATGTTACCTATTCCTTCGAGAATCTTTCGGCCGACACGTTGGATATCAGCAACTTCTATTGGATTCTCAACCAGCAATACAATATCACCTCAACCTTGGATGAACCGCGCTTCACCTACGTGGAGACGGGTGACTTCAGCACAGAGTTGAAAGTGTACAACCCACAGGGTTGTGACACAATCTATCTTCGTACAATCAGGGTAGAGCCTGTAAAGCTGAAGATTCCGAATGTGTTCACTCCCAATGGCGATGGCACCAATGACTATTTCATTATCACCATTGACCAAGGCAGTGACTTACATGGCGGTGGGAATAGCAACGGTAGAAAATCCAGAGGTGATGGCGAGTCGGCATTGGAATATGAAGGTTATGAGCCTTTGAACAGCTATTATGAAAAGGCCGACTTGACTATCTTCAACCGTTGGGGACGCATCGTCTATCAATCCAGCGATTACCATAACGATTGGGATGGTGGCGGATTGTCGGATGGCACCTATTTCTATGTGCTGAAATGCAAAGGTCTGAAAAACGACGCCACCTACCAAGGCTCTGTGATGATTATCAAATCCCAAAGACAATGAAAAACTTTCTGAATATCAAATATTTGCTTTCAGCTGTCATTATGGCATTATGCGTGATGACGTCTTGTGATGACAAAAGTGAAGGCAATCTCTCCACCGACTTGGTGACCAGCCCCAAATCGGCTACCCAAACTTCCAATAAACAAGCCGCCATCAAGTTTGACAAGGAAGAACACGATTTTGGCACACTCCTCCAGGGCGAGGTGGTGACCTATTCCTTCCATTTCACCAATACGGGAAATATGCCATTGATTATCAGCGAGGTGGGGTCGAGTTGCGGTTGCACTGTGGGCGACTATCCCCGCAAACCCATCGAGCCGGGAAAGACGGGCGATATCAAAGTGACGTATAACAGCGCAGGACATCATGGTTTCCAAAGCCGCTTCCTAACGGTGATGTCGAACACCAATCCTGCAAAGACCACGCTACGCATCAAGGGCACAGTGCAAACACCTGACCAATACTAGTTGAGAGTTTGGAGTCGACAGGTGAGGAACGAATCGTTCGGAAATATAAAATCTTTAATTTTTGAATCTTAAATCTTAAATCTACAAAAATGAACAATTTACTTACAATCTTATTGTTTGGCGGAACAGCTACACAAGGTGCAGCAGGTGCTGAAGGCGCTCAAGGCGGTGGCTCCCCTTGGTCAAGCCTCATCTTTATTATCCTACTCATCGTCGTTTTCTGGCTGTTCTTCATTCGTCCACAGTCAAAGAAGGCCAAGGAAGAGCAAAAATTCCGCGAAGGTCTGCAAAAGGGCGACAAAGTGGTCACCATCGGTGGTTTCCACGGTAAAGTGGTCGAAGTGAAGGACACCACCGTGGTTATCTCTCTTGCTCCCAACACGGAAGTGGAAGTGGAGAAGAGTGCCTTGGTTCAAAACGCCAGCCGCGTAGGCCAAGCCTAATCTAATCATCGGAGCGGTTTGACATGACGGACGAGTTGAATCGTATCAAACAGAAGGTGGAACGCACCAACAAGCATTCCGCCTTCACTTTTCTCATTTTTTTGGTCATCTCCACCGCAGCGTGGTTTTTGGTCAAATTGTCGGAGGTGTATGTCACCCAGACCACTTTTCGTGTGCTGATGGAGGGGGTGCCAACCGATAAATGGGTGTCGTCGGATGAGCAATCCGTAAAGATGTCGCTCAATATCGATGGTTTCCATACTTTGAGGTACAAGATGATCCGTGAGCCCAACCGTTTTGTCAGCATTCCCTTGAATGAAGTGCCTTTTCGCCTTGAAAATGGCAATACCTATTCTTTCAGCAGCCAGTATGTGGCCGAAAAAGTGGCTGAAAAACTCAAAATCAACGCGTCTGACATTACCATGAACGACGCGAAGGTTTATTTCACTATGGATGCGCTAAAGTCGAAAGTGGTTCCTGTCGTTTTGCAATCCCGCATTACTACGGCTCGCCAATATGATATTTACGGGATTCCCATGCTCGATCCTTCATCAGTGACGGTTTTTGGATCACAAGAGGTTGTCGATTCTATCAAAATGGTGAAAACGGAGCTGCTGACCCGCGACAATGTAAGTCAGAGTTTTAGCGCAACCGTGCCGCTCGACTTGTTAGACGGACGCATTCACTCTGATGTCAAGGAAGTGAAGGCAGATGTGCAGGTGGAGAAGTTCACTGAGATGGATGTTGAAGTGCCCATCAAGATGACCGATAGCCTGAAGATGCGATTCTTCCCCGAGACCATGACGGTGAAATGCCTCGTGGCCATGCGCGACTATACCTCTATCACTCCTGAGAGCTTTACGGTATCTGTCGACAAGCAGCAACTGAAAGCCATGCAACCTTTGCTGGACGTGCGTCTTGCTTCATGGCCGCCCACCGTCCAAATCCTCAGCACCCGTCCCGATAAAGTGGAATACCTCATCGTGCAATGAAAAAAATCGCCATCACAGGCAACATCGGCAGCGGCAAGTCGTGGGTCTGCGAATTGTTTAAACAACATTTGGGTATTCCTGTGTACAACAGCGACGATGCTGCCAAGCAGATGTATTTCCTGCCTGAAGTGCGCCAACAATTGGAGAAGCGTTTTGGAGAAGCGTTCTATCTTTCTGATAAAGAGTTAAATAGGAAAATTATCGCAGATCTGATTTTCCATGATGAAAAAGCCCAATCCGACTTGGAAGGCATTCTCTATCCCGCCTTGTTTGTCGATTTTGAGCGATGGATGGAAAAACAAAATGCACCATATGTCTTGTTTGAGTCGGCATTGGTCTTTGAAAAGCGTTTGGAAAAACGGTTTGATTCCATCGTGATGGTTTCGGCATCGGAAGCCACTCGTTTGCGCCGTGCCATGGAGCGCGACCATTGCGATGAGGCAACCATCCGAGCACGCATGGCCAAACAATGGCCTGAAGAAGGCAAGCGCCTGCTTGCCGATTATGTCATTTGGCATGAAAAAGACGACGAAGACGAGGCACTCCTTGAACAGATTATGCGCCTGCATAAGTTATTCTAAAGTTTTTCTTGTTAGTAAGCTTTTTTTTCGTATCTTTGTCCCAAATCTGAGAATCTTCGATTGTGAAGAGGTAAAACCTTTACTTCGACAAGCTCAGTAGATATGATTTTGAATCTCAAATTTGAAATTTAGATACTAGATATGGAGAAATTATTGCTTTTAGGTGATGAGGCCATTGCACAGGGCTTCATCGACGCGGGCGGCTCGGCCATCAACAGCTATCCGGGCACGCCTTCAACCCAAATCACAGAGTATGTCATCAACTCGAAACAAGCCAAGGAACTTGGTGTGATTGCCAACTGGTGCGCCAACGAGAAGACGGCCCTTGAGGCTTCCATCGGCGTGGCTTACGCTGGCAAACGCGCCATGACCTGCATGAAACACGTTGGTCTCAATGTGTGTGGCGACCCCTTCATGAACGCTGCTATCATTGGCACCAAAGGTGTCCTCGTCGTGGTGGCTGACGACCCAAGCATGTTCTCATCGCAAGACGAACAGGACAGCCGCTTCTACGGTCACTGGGCCATGATTCCTATGCTGGAGCCTTCGAACCAACAGGAGGCCTACGACATGGTGCACTACGGCTATGACCTGAGTGAGAAACTCGGCACGCCAGTGCTCTACCGCATCCCAACCCGTCTGGCTCACAGCCGCGCTGGCGTGGTGCGTAAGCCCGTTCGCCCGCAGAATGAACTCACCGAACCTGCCGACGCCAAGTCGTTCGTGTTGCTGCCAGCCAACGCCAAGCGTCTCTATCGCGACCTCATCGACAAGCAGCCCGCTTTCACTGAGGCTTCGGAGACCTCGGGCTTCAACAAATTTATCGATGGCCCGAAGAAGAACATCGGTATCATCACCACGGGTATCGCCTACAACTACCTCATGGAGAACTTCCCCGACGGTAAGTGCCCGTATCCCGTCGTCAAAGTGACGCAATATCCGCTGCCTTACGATATGATTAACAAGCTCTACGATGAGTGTGACGAAATCCTCGTCCTCGAAGATGGTCAGCCTTTCGTGGAAGAGCATATCAAGGGTTTCCTCGGCAAAGGTAAGAATGTCATGGGTCGTTTGGATGAGACCATCCGCCGCGATGGTGAATTGAACGCAGAGAAGGTCGCCAAGGCTCTCGGCATGGATGTTCCGGTAATGTATAAGGTGCCGGAAGTGGTTACCAACCGTCCTCCTGCGCTCTGTCAGGGTTGCCCGCACGTCGACAGTTACAACGCTCTGAACGAGGTTATGGCCAACCATAAGGGTGGTAAGGTGTTCGGTGATATCGGTTGCTACACCTTGGGCTTCAACATGGGTGCCATCAACACCACCGTGTGCATGGGTGCATCCATCACCATGGCCAAAGGTGCCAGCGAGGTGGGCATCTTCCCGAGCGTGGCTGTCATTGGTGACGGTACCTTCGGTCACAGTGGCTTGACGGGCCTCATGGACTGCGTCAACGAGAAGGCCAACGTTGTGGTCATGATCCTCGACAACGACATCACCGCCATGACGGGTGGTCAGCCTTCATCGGCACACAACAAGATTCGCCGCATCTGCGAAGGCCTCGGTGTCGAGCCGGAGCACATCCGCGATATTATCCCGTTGCCCAAGAATCACGAAGAGAACGTGAAGATTATCGAAGAAGAGGTCAACTACAACGGTGTGTCGGTCATCATCCCGCATCGCACCTGCATTGTGGAACTCAAAAAGCACATGAAGAAGTGATGGGATTGGCCTGCGGCCAAGAAATCTGAAGAAAATCGATATAAAAATCAATCAGGATTAGCAATGGAGATTTTTGATGGATTTTGAATCATTTTTGAAAGATTTCTTGCGAAGCAATCCTATAAAACAATTGTTAAACAGCAAAAACTTAAGCAAATGAAAAAAGATATAGTACTTTGCGGCGTGGGTGGTGACGGCATCGTTTCGGTGGCCAAGATTATCTCTGACGCTGCTCTCAATATGGGCATGAACCTGAAACAATCCGAGATTCACGGCATGTCTCAGCGTGGCGGTTCGGTGTTCTCGCACCTTCGTATCTCCGACAACGAGATCTTCGCCGATGTCATTCCGGAAGGCAATGCTGACATCATCCTGTCTTCTGAGCCTATGGAAGCCTTGCGTTATCTGCCTTGGTTGAGCAAGGAAGGCTGGGTCATCACCAATAATGATCCCTTCATTAACATCAGCAACTATCCTGATATGGAGAAGATCAATGCTGAATTGGGTAAGTTAGAGCATGTCGTTTCCTTCAATGCCAACGAGATTGCCAAGCAGCTGAAGGCCCGTTCCAACATGGTGCTGCTGGGTGCCACAGTGCCTTATCTCGGCATCTCCATGGAGAAGGTGGAAGAAGCCATTGCCCACATCTTCGGCAAGAAAGGCCAGGAGGTCGTCGACCTTAACATCCAGGCCGTGCGTGCCGGTTATGCCCAGGCCACGAAATAATCTGTTGTAGAGACGCAATGCTTGCGTCTCCAAAAAAGAAAAATGCCCGATTGGTTTTCCAGTCGGGCATTTTCGTTGTCATTTTTCACCCCATTTGAGCGGGTAATTAAGGCAGGTACAGTAGGCTTTTTCTCTCAAATAAAACCGGATGACCCTTTCTTGCCCGTCGCTACCCAAGAAAGAATAGGCGTCAAGCCAGCCGTAATACACACCATCCTCGGTGTTGTGCACTACAGCAATCGGATGAACGGAATCGTAAAAAACGTGTATGCCTCGTTCCCACCAATAAGCGTCTGTTATGTTTGGGTTGTCGCTGCTGAGGATGCAAATCTGCCAATCTTTCATAGCTTGGATGAAAGGGATGTCGTATTCGAAATAGACTTTCAGGTCGGTCGTCTTGTCTTGGTCAAGATCAATATAGAGGGTGTCCCAAGTCTGCACGGAGTCGGCATAACTATAACTTATGTTCAGCGCAGGGTCGTATTTCTGATGTAGGATTTTGCCCGTTTGACCTCCGTATTCCACTTTGTGACAAGCGGAAAAACAACAGAGCCCCACAACGATTGGCAATACCAATGTAATCCTTCTCATTACGATAGGGTTTTCTGGTTTTTCTTTAAAAACATTACAAAAAGCACCAGCCCAAGCACGGTGATGGCTGCACCGATGCCGTAACCGACGGGACGGGGCAGGATGGAACCTAAACCACCGTCAGCAGCCTTGGCCACGAAGAGGAAACATCCCGTCACCATGGTCATGAAGAGGGCAGGGATGAGGGTGATGAGATACCACATCTTGCCTTTGTTCTTGGCCAAGTAGACTGAGATAGCCCAAAGTGTCACCGTTGCCAGCACTTGGTTTGCCCAGGCAAAGTAACGCCAGATGACCTGGAAGCCTTTTGCGTCGGATATGCTGTAGACCAAGATGGCGGCTGTGACAACAAACATCGGTACAGCCACAATCAGGCGGTTCTTGATGGGCTTTTGGTCGTAGTGCATGAAGTCAGCGATGATGAGTCGCGCCGAACGCAGGGCAGTGTCGCCCGAGGTGACAGCAGCACTGATGACACCAAGGATGGTGATGGTGGCAATGATGGGTGTGAACCACGTGTTGGCGATGATGCCTACGATGGCGGCACCGCTCTTGCCACTGACATCCACCACGCTGTCAGGTCCAAAGAAATAGGCGGCGGCAGCTGCCCAAATCAGGGCGACGACACCTTCCGTAATCATGGCACCATAGAAGATTGGACGGCCTTGTTTTTCATTGACCATGCAACGCGCCATCAAAGGCGACTGTGTGGCATGGAAGCCAGAGATGGCACCGCATGCGATGCTGATGAACATCATCGGGAAAATGGGATTGTTGGCCGCATCGGGATGACGGTTTTGCATGCCGCTCCACAGTTCCGGGATTTCAGGCTTATAAATGAGGAAAGCTACGAAGATGGCCACAGCCATTCCCAATAGCAGGATGCCGAAAATAGGATAGATTTTGCCGATGACCTTGTCGATGGGCAACAAGGTGGCGATCAGGTAGTAAGCCAAGATGATGCCAATCCAGATATAAGGATTCCAACCCTGTGTGAAATGTGCGTTGAGTAGGGTGGCAGGTGTATTGACAAACACCACGCCGACCAAAATCATCAAGATGATGGTGAAAGCACGCATGACTTGCTTTGCACCATTGCCCAAATAAGTGCCATGGATTTCAGGTAGGCTGGCCCCTTTGTCGCGCAACGAAATCATTCCTGCGAGGTAATCGTGGACGGCACCGGCGAAGATGCTACCCAACACAATCCAAAGGAAGGATGCCGTGCCAAACTGTGCGCCCATGATAGCGCCAATGATGGGTCCGACACCTGCAATATTCAAAAACTGAATCAGGAAGATGCGCCAAGGCTTCATCGGCACATAGTCGACACCGTCGGACATTGTGGTGGCGGGAGTGGCGCGTTGTGGGTCGGCACCGAAGAGTTTCTCAACGAGTTTTCCGTATACGAAATAGCCGAGGATGAGTACGGCCAAAGCGATAAAGAAAGTGATCATAATACACGTTTTTATATGGCTGCAAAAATACGTTTTTTGAAAAACATATTGTAAAGTCATCACAAAAAAACAAAAGCGACCTGAAAGAATTCAAGCCGCTTGATGGTTGGTTCGTGATTACCCTTAGTCGTCGAATTCGAGGACTCGGAATTTTTTGTCAAACTTGATTTCCATTCGGTTGCTCAACTCAATCTCCCAGTCTCTTCTGTCCTTGTCGATTTTGACGATGTCTTCGTCGGGGAAACTGGCTTTCACATAGTTGGCAATCTCAATGGGGATAAGTTCGGCAGGCACGCTGGTGTAGATGTTGGAGTGCTTGCAATCGATGTTTTTCCATTCGCCTTTGCGGGTGAAGTCGATTTCTGTTCCGTCGCTCAGTCTTACTTCGTATTCGCCGTCATCGCGTTGGGTGAACAGGATGGTGGCTTTTGGGAAATAGGTGCTCACAAATTGTTGAATGGCTGGAGTTGGGTCTTTGGCAAGCATGGCCAAAAACATGGTGATGATGGTTAATGTTTTCATTGTGGTAGTTTTGTTTTGTTTGGTATAGTTATTATTCTTTCTTCCCACCAAATTCCATCAAATATGCCTTCAGGAATGCGTCGATATTTCCATCCATGACGCTCTGAACATCAGAGGTTTGGTAGTTGGTACGATGGTCCTTAACGCGGCGGTCGTCGAAGACGTAGGAGCGGATTTGGCTGCCCCATTCGATTTTCATCTTGCCCGCCTCGATCTTGTTCTGCTCTTCCATGCGGTGGCGCATCTCGCGGTCGTAGAGTTGCGACTTCAAGAGGCGCAAGGCATTCTCGCGGTTCTTGGGTTGGTCGCGGGTCTCGGTGTTTTCAATGAGGATTTCCTCTTCCTCGCCCGTGTAGGGGTCTTTGTATTGGTAACGCAAACGCACGCCCGACTCCACCTTGTTTACGTTCTGTCCACCTGCACCGCCGCTACGGAAGGTATCCCATGACAGACGCGACTGCTCGATGACAATTTCGATGGTGTCGTCGACGAGTGGAGTGACAAACACCGAGGCGAACGAAGTCATACGTTTGCCTTGGGCGTTGTAAGGGCTGACGCGTACCAGACGGTGAACTCCGTTCTCGCCTTTCAGGTAACCATAGGCATAGTCGCCTTCGAGTTTCATGGTCACCTGCTTGATGCCAGCATCGTCAGCTTCCAAGAGGTTGGAGATGGTGAGTTTGTATTTGTGGTTTTCGGCATAGCGCATATACATTCGCATGAGCATCTGTGCCCAGTCTTGGGCCTCGGTGCCGCCTGCGCCCGCATTGATCTTCAACACGGCGCTCATCGGGTCGGCCTCCTCACGTAGCATGTTCTTGAACTCCAGGTTCTCCACGATTTGAATGGTGGCGTTGTATTGCTCGTCCACTTCCTCCTCGGTGGCTTCGCCTTCCTTGGCGAAGTCGAAGAGCACGGTAAGGTCGTTGCCGGCGTCTTCGGCTTCTTTGTAGCCGTTGAGCCAGCCCTTCACCTCACGCACCTTCTTCATGGTGGCTTCGGCGGCCTTGGGGTCGGCCCAGAACTGCGGGTCTTGCGTCTTTTCGTCTAATTCTTGTGCTTCGATGGTACGTCTGTCGACGTCAAAGATACCTCCTCAAGGCATCAATCCTCTTACATAAATCTTTAAGTTGGTCAGCAGTGATCATAATATAATAAGGTGTTGTTTTAAGACTACGGAACTTCGAGACACGGGACGCGGGACATCGGGTCTCGTAGTCTCGCGTCTCGCAGTCTCGTGTCTTTATTCTTTATTTTCGGGCTGCAAAGGTAGTAATTTTATGGAGAATTTGTATTTTTGCCCTGATTAAAAGCTTATCCTATGAAAAGACATTTCCTTTTGTTATTGATGGTCTTTGGCGTTTTAGGACTGAATGCCCAGACCTTTACCTATGGCGACTTAAACTATGAAGTCAACTACGGCGGCACTTCCGTCACCGTGTTGGACCATGTCAACGGCACCGATGCCACGGGCACCTTGACCATCCCCGATCATGTGGTGTATAATGGAAACACTTATGCTGTCACCATTATTGATGGCTATGCTTTTAGCTATTGTAGAGGGCTTGAAGGCACTTTAGTTCTCCCCAACACCCTTGAGGAAATCGGTGACGATGCCTTTGTTTACTGTGGTTTTACTGGTGTCGTGAACATTCCTGCTTCGGTGGAATGGATTGGCTACACGCCTTTCTATGGCTGTGATGGCATCGAGGGCTTTGTGGTGGACCCCGCCAACGAGGATTACGACTCGCGTGACAACTGCAATGCTGTTATCTCGTCTTATAGTAATGAGCTGAAATTTGGATGCAAGAATTCAACCATTCCCAATGGGGTTGAATCCATTGCCGAGGATGCATTTAGCCATATCGGCGGCCTGACTTCCATCACCATCCCCAGCACGGTGACTGAAATTGGCGGCTGGTCGTTTTGGTTCACTGGCTTGACGAGTATTACCATTCCCAACGCGGTGACTTACATTGGCACAAACCCGTTTGGTGGTTGCACTGAACTGGAAGAAATCGTTGTTGAGGACGGTAATCCCGTCTTCGATTCCCGAAATGGTTGCAACGCCATCATCAGGACAAGCACTAACGAACTGCTTGCCGGCTGCCAAAACACGGTAATCCCTGATGACGTGACCCGTATCGGCAACTACGCATTCTATTATTGCAGCACACTCACAGGCGAGTTGGTGATTCCTGAACAAATCACTTCTATTGGACATTATGCCTATGAAAAATGTACAGGTCTGACGGGCTCTTTGGTCATCCCAAATACCGTCGTTTATCTTGGCGAATCTGCTTTTGCGAATTGCACAGGTTTCGATGGTACCTTGACCTTGAGCGAAAACTTGACTTACATAGGTGGATGGACTTTTGAGGAATGCGCAGGCTTCACCGGCTCCTTGGTGATACCTGATTTGGTGACAGAAATTGGTTCAAGTGCGTTTGAAGGCTGCCATGGTTTCGACGGCAAACTGACGCTTCCCAAGGGCTTGAATTATGTTGGTAGCTTTGCTTTTGCAAGTTGTTCGGGCTTCACAGAGGCGGTAGTTTGGGCTGAGACGCCCCCAGCACTTGACATGTATCCCTTTGGCGGCTTTGGCTGTACCACCCTCATGGTACCTTGCGGATGCGTTTCAGTGTATGAGAACTCTGACTGGAGCGAGCAGTTCACCAACATCGTTGAGGATTGCACGTTGGTTTCGGAGAACGAAGACAAGGGCATGTCAGTCTATCCCAATCCGACCCATGGCATGGTGAGAATCGAAGCAGATGGTATCAATAACATTTGCATTTTCAATCTTTTGGGCGAAAAGGTGTTTGAAAGTTTGGTTTCTGGCGATGCTTTTGAATTCGATTTCGGCGGTTTTGAAAAAGGCCTTTATGTGATCAGAATAGAAACCGCAAAAGGTTTTTCGACAGAAATTGTCACCGTGATGTAATAATTCCTTTCCCTTGTTGTCTAACATGATGAACGTTGCAACGAAAAACGCATTATGAACAACGACAAGGAACATCAGTTTGAGCTTTTGGTGCGGCAGCACAAGCGGACCATCTACACGGTATGCTACATGTTTTCGCACAACAAGGCCGAAATCGACGACCTGTTTCAGGAAATCTTGATTAGGCTTTGGAATGGCTACGATACCTACGAGGGTCGCAGCGACGCAAGAACTTGGATTTACCGCGTGGCACTCAACACGGCCATCAACCAAGACAAGAAGGAACGCCGGCGCATCGAGACCGTGCCGCTTACGGTGGACATTGACCCTTACGAGGCCGACGACCCCAACATCCTGCTTTGGCTCGAAGGCATCACCTACGACGAAATCGGGGCGATCATCGGCATCACGCCGAACAATGTGGGGGTGAGGCTGGCGCGCATCAAGGACAAACTGGTGAAAATGTCGAAAAACGAATGAAAGGGAATCATCATGGAAAACAACGAAAACAATAATCTGAACGAACTCGAACAACTGAAAGCACAATACGAGACGCTGAAGGAGCAATTCGACCAGCAGGAAATCGTCAATGATCGGTTGATGAAATCGTCTATTGACCAAAGCGTCGGTTTTTATAAACGTAACCGGTGGGGCCAAGTCGTTTTGTACCCGTTGGCGGCACTTCTCGGAGTATTGATTATCAAATGGGATATGGGCAACAATCTCTCGGCAAAGGTGTTTTGGGTGGCTTTCTGTGCGACTTGCTTGGTCATCGAGTTGCTCCTTACTAGAAAATTGCAACTTAAGACCCTTGAAAATGATGATTTGCTGACCTTGGCAAATCGAGCCAGAGACTTTAAAAAACTCTTCGCTACCTTTACGATTCTCAACTATTCCACCGGGTTTGTTTTGTTTTTGGGTTTGCTTTTGGCTTGGATAGGAAATGGAGTGCCGAATTTAGGCGCGGTCATGGTTGTTTTTTGCATCGCGATTGTAATCTTTGTTCTTGTTGGAATCGCCGAAATCCGCTATAAGACCAAGCCTTGCGACGAGATTATCCATCAAATAGAAGCCGCTGATACCTCTTGGGACAAGAAACCAAGATTGGATCCAAAGCAAAAGTGGTTCTTCATCGCCATGATAGTGGTGTTTCTGGGCTTCGACGTCTGGGGTGGTTATCTGATCGCTAAATATCTGAAAATAGTGGGTGATACCATTCACTACGAACGGGCAGTGGATGATCTGTCGACCAAAGGCAGTCTTGAAATCTGGGAAGTTTATAACTGGATTAGGATTCCGGATAAGGAGCGTTTTCTTGAGACCACAACTGTGGAAGACAATGATTCTTTGGTGTATCGATGGTCGGCAGATACCACCGATCTCATGCTTTACACCTTGAAAAAGACTACAAAAGTCGGTCCTGCCATCAGTTCGGCAGTACTGGGTGGGAAGCCTTTGGTCAAACGACTGGATACTGGACCCTATAAAGAAGGAACCTTCACAGCCATCATTCTCGAGTTGATGCCTGAAGCCACGATTATGTTCAAACGAATGACCGAAGAGGCGCTACTACAGCCTCAACCTGTCAATATAGCAGTCGTTATTGACGGCTTGGTTTATCAAGATTGGCGCATCGCTAATGCTGTTTCAAGTGCTTTCTTTATCAACGCCAATCCCAATTGGTCGAAAGAAGAAGTGGAGGCCTTCTGCGAGCAATTGATAAAGCAGTAAATATAAAAAATCATGCATATCATCGAATTCTACAAATCATCAACTATGAAAAAAGTTATTATTATTGTTTTGGTACTAGTCGTTGGCTTCGCCTTCGAATCTCATGCACAAATTCTGTATCGCATTTCTGGCAATGGCCTTGAAACACCTAGCTATATTGTCGGCACTTACCATTTGGCGCCTGCTTCGTTCGCTGATAGCATTCCAGGTATGCGTCAGGCCATAGAAGAAACTACTCAAGTATGTGGTGAATTGGATATGATGGATGTTTTCAAACCTGAGAATGCCGCAAGCATGTTGCAGTCGCAGATGTTGCCAGAAGGGGTCACACTGTCCTCGCTACTCACTACCGAACAGCGTACGCGTCTGAATGCTTTGTTGCTTGAGGTATTGGGCACGAATCTGGATGATGAGGCTTATGCCGCTCAAGTGGAAAAGATGAAGCCTGTAGTTCTCTCCACCACGCTCTCCCTGGCAGCCTACATGAAGAAGACACAGTCATTCAATCCCATGGAACTGCTTGACAGCTATTTTCAGATGCTTGCCTTGCAGAACGGCAAAAGCGTCAAGGGGTTTGAAACCGTTGACTTCCAGATGGGAGTGCTTTACGGAGCAGAACTGCCAAAGCAGGTGGAAGACCTTATGTGTATGGTGGACCACTTTGAAGAGAGCACAAAATTGGTCGATCGGATCACGGATGCCTATTTTTCGCAAGATCTTCAAAGTTTAGAAGCGGTATTAGAGGAAGAGCTTGATGGTGAATGTGGTGGTTCCCCAGAGGATGAGGCTACCTTGATTGATAATCGTAACCGCAACTGGATCAAAATGATGCCTGGAATTATGGCAGAGCAGCCAACCCTCTTTGCCGTCGGCGCCGGACACCTCTGTGGGGAGCAAGGCGTACTGAAACTTCTCGAAGGATTAGGCTATATTGTTGAAGGTGTAAAATAGCGGAAAAGAAAAAAAATCGAAAAAATTCTCTTTTTTCTTGACAGTATCAAAAAAAGCCGTACTTTTGCAGTGTTCTAATAAACTAATACACTAAAACAAAATTGTAGGAAAAAGTTTAATATTGTCATTCAAATCGCAATAATTCAGCTTTATTGTTGTTATTTATTCAGTTAAAAGAGAAATTTCAAAATTATTAAGTTATGAATAAACGCATTTTTATACTTTTTGCACTCATTGGGTGCTTCATCATGCCAGCTTTGGCACAGAGTAAGGTGACCGGCACCATTGTCGAGGAAGCCAACGGCAAGGTCATTCCTTTTGTCAATGTGGGTCTGTTCCGTCAGGCCGACAGCGTCTTCGTGAGCGGTGCCGCCTCCGACGACAAAGGCCGTTTTGAATTATTGGCGCCCAACGGTGACTACCGTTTGGCGGTTTCAGCCATCGGTTTTCAGACCTACGAGCAAATGCTCACTGTGAAAGGTGACCAAGACCTTGGTAGACTGAAACTCAAGGAAGGCTCCACCAAACTCGATGAGGTGGTCGTCACGGAGAAGCGTCCGCTCTTCGCCGTGGAAGGGGAGAAGACCATGTATAATGTGGCTGAAGACAACAGTATTCAGACGGGTACGCTTTCGGATGCCTTGCAGAATGCCCCTGGCGTGAGCGTCGATGTGGAAGGCAACATCACCTTGCGAGGCACATCAAGCGTGGAGGTGTGGATCAACGACAAGCCCTCGCATATGACCGCCGAGAACCTCAAGACCTACATCCAAACGCTTCCCGCCAACAGCATCGACCATGTGGAAGTCATTACCAACCCTTCGGCACGCTATGGCTCCAAGGCCGATGGCATCATCAATATCGTGACCAACGCCAAGATCCAGAAAAACGAGTTCTTCAGCTTCGGCGTGAATGCTTCGACAAGCCCATACATCGGCCCATGGGCTTCCTATGTGTGGTCAAACGACAAACTGACGGTCAACGCCTACATCAATGGTGGCTATTCCAATTGGAAAGGCTACAACAATGTTGAACAATCACTGTTCAACAACGACGGTGTCTTGGCCAACCATGAGACCGATTCGGCGTATTACACCAGCAAGGGCTATGATGTGGGCGGTTTCTTTAGCCTTGATTATGAAATTGATACGGCGAACAGCCTCAACTTTTGGTTAAGTGGTTGGCCGAGTTTTGGTGGCAACACCAATTACACTGCAACAGCTCGTGAAGAATACCTGCCCAATCCGCTGAATACCGTTTTTAAAGAGAGCACTGACTCCTATGACAGAAACTTTTTCGGCAATGGTGGCCTGTATTACCAGCACAAGTTCGACAACAAGGGACACAATCTGTCTGTCAGCATTAACGGCATGGGCTGGGGCGGCGCTAATGGCGGTGAAGTGAAGAGACAGTTTACTTCTCCTATGGATTACACCCTCATGTATCGACAGGAAAACAGCTATAAATCCATGGGTGCGGAGGGTGAAATCGTCTACAACCGACCTTATTCCGAGAATGGCGAGATCTCGGTGGGTTACACCGTGGGTTATGATCCCGAGAAGCAGTATCTTAAGACAGACTCGATCGTTGACGGCGAATGGGTGAACGATGTTTACCGTAGCTACAAGGCCAACTTCACCAATCTGAACAATGAGGCCTTCATTACCTTGCAGCACAAGTTCGGAGGCTTCACCGTGAAGCCGGGCATCCGTTTCGTTAGCGAGCTGGTCAGCGGAGAATATCCCTACACCTTTCCTGGCGACACCACCGATTATAATTTCAGGAAGCATTTCCCCAGCCTCAGGCCTTCGCTGCATTTGTCTTACAGTACCAAATCGATGCACAACTTCAAGTTGAGCTACACGCGCCGCATTGCAGCTCCACAGGCGGAACAATTGAGTGCCTTCCCGCTGTACCATGTTGACAGCTACAGCACAGGCAACCCCGACTTGGAGCGTATCTATACCAACTCTATTGAAGCGGGTTGGACCAAGTACTGGAACAACTTCGGCTCGGTGGGCTTGTCGGCCTACTATCGCGGCAAGACTAACGAGGTCAATCAGATAAAACTATCAGAATACCATTGGCTTTACGACCGTGTGGTACCCTATTCCTATCCTGTCAATGTGGGAAAGAGCCATACCACTGGCTTTGAGTACAATATGATGTACCGTCCGAACGCTTTCTTCAACTTGCGTTTCTATGCCAACCTTTACGATTCCTATATCTACACGGAATACAACGAGAAGCCTTACGAGTTTGAAAAGTGGTCGTACAGCTTCCGCCTGAACATGTGGGCCAAACTTTGGAACAAACTGGAAGTGACGGCATCGGGCTATTACAGCTCGCCGACACAGTCCCTGTTCAGCGAGCGTAAAGGCTGGTTCGGCGTCAATGCGGGTCTGCGTGCCGACTTCTTCGACCGCAAGATGTCGGTGTATGTCAACGCGAACGACATCTTTAACACGAACCAATTTGGGCAGACGAATAGCAGCCCGTATGTGCAGTCGACATCAAACTATAAGTACAACACCCGTAGCGTGGCGGTCGGTGTGACCTTCCGCTTCGGTAAGATGGAACTTGAGCAACGCGCCCGCCAAGGTGAGGGAGAATCTGGCAGTGCACCTCAAGGCATGGGTGGAATGTAAAATGAGATTCCCTGCGGGAATGGCTTAATGTTTGTTTTGTAAACTGCGGCGGTATGTGACGTTTACGATTTGTAAACATCATTTACCGCCGCTTTGAAACATGCAATTACAATCCATTCCCGCAGGGAATCTACTTATTGTGTTGACTTTTTTTGCCTAAAAACGGATCAAAATCGCCAAATAAATCCTATAATTTTGGCATTTTCGCCACAAAAAAGCCCAAATTTCGCCACAAATGGCCGATTTTCGCCACTTTTTGCCCGTATTCGGCACATTTTCCACACGGCATGACACGATGCTGTACTTTTGCAGCGTTTTTAATCGAAACCGAAAACGACTTTTTAATTTTAATCGAAAACGAAATGAAAATTATTGGAACAGGAAGCGCAGTGCCATCGCTCACGGTGACCAACGACGACTTGGCCACTTTTTTGGACACTAACGATGCTTGGATCTCGTCTCGTACAGGAATCCAAGCCCGTCACCTTTTATCTACTGAATCTTTATATGACTTGGCCGTTGACGCCGCCGACAAGGCTATCCAAGCCTCGGGGCTTCGTAACGACCAGATAGATTTCCTTTTGGTCTCGAATGTGGCAAACCAACATGTCACTCCTGGATTGAGCTGTATCATTCAAAAGCGTATTGGTGTTACTTGTGCGGGTCTCGATATCAATGTGGCTTGCGCCGGCTTTGTCAACGCCTTGATGCTTGCCGACAGCATGATTAAGGCGGGTCACGCCAAGAATATATTAATAGTGTGTGCCGAGGAGCCCACCAAATACTGCAATTGGAACGAAAGAGACTGCAGCGTCCTCTTCGGTGATGGTGCAGGCGCAGTGGTGTTGACTGAAGGCACTGCCTTTAAGGATGTGAAACTCACCATGATTTCAGACCGCGATGTGCTGTATTACGAACGCGGCATGGAAACCACGCCTTTTGAGAAACATTATACCAAAGGCCAACCTCTGGTGATGAAAGGTAAGGAGTTGTTCAAAACTGCCGTCACTGAATCCGCCAAGGATATCCAAAATGTGCTGGACTATAACCACCTGACCCATGAGGACATTACTTGGTTTATGCTGCATCAGGCCAACAAGCGCATCATCGAAGGCATCCGCCACATCATAGGTGGTCCCGAGGAGAAATATCCGACCATCATTGAGAAATACGGTAACACTTCTTCGGCCAGCATCCCGATTATGCTTGACGAAATGTTGAGAGCAGGTAAGATCAAAGAAGGTGATAAGATCATCATGAGTGCCTTCGGTGCTGGTTTCGTGTCAGCTGCCTGCTTGTGGGAATGGGAGTTTTAATTGAATGTGGAATGATGAATGTGGAATGATGAATGATGGTTTTTGCCCCATTCAGCATTAGCTTCGCTGAATCTGCGATTTCAGCATTCCGAATTCAGCATTAAGAAATTGTTTACCAAAGAAGAAAAATTTACAATTATATGAATACTGATAATAGAAGAGTAGTTATAACAGGTATGGGTGCCGTTTCGCCGATTGGCAACGACCTGCCGACTATATGGGATAACCTGATGAAAGGCTATTGCGGCATCGACTTTATCAAATCATTTGATGCCACTGACCTTCCTGTGAAAATCGCCGCCGAGTTGAAGGATTTCAACCCTGAAGCTTGTGGCGTTGATAAGGGTTTTGTCAAGCGCAACGACCGTTTCGCTGTCTATACATTGGCTGCAGCCTATCAGGCCATGAAGGACAACGAGGACATGCAAATGAGTCCCGACCGCTTGGGCGTGTATGTCGGTTCTGGTATTGGTGGCTTCGACACCATTATGAAAGGCGTCAGGACCTATTATGAAGAAGGTGCGCGTTGGATTTCACCTTTGATGATCCCGACCATGATTGGTAACCAGGCCTCAGGCAGTGTGGCCATCCGCTACAACGCCCAAGGGCCCTGCGTGCCCATCGTGACGGCTTGCGCCACGGGAACCCACAGCATCGGTGAGGCCTATCGTGCTATCAAGCATGGCTATGCCGATGCCATCATCGCTGGCGGTTCTGAAGCTGGTATCAACCCCGTCTCTATTGGTGGTTTTGCCAACTGCAAGGCTTTGACGAAGTCGGAAGACCCCAAGTATGCCTCCTTGCCGTTCAACAAGAACCGCGCTGGTTTCGTCATCGCCGAAGGTTCGGGTATCGTGTTGCTTGAGGAATACGAACATGCCAAGCAGCGTGGCGCGAAGATTTATGCCGAGCTTTGCGGTTACGGCAACTCATGCGATGCCTATCACAGCACGGCTCCGCGTCCCGATGGCACTACGCAAAGTTTGGCCATCAAGCAAGCCCTCGAAGAGGCTCAATTCAAGGCTGGCGAGAGCATTTACATTAACGCCCACGGCACGGGTACGCCGATGAACGACAGCGGTGAGACTCGCGCCATCAAAATTGCTATGGGCGAGGAAGAAGCCCATAAGGCCCATATCAGCTCGACCAAGTCGGAGATGGGTCACGCCCTTGGTGCAGCTGGCGCTATCGAGCTTATCATCAGTGTGATGGCTTTGAATAACAATACCGTGCCTCCGACCATCGGTCTGGATGAACCCGACCCCGAGTGCGACCTTGACTACACACCCAATAATCCGCTCAAGGTGGATTTGGACATTGCCATCTCCAACTCTTTGGGCTTCGGTGGACACAATGCCTGCTTGGCTATCCGTAAGGTGAAGTAAACACGGTTGGCGTTTCGACAGGCTCAACGACCTTAGTTTTTGCAGGTCACTGAGCCTGCCGAAGGGCCGTCAACCAACAATTAAACGATTAAACAATCAACGATTAAACAACAATATGAACAGAGACGAAATCAAACAGTATCTCCCGCACCGCGAGCCTATGCTTTTGGTCGACGAGATGAACCTCGACGAGAATCATGTGTGTCATTCCAAGTATCATGTGACGGGCGAGGAATTCTTCCTGCAAGGCCATTTCCCTGGCGAACCTGTCGTGCCTGGCGTTATCCTTTGCGAAATCATGGCCCAGTCGTGTGCCCTGCTGATGAAGGACGACCTCATTGGCAAACTGACCTTCTACACGGGCATCGACAAGGTGCGCTTCAAGAACAGCGTCAAGCCGGGCGACACCGCCGAGGTGGAAGCCACATTGACCTATCATCGTGCCAACATCTACATCTGCTCCGCCGTACTCAGCGTGGGCGGTAAGATGTGCGTGAAGGGTGAGCTTTCTTTTGCCCTGCTTCCTGACACTCGCAACAAACAATGAATCTTGAATTTTGAATTTTAAATCTTAAATTTGAGATGGCAACGATTCAAGACAAGGCGCGGGCATTTATCGCTACCAAGCTGAACGTCAGCGAGAGAGAAGTCACGCCAGAGAAGCATCTTTTTAACGACTTGGGCGCTGATTCGTTGGATGTCGTGGAGCTTCTCATGATTTTGGAGAGCGAATTCAATGTGAAATTCTCCGAGGACGATACGGCCAATGTCAAGACCGTCGGCGACTTGTATGCAATGATTGAGAAATACATTCAGAAAACTAAATAACAGAAGATCATGGGATTATTAGACAATAAAGTGGCTCTGATTACTGGAGCTGGTCGTGGCATCGGCAAGGCCATTGCTTTGCGTTTTGCCCAGGAAGGCTGCAACATTGCCTTCACCGATATCGCTTTGAACGATGTCGTCATGGAAACTGAAAAGGAGCTACAAGCTCTTGGCATCAAGGCTAAGGCTTATGCTTCAAATGCGGCCAATTTTGAGGAGACGCATCAGGTCGTTGACGAAATCGTTAAGGACTTCGGTCGTATCGACATCCTCGTCAACAATGCTGGTATCACCAAGGACACTGCACTCAAACGTATGACCGAGGAACAATGGGATGCCGTCATCAACGTCAACCTCAAGTCGGTGTTCAACTTCACCAAGGCTGTGCAACCCGTCATGTGGAAGCAGGCTGGTGGAAGCGTTATCAATATGAGTTCGGTAGTGGGCGTTTCGGGTAATGCCAACCAGTGCAACTACAGTGCCTCGAAGGCCGGTATCATCGGCTTTACCAAGAGCGCGGCCAAGGAAATGGGTGTGCGCAACATCCGTCACAACGCCATCGCTCCTGGCTTCATCATCACCGCCATGACCAATGCCCTGCCTGAGGATGTCCGCAAGGCATGGGAAAGTCTCATTCCGCTGCGTCGCGGTGGCACGCCTGAGGATGTGGCCAACGTGGCCCTCTTCCTCGCCTCCGATCTCAGCTCGTATGTCACGGGTCAGGTCATCCACTGCTGTGGTGGCATGAATTGCTAAGAAAACGAATTATTGAAAACGATAGCAGAAAGGAAAGCCTCGCTGATTGGCGGGGCTTTCTTGTTTTATTTTTTGTTGAAGGCTTCCAAAACCTTAGCCGAGTAGGTCTTCGAAACAGGAATGGAATCCAGTCCCTCACGCTCAAAGTCGATGACAAAGCCGTCGGCTTCGTTGTGGAGCACACTCACCTTTTTTATATTGACGATATAGGAGCGGTGACAACGCATCAATGAGCTGGAATCCACGCAGTTGTCCTCGATGGTCTTCATCTTGCAGCGTAGCATGTAACTGGCAATGGCGCCGCTGCGTTGGTAAAATACATTGATATAATTGTCTTCCGCCTTGATGTAATAGAGGTTATCGAGCTTGACGGACAGCTTCAGGTTGCCGTTGTTGTCCATCAGGTTGATGATTTCGGTGTGCTCAGGCATCACCTCATCGTCTGACTCCACCGTGTCGCTCTTCGTGAGCATAAGGCGTTGTTGCGTGTCTTTCAATAAGATAACTAAGTCGGTGACGGTGTAGGGAACACCTAAGGCCACCATAGAGACAAGGAAGCTCTTCGCCAGGATAAAGGCAAAGCTATGTCCCATGGCTTCAGTGATCTGGATCTGGAAATAGGAGAGTAGGGTGTAATACACGGCAATCAGCACGATTTCAAGGAAAAGCCAGAGGATATAGAGCCAAAAAGGGAAATGTCGCATCTTCTTGACGAGCCATGTCATCAATGTTCGGCTGAGGGCTAAAAACAGGGTGCCGGTACCCACAAATGCCAAGGTGGTGAAGAAATAGTTTCCTTTTCCGACTTGAAACCAAGCAGTGGCAGAAAACGGAACATAAGCCGTCAGAAAAACGAGAGCAAACAAAGTCGAGATGATGACGTTGATTGACTGGCTGACAGGTTCTGTCAGGCACTCAGGGGTTTGCGTTATCAGTCGTCTTGGGTATTTCATCGTTTGCTCAAAAAAAGTGCGGCAAAGATACAAAAACTTGTCAAATTGTCAAATCCTTCAGGACTTCCCAAATCAGATTGCCCTCGAAGCCTTTTTGCATAGCGTATGCGGCCAATTTGCGTTTTTTCTCGAAGTCAGATTCTGCTTTTATGGTCTTGGATTTGGCCTTTAGGATGTCAATGAGCCGTTGGCGGTAGACTTCATTGTCGGTTTGTCCTATAGCTTCATCGATGATATCTTTATCGATGCCTTTCTGTATGAGGTGGAAACGGATTTTGTTGACACCCCAGCCGCTTTGGTTGATTTTGCCTCTGACAAAACTCTTGGCAAACCTTTCGTCGTTGACAAAACGGTTATCCAACAGATAATCAAGGATTTTTGTCTTTTCCTCTTCGAGGATGTCGAAGGTCTTCAGCTTGTCTCTCACATCTTTTACACAGCGTTCCTGATAAGCGCAGTACTTGGCCATCTTGTCAAGAACTTGGTCGGGCGTGAGGGGCTTGGCAGGTTGTTTCGGCATCAGCAGTCGATTTTGAGGTCGCCTTCCTTGATCCAGCCTATCTTTCTCAGAATCAGTCCGAAGAGCCAAGAAAGCACAGCAGGGAGCACGAAGCAGACGAGTGCCATGCCAAGCCACATGTTCATGCCACCTTCAGGCATGGCGGTGTAGATGCCAATGGGTCCGACAAGGCCGCAAGTACCCATGCCGGATCCGATGGGGATGTTCTCCAGATGGAAGACACAGGTGGAGATAGGTCCCGTGATAGCGGAGGTGAGTAGGACGGGAATCCAGATTTTGGGATTCTTCACGATGTTGCCCATCTGCAACATGGAGGTACCGAGACCTTGTGCCACGAGCCCGCCCCAACGGTTTTCCTTGAAACTCAACACGGCAAAACCAATCATTTGGGCGCAGCAACCGGCCGTGGCAGCGCCTCCTGCGATGCCACCTAAGCCAATGGCTAGGCAGATAGCCGCTGAACTAATAGGCAGGGTGAGCACCGACCCAATGACTACTGAGACGATGACTCCCATGAGGAAGGGCTGCATTTGCGTGGCGTTCTCGATGAAGGTGCCGAGGGCGGTCATAACCTTTTGGATGGGAGCACCTACAGCATAAGCCATTAACACACCGCTGATGATGACCACGGCAGGCGTGACGAGGATGTCGACTTGGGTCTCCTTGTAGACGATTTTGCCTAGTTCTGCGGCTACGATCACGGCAACATAGGCGCCCATGGGTCCACCAAGTTCATTGCCTGCAATACCCACGGCGATGGCACTGAACAGCACCAAGCCTTCGCATTTGAGCTTGTAAGCTATGGCAACGGCGATGGCGGCTCCTGTGGCGGCCTTGGCATATTTGGCGATGGTCTCAAAAGCTTCAATTCCGGTCTTGTCTCCTAAAGTTTGGAAGATGGTACCGATAAGCAACGAGGCGAACAAGCCCAGCGCCATAGCACCAAGAGCGTCGACAAAATAGGCCTTCCAGGTCATGTCGACGCCCTTGCGCTGTAGGAAAGATTTGAATTTGGTCATGATGAGTGTCGGCGTTTAACTACGTTGAATGCGTAGCATTTCGACAGGCTCAACGACCTTAACAAAAGCAGGTCCCTGAGCTTGTCGAAGGGCCGTCCTTTAATTAAAACTCAATGCCTTGAATACCGTTTTCCTTCATCAGGTCGGCGAGTTTGGTGTCGTTGTCATCGACAGCGGCGAGGCAGTTGGTCACGACGCGCACTTGCTTGGCAGGATAGAAAGCAATCAGGTCCTTAACGGTTTCATAAACGCAGTAATCGGTGGCGATACCGCAGACATCGATGCCTTGGAATCCAAAGTCTTCAATGGTCACACGAAGCTTTTCACCGCTTTGCTCGTTTTGGAAGATGCTGAATTCTTCCTTCTCGGCAAGATTGCCCTTGTGCATATAATGGATGTTCGGGATACTGGCCGTGAGGGAGTTCAAAACTTCTTGAAGGGCAGGGTAGACGTCCATGCCTTCAGTGCCTTCCACACAGTGGGGTGGGAACACTCCACCTTGCTCAACGAAAGAGCAGTGGTTAGCTGGGTGTGCGTCTTGTGTAACGATGATCCAGCTGTAGTTCTTCCAAGCGCCTTGATCTAAAGCTTTGGCAAGATAGTCCATGGCCGCAGGGCCATTTTTTGTTGCAAGACTACCTGTTGTGAAGTCGATTTGTGGGTCAACGATGATGAGCAGATTGTTGGGGAGTACGACTGGCTCATTTACCACTTCGTTTTTTGCGACCTCTTCATTTTCCTTTTGGTCGTTTTTCTGATTGTTGTTGCAACCTGCAAAAGCAAGGGCTGCGACGAGCACGATGGCTCCAAGGATGTGTTTTTTCATTGCTTACTTTATGATTTAGAAATTTGCTGCAAAAATAAGGATTTATGTTGAAGTGTTGAATGTTTAATTGTTTAATTGTTGACCAAGGAACGTAGGACGTAGTACAACTGAACAAATGTCAACTCTTATAAAGTCTCTTAATCCAATCTGCGTGTCCTATTCTGCGCAGGGCGTTCTTAACCCACTCGCGGTTCTCAGGTTTGTACCAGAAGAAAAAGCGTTGCTGGGCAAGCTTCTCTTCTTTGGTCTTGGCAACGAACACGGGCTCCAAAGTGTAAGGGTCGTACCCCGAATAATAGATTTCCGTGGCCAAAGTCATCGGTGTGGGTGTGAAATCTTGTACTTGCTCCAGGTGATAACCTAACTCTTTGGTTCTCACGGCTAACTCTGCCATATCCTCAAGGTAACAATCTGGATGAGATGAGATGAAATAGGGGATGAGTTGTTGGTTCAGGTGCTCCTTTTCATTGATTTGGTCGAATTTCTTTTTCAGTTTCACGAACATGTCGAACTTGGGCTTGCGCATGAGCTTGAGGACGGCATCGCTGGTGTGTTCGGGTGCTACTTTCAGTCGACCGCTGACATGTCTCGTGACCAGTTGGCGGAAGTATTCATCGTAACCCATAGCCTTGTTTTCCTCTGGAGTGCTTTCGTGTAGGAACAGGTCATAGCGAATGCCTGAGCCGATGGTGGCTTTTTTCACTTTTGGGTTCTTGTCCACCTCTTTATAAATCTCGATAAGCGGATGATGGTCGGTGTTGAGGTTTTTGCATACGGAGGGCTGTAGGCAGGTGGGACGGGCGCATTTCTCACAGAGGCGCTCGTCTTTGCCTTTCATGCGGTACATGTTGGCTGAGGGACCGCCTAAGTCGCTGATATATCCCTTAAAGTCCTCCATTTCGGTGACTTTCTCCACCTCTTTCATTATGGATTCTTTGCTGCGCGAGGCGACGAACTTGCCTTGGTGCGCCGAGATGGTACAAAACGCACAGCCGCCGAAGCATCCCCGATGTAGGTTGACAGAATGCCTAATCATCTCGTATGCTGGGATGACGCCGCGTTTGGCATATTTTGGATGCGGTAGGCGTGTGTAAGGCAAGTCGAAGCTGGCGTCAATCTGTTCTGTTGTAAATGTTGGCAAGGGAGGATTGATTATAAGCCTTTGGTTGCCAACTTCTTGTATCAGCCTCGCCGCGTGTTTCTTATTGGATTCCTCCTCGATGTGACGGAAGTTGGAAGCGTATTTCTTTTTGTCTTTTAAACAGACTTCATGTGACACGAGTTCGATGGTTTCGCCATCGAAATTGGGAAGTGGTTGTTTCTTGTCTTGCAAAAAGAAGGTCTGTTTGATGTCGGTCAGTTCGCTGACTCTCTTGCCACTTTGTATGGCTTTGGCGATTTCCACCATGGTCAGTTCGCCCATGCCGTAAACGCCTAGGTCGGCTTTCGAGTCGACCAAGATGCTGGGTTTCAAGCAGTCATCCCAATAATCGTAGTGTGTCACACGTCGCAGCGAGGCCTCGATGCCGCCGATGATGACGGGCACATCGGGATAAAGTTGCTTGAGGATGTTGGTGTAGACAATGGTGGCTCTGTCGGGACGGAAGCCCGCTTCACCGCCTGGGGTGTAGGCGTCATTGCTGCGCAGGCGTTTGTTGGCAGTGTAGTGGTTCACCATCGAATCCATGCAACCCGCCGACACGCCGAAATAAAGCCTCGGCTTGCCGAATTTCTTGAAGTCGCGCAGGTCGTCGCGCCAGTTGGGCTGGGGAATGAGGGCAACTCGGAAACCGTTGTGCTCCAACACCCTCCCGATAACAGCTGCCCCAAAGGCGGGATGGTCGACATAGGCATCTCCTGTGACGAAAACGATGTCCACCTCGTCCCACCCGCGCAGGTCGGTTTCTTTCTTCGTTATGGGGAGCCAGTCGAGCAGGGTCATTGGAGTTGAGTTTTCAAGTTTATGCCATAATAAGTTCACTATGGTTTACAGGCACTTCCAATAGGTTCTCGCCTAACGCAATGGAAATCTTACAAAGGGTAGCCAAGGTCATATTATGCGTTCCTGAAAGCCAACGACTGATTTCGGTTTCGGTCTTTCCCATTAAACGGGCAAAGTCTTTTTGCGACATTCCCTTTTCCTCAAGGATTTCGTATATGCGGTTGGCAATGGCCACTGATAGTTCCATCTGCATTTTCATCTCGGGTGAAATCGTTTCGCGGATTTCGTCCATTATTCGGTTCGTTTTCATCTCCTGTATAATCCGTTGCAAAAATAAACATAAAAGTTGATTATGAGCATCATTTCAATAATACTATTTTTGTTTTCCCTTTCTCAATCCAAAATTTGTGTATTTTTGCCCTGCCGCAAAGCCGAAAGGCCGAGCGGCAGACATATTGAACGAAAGGCGTTGTACTAACGCTTTATCTGCGGCAAACAGAATCTCGCAAATTCCAACCTCACCGTGTGATAAAGCAATGGCCAACGCCCATGTGTTCGCATATACATTCCTTTGTATATGCGATTGAGCGTGGGTTTTCGGCGTTGCTTATCTTCGATGAGAGGCAATACGAGAGCCTTGTTTGCGGGATTAGCAATAGTTCAGATACCTGCGCTTCTTTTTTCGGTGTGTTTAGAGTGCAACCATCAAATTTGAAATGGATTTGGCGTTTTGGGTGTCGACGCTGAAAAAAAGGAAAACTATGAACAAGAAACATTTGCTATTGCTGTTGCTGTTGTCTCTCTCATTTGGTGTGGTAATGGCACAAGACGTGATTGTAAAAAAAGATGGTTCTACCATTCTCAGCAAGGTACTTGAAATCAGCGAAACCGAAATCAAGTACAAGAAATGGTCGAACCAAGATGGGCCTATGTATTCTGTCAACAAAAACGAGGTCAATTCCATCAATTACCAGAATGGTGAAGTAGAAAAGTATTCCGATGAAATATCTATGCCAAAAAGTGACAGGCCTGTTGCTTCAGAATTGCCTGTTTATGGTAAAGGGTATCTGGGGTATGTTCCTTATTACAAATTAACCCTCGATGGTGACTATCTTTCGGAAGATGAAGCAAGGCTATTGTTAGGGAAAGAGGGCTTTGAGGATTTTCTTAGTGGTTGTCGTATGATGCGTACTAGTGCGGTTTTTGAACTTATTTACTATATAACAGGGATTCCAGGAATTCTTGGGCTTACTTATGGGTATGTTGGTGGGAATTATACTGCAATAGCATTTGGGTGGGCTGGTATAAGTGTTGCTGTGCCATGTTTGGTACTGTATGGTGTCTTTTTACATACTGGCAGAAATAGGATAAATGATTTAGTTGCAGAGTATAATCGGCATAATGACAAAGCTGTTTCATTTCATTTTTCTCCGACAATAATCCAACCTAACAGTTTCGCTTCCCAAGGCAATCTTGGTTTAGGTTTGACGTTAAGTATGGATTTCTAAACCATAAACAATCATAGGGATGAAAGTGGTAGAAATCAAAGCAAGTCTCTCTCTACATAGCCGTAATCAATAAATCAACTAACCGTAAAACAAATTTAATCATGAGTAAAAAAATGAAATTTTTCGGCACGATGCTAATCGCATTGGCCGTGGTAGGCTGCACGAAGCCTGATGCCGACGACAACACTAATGTTGATGTGAAGACTTATACTCCAACAGACATTACAAGCACTTCCGCTTCATGTGGAGGTGATGCCATTGTGGACGGGAATGTTTCACTTACCGAACTGGGTGTATGTTGGAGCACTTCTTCCAATCCGACCCCGGCTGACAACAAACAATCTACGGAAGTTTGTAACCAGCCTTATGTATGCACAATCGCTGGTCTTACTCCTAACACGAAATACCATGTGCGTGCTTTTGCCTTTGATGGTACAAAATACTATTATGGTGAAGACAAATCTTTTACCACCGAGTCTTCTGGCGGAGGGGGTGGTAATAACACGGACTACGCAGCGTTGCTTCATTCAAGTGTTTGGAGTGGTCCTGCTCCATCGGATCCCTCAAATGAAGAACTATATGTAGAATTCGTTTTTGATAGGCCAGAAAATGGTAATATGAACTTTGTGTATGGTACAAATTTCACTATGTTGCTAGCAAAGGGTACATATACCATTTCTGGGAATGTAATCACGACCACTTATACATATGTTGAACTTAGTCAAGATTCTTATTATCCTTGGGTTTATGGGCACACCTATGGCTTTGTTGAAGGCCAAAACAAAACGGTAACCTATACCATACAATCCTGCACTTCGGATAAACTGATTGTAAAGGAAAGTTCTATGGGCGACACCTTTACTATGACAAAATGGCAACAATAACAAGATAATGATATTTATAATAAGGGTGTGTTAAATAGAAGAAACAGCCTGATAAATGAACTATCGCTTTTTAACGCACCCTTCTCTTTGCATTTTAGACTAATTGAAAGGAATTCAATTATGCCTCAAATCAAGTATAAATCATCAAAATAAAGATTTATGAGACGATTTACAAAAACAACGAAAGTAATTCTTTTTGCAGTGTTCGTGTTGTGTGCTGCAAGCTGTACAAAACAAGATGATAACAATTCTTTTCCTTCAGGAGGAGGCTCGAATGGGGGAGAGACACCTGAAGTGCCAGCCTCGATTCCTCAATTGATCAGAGAGCATGTTGAGGTTTCGGCGTCTTACGATGA
The DNA here is from genome assembly GCA_902801625.1 of uncultured Bacteroidia bacterium. Lineage (GTDB taxonomy): Bacteria > Bacteroidota > Bacteroidia > Bacteroidales > F082 > Limimorpha. Next base: position 41,534 of record CADCJI010000008.1, on the reverse strand, counting down.
TTATTTGATAACCGCTTCCTTGACATCCACTTTGGAAGATGTGCTTCCTGACCAATCAATTAGGTATGGCGTGGAATATGGCTATCTTAGGGAAGATGAAGCTGAAGACATTCTTGACAACAAATTGTATTTAGTAAGACAAGACAATGCTTATTCCAACGAGTTCCTGCTTTTCTATTACGCTGATAACGAATGGCTTTTTGGCACTTATGGTTCGTTTAACTATGATATATATAAATATTATCAACAGCAAATACAAAATGGACAGCCTATGACAGAGGAAGACTGGGAGACTTATAACGAAACTCTCATGTTTCTTGATGAATACGAACAAAAAGCTGCAAGAGCTTTTGTCGGAAGATTCTTTGTTGAGGTGGATGGCGTGAAGTATGACTATATGTATATGTATTTTGACTTTTGGCCAACTCTTTCGCTGGATGTTTTTGATAAATACTATCCGTAAAATAAGTGTATCTAAAATAATTGAAATCAACAAAAAATCATTTTGCATATGAAAGCATTATTAAAACCGATAACTATGCTGCTGTTTGCAGTAGTGATGGGTTGCAACATGGGTTGCACCAAATCCAATGATAACAATTCAGGTGGGAATCCGGACAACGATGTCCTCGTGACAACCTACACGCCTTCCGATGTTACGGCTTCGACTGCCGTTTCTGGATGCTCGGTCCAGGTGAGGCAAGGCTTGTCACTGACCAAAATCGGCGTTTGCTGGAGCACTTCGGCCAATCCGACTGCACAAGACAGTCAATTGAGTTCGGAGGCATGGAACGAGCCTTTCGTCAAGACATTGACAGGACTTTCTCCTAACACCACCTACCATGTAAGGGCATTCGCTCTGCGAGGCTTGGAGTATTATTATGGTGAGGACAAAGCTTTTACGACATTGGCCGACAATGGTGGAGGCGGAGGTAACACGCCTGTACTACCCACCGTAACAACAGCCCAAATAACCGACATCACGCAAAACACAGCCCTATGCGGAGGAAATGTGACCAGCGATGGTGGTGCAACCGTGTTGGAACGCGGCATCTGCTGGGGTATGAACCACGAACCGAATATAAGTGGAAGCCATATTGCAAATGGTGATGGGACGGGAAGTTATACTGTATTGATGACAGGTCTGACTCCTGGGACGGTATATTATGTTCGTGCTTATGCGGTCAACAGCCAAGGAACGAATTATGGCGATGAAATGCATTTTACCACGCTTTCGGGCGGTGGTGGCAATGGGGGTGGTTATGGCCCGCCTCCAACGGGTGCTATCAATGGTGTGTTTTCAGTTAGCCCGACCAAGCAGGTTTGGTTTTCCAAAGGCAATCTGCAGTACATAGGCAGTGCCAGTACTCCATATTGGAAGTTTGCGGAACACCAGTGGGAGTATCTTGGTAATAACGGGCAAGGTGGCAGCACATGCCAAACAGTTAATCGCGACCTTTTTGGTTGGGGTACGAGCGGATGGAACAACGGAAATGTGTATTACCAACCTTGGGACATTCATAACATTGTTAACGGTAGCATAGGCTTTGGGTATGGACCCACGGATGGTACGGACTATACATACGATTTGACTGGCACATATTCTCATTCAGACTGGGGTGTCCATAACTTTATCAATAACGCCACAGGGCAATGGCGCACTCTTACTCAGCCCGAATGGGATTTCGTGCTCAATTCGCGCACGACAATATCAGGCATCCGCTATGCAATGGCAAAGATATCGGGTACCAGTAACGGGACGGTGAACGGTGTTATTTTGTTTCCCGATGAATGGAGCATGGACACCTACAACCCGATTAATTGCAACCAAAGTGGAGCCAGCTTTAACAGCAACATCGTATCTTTTTCTCAATGGACTATTTTTGAGGCTGCTGGAGCCGTATTCCTGCCTGCAGCAGGCAGTCACGACGGGAATTCGACACATTACGTAGGTTCCCACGGTAGCTATTGGTCGGCTTCGTGCTGCAATTGCGGTACAGCGTACTTTGTGTTTTTTTATGATGGTAAACTCGGTGTGAGCCAAGTCTCCCGCTGTGGTGGGAGATCGGTTCGTTTAGTTCATAATACTCAATAGCTATTTTTTTTGTGTGCGAAATGCAAACACCAAACATAACCGTCTTTGTGGGAAGTATTGCTGTTTCTAAGTGGTATAAATTGAAGCAAATCTTTCTCAATTTGGTTATAATCAACAAAACGATAAACACAATCAACAAACGACGAAAAAAACGGAGAAAACACAATGAAAAACAGAAGAAACAACAAGAAACAAGTGATTTACGGATTGGCATTTATGTTAATCGTATTGTCAACCATTGTTTTGCCATCGTGCAAGAAAGATGATGGAGGAACTAGTAATAGCCAAATAGTGGGGACTTGGACGTGTTCCAACCACTGGTACGGCGGTTCAGACACCTATGTCTTTAGATCCAACGGAAAGTATCGATGGAACGGCCCTTATGACAATGCCGAAGATGGAGATTACTCTTTCAATGGGGTTACCTTAACAACTTCCAGTACATCAGGTGTTACGAGAGTATTCACAATCCTGTCTTTGACAAATACGTACTTTGTTATGATGGATCGAGATGGGGATAGTTATACATATTATAAATGATAAAGCATTGTTGTCCACTAAAAATCGATACTGTTCTTCGAAATAGTAAGTAACTGTTCAAAATAAAACTGCATTTTTGTTTTCAAATATGACTAGTGACCATAACTGCTTTCACTTCCGTTGGAGCGGTTATGGTCATGGTCACAAGTTATTGTGGCTCACTGTCTTGTGTCGATTATGTAAACTAAATTTGATTATCTGCTTATTTTAATTGTTAATCATTCAATTTTTAATCGTCCTGATTTTTAGTCGACAGATGATTTGATTTATCAAAAAATCCACACGAGGGTGGTAGAAATTCTGGCAGGTCTTTTTCTGCTTAGTTGTAATCAATAAATCAACAAAACAAAATCAATAAACAAACTAAAGCAAGAGGAGACAATATAATGAAAAAGTTACAGAAACACTTTAATGCAATTGCATTGGCAAAGTCTGCATTTTATCCCATCAGTTACACTTCTATATTAAGAATAGGTTATAAGTTTAATCATCAAGTTCAAAGTGAACTTGACTTTATGGGTCTTGATGCCGTTAAAACGGTGAGTATCTCCATGGATACAAAGAAAAAGTTGGACAGAAAGAGCAAAAATATGGCGAGTTTAGCGAAGTCACTGTTGAGTCTGGCACTTTTGTTGCTTTTTTATAGTGTGGGAATATGTCAGGAAAACTATGTTGTGACAGCAACAAAACTGAATGTTCGAAAGCAGGCTTCAACGGAATCCACTGTTGTTGGAACTTTGTCGAAAGATGATGAGGTTAGAGTGTTCTCGTTTAAAGGCGGATGGGCTTAAATTGAATTTCAGCAAGGTCATGCCTTTGTATCGAAAAAGTACATCCAGAAGGAAGAAGATAAGCAACAGCCAACTACAACAATAACCCAAACGGTACTTCTAGATACCAATTCTACAGTTCAAACAATGGGAACTTCTTCATTACAGATGATGAAGGATGTTAGCGAAGATACTGTTGACCCGAAAATAGTATGTAGTTATTGGTCTTTTGCAGGAGAGAATATGTTTAAAAGTGCTAAGTCAAGATCCTTTGTGTTGAATTATGGGCTTGAGTTAGGGCAGAAGTGGTCTAATACAGGTTTCTTTTATACATTTGGATTGGGTTTTTCGATTGTTTCTTCATCCAGCAGAAGGGATTCTATGAGCATAAGTACAAATAGTTCCTTCATAAAAGTTCCTGCACATCTTGGCTACTTAATTGGTAATCCAAATAAACTGCATATCGCAGCAAGGGCTGGTGTTTATACGAATTTCTTGCTTCGCGCTGAAGTCAATGATGAAAAATTGAAAGTGGACTTTTCCGATCGATTCAGTTGGAATGGCTGCTTTAGGGTTACTTTTGGAATTAAAAAGTGGGGATTATTGGCTGAATATGTGTTTCCATTCCAAAGTGGAGGTGAAGGCATGTTGGTATTGGGCTTCAATTATGGCATCTAATCTGAAAAAGGCTTGCCTTTGTTTGTCACAAACTTTGTAGGGCTGTCACTTAGTGGCAACCCTACAAAGAGTTTGCCTTCAGCGTTGTAGTCCATTAGGTTATACCTCTTCATACGGGGTGGGTACTTATCTCGTTTTTAGGTGCAGATCAAAAATGCATCAACTGCAACGGAATAGGAAAATGTCCGACTTGCAATGGTACTCGTACAGTGATAACGTATTAAACTTGATTTCAAATCTATAAAAAGTAATCGGCAAGACAATAAGCTTTGCCGATTGTTTTTTTAGAGTTGCAGTAAAACCTATGCATTGCCTCTATATGGGTTTGTGCTATTCAGTTTTGAAAGAACTTTTGTTGCCCTGAGTGGTAGAAATCAAAACAAGTCTTTCTCTACATTGTTGTAATCAACAAAACAACAAACAAATCAATATTAACACTAAAAAACAAATTCAATCATGAGTACAAAAATGAGATTTTTCGGTATGATGCTGATCGCATTAGCCGTGGTGGGCTGCACGAAGCCTAAAGACGACAACAACAATGAAGTTGTAAGTACGAACTCTGTTAAAGTAGCGACTTCCACACCAACTGACATTACAAGCAATTCCGCGTCATGCGGAGGGGCTGCCTTTGTGGATGGAGTTATTACACTTACCGAACTTGGTGTATGCTGGGACACCACTTCCAATCCGACTCCGGCTGACAATAAACTATCAACAGAAGACTGTGATCAGCCTTATCTGTGTACAATCAGTAATCTTACACCCGGTACAAGTTATCATGTGCGGGCTTTCGCTTATGATGGCATGAAATACTACTATGGTGAAGACAAAAGCTTTACTACGGAATCCTCTGGAAGCAGTGGCAACGGCAATGTAACAATCACCGTTTCCACCAATAATGTTACAGAAATCACTGCCACAAGTGCCACATGTGGAGGGGAGGTGAGCGTGAATGGAGATGTGACTGTAACAGCACGAGGTGTATGCTGGAGTACCACTCCCAACCCAACCATTGACCAAACACATACTTCAGATGGTCATGGGGTAGGATCTTTTACCAGCACTTTATCCAGACTGTCCGCTAACACCACCTATTATGTGAAAGCTTATGCTCAAAGTGGTTCGGACATTGTTTATGGAATGGAAAAGAACTTTACTACAAATATGCAGCCTCAATCGCCTATGGTGACGGTAACTCTCGTTAATGTTACACCTACTTACATGGAGTTAAAATTTGAGCCATCAAACAACACGGCTTACTACTGCTATAATGTCGGAGGAGCTTTGACATCTACCACTCATCAAACGGGTGTCCAAACAAAGAAGTTTTCAAGTCTACAAGGTGAATATTTTCAGCCTGATACGGAATATGAGTTTTCTGTAGTTGCATACGATGCAAATGGTACAGCAGGAGAAATCATTCATCCGAAATTCAAGACTAATCCTGCTCCTTATGCGAACTATTATAGAGTATTTGATAATTTTTATCAATTGAACTATGCCAAATTACAAAATTACTCTTCAGGGAATGCAAATTTAAGATTTAAAGAAATTCAACTCTGGAGCGAACTTGGATATTGGGTAAGATTCCTTACTTTAGTTTATTACTATGAAACAGATAATGTATGGGTTCCTGGTACATATATAACGACTGGACACACAAATAACTACGGCCAATGTGAATGTACTGTATTTAAAAATGGATCTATTTATGATGTTTATGCAGGTAGTCAATTTACTATCAGCAAGAGTGGAAATATGTGGACCTACGATTTGTATGGAAACGACGGCTCAATAACTGCTCATTTCACAGGGGTTCCTACTTATTAGTATTCTCAATCAAATAGAGAGCAACAGGCTTGTCAAACTTTTGGCAAGCCTGTTTTGCATTCATAATGCGAGAATTATTTTGTCCGTCAAAAATAAGTACTTGTAGGTGGTAGAATTTGCGGTGTGCCCCTCTCTATTTGGTTGTAATCAACAAAACAACAAAACAAAATCAATAATCAAACTAAAGTAAAAGGAGACAAAACGATGAAAAACTTACAGAAAAGTATCAGAGCAATCGTAGCAGCAATGTTAATGGGCACCGCATTCTCACTCACATCTTGTGATGTTATGTTGGATGTGATGGGCGGTATGGCCGCTGGGATGGCCACAGGAATGGAATATTATAGCCCATACGGCTACACCTCTTCGTTTGGGGTAAGCACCAATAATAATTATCAGTTTAATCCAAGCTTTAATTCTGGCAGCACGAGTAGCATGGGAAGCACTAGTACAGGAGGGTATGCTTCGACATCTTCGGGAAATAAGACAAAAGATTGTTCTCATTGCGACCATTCGGGTAAGTGTGGAAATTGTTATGGGAAAGGGCATCATCTTGTTTTAGGTACAGATCAAAAATGTACTAACTGCAACGGAACAGGAATATGCCCTTGGTGTGGAGGTGATGGTAAGCGGTGATATAACAAGATACAATACCTCAAGTCAGAGAAAGGCAATCGGCGGAACTTGCTCCGCCGATTGTTATTATTTTGGTGTTCAAGTAGATTATTAGTCTTCAATTCACTTTAAATGCCATTCCTTCATAGCATGGCATATAAATGGTATCAGAAGAAAGCGGCATCGAAGCCGTGATGCAGTAAGATGGTTTCTGTTTTTCCAAGGGAATGTATATGGAATAAAGTCCTTCAGAATCTGGGGATAGGGTAGTACCCTCAATAGTTGCTGTGACCGAATTGTCTATTGTTCCAGCGATTCGGAAGAACACGAGTCCGTAGATAGTAGTGTCGCGGCGCAAAGGCAGTTCCAATTCATTGGCTAAGCAAAGGCTCGTGTCCAAGTCATGGTAGGCTTTCTGCATTTTCTCATCCAATGTTGTGACAGTAATCCTGGTCTCATTTTTCAAAAGGCGGTGTGGGAGATTCTTGAATTTGGCACATTCAGAAAGAGAAGTGAGCGTGTCGTAACGGGAATCTTCATCAATTTGCAGCGTGACTACAATTTGTTGGAGTGGTGGGAGTTGCATATTGTGAAAGGAGGCTTCTTTGAACTTGATTTCCATGTCAAAAGGCTGATAGGCGCTTTTTACTGCAAATAATGCCCCAAACATGGCCGCAATGCCAATACTCCATGCAGCAATTTTCGTAGCAAGCAGACGCTTGTGGCGTTGCCAGATGTCGTCAAACTCAACGCCGAGCAATTTGGAAATCAACTGGACGTAAGCCCTTTCTTTATTGAGCCAAGGCAGACTGTAATTCTTCTCATTGATGTTCGCTCCAAGGATTTCTGGAATTCCCAACTCACCGATTATGGGATTGATGCACTCGGTAATTGGATTGTTGCTGAGGGGCGTGCCTTTTACGATGAAGAAATGGATGTTTTTTGTGCGGCCAAGTTCATGGAAGTACTTGATTTCTTCACCAACCCATCCTGATTGCGCCGAGTTGGGTGAACAGATGACAATCAGATTACGAGAGTCGCGAAGCCTCGACTTGATTTCCTCGCTGAGTCCGCCAGGTTGGATGTCGGTTGGGGCGAAGAATACGGGGCGCATAGGGGTACGTTTCCATCCATGTTGGCTGCATAGGATGGAAGACATGCGGTAGTGTTCAAGCCGTCTATGCAACCGCTTGCCCCAACGGGTGTCTAACGAACTGTAGCTGATGAAAGCAAAATATTTGAAAGTGTCGATCATTGGTCATTGAGTTCTGTTTTCATTTCTTCCAAAACATTGAGGAATCTTTGGAGCTCTGGATGGTTTTCAGGTACGATTTTTACAAGCATCCTTATAGATTCTTCTACAAATTCAATGGCTTTAGTTAGGTCTCCTTGTTCGCGATAAATTGTGCCAAGACTGAATTTTAAATAGGCACGGTATTCATCCTCATCATCTTTATAAATGTTGTCAAGGATGTGTCCGCATTGTTCCAAATACTCTATGGCGTTGCTAAGGTTACCTTGTTTATAGTAGATGTTGGCAATATTATAATAAGAAGAAGCTATGTCTATATTGTTTTTATCATTGTAGATCGCATCTCTTATACTTAAAGCTTTTAAGGCGTTTTCAAGAGCAAGTTCGTAGCTGCCTATCTTCAAATAATCTTGTCCAAGGTTATCGTAACATCTTGCTGTTGTATTATGTTTTTCTCCTAATGCAGACAAAGAAATGTTCAGAGCTTTAATGTGATTATTTACAGCTTCTTCAATGTAGTGTACTGCGTCTTCCTCATGAACATTATGATTATAAAGATATAGGTCAGAATACATTTGACCCATATTATGATAAACGGCAATAAAATGGTAATGGTCGTCTTCGAATACCTTGGAATAAGTATCCAAGGCTTTTCTAAAATACTCTAGGGCTTTTTCATATTCGGCTTTCTTTTTATAAACAAGTCCGATGCTATTGTAGCACATGCCCACATCGGGATGGTGTTCCCCTAAAGTTTTCTTATTGATGTCAGTGGCAAGGTTAAAGTATTTGAGAGCCTCATCATAGTTACTTGCCTTATCAAGGTATAGGCTTCCTAAATTGTAATAATTGTTCGCAATATATGGATGGTTTTCTCCGAAGAGGGTTCTATTGATTTCTATCGCTCGGTTTATGTAGTAGGAAGCAGTGTCGTATTCGGAAAGATTCTTAAATACTACGGCCATCCCTTCATAATTGCTGGCCATACCTTCTGAAATAGTGTCATTTAGTGCAGAATAGGTTTTGTTCGATTTTTGGAAATAATCTAAAGCTTTGTCATAGTGGCTTCTTTGAACGAAAAAGGCTCCAAGATTGTGATAAGACGTGGCAGTCTTTGTGTGTATTTCTCCATACAGATTCTCGCAAATGGCGAGAGAACGGGTGTAGTAACATTGGGCATTAAGCGTATCGCCCATTTCATCATACACTAAAGCCATATTTTCATAGCATTGTTGGGCTAAAGCATCGTCTTTGTCGGGAAGTGCTTCTAGGATAGAAAGGGTTCGGCCTGCATGATCCATAGCTACCTTATACTCTCCAAGTCTTTCATGGAAGCGAACAAGACCAACCATGACAGAGGCGGCCTCAACGCTTTGATCTCCAAATCTCATTTTAGCCATGCGCAAGGCTCTGTCATAAAAAGTATAGGCTGTGTTATAGTCGGTGGTGAAGTTGGAAATGTAATCTCCTGCTTCAAGTTGCCAATCTACATTCAAGGTGTCAAGACAGGCTCTCATGCCAATGAAGTAGGCCGCAGAGTCGTTGTCGTGACGTAGTTTGCAAATCTCGAATTTGTGATAGCTGTCATTGATGAGTTCTTCTCTGTCCATGTTCCATCGCATGAACCTAATGGTCAGATTCCCTTTCGAGTTGAGCATGGAGTCTGCCTTTGTGAGCTCGCCATTGAGAATGAAAGTGCAGATTTGGCGTTCAAAGTCATTAGCGTAGTCGAAATCGATTTTGGAATAATGCAGAGCCAGATTCTTGATGAAAGGAATGTCGTTGTCGGAATCAGAGTATAGCTTTTGCAGTGCTTTGGCGTGTTCTTCTTCACTCATTTTGTGAAGTGCAAGTAGTGAATCATACTCTCTTTCCTTGATTCTTAGCTGGTCTTGGGCATGTTTGCGTAGCTTTCGTTCGTTTTGCCATCTGTCGTGATCTTGTACGCTTCGTTTTTCAAATGAAAGTATTATTTTGTTGCTTGAGTATGAGTATGCTCTTGAAAGCACATCCGGATCGGCCAAAACATAGTCTTCTTTTTCAACAGTTTTCAAAGAGAAAGTTTGCGATGTTATTGGAAACTCAAACATGCCGTTTGATTTTGAATAAAAAGCGTTACCACCTTTGATTTGAACAAAAACACTATCTAGTGACTTGCCGGGGATTACACTTCCTTCTTGTGTAAGACGGCCTTTTGTCTTGGCGTATCCTTTTTGGTATGTTTGTGCTATGGCAGGAGTCTGAAGAAAAAATAGACAGACTGCTAAAGCCTTGACGATTGTTGCCTTTTTCATATTGAAGATGACTATGTTGGGTTTATCTAAAATCTTCCCACGACAATTCCCGTCCGCAATTGGGACAGAAATGGTTGTTAGGCTCAATGACTTCGCCACAATCGGGACAGCGGTACATACTGTTGATGTTAACCAGCCGGTAACCCAATCGTTTCAGCAATTTGATAGTGTGAGTGGCCATGCGGCGGTCAGGTTCCTTGTCGGCTTCAGAAAGCATGAAATAGGGGACGAGATAATGGTTGTGTCCCTTCTCTTCGTTGTCATGTTTATCAAGAGGTGCGTAAGTGTAGCCGGCCTTCATCTTGTCTACCGCCCAAACATCATGCGCATTTTCGGCAATCACTTCGATGAGTTCCATTAAATCATCATTGAGCTTAATTTTGCTGACATCGACGGGTTGTGGATTGTATTCTTGTGGGAATCGTTTGATGCGGGCAGTGACCATATAATGGCGCGACTCTTTCCATGCGCTTTCAAATTTATTCAAGTCATAAATAGTAGCCTCTTCCTGAACTGCTGGATTGTAAAGGGTAACTTTGCCAGCCTCTGTGTCAATGGAATGTACAACAACGGCATGATTTGGATTGTCCTCAAAGCTGAAATCGTCGGAGAAAATGTCGATTTCTTTTCCGATGAGCATGTCACCATTGACTACAACAATTACCTTATGGTCACATAATGTCTTCTCTAATTCATCAAGGGTCGCATCAAAACGACGATTGACGAGAAGGCCTTCTCGTTCCAATAGTTTGCCCATATTATAAAGAGGTGTGCCTTCGCCACGTAGCCAGTAGTTTTGTCGTGATTCATAGGCCAACGCATTTTCTTCTACTTTTTTTCCAAAGGCTTTTAAAATATACGTTTCGCATTGGAAGTCGCATAAATTTTGACCGTCATCGGCTGCCATACTGCTAATGGGAATAAAACTCCCATAATCCTCCATTTGCTCATTGGTATAGGCCATGCGTCGGTGGGTGATCACTTGCTCTTCAAGCTCTGGATTAACGGCAATGGCTGCCATTATTTCAACCGTTTCTTCTACAGAGGTCTGGCCTTGTAGGAAACGTTCCATTATTTCATTCGTTATCGTCATGATGTGTTTTTTATTTTTTTACTTTATAGAGGGGGACATTCGGCATTTCCTACCACTTATTCTACGATTTTTTTCTTTTTGAAGCCTCTTCTTTTTCGAGATGACGCTGCTCGCGGGCTTCTTTTCGTTTCTCTTTTTTGTCAAGCTCGGTCTCGTGTTTGGCGGTTCTCAGCAGCACTTTATATGCTTTTATGATAGCTCTCTCCAACTCATTTTGGTTTATCTTTTCGGAACGCGCTATGGCAGAAATGTCATAACCACCAAAAAAGAATTTATTCAGTATGCGAGCTTGCCGGTCGTCCAATTTCGACTCATATTTTTTGAACAAGCTTTTGCTTCGGATTTTGATATCGGGCAGGGTTACCTGAAGTAATTTGTCCCAGGCACGATTGTAGTCGCGATAAATGTCATCTTCTGATTTATTATATTCCTCGGCGATTGTTTCCACTGGTACGCCTTCTATTTTGATGGCTCGGATGAGGTCGCGGTAATATTCATTGTTTATTTTGCCAATATATATATTAAGGAGTGAAGCAGCCCAGTCAGAAGTGTCAGGCTGATCAGTGAGATCATCTGTTGGTTCTGAGTCTTCATTATCATCAAACTTTTTTATGTTGATGCCCGATGTTTTGACTTGAGGTGTGAATTCTTCTTCTATTGAATTCGAATCGTTCTCTTTGGCTTTCAAACCATCATCGTATTCTTCATAGTAGTCACCTAATTCTATACCAAGCAACTCATTAATCTTTTTTCTATTACTGTTGCAGAATCGTCCAGCGGTAACGAAAAGCCAATTTTTCAAGTCTTCAATTTCACGTAACTTTTCGGGATTTAGGTGTTCCAAATAGGTTGCAAAGAGAGACTCGAAAACCATATAGGTCTCGGAGAATAAACCTTGGTAATGCCGCCCTGAGAAGTTGGTCCTGACAGCGTTTTCTAAAGCTACAACATAATCGTTCTTTTTGTATAGGCCACGTTCATCCCGCCCGGCTGTATCTTGACCATGGAATAGGAGCTGTATGCATCGGTTGTGGATCCTTCTGTCACCAATGTTGATGATGCCTTCAATAAACTGTCTTTCTCTATCGTTCATATCTGTTTTTTCGAGTTTGTGTGCAAAAATAAGAAAAACTTGTTTGTCCATGATAGATTTTTTGAAAAACAATGCTCTTTTGGGGTGTAATAACCTTTCAAGATTACAGCGTCATATTTTCAGGTTTTGTCATGTGCATAGAAAAATAATTTACAAGTGGTAGATGTGCGAGAAAACATATCTCTTCATTTTTGGAATTAAATCGTATAAACCATGAACAAAGAATGTTATCATCCCAAACCAATCGACACATCTGATGTAGTGCTTCCAGATGAACTGAATGAACTCGTTGAGTTGTTGGCCCGCAATGTGCATGACAATTGGGCGATAGGTCGTTTCAACGAAGGCTGGATTTATGGATGCTTGCGTGATGATGTCCTCAAGCAACATCCATGCCTTGTCGACTATTCCGAACTATCAGAAAGAGAAAAAGCGTATGATCGCAATACGGCGTTAGAAACACTAAAGGTGATTATTAAGTTGGGGCGGAATATTGTATCTATAGGAAGTAAATTAAGTTCGTGATTTGGTTGCTTTAAGTGATAGAGATTTAGATATATCATTCTCTTTATTATTGAAATCGATACAACAAAATACCAATAGGAAAAACAACAAATTAAATGTCAAACTAAAACAAAAGGAGAATAAAAAATGAAAAGTATCAAGTATTTGGCCGTGCTGGTTTGCATGACATTCGTTTCGATTAGTTTGTTTGCGCAAGAAAAAACATTGCAAACGGAAAGCGATGGCTTCCAATGGTATAAACTGATTCAAGGAGACAAAAAAGGTGCCCAAAGCATGGGGGGTGTAACTTTTATCCCCTTGAGCCGAGGGTATACTTTCATTTGCTATCTTTCTGGCTGGTTTAGCGTTGATAAAGGTGATAAAGAAAATGGTGTTTGCGACATTACGGGAAAGGAGATTATTGCCCCTGGCAGATATGACTCTGCAATCTATTGTAATGAAGACGGCTTTGAATACGTTACGGTGAAACTCAACGGGAAGACAGGTATTTGCGACATGAATGGGAGGGAGTATATTGCGCCAAGGTATGAATCGTTAATCTTTTCTGCTGATGGGGTTTTCAAATACGAGGATTCCTTTGGCAAATGGGTTTCGACGGGCATTACACCTCCGAAGGCTAATGGTACAACAACTGTTACCAATACAGTACCCCCAACACCTACACCACAACCGCAACTCCAGCCCCAACCCCAACCTCGACCTATGCAGGTTTGGAAACCGTGCCCATATTGCCAAGGATCAGGGAAATGCCATGTTTGTTTAGGCGATGGCCATCCTTTGACAAATCCAACGGGGACATGTATCGTCTGCAACGGAAGAGGGATATGTTCACATTGCGCAGGCCATGGCGGACAAAATGTGATAGAGTATCATTAATAATCTACATCCTATTATAACAAAACGGCGGAACTTCAAAAACTCCGCCGTTTGTTGAATTAGAAACCGATTATTACTGATTTTCCAACGACTTTCCCAACCCAAAACATTTATTCTCCAATTCCCTTCTTTATCTCAAAAAGAATTCCGACCTTTGCAGCCGCAAAAATCGAATCGAGTTTATTATTTAAAGAATTATAAATCAAACTTTTATGAAAAAATTTAACGACATAATGAAGGAAATTGGCCAGGCTTTGGTCAGCAAAAAGTTTTGGGTTGAGCTGCTGATTATGACTTTCGGCATGTTCATGACCGGTGTTTGCGTCTATTATTTCCTCGTTCCCAGCAAACTGATTGTAGGCTCCATCTCAGGTCTCTCCATCGTGCTGACCAACATTTTCAACGGTATGGGCATCAGCATTGGCCTTCCTACGATGATTACCGTCATCAACGCTATCTTGTTGATTCTTGCCTATATCCTCGTTGGCAAAGAATTTGGACTTAAAACGGTTTATTGCGCCTTGATTCTTGGCCCTATGACCAAGTTCTGCGAATGGCTCTATCCCTGGCAGAATTTTGCCACCCCAAACGATTACCTGGTTAATATGGGTGTCGCTCCCGACCAAGCCTTCTCTGTTATGGGCAATCCTTGGTTCGACCTGCTCTGCTGCGTAATTATCCTTAGTGCGGCACAAACGCTGATGTTCTCTATCAATGCCTCCACTGGCGGCCTCGACATTTTGGCCAAGATCGTCAACAAATACCTGCACTTCGACATGGGTAAGTCGGTGAGCGTGGCGGGTGCCATCATCTGTCTCACGGCTTTTGCCATCAACCCCTTCCAGATGGTTGTCATCGGTCTTATCGCCACATGGATTAACGGCCTGGTGGTCAATATGTTCACGGCCAACTTGAACCAACGCAAGCGTGTTTGCATTGTTTCTAAGGATTACGACCGTATTCGTCATTACATCATTGATGAGCTCCACCGTGGCTGTACTCTTTATGAAGTCATCGGTGGCTACACCAACGAAAAGTCGATTGAATTGGAGTCCTTGCTTACTAACGATGAGTTCTCGAAGTTGATGGAATATCTTGGCAAGAACGAAATCAATGCCTTCACTACTGCCGGTAATGTCAGTGAGGTTTACGGTTTGTGGGCAAAAGACAGACATCGTACAAGAAAGCACGCAGAAAAGCGTTAATATAATAGTAAGATTGTTTTTTCATGGTCCCGCGGTTTGGAGTTTCTCCAGCCGCGGTTTTTTTGTATCGAAAAAATGACTATTTTTGTGCCAAATTAAAACCTGACAAAATGGAAAAGCTTTTAGACAAATTCCTGAGATACGTCTCTGTGGAGACCACTTCCGACGAAAATTCCGAATCGCAGCCCAGCACTGCCAAACAACTGAATCTGTTGAAGATGCTTCGCGATGAGCTTCAGGCCATGGGCATAAAGGCCGAACTGGACGAATATGGCTATGTGATGGCCACCATCCCTTCCAATGTCGACCGCGAGATTCCCGCCATCGGCTTCATCGCCCATGTGGATACATCACCTGACGCTTCAGGTGCCGACATCAAGCCGCAAATCATCCCGAACTATGACGGCAACGACATTGTGCTGAACAAGGAAAAGAACATCGTTCTTCGTATTTCTGAGTTTCCTGAGATGGCGCAGTATAAAGGTCAAACAATGATTACCACTGACGGCACAACCTTGCTTGGCGCTGATGACAAGGCGGGTGTGGCCGAAATCATGTATGCTGCCCAATACATGATGGAACATCCCGACTTCAAACATGGCGAAATCAAGATCGGATTCACTCCTGATGAGGAAATCGGTCGCGGTGTGGTGAAGTTCGATGTGAAGAAGTTCGGGGCAAAGTATGCCTACACGATGGATGGTGGCGAAATCGGTGAGTTGGAGTATGAGAACTTCAACGCTGCTGGAGCCAAGATTCACATCCAAGGCAGCAACATCCATCCCGGCTATGGCAAGGACAAGATGGTCAACTCAATGCTTATTGCTATGGAACTCAATGGGATGCTGCCCGTTGAACAGCGTCCGCGTTTCACGCAGGGTTATGAGGGCTTCTTCCACTTGACTGAAATCAACGGTACGGTAGAGGAGACTACGATGTCGTACATCATCCGCGACCACGATAGGCAGAAGTTTGAGGAGAAGAAAGCCTTGATCACTTCGGTGGCTGAGTTCTTGAACAAGAAATATGGCGATGTGGTGAAGCTGGAGCTGAAACACCAGTATTACAACATGCGTCAGGAAGTGGAGCCTCATTTCTTTATCGTACAAAGAGCGATTAAGGCGATGGAGATGGCTAACATCAAGCCGAAAGTGCAGCCCATCCGTGGCGGCACCGATGGTGCCAACCTCTCGTTTATGGGGCTGCCTTGCCCCAACATTTTTGCTGGAGGACATAATTTCCACGGCAAGTTAGAATACGTTCCATTGGAAAGCATGATGAAGGCCTCAGAGGTGATTTTGAACATCATCACCTTGTTCCAGACTGAGGGCTGAGGAATATGAAGGAAAGAGCCTTGAGTAAACGGCAGAAAAACATCACGCTGGCATCGGTTTTCACCTTTGCCGGCGTGTTGTATGCCATTATCTCTTTGGTCAACCATTATCTTTTCAAGACTTACGCGCTCGACTTGGGGCTTTACACCCATGCGATGTATGACTACACGCATTTTCGCGTTGATGATTGCAGCATTTTCAAGGCTGTACCGCAAAGCATTCTCAGCGACCATTTCGACTTGTATTTGGTCGTTTTGTCGCCGTTGATATATGTGTTTGGAAGCTACACCTTGCTCATCGTTCAGATTACTGCGGTGCTGTTAGGTGGATGGGGAGTCTATAAACTCATTGGCCTATATACAGAAGATGATTGGATGCCGATTTTGGCCACAGTGGTTTTTTTCTTCTCGTTTGGAATCATTCATGCTTTGGCCTACGACTATCATTCCAATGTGGTGACAGCCATGATGTTGCCTTGGTTGCTCTACTTTCTGAGAAAACGTCATTTTGCATTGACTTCCTTGTTTGTTGTGCTGTTTGTCATCGGAAAGGAGAACATGTCGTTATGGCTGTTTTTCATTGCCATCGCTTTGATGTGGGATTATAGGAAAGACAAAGGAGCTCTTTGGCATTTGTTGGCATACGCAGCGTTTTCTTTGGCTTACTTTTTCATAATCAATATGATAGTGATGCCGAGATTAGGTGGTAGTGGAGGCGGTTTCGCCCGTTATGCCCATTTAGGCGATAATTATGTGGACATTGCCTCAAGGTTGATTAAGCATCCGTTTGAGACCATTCAAATGTTGTTCACCAACACTAATGGCATCTCGAACTTTAATGGTATAAAAGAGGAGTTTTATGTATGCGCTTTGGCTTCAGGAATGTTACTTACTTTGTTGAAGCCCAACTATTTGATAATGATAGTCCCTCTGCTGGCTCAGAAAATGTTTGCTGTTGACCCTAACTTCTGGGGTATCTCTTTCCAGTATTCGGTTGAATTTGTGCCAGTATTGGTGGTCTCGTCGTTTTTGGTGCTTGTCAAGTTGAAGAACGGTAAGTGGCGAATGGCATTGAGCTTGGTCTTGGTGCTCTCTACAGTGCTGACCACCTTTTATACTATAGGTGTTCCTAAGTCAGCCATCTTGGTTGACCAGTTATGTGTGTATCAAGGCCGTCATTACGAGCAGGAAGAATTTGATGTGCATTATGCCCGAGAGTTGCTAAAGATGATTCCTGACGATGCTTCAGTGAGTGCTACATCTAATTTCGTGCCTCATTTGGC
This sequence comes from uncultured Bacteroidia bacterium, assembly GCA_902801625.1. GTDB lineage: Bacteria > Bacteroidota > Bacteroidia > Bacteroidales > F082 > Limimorpha. The sequence goes on along the minus strand of CADCJI010000008.1, from coordinate 24,049 downwards.
TTTGCGTGAAAACATCCAAAACTTTGCGCATGCAACCAAAATCGAAGCTGATTATGTGCTGATTACGGAACATTATGTCAACTTTGAGCGTAATGGCCAATTGGTGTTTACCAACCGTTCGGAGTATGAGACCATAGCTTCCGATGGTCGTTTGCATCTGCTTCGTCGGAAGTTGCAATGAAAACTACTTTGAGAAGTAGTTGACAGAATAGGGATGTTCGTCTTGTTCCTTTTCCAATCGGAAGCCGTGGTTTTCCAAGTATTCTCTTAATCCGTTGATGGGCAAGTCTTTGTGATATGGGAATACCACTTTGTCGCAGGCACTGAAATCCGCTTTTTGGTAGTTGATGTCGTAATAATAGCCCTGTTTCAGCAGATAATCTTGAAACACATAATAATTGGAGGGTTGGCTTTGTGTGCGGAAAGCCTCGTGGTTTTCGTCCAAATAATAAGTGAATTGCTTGTCGAAATATTCGGGCAGTATGACGAGCGCTTTTTCGTTTTCCTTTGCTTCAACTAGTTGATGTACAATGGGCTTAACATTGTAATGCCATCCACTAAAGTGATTGGTGAAACTGTCGGGAGAGCAGGAAATGGCCATTGCTATGGCAAAAACTCCCATGAGTGAGAGTCCAAAAGCTGTTCTTTTTGGGAACAGATAGAGGCAATAAGAGGCGATGGAAAGATAAAAAATGGGGAAAATGAAGTAGAAATAACGGTCGAGGAAGAAGCCGGTGAAATAGGAAAGTACAAACGAAACCAGTAGCGGCACAATCCAAAGCAAAGTAAGGATACCATTATTCCCGAACTGACATTTCTTTTTGAAAATATTGATAGTCAATATAATAAATACTGATATAAGGATTGTAATAGCCAGCACTGTTGTGACAGGAACATTGCACATGCGCCATAGGAAATCATATAGCGCTTCGGGACTGGTGGTCTTAGCAATCCAAGTGCCGTGTATTCCTGAGTCGAAAAAGCGTGTGAACAACACTGGAAACATTGGCACAAAAAGTAGAATAAGCGATGCCGCGTGAATCAGATATGGCTTCCAAATCTTCTTTCTTATAGGCTTGATTGCCAATGCGATAAGAAATTCCATTACGATGATCCAAACGGAAAGGTAATGCCCGTACATGAGCATCAAATTGACTAAGGTCAATAAGATGAATTTGAAGGTTTTAGGATTTTTTATGATGCTGATGAACAAGAAAACAGAGCCTGCTGAGAGGAATCCGATGAGGCTATAAACGCGGCATTCGTGTGCCAAGTAAATGGAAAAAGTTGAGAAACAATAGAATAGGGAAGCTGCAATACCAGCCCACCTATGGATGTACTTTTCACCGAGCAAATAAATCGGGATAATGGTCAATGTGCTGAAAATGAGTGATAAGGAACGAATGGCGACTTCAGAGATGCCGAATGGCTTGATCCAGAAATGTAATAGAACTTCCCAAAGTGGAGGGTTGTCGCCTTTGCAAAGCATTCGTATGGCGTCAGGTAGGCTTTGCAGTGCCATATAAAGCGAGAAGCTTTCATCATACCCAAGGTCGGTTTTGCCTACATACCAAATGCGAAGCACGGCAGCGATGACAACCAATATCAGGCACTCGATAATGGTTCGGCGACGGTTTGTCATCTGCAACTGTTTCATGGTTTCCTTATTTGGCTTTGTTGTTTTCGATGGTCTCAGAAACTGTAGGTTGCATGTAAATCAAGCCTTTGCAAGCATAGACGAAGAAGTTTTTGGCTGGTTTTCCTCCTCGTTCGATGGTGATAGTGTCAATCGGTATGATAGACTCGAAACCTCCTGGATAGAGCCCTTCTGGGTTTTTGAGATATCGGCTATCGGTCAGGAACCAAAAGTCTTCTCCTTTTGTAAACCCTCCCCGTTGCTCGTTGATCCATAGATATTTGTGTAGTTTCTCGATATAGCCTACGCCCATTACTTTCATGCCTAAAGGACGGGCCACATAGTAATCAAGGTTGGCCAGAGGGAACCATTCATCGGCCACAATGCCGTCATCCTCTTTCATCACGCCTTCGACGATTTTTTGTTCGCGCAAATCGGCGAATTTTGTCTCAAGTTGTCGCCAGCCATACATGTCCAGTGTGAAGTCGTTGCGTCCAAGCATTTCAGGTTCAGTATGCCGGTCGAGAGGAATGAAGCCCGTGTTGATTTCCGCAATGCCAATGCCTACTGTTAATATCAGGATGCTAAGAGCTGCAATGATGCTTTTGGGAAGCAGGAAGCTGCCATTCGATTGTGGATTCTTTTCGCATAACCAGCAGGCACTCAGTAAAATGAGAATAGAATAGGCGGGAGCGTTCCAATGAGGTAGTGTTTGACGGGTCAAAGAGAAGAAAATGAAAGTCAAAATCAAGGGAAGTGCAATGCATAGTACCAGTCGCAGTGCGGTTTTCTCCATTGTGAGTCTCCCTTTGAAAGCAGCGATGACCGCAATGATGGCCAAAACGAAGTTCACGGGGTTGTTGTAGAGCAATTCACCAGCCAGTTCGGCGCCGAAATAGCCTAAGTTGGGTTTACCAAACAAGCTGACGCGGTCACCATGGAAGTTGAAACTGATGAAACCGTTATCAATGTTCCATTTCAAGATGGGCAAGACCAAATTAAGGGAAATAAGCAAGGCACAATATAATGCCCAGGTTTTCAGCGGTTTTCTGTCGAAAAAGAGTATGTAGAGCATCATTCCTACCCAAAGGAATACACCTGAATACTTTGAGAGCATGGCTAATCCTGCGAACATGCCGAACAACACTATATAGCTGTCGGAATGTTTTTCTGTCGGAAGTCGTTTGAAGTATATGATTGCCATCCAAACTGCCAAAAGCCAGAACAACATCAATGGTGTGTCGGGCATAATGAAAATGCCAGTGATGACGAAGGCGTAGATGGAGGCTGTGTAAAGCAAGGCGGCATATAATCCCGTTTGCGCGTTTTTGATTTCTTTCCCAATGCGAAATATAATATAGGTATTGGCAGTCATAAAGACTATCGAAGCCAAACGGATAAAAAACTCGCTGTCGAACAATAAGTTAAGGCTAAATAATTGTATCACCCAACCTACCATAGGCGGATGGTCGAAATGACTCCAATCGGGGTAGAGGGCGTAGGTCCAATAATACACCTCGTCGTTGCTAAATTCAATCGAAGTTGCCGCGATGCCTCGAACAACAGCACTGATAACCAAAAGCCAAAAGAGTATTTGGTTGATTTTCTTATCGTTGTCCTGGATTCGAATCATTCTTTTTCTCTTTAGCTTTTTTGATTAGGTACCAGACGAAAGCTGCTAATGCTACGGCATAGACGAACCAATAGAGTCCGGTTTGCGCGTAATTGATGCTGTCCAAGCGGCGGTCATCCACTTCTGGCGATGGATGTCGTGTGATAGGATTCAGATAAAGGAAATGTCTGCCGTTCAAGTCAATACGGGTTCTGACATAAGGGTCTTCGGGTTGGATGACATAATGTGCTGTGCCAATATTCTCCTCTGTTTTCAGCACTTTGCCGTCTTGTCCGATGAATTGAACCTCTTTCATGGTCTCTGCCGAAGTGGATATGAATAAGGTGTCTCCAACCAATTGGGCCTGAGTTAGATAATCTAAAGCGCGGGCATCTTTTATCTTATACTCGAGGGCCAGTGGATAATAATACCAATTGTCGAATTCCACGGCATAGCACAAGCCTTTGTCCAAGGACTCATATACATGTTCTGGATTGAGATCTGGCGAGTTGACCATGGTCAGGTTGCGGCATATTTCATGTTCATTGTTGATGTTGTGGGTGTCGTCGTTACCAAGGGTATACACACGGTGACCGTTTGAGAGGGCTTTGTCCCAGTGTTCAAACGCGTTTCCGTATGGGTTGACCACTTCAAGTAGGCGGTAGTTACTCAACAGCATCATTTCGTTTACCTTGTAGCCTTTGGTGAACGAGGCATGGGCAGGCATGACAAAGCGACAGCGTTCGCCCAACTTGTTGATCATATGCTGTTTCATGTTGAGGTTTTGCATGAAGGGAAAATCTGGCCAATACACCGACTCGGCTCCGATGCAGATTTGGTGGGTCTTGCGGAAGAGGCCGTATCCATGTTCATAAGCTGGGATATAGTCTTCTTTGTCAGCGTTATGCGGATTGATGTACATATAGTCAGAGATGCCATAATGGTCGTAACCTAAAGCTTGATACACACTGTCGATGGTGCTTTCGGTGCTTTTTCTACCGTTGGTCAGGCCAAAATACTTGCGAGAGTGGCAATGGAAGTGGTATTTCTTCCATTGGTCGGGATTCATGTCCTGATACGGATTGTAAAGGTACTCGCCGCTAAAAGGCTTCGGCTCTTTGAAGCTGTAGGTGGGGACGGAGAGATAGACATACAATACTAGCAACAGCAAAGCGATGCCAATGCCAGCCATCACTCTGCCGAAATAAAACCAAAAACCGTGTTTTTGTTTTCCTTTGCTCATTTCAGGTTATTTTGGCGCAAAACTAAGGAAAAATCCGATTATTTAAGGTATGGCAATCAATTTCTTTTTGGCAATCAAACGATTGTAGCGTTCAAGCACCTCATCGACTACATCTTCCCAAGAGCGTACGATGGAGTGCGAGGCTTGCACACCCACGCGGTGCACCCGTTCTGGGTCATGAATCAGCTCACGCAGTCGGCTGGCGAAGGCGTCCAAGTCGTTGGGAATCAGAAAACCATTCTCGTTATCGGTGATGATGGAGGCTGCGGTGGCAGTTTCCACCATAATAGAGGGCGTTTGCAGTGCCGCAGCCTCCTTGACGACCAAACCGTCAGTGTCGTAAAGCGAGGGGAATAAGAATAGGTCAGCCGCTGCATAATACTGCTTGATAACTTCGCGCTCAGTGACGGTACCCACAAAGGTGACTTGGCTTTCAAGGCCTTTTTCTGTCACCATTTCCTTCATCGCATCAGCTGCATATCCGTTGCCGACAAAATACATCTTGAAAGGTGTATCTTTCACTTTTTCAAGGGCTTCGATGATGAGACGAACATTTTTCTGCCAGATATGCTGTCCAACGAAAAGGCAAACGAAATCGTTGGGCGCAATGCCTAACTTCTTTCGCGCATCAGCGAAATAGGTCTTAGGATAGTCGGCCACAAGGTCGCTACCATTGGGTACCACCTCCACATTGCCCTTGAATCCGTAATCCCTAATCACTTCTTTTACAGAGGCTTGAGGCACCCAAACTTCATCGGCGTGTTCATAGAAACTGACGATGCGCTTGATGATTTGTTCCACGACGGCTTTGGAGGGGATGGTTTGGCTGAAGTCGTCGCGGTATTTGGAGTGGAATGTGGCCACCATAGGGATATTGAGCCTTTTGGCAACGTTGGCAGCCGCCATGCCTGCTGCAAAAGGCGAATGGGCATGGACAATCTTGAAGCGACGTTTGATGATTTTCGCAATGAAAGCAGGGTCAACTTCTGCAATTCCAGTGACATACGGCTGACGGAAAGGCACAGGAACCGAGAAATAGTCGAGCACCTCGTAGTCATACTGATTGTAGTCGGCACCTGGAACATTCGGTGTGATGACGGAAACGCCGCCCACTTTTTTCTGCATCCAATAGGCATAGTTTTGCACGCAGATGGCAACGCCATCCATCACGGGCGGGAACGATTCATTGAAAAGTCCGATGTTTAAATCCATTTCTGTTGAAATTTGGCGCAAAATTATAAAAAAGAAGCTTCTTAAACCATAATAAAATTGTATCTTTGCGGCCTAATTTGAAATCATTCTTAATAGTGACTGCGAGACTACGGGACTGCGAGACGTTTTGGGGTTAAATGAAGACCCCGAAGTCCCGAAGTCCTGAAGTCCCGAAGTCAAAAAAGCAGAATCATGGATCAGAATCCGAACGAAAATATCATCAGTGAAGTCACGAACAAGGAGTATGAATACGGCTTCGTGACCGACATTGAGACCGATTTTGTGCCGAAAGGCTTGAACGAGGACATCATTCGCCTCATCTCCAAGAAAAAAGAGGAACCAGAATGGTTGCTGGAGTTCCGATTGAAGGCCTTTCGCCACTGGCAGACGCTGAAACAGCCCAACTGGGCACATCTCGATATCCCCGAAATCAACTACCAGGACATCATCTATTACGCAGCGCCGCGCAAACGCCAGCAGAAGCAGAGCCTCGACGAAGTGGACCCCGAGCTGTTGGCCACTTTCGACAAACTCGGCATCTCACTCGATGAGCAGAAGAAGCTTTCGGGCGTGGCTGTCGACGCGGTGATGGACTCCACCTCGGTGAAAACGACCTTCCAAGAGACCCTTTCCAAACATGGCGTCATCTTTATGTCGTTTAGCGAAGCCGTCAAGCAGCATCCCGACCTAGTGAAAAAATACCTCGGCAAGGTGGTGCCATACACCGACAACTTCTTCGCTGCACTCAACTCGGCAGTCTTTAGCGATGGCTCGTTCTGCTACATTCCGAAAGGTGTGCGTTGCCCCTTGGAGCTTTCCACCTATTTCCGCATCAATGCGGCCAACACAGGTCAGTTTGAGCGCACGCTCATCGTGGCCGATGAAGGCGCTTATGTGAGCTATATGGAGGGCTGCACTGCCCCGCAACGCGATGAAAACCAACTCCATGCCGCCATCGTGGAAATCATTGCTGAGACGGATGCCGAAGTGAAATATTCCACGGTGCAGAACTGGTACCCTGGCGATAAGGACGGCAAGGGCGGCGTGTACAATCTTGTCACCAAGCGTGGTCTCTGTCGCGGCGACCGCTCCAAGATCTCTTGGACACAGGTCGAGACGGGCTCGGCCATCACATGGAAATACCCAGGCTGCGTGCTATTGGGCGACAACTCGGTGGGCGAATTCTACTCTGTCGCCGTGACCAACAACTACCAACAGGCCGACACGGGCACCAAGATGATCCACTTGGGCAAGAACACCCGCAGTACGATCATATCTAAAGGTATCTCTGCTGGCCACAGCCAGAATGGCTATCGTGGCTTGGTGAGAGTGGCTGCCAAAGCCGAGAACTCGCGTAACTACTCTCAGTGCGACTCTTTGCTGTTGGGCGACAAATGTGGTGCCCACACATGGCCTTACGTCGAATGCGGCAACGAATCGAGTATCCTCGAACACGAGGCTACGACCTCGAAGATCTCCGAAGATCAGTTGTTCTATTGCCAACAACGTGGCATCCCGACGGAAAAGGCTATTGGCCTCATCGTTAATGGCTATGCCAAAGATGTGCTGAACAAACTGCCTATGGAATTCGCCGTTGAAGCACAGAAACTATTATCAATAACACTGGAAGGCAGCGTAGGATGACACGCTTCGCGTCACTGCGAGGCACGAAGCAGTCCAGAAAACAAGTTACCCTAGATTGCTTCGTCGTTCCTCCTCGCAATGACGCAAAGCGACATATACTAAACAAAGAAAAAACATAATGTCACAAGTCCGTTCAAATAACACGCCTTTTTGGTTGCTCCTCATCGGATTGTTCCTCATTCTGGTGAGCAAGAACCTTTTGACCGAGGGCATGTTTCTTGATGGTGTGACATATGCCTGCATTTCCCGCAATATGGTTTGCGGTCTAGGCTCGTTTTGGAACCCAAGTTATACCCAAACGATAGGTCATGTATTCCATTCTCATCCGCCTTTGGCTTTCGGATTAGAAGCATTGTTTTTCAAGGTTTTGGGCGACCACTGGTGGGTTGAGAAGTTATATTCCGTACTAGCTTTCCTTTTTACTGGCTTGTTGATAGCCTTGATTTGGAAACGAACGACTAACAATCTCCGTTGGGCTTGGCTGCCGCTATTGTTTTGGCTGGTCATGCCTTTGGCCACTTGGTGCGCCACCAACAATATGCTTGAAAACACCATGTCGGTCTTTGTGTTGCTCTCCGTCTATCTGATGATTGTCGGTTACCAGCGCAACCATAAGATTTGGTTGTTTTTGTCGGCTTTCACTCTGTTATTGGCCTTCCTCTCCAAAGGATTCACGGGATTGTTCCCTTTGGTATTCCCGATATTTTATTGTGCTTTTGATCAAAAGCGCAAGTGGATACAAGGCCCCATTGACAGCTTGATTCTTTTGGTCTCTATAGCTGTGTTTGCCGGAATCATGTTTTTGGTTTGCCCTGGCTCGTTTGGCTATATTAAGGACTACATCCGATTACAAGTCATCGGTGGAGGACTGTACGAAGCGACAACATCATCAAGGTTCTATATCGTTTTCGCTTTATTGCAACAACTGATGATTCCGTATGTGATTGCCATGGCGTTGGTGATTTGCAAAGCGAGAAGTAAGGTCAATAGTAAAGTGTTTGAGTTCCCACCTGATAAAGGTTGGTTTTATAGCTTCCTGATTTTAGGGCTTTTTGGCGTGCTGCCCATCATGGTGAGCGTGAAGCAACGAGATTTCTATATGCTGGCAGCCTTGCCTTTCTTTGCCTTGGCTTGCGGACATATTACCCTTTCGATGTTGACTTTATGGTTGCCTAAGATAACGCCAAAAGTCCGTGGATGGATGACCCTTGGTGCAGGTTGTGTCGTATTGTTAGGGCTTGTTTTGAACATCATCCATATCGGGAAATATGGCCGCGATGAGGCATTGATCGAAGAAGTGAAACAAAAAATTACTGAATCTGAAGGCAATAATGTCATTGAGATATCACAAGAAGAATATACACAGTGGGCCAAGCATGCCTATTATATGCGTTACGGCAAAATCAGCCTAAGCCCAACTGAAACCCCGTCGCCCATAGATTCCCGCTGACCCGCTTGCCAACGTTGGAATGACATGGGCGACCCAACTGAAAACTGAACAACTGAATAATTGAACAACTGAACAACTATATATCATGTTACTGAATATCAAAAACCTACATGTCTCCATTGGAGGCAAGGAAATCCTGAAAGGATTGAATCTGGGCGTCAACGAAGGCGAAATCCATGCCATCATGGGTCCTAACGGAACGGGAAAGAGTACGCTGGCTGCGGCCATCACAGGTCGCGAGGGCTATGAAATCACCGAAGGCGAGATCTGGTACAAGGGCAAGAACATCGTTGGGATGTCGCCCGAGGACCGCGCCAACGAAGGTATCTTCCTGAGTTTCCAATATCCCGTCGAGATTCCAGGTGTGAGCATACAGAATTTCATGCGCACCGCTGTCAACTCGAAGCGTGAGTATCAAAGACTGCCGCCGATGAGCACGGTCGACTTCATGAAGATGATGAAGGAGAAGCAGGCCATGGTGGAAATTACAGAAAAGCTGCAGAACCGTTTCGTCAACGTGGGCTATAGCGGTGGCGAGAAGAAGAAAAACGAGATCTTCCAGATGGCCATGCTGGAGCCGAGCCTCGCCATCCTTGATGAGACCGACTCGGGCCTCGACATCGATGCGCTGCGCATCGTGGCCCATGGCGTCAACCAGTTGCATAATGCTGAGAACGCCTTCGTGGTCATCACGCACTACCAGCGACTGCTCGACTATATTGTCCCCGACTTCGTGCATGTGATGTACGACGGACGCATCGTCAAGACGGGCGGCAAGAACCTCGCCCTCGAACTCGAAGAAAAAGGCTACGAATGGATTAAGGAACTTTGATTATGAACAACCAACTTATCTTAGCTGCCAACCAAAGCCGCGAAATCATTGAGTATGACGATGACGCTCACCTGTCATCCGAGCCGAAGGTCTCCGAAATCATCCTCAATGAGAACTCTAGCCTTGAGTTGTATGTGCTGCAGAATGTAAGCAACGAGGCTTCCATCCAAAGAGAGTTCAAGGTCAAGCAGTTGGCCGACAGCAGACTGAAGATTGTGGTCATCACCTTCAACGGCGGCGATGTGCGAAACACCTATCATGTCGACTTGGATGGCGAAGGCGCCGACACCCAGGTGCATGGTTTGTATCTCATCGACAAGACCCAGCATGTGGAGAACTTCCTGAAGGTGAACCACAATGTGCCTCATTGCACCAGCAACGAGAAGTTCAAGGGCGTCATTGATGACTCGGCCTCGGCTGTGTTCAACGGCCATGTTTATGTGGCCAAAGATGCTCAAAAGACCGATGCCCACCAAAACAACAGCAATATCCTCCTGACCTCGACGGCCAAAGTCAACAGCCAGCCTTTCCTTGAAATCTATGCCGACGACGTGAAATGCTCGCATGGCACTTCCACGGGCCAACTTGACCAAGAGGCCATGTTCTACATGCGCCAGCGTGGCATCAGCAAGGCCAATGCCAGGATTCTGTTGATGTATGCTTTCGCTGCCGAGGTGAGCAACCATATCGGCAACGAGATGCTGCACGAACACATCGATGACATGATCAAGCGCCGACTGCGCGGTGAATTGTCGAGTTGCGAGAACTGTGTGTTGCGCTGCAGCCACCCGAAGGAATATAATTTTGACATTGATTATTCTAAAATCTGACAATGGCCTATGGCTTATGGCTAATGGCCGCTTTCACAGGAGATTGAAGCGGCCATAGTCATAGTTTGGGCCATTGTTAAGGAAACTAAAACAGTTAAGTTTGAAAACGATGTTTAATATCAATGAAATAAGACACCAATTCCCTGTCCTTGATCAGCAGGTCTACGGCAAGCCCTTGGTCTATTTTGACAATGCAGCCACCACGCAGAAGCCCTTGTGCGTCATCGACCGTGAGCGTGACTATTATCTGCACGAGAACTGCAATATTCACCGTGGGGTGCATTACTTGAGCCAGAAGGCGACTGAGGCCTACGAACATGCTCGCCAGACCGTTGCCGATTTCGTCCATGCCAAGGAAGCAAGGGAAATCATCTTCACGCGTGGCACTACCGAGTCGTTGAATTTGTTGGCGACAACTTTGGGGGAGACGCATACAATGCGTCTCTACGACGCACCAAAGGTGCTGATTACTGCTATGGAGCACCACTCCAACCTCGTGCCTTGGCAGCAAATGGTAAAACGGCATCAAGGACAGTTATTAGTTGTGCCAATGGATGACAAAGGTGTCCTGGACTTGAATCGTTACGAAGAATTGCTGAAAGAAGGGCCGAAGGTGGTGTCGATTGCGCATATTTCCAATGTGTTGGGAACCATCAATCCCGTGAAGGAGATGGTTGCCATGGCGCATCAATATGGCATTCCTGTGGTCATCGACGGTGCCCAGTCCATTGCCCATCATCCCATCGATGTTCAAGACTTGGATTGTGACTTCTTTGTTTTCTCCGGCCATAAGATGTATGCGCCAATGGGCATCGGCGGCTTGTACGGCAAGGCAGAATGGCTTGAGAAATTACCTCCTTATCAATTCGGTGGTGAGATGGTCGACACGGTGAGTTTCGAGAAAACCACTTTCAATGTGTTGCCTTACAAATTCGAGGCTGGTACCCCAAATGTGGGTGCTGCCTTAGGCTTGGAAACAGCCATTCAATTCATGCAAGGTCTTGACAGAAAAGAGGTTGAGCAATATGAAGCCAAGTTGTTACAGTCGGCCGTTGAACAACTCTCTGAAATCGACGGTATCCGTTTCATTGGGGAGGCTGAGCGTCGCTCAGGTTTGGTTTCTTTCATCATTGATGGCATTCATCCTTATGACCTGGGTACCATCATCGACAAGATGGGTGTAGCGGTGCGCACAGGTCACCATTGCGCCGAGCCAGTGATGACGCGATTCGGCATCCCAGGCACGGTGCGAGCTTCGTTTGCGTTGTACAATACAATGGAAGAGGTGGAAATCTTCGTTAATGCAGTTAAAAAAGCTGCGATGATGTTGCGTTAAGCCTCTGTCGTTGGGGTTTCTGTAGGGGTTGCCTCCGCTGTGGGTTCTTCTGCTTTTACTTTTTGGTTTTCAACGGATTCTAGCTTTATTTTTCCGTTCTTTAGTTTGATTTTCTTTTTTACTCGGAGGGGAGCAATAATGAGCACTAGCAGTGCTTCGAGGGCATATTTCATCCAAGGATCACCTCCAGTTGTCACGAATTGGAAAATCATAAGCAAAATGGAGGCAACCACAAAGATGACTTTGCCGTGATTCTTTTTTCTGAAGATTTGTATTAGGCTGAATACGAGTGTTATAAGTAGGGCAAGCTGTAGAATTGGGGTAAGCAGTTCTGATTTGTCTTGCTTGACATTGGCTTCTTCGTAATAGTAGGAGTCGATGTAATATTGGCTGAAAATGACCGTGATGATGGCGAAGACGAGCAAAAACCCGTAATAGGTGATGGCAAAACTCGCCGCCAACCTCATGGGCTGGGTCAATTCTGGCCTCAGGTTGAATATCTTGCCTTCACGCTGCTCCATGGTTAATCAGGGTTTTGTGTGGTTTTTGCCATTTCCATGCGCTTGAAATAGAGGTAATACAGCAAGATAAACATGGCTGTGAACATCAAGTCGGATAAAAATGGAGAGGGCTTTTGCAATGGATAGACATACAAGGAATTGTCAATCAGCATGCAAATTTGGGCGACGGAATAGATATGGAAACCGCGCTTGTCGCCTTTGAACATCTTGATGACGCCAATCAGCGATGCGATGAACAACACCAGTAGAATGATGTAGAATTTGGAGTCGATTTGGGAGAAAATCTGCATCCCTTCGTTCATGGCCTTAGCGAAATCTCCACCAAAGGCTGAGAAGGGTTGCATCATCTCCTCGAGTTGCCCGTTCTTATACATCGCGGTCATACTTGGCTTCACGATCAGTGACACCGATGCACTGAAGATGTTCCAACAGGCGTTGATGAGCGACATCACCAAGAGGATGGTCATCCCTACGGGGCGCTTCTGAGGTTGTTGTGTGTTGGCTTCCATATCCTATATTTTGTTTGTAAGGCTGTCACACCGTGGCAGCCGCTTTTGTTTTTACAAGCGGCTGCCGTGGTACGACAGCCCTACAAACCAATCATTTGTTTTGCAAATCATCAAATGCCAACGGGTAGTCCTTCACGAACTGCACGCTCTTGGCAATCTCGGTGTACATCACCTTGTCGATGCGCACGAATTCCACTTCCTTACGGTAGGCGGCGACGAACTTCTCGATGATGGGCGATGACTTTAGCGGACGGCGGAACTCAAGGGCTTGTGTGGCATTGAAGAGTTCAATGGCCAATACGCGCTCCAGGTTTTCGGCCACGCGCAATGCCTTGGTGGCGGCATTGGCACCCATGCTGACATGGTCTTCCTGACCTTGCGACGACTCGATGCTGTCGACCGAAGCGGGGGTGCAGAGTTGCTTGCTTTGGCTGACGATGCTGGCAGCAGCGTATTGCGGAATCATAAAGCCAGAGTTGAGGCCGGGCTCGGCGACCAAGAACGAAGGCAGACCACGCTTGCCACCGATGAGTTGATAGATGCGGCGCTCGCTGATGTTGCCCAATTCAGCCATGGCGATGGCCAAGAAGTCCAAGGTGATGGCGAGAGGTTGGCCGTGGAAGTTGCCGGCGCTGATGACCAGGTCTTCATCGGGGAAGATGGTTGGGTTGTCGGTGACGGCGTTGATTTCCTCGCTGAACACCGAGGCCACATAGTCGATGGCATCCTTGGAGGCGCCATGCACCTGAGGCATGCAACGGAAAGAGTAGGGGTCTTGTACATGTTTTTTCTCCCTGACAATCAGTTCGCTACCTTTGGTGAATTCACGCACACGCTTGGCGGTGACGATTTGTCCGTTGTGGTGACGGATCTGATGCACTTGGTCGAAGAAAGGCTCGATGCGGCCGTCGAAAGCTTCTAGTGAAACGGTGCCGATGAGGTCGGCGAGATAACTGAGGCGGAAGGCTTTCAGCAGGACATAAGTGCCGTAACTACTCATGAACTGAGTGCCGTTGAGCAAGGCCAGACCTTCTTTCGATTGCAGGGTGATGGGCTTCCAACCGAACTTCTTGAGGACTTTCTCGGCAGGAACGATTTTGCCTTCGAAATGCACCTCGCCCAGACCGAGCAGAGGCAGCATAAGGTTGGCTAAAGGAGCCAAGTCGCCGGAGGCACCGAGTGAGCCTTGGTTGTAGACCACAGGCAGCACATCGTTGTTGAAGAAGTCGATGAGGCGTTGCACGGTTACCACTTGCACGCCGCTGTTGCCGTAGCTGAGGCTCTGCACCTTTAAGAGGAGCATGAGGCGGATGATCTCTTCGGGTACCATTTCGCCCGTGCCGCAGGCGTGCGACATGACGAGGTTCTTTTGCAGTGTGCTCAGGTCTTCTTTCGAGATGCTATGGTCACAAAGCGATCCGAAGCCGGTGGTCACACCGTAGATGGGCTTCTCTGGGTTCTCCATCTTCTTGTCGAGGTAGTCGCGGCATTTTTGGATGCGTTTGACGGCGTCGGCGCTGAGTTCCAGCTTGTAGCCCTTGGTGAGTATTTCGTTTACCTGTTTGAAGGTCAGCTCTTTGGCTGAGATTTTGTGGATTTTCATATTGTTATGTGTTTGTTGTGTTTCTGTCGATGCAGGGACTTGCGTCGCCTGCTTATTGGCTGTCGCCCCTCGGGGCGCTGCTTTATAATATCGTTTCCACCAATTTGTTGGCGTCAACGGTTTCTTGTTTACCTTCTTTCATCCATTTCACGGTGAATTTCTGTTCGGCCATTTCGCTTTCTCCTGCGATGACGACAATTGGGATGTGGCGTTGGTCGGCGTATTTCATCTGTTTCTGGATTTTGGCGGCATCGGGATAGATTTCTGCGTTGATGCCGTGTTTGCGCACTTGGTTGAGGTATTTCAGACAGTATTTCTCCTCGTTCTTGCCGAAGTTGAGGAAGATGATCTTGGTGCTTTCCGACATGGTCTCGGGGAAGAGGTTGAGGCCTTCCAATACGTCGTAAATGCGGTCGGCTCCGAAGCTGATGCCCACGCCGGAGACATTGGGCAGGCCGAAGATGCCTGTGAGGTTGTCGTAGCGACCGCCGCCCGAGATGCTGCCAATGGCGAAGTCTTTGGCCTTCACCTCGAAGATAGCGCCAGTGTAGTAGTTCAAACCGCGTGCGAGGGTGAGGTCGAGTTCTGTTTCGATACCGAGTTCCATGTTTTCGATATAGTCGAACAGGGTCTCAAGTTCTTCGATGCCTTTTTGGCCGACTTCATTATCTAATAGCGGCTTCAGCTGAGCCAGCTTCTCGCGCGTGTTGCCTTTCATGAAGAGGATGGGCTGCAATTTGTCGATGGCAACTTGCTCCAATCCCTTCTCGGCAAGCTCCGCATTGACGGCGTCGATGCCGATCTTGTCTAATTTGTCAATGGCCACGGTGATGTCGACCAAAGCATCCGACTTGCCGATATATTCGGCGATGCCAGCCAATACTTTGCGGTTGTTGATCTTCAGCGTGACATTGATTTTCAAAGCATGGAACACCTCATTGACGATTTGCACCAATTCGGCTTCGTTGAGCAAGGAGTCGCTGCCGATGATGTCGACATCGCATTGGTAGAACTCGCGGTAACGGCCTTTCTGCGGACGGTCGGCCCGCCAAACGGGTTGGATCTGGTAACGCTTGAAGGGGAAAGCGATTTGGTCGCGGTACATGGTGACGAAACGGGCGAAAGGCACAGTCAGGTCGTAGCGCAGGCCTTTCTCCGTGATTTTTGAAGCTAGTTTCAAGGATTCAAGTGGTTCGCCATTTTGTTCCACGCCACTCATGAAGTCGCCCGAGTTGAGCACACGGAAGAGGAGTTTGTCGCCTTCTTCGCCGTATTTGCCCAAAAGGGTGCTGAGGTTTTCCATCGAGGGCGTCTCGATAGGTTGGAAACCAAAGCGTTTGAACACAGTCTTAATGGTATCGAAGATATAATTGCGGCGCACCATGACTTCGGGCAGGAAGTCGCGAGTGCCTTTGGGAATGCTGGGTTTTTGTGCCATTTTTGAAAATTTTTGCAAAAGTACGAATTATTTCAATTCAAACTCTTCTCCTGGCCCGGGTATGACGATGTTGTCCCAACCTTCTTTGCGGAGTTGCCGTTGATAATATTGTTGGGCTTCAAGATCACCGTGCACAATGAAAGTCTTCTTTACTTTAGTCGGGTCTTGGCAACTCAGGTAATGAATCATTTCCTTGTAGTCGCCGTGGCCACTGAAGGCATCGATTTCATAAATCTCTGCATTGACATTGTGTTCTGTGCCAAAAATGGAAATGCTTGCAGGTGTGGGTTTTTCTAACAGTTTGGCTCCTAATGTAGTAGGAGAGCAGTATCCAATGGCAAGTATGCTGTTGTTTGGGCTCTCGATGCTATTGGCAATATGGTGTTTCACCCGTCCGGCCTCCATCATGCCTGAAGCAGAGATAATGATACAAGGTTGCTTAGTGGCATTTAGTTCCTTCGACTGGTTGATGTCGCGCACGAAAGTGAGCCCGTTGAAGCCAAAGGGGTCGGGGTCGTATTCGATGACATCTTTCACATCATCGTTGAAAAGGTCGACATGCATACGGAAAATCTCGGTGGCATTGACGGCCAAGGGACTATCAACATATACGGGAATCTTCTCGGGCAATTTGCCTTGGTTGTAGAAGTTATTTAGCAAGTACACAATCTCTTGCGTGCGGCTGACGGCAAATGACGGAATGATGAGCTTGCCACGTTTCTCGACACAGGTGTGGTAAATGACTTCCAAAAGTAGCTGCTCAGCATTGGTGCGGTCGCTGTGGAGCCGGTTTCCATAGGTAGCCTCTGTGATGAGGTAGTCGCAGTGTGGGAATGGCTCGGGAGAGCGCAGTAGGTAGTTGTATTCGCGGCCGATATCGCCAGTGTATCCAATGCGGGTCATCTTGCCACCCTCGTCGATTTCGATGACGGCACAACCGCTGCCAAGTAGATGACCTGTGTTGTTGAACTTCACCTTTATATTATTGTCGATGTAAAAATAGCGGTTATAGGCCACGCTGACGAACAGCTCCATGCTGGCGCGAGCATCTTTTTCGGTATAAATGGGTTGCAAGGCAGGAAGCCCTTGCTTGCGGCGTTTCTTGTTAAACCATTCCATATCGTTTTCTTGGATGAAACCGCTGTCGGGGAGCATAATGCTACACAAGTCTTCCGTGGCTTTAGTGCAGACAACTTGACCACGGAACCCCAATTTGTAGAAGTAAGGGATGAGGCCGCAGTGGTCGATATGGGCGTGAGTGAGGATGATGGCGTCGATTTCCTTCGGGTCGACCATGATGTTACGGTTGGCGGCATCGGTCTCGAGGCCTTTACCTTGGAACATACCACAGTCCAACAGGATTTTCTTGCCATGGTCGGTGGTGATGAGGTGTTTGCTGCCCGTCACTTCTTGGGCTGCACCGATGAATTTGATTTTCATAGTTGAACGCAAATATTTGACCCCAAAAATAGGAAAAAAAAGTGAGGTGGCAAATATTTTGTCACCTCACCTCGGTTATTTTACTTTTTGGTGTTTATTCCACCACAATCTTCCTCACCGTCTGTCCACCTTCAGCTTCGATGTGCATCATATAGATGCCCTTGGCAACATTGGAAAGGTCAATGCGGACTTGCTCGCCTTCGACTTTGGCGTTGTAGACCGTCTGTCCGTAGGCGTTCACGATGCGGACGTGGTTGATGCCTTCGCCCTCAAGGGTGATTTCACCTGAGGTTGGGTTGGGGTAGACATATATTGTAGAACAATTGTTTTCATTAATGGCATCCACATGCGTGAAGGTGACATGGATATAATGGTCAGCCGTCACATTGGTGAATGTGTATGAAGTCATTGCGCCGATTGGATTGCCGTCGATATAAACTTCTTGAACCTCGTAATCCGAATCAGGTATCATGGAGAAGGATTGGCTCGCTCCATGTGCCACCGTAATTGTTCCCGAAGGTGTAATGATACCATTGGCACCTGCGGTTGCATGAATGGTATGCGTGTTTTGGACAAAATTGGCCACCAAGTTCCGATTGCCTGTAATCGTGAAACTATAACTGGCGCTTGTAGAAACCTGTGATCCGTTTTCTGTCCAATTCGTAAATGCATAACCATTGTTGGATGAAGCGGTTACAGTACAGGTTTGCCCATAGGTATAACTACCTCCGCCCGATACACTTCCAGCGTTGTTAGGATTGGCAGTCACTGTAACGGTATAGTTTTGTGCGTTAAAGTGTGCTGTATAAGTGGCGGATTCAGTAACCGTGAAACTATAGGTAGGATTGGTGGAAACCTGTGTGCCGTTTTTGGTCCATTTTTGGAAAGTGTATCCTGTGTTTGCTGTGGCGTTTAGCGTACATGTTTCACCATAGTTATAACCACCGCTGCCGGTTACGACACCTCCCACACTTGGGTCTGCTATTGCAGTAATGACATAGCCTTGTGTCGTGAAGTGGGCGACGAGATTTCTGTTACTAGTGACGGTGAAAGTGTAATTGGCGTTAGTGGAAACCTGCGTTCCGTTTTCAGTCCAATTGACAAAAGTATAGCCCGAATTGGTCGTAGCACTAACAGTGCATGACTGGCCTTGGTTGTATGTGCCTCCGCCTGTTACATTGCCTCCATTGCTCGGATTGGCAGATACCGAGATAGTATAACTATTAGTGTGTTGAGCTCGTGTGATGCCAACACTTAACAAGTAAGTACCAATGTCACCCTCAAAGTAGGAAATGACATCGAAATAAACCGTTCCTCCATCTATTATAGAGAAGTTGCCTGTCATTACATCATCATAAAATTCTGACCAATTTACTCCATCTGTTGAATAGGCAAACATACCGTCCACCGAATAAGTGTTACCATTCCCGCTGTTAAAGGCATCATGTAGCCTCGGAGTAATTGTGTAGTCATATCCAGCATTGAGGTTGATTTTGTAATAGTCCACATCGGAACTATTGTGAAGGTTTGAACCCGTTGTATTTACTGTAGCCGAGTTTCCTGAAAAACTTGGTGTGAATGAATAAGCAAGGTTTTGGGAATTGTTTGGCTCGTAAATGTCTTCGTAAACGGGTTCTGGTGCCACGTATACCCAAACTGGATTTTGGTAATTTGAAGCACCAGCATAATACCAACTGGAAGAGCCTGCTTCTTGGTAAGCTAATTCCATAAGATAAGTTCCCGGAGGTGCAGTGATTGTTCCCGTGAAATCAAGTCCATTGGTGTAATGGTAATTTGCGGGAAGTCCTTCATTACATTCATAAATTCCAATATTTTGAACCCAAGAACCATCCGAATTGGCTAAATTGACTCTGAATTTTCCATAAAAAGTCTCACTTCCTGTATTCCAAATATCCACATTGACTGTGGCATCGGCGTTATTGTACAAAAAGTCGCCTGTAAGAATTGAAAAATCGGAGTTTTTTTCGATGTTTTGATAATAGACGATGTCAAAATAAGCATAATCATAACTGCCAAGGTCTATGAAATTCCATAAGTCGCCATCAATGCTATAGAGCATGGCAATCAGATAAGAACCAGGGATATATGGCGGGCCTCCTGCACATTCATAGGTGTTCCACCAATAGAAATTGCTTGGTAAAGGATTTGAGGTAAAGTTCAACAAATCCATTATTTCAAGAAAGTAATATTCGTTAGAACCAGGAACCTCTTCATAATATACACCTGCTCCAATATAACCATTAAATGCGCCACTACCAGTATTAAATACTTCGGCATAAACAGAGAGGTCATCAAAGAACCAATAATCATCATTTGACATTATCGGAGTACTATAATAAACCAAATCGAAGTTATAGGTTGTGTAGTTTGGTTCTATGCCAATGATTGCTTGTTGGTTGATTGGATATAATATGGTGTTGATATAGTAATAGCCATCATTGCTACCACTCCATCCCCAATTAAAATGGAATTGATTCAAATTGTCGTATCCGTCACAAATAAATGAATGGCCACCATCATTGTTGGCACCTCTGTAATGGATAGGTCGATATGAGTTTAATTCTGATTTTAGTATATTAATCCATTCTGTATCTGAATAATAGTTACTTCTGCTATCACTATGTAAAGTGGTCTTATAATCAAAAAAAGATTTATATGCCTGTTCTGCACTTGGAAAACTACCTATTGTTGAAGCACTACTGCCGCTGGGCCCATAATTCATTTCTACGCTAACTCCACAATGTTTCAATAGTTCAGCTACTGCACTATTTGAATTATTATTTGGCATAGAAGACCATTGATAAGTAGTACTGCTGAAATCGGCATATTGAGTACCGTATTCAGGATGTCGCTCGGGAACATATGAATGTGAGCCTATCCCATGTTCTGGATAAGCCCAGAACTTCATGATTTGTGCCATTGCAGTGGCAACGCAACCAGCCCAAGCATGGCCATTAGCTTGACCAGTTGCGTTCGGATCTACTGGACATTGAATATTGTATGGATAGTTTTGGTTCCAATGTGTAGTTACCAATGGGTCTATCGATGTTTCCGACTTTATTGGCAAATTTTTCCCGTGTCGTAAACAATCCCATTCAGCACGAATCTCCTCCGTAGCAGTTACTCTCATTTCAACAGCCATCCGAATCTGCTCGGCATAGCCATCAAGCCAGCCTTTCAGATTGGGTGGAAGGTTTTCGGCTGCAAAGTTGTTGTCGTAGGAATAACCCAAAATAGGTGTAATACGGTCATCTGATGCAATGATGACAAATCCTTTGCCGTCTTCATTATTGAAGATGTAGAACTCGGAATAGCCACATTGCGGTGCGACATTCACAAATCGGGCATCGTCCATTTTCTTCTTGAATACTTTGTCGCCTCTCACGCCCATGATGTTGTTTTCTTTCCAGAAATTTTGGGCGAGTTGTTTGGCTGTGTTTTCGTCAACGGGGTTGCCTAATATGGGCAAACTCAGAGCAATGATTAAAGATAATAAAAGGTTCCTTTTCATAAAATGGGTGTATTTGTTTGTTGTCGCTTTTTATTTTGAATTGACTCGTATTTGTCTTGGAGTGACCTCCATTCGAGTTTTGTTCAGCGTTACCTTTCGGGCATCGATTCTTCGACGGTTGTAAAGCACATCGTGATAGTAACTGGTTTTTATTATAGCAACGACCCGAATTTTGACATTGATTTTTTGCGTGACATTGTCATTATAGAGATGCATGGTATAGTTCCCTGGATTGTAATAGCCAGAAACTGTTTTTGCTGTTGAGATGCAATTGCCTTGTGAAATGATATTGCCAAAGCTGTTTTCAATACTGTATTGTACATTATCACCAGTTGTTGGCATGGCCCAGTCAAATGCCACGCCAATAGCGGCAGCACCTAAAGGAGTAATATAGGTTGCGGCAGCGGTTTCAGCCAAGCCTTTTACTGCTTTCATTCCTTGTCGCCATGCTTTGTTGGCTTCATCTCCCACACCTATCCAATAAGCCCAAGAAACGACTTCGCGTTTGCAATATTTGCTGTAGTTGTTTTGTGGTAGAGTGAATCTTTTATGATAGTATTGACTTTCGCCACTTAATGACATTTGTGCTCCAATAACAGCATTTTCATCCAATACTGTTTCTTCTGATGTTTCTGTCGAAGCCAATTCCGTTATGGATTCTTTATAATAGATTGTATCATAACCAGTTATTGAATCGATGGTATAGGGGATGTAGGTTGTGTCATAGACGGTTTTCCATTCCCAAGCCGTGTTGAAATTGATGGTGGCTTCATCTTTAGGTACCCGAAGTAATTTCATTCGACACGTACGAGATGCCATGAAAGCGGTCTTTATGCGGAATTCATAGACTGCATTTCTTGGAATCGATAACTCTTTGGTAATCTTGGCAGTGTTGATGTCCATAAATTTCGAGGTTGAAGGACCCTCAATAATTTCAAACTCCTTTATTTCTTTGCCATTGACTTCTTCCAACTTAACAATCATTTTGTCGCCTTGGGCGAATCCGTAATAATATGACTCATCATGTCCACCTTTTATTTTGAATGTGTTTTCCATAACAGTGATAGTGTCTTGCGCTATACTTGGAAAACTTGCAAGAACAAACAAGGCAATTACTGCCTTTTTCTTTGCCATGATGGGTATTGTTTTCTCCATATTTATATAGTTTTTAGACATAAAAAAGCGTGAACTTAACTGTTCTCGCTTCATGGAGGTGATTTGGCGTACCTTGACCACACGATAATAAGTTAGCCCACGCCAAGCGTGAGCATACAACTCATTCCTCTGTGGTCAAATCGCCAAATCTTTCCATGAAAAAGAAATCAGTTTATGCTTTCTCTGTATATGTTTTCTGTTCTACATATTTGTTTCGTTTAGAATTGGTGCAAAGATAGTTGTTTTTTAAATTCTCGTATCTGAATTAGACTTTTTTTTGTAATGTTGTAGCCTCCTTGTATCAATTTCAATGGAGACCAATTCAAGCTATTGTTTGTTTTCTAATTAGTTTGAATCAAAGGTATCTGTTTTTAATTCATTATAAGTTTTGTTGACAATATCAACGATAAAACTCTTCAATTCCTTTTCATTGGTGTTAACAATGAAGTTTTTGCCTGTGTCATCATTTTGTTCCCGTTTGTATACTTCTACTTTCACCATAAGCAATCCTTTTTCAATAAAACTATACTCCTTGATGACAAATCGAAAACAACCGTTTACACCATTAAGGATACTTGTCATTTCTTTTCTGATAAGTGTATCGAAAAGCGGTTTCAATTCAATTAACTCTTTGTCTGTAGAATCTATTTTCTCTTGAACTTTATAGATTTTCTTTTCCTGTTCTAGCTCTTTCAAATCCATTTGTTTTTGCATCCGATCAAGCTCTTTTTCGGTTCTATCCCGAATGTCTGCTACTTGGGAAAAATTGCTGATTACAACAAAGGTAGCCAAAACGCCGAGGAAGGTGATTACTATATTATCAGCATTTAAATATGTAAATCTTGGGCAAAAAAAGCCTACAATACAGCATACTATTGCACCGATTATTACTAATAATACTAATCCTAACAAAAACTTGAAAATTTTTCTCATACTAATTCGAATTGTAAATACAAAACTGAGAATTCGCAGCTCAATTATTCCATAATTCATCTTTTGATTCATCCGAATCCGGCAACATCAGCGCATCAGCGTCTTGTGTTTCTATCGGCTTGATGTAATCGGAGGCACGCTCGTGTGAAACGACGGAATGGCCAAGGCGACTTTCGATGTCGGCCCTTGCATTGCGTGCCACTTCGCCACCTTCTTGCGCGGTCTTGCTGGTTTGCGCCATCCCTTTAGGATTACGTTGGCGTGATAGCTCAGTGGTGGTAACTTCAGCGAGGGTGTTCAAGGCTAATTCCAGATTAGTCATATTGTCACGCAAATTCTCTTTGGTTAAACCCTTATAGCTTTTATACTCTCTTGTGGTCATACCACTCCACGCCTTGGTGAGGATGTTGGTGAGGATGGCGAAGTCCTTGGGCTCGTGAATGCCTGAGCGATGCCATTCATCGGTCAACTCTTTACGCATCTCGATGGAACGCATCCTCTCGTTGATCCAACGGTCGCTGTAACCTTGTCGACGGTAGTCCTCAACGGCCATTTGAAAGGTCAGTTCGGGGTCAATCATCTGGTCTATGCGCTGAGCACCCACTTCAGCGAGCCATTGCTTTACTGGTTCGGCCTTCTTTGAAGGGATAGACTGGATTATTCGCAAGATCTGCTCTAAATCAGCAACATCAGTTTTGTAATTCTTGCCATCTGCGGCAGGGAGTTTCAGTTGCTTACAATTTGTAAGCAACTCCTCAGCACCTTCCTGTTTGAGACGCTTTTTGAGAACAGCCCAGTACGTACTGGCTCCGCGTGGCGTGGGTTGTTCTGTGAGTACATTCACTACATCTACAATGGAAAAATAATACTTCTCTTCCACATCATCCCAAACGATGCGAACTTTTTTCTCATCAAAGAGTTTTATAGCTGTTTGTTGGGTCATTTTGTTCAATGAATTATACAAGGCAAAAGTAGAAAAAATGCTGAAAAAACCAAAGGAAAAAACAAAAAAATCCCGCCAATCTGATGTGACCCCCAGAAGTTGGACGGTTAAACATTAATTGTTTAGGTAAAGAGTTCGGTATTGTACCGGACTCTTTCCTTTTAGTCTCAACTTAATTCT
>CADCJI010000007.1 GCA_902801625.1 uncultured Bacteroidia bacterium | reverse complement strand
GTCGTGTTGCCGCATGAAGTTCTCTACTTGGAATTGATACTCGCCCATGTTGTGCGACATGATTTCGTACAAGTCGTTTTTTTGAGCGTTGTCTTGGGCATGCAAGGCCAGTGATGCAAAGGCTAGAATGAGTAAGAATAGATGTTTTTTCATGGTGTTTTAGAATTAATTTTTCCGCAAAAATACAAAATATTCCGTTTCAAGCAAGAATTTTTCGATTTTTCTTCACCATATTCACTTCATTTCGGCGGATTTGTAATCCGCCGGCTTTGAGTTGGGGATTTGCAATCCCCTTCATCATTCCTTCACCACCTTATCCGAATAAGCCTTCCCATCCTCCATGATGACGCGCATCGTGTAGGTTCCAGCGGGCAACTGGCTCATGTCGATGTTCTCGAAGGCCTTGCTTTGCGTGCGCACCAGACGGCCTTGCAGGTCGTAGAGCTCGATTTGCTTGGGCTGAACATCGGGAGAGAACTGCATGAGCAGCTGATCCTTCACTGGGTTGGGGTAGAAGGCGTAGGGGCGCACTTCTATGCCACCTTCCACCGTGGCAGGGATACCGTCGTGAGTGAGAAAAAGATGAATAATTCCGTCTGGATAGGTCTCAGAGCATATGAAACCATTCACGTTCCCTTCTTCGTCTTCGACCGTGATTGACAATTGTGTCCCAAATGGATCGACGTTCATCAGTTCTTCTGGTGTTTCGCAATAGCGTTTCCACTCTACATTGAGGTTCGAATCCATCTTAACCACAGTCATCCAAAACTTGACGGGCATACCCTCTTCCCGATAAAGGAGATACACCGTGCCGTCGGACATCTTTTGGAAGCCGAAGCACTTGGCCGACGCCTCTAGTCCCGGATAGTCGTTGAACGTAACCAAGGCCTTACGTTCCATGGTGCGTAAGTTGTAGCGAGCAGCGGCTACGCCAAATTCTGGCGATGTGTCTAGTGCCTCCCTTTCATAATAGGCCGCCACCAGCACATCGTCTCCGTCGGGAACGACAAAAGTGGAATTGGAATTGGAGGAGTAAAAATCAAAGCGTTCTTGTATGTGTGGATTTATAGATTCGTTGATGATTTTGTTGATGACATAGGTGTTTTTCAACTGGAAGGTCGAGTCAAGTACATAGAAGTTCAGGTGTCCGTTGGAGCCTTTTCTCCATTGGCAGTATTCCAATGGCGACTCTTTAAACACCTCCATTGTCCTGATATAATACTGTGACTCAGGGATTATAGCATCGCACAACAGGTTTCCATCGACGTCGTAACGCACGATATGCCCCTCGGTTCCGCCGTCATTTTCTTTGTAGTATTTCATGATGAGGTTCCCTTGGCAATCAAGCATATAGCTGAATGCGTCATCCAACGCTGTGCCTTCGCACAGGGGTACAATCACATCAAACCCATGGTCGATGTGAAGGTCGTCGTCAGTGAAGTGTGCAATGCGGAGCTGGGTGTTGCCTTCGCTGTCGGGTTCGATGTTTGCCCGTATGTTACCCTCTCCACGAGGGTTTCTGGCATACAGATAGAATGGAGGCACGGTGTCGGCCAAAAAGAGCGAATCCATGACTTGCATCGTGGATGGCGACATCTTGAGGACATATACACCCAAAACCTGTGTATTATTATGAGGATTATCTCTGTCAGCAATAAAGACATGAGTGATGATGTCCCCGTTGCCTTGCAGCATCATATTCTCGACGCTACATCTGTTCCCCTCTAGAGGATTGAATGTAACATGTGCATTCGATTCCTGGGCACGGGCGACAAACGAGACCAACGCTAAAAACAGTGTCATAATTAATGTTTTCGTTTTCATGGTGGTTTGAGTTTATTATTATAGTTAAATATTGTTGCTTGATTGCAAAAATATATATTATTATGACATAACAAATTAAATCGGTGCTTTTTTACGATTTCCCCTTATATTACATGCTTTAGTCTTGAAAAGGTGGAGAAATGATGCCTGAGTTGGCAGGTGTCCCAAACCGAACATTCAGCCTATGATAATAAGAATGAAGATTATCATTTGGAAGCACCGTATCGATTGGTTTAATCGTCCAATATATAGGATATTCATTTTCAACATAATAATTATTGGCTAGGTAATCTATGCCTAAGCCAAGGTACGAATCAAGGCAATAGCACATATCCTCTTGAGAAAGATAAAACGTTCCTGCACATAATCTAGAGTCTAGGTCAAAAGGTGAACCGTATGGATCTATCCATTGAGGAAAATCGAAACTAATGATTCTGGTTGGGTTGTAAGATGTAGCATATGGTGTTTCCCTACCTTCAAAAACATTTATAACTCTTTCCAGTTCTCTCTTGGCTGTCGTATTCCACTGGTATTGATAATTGGTGAATTGGACATAGCATATGGAATCAAGATATCCGAAAGTGTCAGGAAAATACCAATAATTGTCATACAAATTGCGTGAAAGAATGTTGGATGTGTTCATCAAGACAATCCTGGCTATGCCGTTTTCAGAGACGAAAACATCAACAAAACGGAGGTTTTGATTGTCGAGCCCCAAGGTCTCTTCAACACTTTGGATTTCTGTGAGCATCTGCTCGTATGCCAATCGTAGCTCCCTCATTTCAACTACACCATCATTGACCTTGACCTGTATCTCTATCGTGTCGAAGCGGACATTGTTGAATTCCACATTGGCATTGCAAAGGTCAACATTGGCCAAACAGGCAAGATGCCATGCGGCATCTTCAAGGGTATAGGCTTCATCGCCCTTGCTTTCCTTCATTTTCTTTTTGAAGTCTTTCAGATATAAGTTTATGTCTTCAATCTGACGGACATCGGCAGCTTGTTGAATGGTGCAGTCCTTTTGGCTCAAGGCTTTTTCAGTTTCTTTCTTGCAGGACACGAAGGCCACGGCAGTGGCCACGATTGCCAAACCGATGATGGCAATAATTGAATTAAATCTTTTCATGATGATTTGAATTTAATTTGTTAGTAATTAAGTGAATTAAAGATTAATTTTTGTCGAAATCGCCATCTGCGTAGCCGCTGGCGTTGCTGAGTTCAACGATGTAAGAGCCGCTTGCTGCAGAGGTGAATGGAATGATGACCACTTGCTGCACGTCGGTGTTCACCACAGTACTGTAGACAAGGCCACCCATACCATTGTAGATAGAGATATTCACATTGCCGAAGCTTTGGTTGAAGCCGATGTAGACCGCATCATCGCTAGTGCCTGCTTCTATGGCATTTGGACCAGCAGATGTTGCTAAATCCCCTTGCAATTCGATTTTATCATATCCATGGGGCATATTTGTTTCAAAATAATGCATTGGTGCCGTTTCAATATTCACAGCCCCGGCTTCCCATGTCAAAAGGCCAAGGAAGCATAGTGCAATAAGAATAAGAGTTTTTCTTCTCATAGTTTTTTTGATTTGATTTTAATTGTTGTTTGATAACTTTGTAATTATATGTGAATTCACGATGCAAAAGTGAATAATTCAATACGACATACAAACCCTATTACGAAATTTTTCTAAGGAAATAGTCCATAATAATTTGTTAATGTGAGAAATACAAAATTTGTATTACGAACTTTTTCTCATAATACTACGAGTTATAATCGTAATAAGAAGGCTCTTGATGAGAAAAAAAGAGGGTGACTAAAAAGTAGTCATCCTCTTCTTTTTATTCGGAGGGGGGATACGAGTCTGTTGTCAAATATTCGATTCTCAGACAGGGTTCCAGACCTTTATGGTCACCCTCTTTGGCATTTATTCAATTGCCAGATTTCTTCATTTTTTGCCTAACTGCGTATCGCACCTTGTCCACGGTATGTACGCTTTTCTGAAACAAGAGTGCTTCTTCATCTCTTGAAACATTGAAATATGACAAGATGAAATCCTTTTGTTCCATTTCAGTCAATTCTGGATGTTGCAGTACAAGATTGCTCCTAACATTGGGATACAACGAGTCAAAAACACCCATTAAGGCTTCCCAATGGTCTTCATTGTTGAAAACAGCATCTTTCAAAGCTGCTAAATATGCCAAATCTCCCTTGTTTTTCAAATAGATGTCGAATTTCCGCATGGTAAGTGCTTCCTTGTTCAAGGCATCGGAAAGTTGTTGTGCATAGGCGTTGCAAGCAGATTCAATCTCGGAGTTTTTTTGTATCAAGTCTTGATAAGCTTTTTCGTCTGCTTTGTGCATTATTGAAAGGTCTGCCAGTGCTTTCTCGCTGGATTCATTTTTCTGCACCAATTCCTTGTTTTGTTGCATGAAATGAAACAAATTTGTTTTAGCTTCGGCCTCTTGTTTTCGCATCCGTGCCAAACGAATTTGGGAAACCGTTAATGTTACCAAACCAACGATGGCAAAGATACCAATAATGGTAATGAAACGCTGCTTTCGAATAAGCTTTCGGTTCATCTCATTTTGAAGGCTCTCGTAATCAAATTGTTTTTGGATACGATAGACGGACTGCTCTTGCCGGTGAATCATCAATTCAAATAACAAATCTTCATGGATTTCACGGTAGTGTAGTGCTTTTTTTTCATCGCCTTGACTATCAGAAAACCGTGAAAGAGCACCATATGCAGAAATTTTAGTTTCATTAATAACATCAATATGAGGCAAAAGCTCTTCCAAATGCTGATAATATATTAAGGCAGAGTCTATTTGTCCTTGAGCCATAAATGCTTTACCTAAATTCAGATACAGCAAAGGTTTTTCCGTTTCTAACATATTTTGGTCATTTGCAACCAATCTGAGATAATCTATGGCTTGATTGTGATTTCCTTGAACGCGGTAAAAGACGGCAAAATTGTTAAGAGTTTTTCTCTTTGCTTTATTAGAACAGCTTGCTTCAGATAACTTCAAGCTTTGTTCCAGACAATGATAAGAATTGTCATAATCCTTTTGTAAGATGTAACAAACTGCCATCATATTCTGAACAAAAGCCTTGTCACCCAAACGTACCCCAAAATTAAGATAAGCGGATCTTAACACATTTAATGCTTCAAGTTCTAAACCTTCATAGTATAGCATTTTACCAATCCTGTATTCTGCTTGCGCCACAGTAAGGCTGTCAACAGCCTGTTTGCCATATTTCTCCGCCTCCTTAAACGAGCGCATGGCGGCTTCCTTCTCGTTGTAGTGCTGCTGCACAAAGCCGCTGTAGAGTGCCGCATGGGCGGCCTTGGGGTATTGTTTTTTACCGGCGTAATAGACGGCGGCACGCTCCAATTCGGGGCTGGTGGAAAGGTTGGCATGCTCATCGAAGAAATCGTCGTCCATCACGGGCGAGATTTCCTGTCCACGGTCACCAAACAAGGCCTCGGCCTGCAGCAAAGCCATGTCCATGCGCTCCCGCTCGCTGAAGCTCGCGGGCATGCGCAGCACGCTATCAATCAGGCGCACGGTGCTGTCGGGCAAGGTGTCGGCCAACTGCTCGGCACGCTTCACCATGCGCCGCGCCTCGCGCGTGGTGGCGTCGCAAGCACATAGCATCACGGCAAGAAGACAAACCAATATGCATTGATGGGTTTTCATCGCTGCAAAATTATAAAAAAACAAATTATTCCTCCACAAATTCTTCCTTGTCCGCATAGAATACGTCAATGGCGGCAATCAAGGCGGCGAGGCTCCACACGGGGATGGCCAGTTTGTCGGTGTCCAAGAAGTTGTTGAGGAATCCGTGGATGAAATAGCTGATGAAGGCGAGGGTGGCACCCAAGACCAAGACTTTGGCCTCTTTGTTCTTGCAATGGTCATAGGTTTTCAGGCCGCAATATACCGTCACGATGACCAAGACTAGCACGAGGAGCGAACCCACCACGCCCTGTTCGGCCAAGGGACCGAAATACTCGGAGTGGGCATTGCCGCCATCGCCGGCGTTGGTGCTGATGATGGTCTTCTCCTTCGACATCTGATAAGGCGCATACACGAATTGGTAGGTGCCTGGCCCCCAACCAAATACGGGGCGCTCGTTGAACAGACGGAAGGCCGACTGCCAGCGGTTGATGCGCTCGAGGTTGGAGGCATCGGTGGAAATGTTGGT
Organism: uncultured Bacteroidia bacterium; assembly: GCA_902801625.1. Classification (GTDB taxonomy): domain Bacteria; phylum Bacteroidota; class Bacteroidia; order Bacteroidales; family F082; genus Limimorpha. The sequence continues at coordinate 98,759 of CADCJI010000007.1, read as the reverse complement.
GATGGATTGGATGTTTTCCACAAGGTCGCCCGAAGCGTCCTGGTTGTTCTTCTCCAAAGCGTCGATGATTTGGTTTTGGAAGGCGAAAAACAGGCCGACCAGAATCACGACGGCGGCGGCAATCCAGCGGAACTTGATCTTCAACAGCACGCAAATCAAAACGGCCAAGGCGGCAATGATGCTGAGCCATGCCGCACGGCAGTTGGAGAGCATCAATGCGACGCTGAGCAGCACAACCACGCCGATAATGATGAGCCTGCGGCTCTTCTTTACACCAGGCAGGAAGACATAGGCGAGGGCGAGGATGAGGTAGATGGCCAAGGCTGCACCGTAGGCCGTGTGGTCGTTGTAGAAAGGCGTCATCACCCAGTGGGCCGAGTCGCCGTCGAAGCCGAACTGGGCATGGTGGATGATGGTGTAGACGCACACGATGCACAAGGCAGCGATGTAGAGCCAAAAGAACTTATGGATGTTTTTGGGATTCTTGAATAAAATGGCGCATAGGAAGAAGGCCGGGATGACAAACCACAGCCTCGACAGCATGAACTTGATGGACACCACGGGCATCTCGCTCGTAATGGTGGTGACAAGCATCCAAGCAAACATGCAATAGATGACGATGGCTATGGGGTGTCGTGAGATGCGTCGGTCAAATTTGCCGTCGTAGAGCATTTTGGCCACGAACAAAATCAAGATGCCCATCAGCAGCGGCTCGGCGGGCAGCGAGATGGCCAAACCCGATTCAAGCACTTTCAGGTTGACGGAGAGCGGCACCGTGAAGGCCGTGAGCAACAGCACTTTGTCCAAGGAGAAGATGTAAAGCAAAAGCACGCCCAGCACGACGGGAAGGGCAAAGAAGAGATAGGTGTTCTTCTTCACCACAAGAAACAGCCCCACGGCCACGAAAAGTGCCGCGATGACATAGAGCCAGGCTATTTTCGCTTTCTTCTCCACGGTTTATTTCTTTTCGCCTACGAAACGCTTGCGGTTCTCGATGATGAAGATGACCACGATGGAAAGCAACATAGCACCCAAGGCACTCAGGGCAACCACCACCCAACGCACGGGGAAGGCTTTCTTGTCGGCAGGGAAGGGCTCGGTGACGATGTTGGAGTAGGTGAGGTGCGAGTTGAAGAAACGCAGGTTCTGCTCGTAGTCTCTCTTGATGAGGGAATAGGTGTTGGCCTCGGCGATGATCTTGGTCTCCAAGTCGACAGCATCGGCACCATATTGCTCGAGGTTCTGTTTCAACTCGTTGGCCTTGTTCGACCCGTTGATGAAACCACGTGTCACTTCGCGGAGTTGGCCCGAATAATTGAGCACGCCGTAGTTGGTGGCGAGGTCTGTGAGGTTTTGCTTTAGTGAGTCTATGTCGTGCTGCTTCAATTTCAGTTGCATATCATACATGGCCACCACTTCACCCACTTTCTGGGTATGCAGGTCGTGCACCTTCTGGTCGTAGAAGTTGAGGATATCCTTGGCAATGTCGCAGGCCACAAAGGGGTCTTTGTCCATCACGCTGATGCTGACCGCCTCGTTGGGGGTCTTTCCAATTTTGACCTTGCTGCGGTATTCGTTGATCATATAGGTCTTGGCAAACTGGTCGGCCTTGTTGATTTTGTAGTCCGTCCACAAGTCGTACTTCGCGACGATGGAGTCCATGATGGAGGTCGAATTGATGATTTCGAGCATCTGTTCGGTCTCACTTTCGTCGGAATAGGGACTGATGTTGGCGGGATAGGCCACGGCCACCGACTTGTAGAGCGGCGTGATGAACATGGAGCTTGAGAAAATGGCACCGCAGAGGGCGGCCACCACGGTGATGATGATGATGTGCCATTTCCATTTCAGCACGAGTTGAACCAGTGAAAGATTGTTGAAATTGTTATCCATGATTTGATTTGTTGTTTTCGGTGTAGTAGGTACTATATTAGGTGCAGGTTTCGGCTCATTCTTTTCCGGGATGATGCCTTTTTTCCTTGGTGGCCGCCTCTTTTTCGGCCTCGGAACGAAAAAAGCCCTTCGAGCGGTCATAGAAGACGATGCAGAAGAGGAGCAGCAGGAAGGTGCTCAGCACAGTGACCACCACGATGATCCAGCGGATGGGATAGGTCTTGCGCTCGGCTTGGAAGGCTGAGGTGACGACAAACTTGTGCGGGATGAACTCGGTGGCATCCACCTTGGCTTCTTCGTATTTCGACTTGACCAAAGAGAGTTGCAGGCGGTCGTTGTCCAAACGCTCGTTGATGGCGTAGGAGGCACCACCGTATTCGGCCAAAACATCAAGCATTTCTTGTATATTCTTGACACCCTGTGAGTTGCCTTTGCCTAATTCGACTGCCAGCTGTTGGCTGAGCATCTCCACTTGCGACTCGTAGTCGAACACGCCGAGCTTGCGCAAGGTGTTCAACGAGTCTTCGAGCATGTTCATCTCGGCCACGAGGGTGTTGTACTCTTGTTCCACGATGCGGAAGGCCTCGATGGCGACCTCTTTCTGCATTTGGTTCATCGTGCTGTCGAAAATCTCGGCAATCTCGTTGGCGATGCGGGCAGAAAGGGCAGCGTCTGAATCCAAAACAGTGATTTTCACGGCGTTGTATTCCGTCCGGCGGAACTTGATGCGGGCGTCATAGAGCTTGTTCAGCTTGGTGATGGGGTATTTGCTGTTGGCCTTGATGTTGTAGTGTTCCATCAGGTTGAAACGGCTGATCACCCTGTCTCTCACGCGGTTTGAGTTCAATACTTGCAGCATCTGTTCGGTCTGCTCGTCCTCGCCGAAGTTCATGATGTCCTTTTCCGACTGGTAGGTCGTGCTGATCAAGACTTTCGAGATGGAATTGCTGGAGGTGGGGTAGATGACCGTCGTGGACTTATACAGTGGTGTGATGAAAAATGGCGCACTGAAAATGATGGCACAGAGGGCGGCCACCGCCAAAATGATGAATATGGGCTTCCTGTATTCCACCAATAGTCTGCATAAGTATTTGGAACTGTAGGTGTTATGTGTCTGTTCGTCCATGTTTAAGTGTAGAATAAGTTGCCAAAAATAGGGAATTCCCATGAATTGGCAATGAAAAAAGACATTTTAGGCCTTTTTTTCCTTGGGGAGGACAAGGCTCACGATTTCCTTGAGGCTGAGCAATCGGGTGAAGAAAATGGCACCGCAATTGATGGCAAAAGTGATGATGAAACCAACCATCCAGTTGAGGTTCAAATGTTTGACAAGGAAGGTGACCACGACAACGGTAGTCATGAATAGGGCGATGTGGAACCAATAGCGACCACCCATTTCAAACTTGAGAATGCGTTTGGCAAGGAGGTATTGAAGGAAAGCTGTGACAGTTTGCACGCAGAGGCTGGTGGAGGCGGCACCCACTGCGTAGAAGCGCGGGATGACCATGAGGTTGAGCAGGATATTGATGATGACGCCGGCGGCAGCCACGAGGTTGAGCTGCTTGAGACTACCATTGGCCGTGAGCAGCGTGCCGAAGATATAAGTTGTTGACAAACAGAAGAAACTACCCATCAATAATGGAAACACATTGGCATATTGCCCGATGCGCATAAGGTAGGCGGTTTCGGTTTCGGCTTCCTCGGGACGGTACATCAAATGCATGATTTCCTGGCGGTAGAAGACGCACATAATCATGACGATGCCCGCCATGGCAACGATGACATTGAACGAGGTCTTGACCAAGTTGTTCAGTTCCGGCTTGTTTTTCAGCGTGGCGGAAAACATAGGCAACAGCATGATAGCGAACAGGTTGGAGATGTTGTTGCCCGCATCGAAGAGACGGTAGGCGCGGCTGTAAATGCCGGCTTGTACGCCCTTGTCGTCCAAAAGACGCTCAAGCAGGACGGGCTCGATGCGGCTGTAGACGCTCATCAGCAGGACAAGCAGGGCGAAAGGCAGGCTTTGACGCAGTATCTCTTTGAAAAACTGCAAGTTGAGCTTAAAGCTGAGGTGCTCGGCATGGCGGAGGACGATGGCCAAAGCAAACACGAGGGTGGCGATGTAGGCCACGGTCTGGGCTTGCAGGTACCAGATGATGTTGAACTTTTCTTTTGGGAACCAGCCACTCCACAGGATGAGGCACATGATGATGATGGCCAGCACGCGGTCGAAGACGGAGAGGATGCTGTCCTGCTTGAACAGCAACAGACCTTGTATGTTCGACCTGAGGAAGAGGATGAAGGAGAGCAGCACTTGGTTGAGCCCGCACCAGCACAACAGCTTGAGTTTCAGGCCTTCATTGTAGCCACAGAAGTAGCCGACCACGAAGATGACGGCAGCATAGAGCAGTCCCAGCAGGAGCTTGATTTCGGTGAGGCCGCCAAAGTGCTTCGAGAGGTTTTTCGGGTCTTGTGCGACCGCACGGCTGTTGAAGTTGGTGATACCGAGGTCGAGGAGGATATAGAAAAGGTAAGAGAAGTTGAAAAGAGCCTGATAAGTACCGTATGAAGCGTCGCCAAGCAGGTTTTGCACCTCGCGGTCAATGCCGAGAATCCAGAAAGGCTTCACCAACAGGTTGAGAAACAGCAGGAAAATGATATTTTTGATGAAGCGGTTCTGCATGGATGCGTCGTTGTTCGGAGGGCAAAAGTAGGAAAAAAAGTTCTTTGAGGCTTTTTTCGGTCTTCATTTTCGAAAATATGTGTAATTTTACACCCCGAATTCCGTTTTTACGGGAGGAAAAGACTATGAGCAATGAACAAGGAACAGGAAAATGTTGATGTGCTGGAAGAGGAACTGATTGAAAATGAGAAGAGTCTGCTGCTCATCAACGACGATGTGAATACTTTTGAATATGTCATCGACACCTTGATGAAGGTGTGCCATCATACGCGTGAGCAGGCCGAGACCTGCGCCTGGATCACCCACTACAAGGGCAAATGCGCCGTCATGCATGGCAGTTTCGACGAACTGAAGCCGTATTACGACATCCTGCTTGCTCACCAGCTCACGGTCAAGATTGATTAAGCGCAAAACACATGGCAGGTTACTCTTCATTGGAAATATTGGCTATTCAGCAGGCCTACGAATCGATGCTGAAGGACATTCAGCCTTTCATCAATGCACCCAATCAATTGGAACTGATCGACAAGGCTTACCGTTATTGTTTGGATGAATATGACGGCCGTTACCTCTTGTCGGGCAAGGCCTATATGATGCACTTGATTGAGATGGGACGCATCGCCGTGCTCGAAGTGGGCTTAGGCTACATCTCTGTGGTGGCCGCTTTTCTCCATGGCATTGACTACAAGACGGGTGTGAGCGGCAAGGAACTGAGGGAACAGTTTGGCAAGACGGTTGCCATCATCCTTGAGGATTTCAGCCAGATTTCACAGCTGGACACGGAAAAGGTGGCCTATAACTCGGACAACTTCCAGGTGCTGTTCCTCTCCATGATTGATGACATGCGCTCGGTGCTGCTGAAAGTGGTACATCGTGTGTATGATGTTCGTAACCAAAACGATGTGGATGCCGACCGCTTGTCGAAGTACTTCCATGAAATCAAATACATCTACATTCCCATCGTCCATAGGTTGGGCTTGTACAAGTTGAAGGCCGAGTTGGAAGAAAAGTTGATGCTGTTTGAGAATCCGGTCTTGTTTCATGAGATTGAAAACAAGATTCAAGCCTCACAGGAAGCCCGCAAGCAGACGGCGGAGAAGTTTGTCGCCAAGATTTCGGAAAGCATTGATGCTGAACTCGAAAGGACAAAGAAAAACGGGAAATACAAATTCACTTATACGGTCAAGTGGCGACTGAAGTCGATTCCGTCGATATACGCCAAGATGAAGGCACAGAATGTGCCTTTTGAGGAAGTTTACGACCTGATGGCGGCGCGAGTCATCATCCATTGTGCCTTGAAAGACGAGCAGGAATGCTGTTGGAGTGTGTATTCGGCCATCACCAACATCTACGATCCCATGCCCGAGCGCCTGCGCGACTGGATAACCAAGCCGAAGGCATCGGGATATGAGTCGCTGCACACCACAGTGAAATATGATGACAAGTTGTGGTTTGAGGTGCAGATTCGTACTACCCGCATGGATGAGATTGCCGAAACGGGTCAGGCTGCACACTACCTTTATAAAGGTGAGAAGGAGACCTCTGAGGAATGGTTGCTCAATGTGCGCCAAGTGTTGGAGAATCCCAGCATGGTGTCGTTTGAGAACTCCTACAAGAAAATTCACAAATCCGATAAGATATTCATTTTCACCCCAGAAGGCGACTTGAAACAGCTTCCGATAGGCTCAACTGTGTTGGATTTTGCCTACGAGGTGCATACGCGAGTGGGCGAGACCTGCAATGGGGCGCGCGTCAACGGACGCATGGTGCCTATCCGTCACGAGTTGACCAATGGCGACAAGGTGGAAATCATCACGAGCAAGAAACAGTCGCCGCGCGCTGACTGGCTCAATGTGGTAGTCACGGAAAAGGCCAAGAACAAAATCCGTCGTTACCTCAAGGAAGAGGAGCTGAAAGAATCGGAGATGGGCAAGGGCATGTTGCAGCGCAGGCTGAAAAACTGGAAACTGCCGTTCTCGGAGACCGTGGTCGACATGTTGGTGAAAGAGTTTAAATTGGAAAATTCCTTGCAACTCTATCACAGGATTTCCACGGAGAAAATCGACATCGCCGATGTGAAGCGTTTCCTGACGGCTAAGTTCGGTGAGAATACCGATAAAGGCGAAAAGCCTATCCCTGAGACGATTGGGACATCGAAGAAGGAACAGGGAGCTGAAGTGGAGGAATCGCTCTCCATTGGAGAGGACATCAGCAATGTGACCTACAAGTTGGCCAAGTGCTGCAATCCTATTCCTGGCGACCGTGTGTTTGGTTTCGTCACCAACGAAGGCACCATCAGCATCCATCGCACCAATTGTCCTAATGCCAAGGGCTTGCAGGAGCGTTACGGCTACCGCATCATCAAGGTGAAGTGGAACGGTGTGGAAGCAGACGGTTCGCAGGCCACCATCCGCATCTATGGCCGCGATGTCATGGGCTTGTTGGGCAAAATCACCAAGGTCATTTCCGAGGATTTGGAGGTCAATATGAAGAACATCGTGTTCAACTCCGATAAGGAAGGCTTCTTTGAAGGGAGAATTGTGCTGCAAATCACCGATGTGGAGGCGTTGGAGCAGTTGATCAATAAGATAAAAGCCATTGATGGTATTGTTGATGTAAATAGAATTGATTGAATGAGGAATGTGGAATGGGCTTCTAGCCTCTGTCTTTTGGCAGCTCCACCCCTGCGCGTCATTGCGGGCGCAGACCCGCAATCTCCTAATAAAGGGTTGATGCTGCCAATAGCTATCAGCCAGCAGCCAATCTTTGAATCTTTGAGTTTTAAATCTTTGAATCTTTGAATTTTAAATCTTTGAATCTTGAATTTTGAATCTTTGAATCTTGAATTTTGAATCTTTGAATCTTTGAATCTTTGAATCTTGAATCTTTGAATCTTGAATCTTTGAATCTTGAATTTTGAATCTTTGAATCTTTGAATCTTTGAATCTTGAATCTTTGAATCTTGTATTTTGAATCTTTGAATATGAAGAAGTTCTTTTTGATAATAAGTCTAGTATTAGTGACATGCAGTATAAAAGCTCAGGAAGTAGGGAAGTCGTTTGGCATCGACCATGAGAAGAAAATCATAGTAGCCACGGGACGACTGCTTGAGGGCATGAAGCCGTATAAGGAAACGATAGAGGTGAAGGGTGAAACCTATACCTATTATCGAAGCGAAATGCCGCTCGTCACCATCATCACCGATGGCCCGATTGTCAACTCGCCTGCTGTGCATGGCCTCATCAATGTGGCTGATGCCGATGGCAATGTCATCACGATGCACGCTGGATTCAAGATTAGGGGCACCTCCTCGCAGCAGTATGACAAGAAATCGTATCGTGTGGAGCTCTGGGCCGATGAGACGGGCGCCGAGATGGCTGATACCACCTTCCTTGGGCTTCGCAGCGATGATGACTGGAACCTTGAGGCGATGTGGGCTCAACCGCTCCGCTTGCGCGACAAGGTGGCCAATGAACTGTGGATGGAGATGTACAAGTTGCCTTATGCCGAAAGCGAACCCGCTGCCTTGCCAGGCATCCGTATGGTCTATGCCGACTTGTTCATCAATGATGAATACTTGGGCGTTTACACCTTGACTGAGCGCATGGACCGGAAGCAACTCGGCCTGCGCAAATACAACGGTGACATCCGTGGCGTGCTCTACAAGGGCAATGGCCCTGGCGCGCCGACCTTTGACAGCTTGCCAATGTATGACAACACGCTTGACACTTGGGACAACTATGAGTGGGTCTATCCCAACGAGAGTGACACCGCCATCAACTGGAACCATCTTTACAGTTTCACCAACTTCGTGATGAACGCCTCTGACAATGTGTTCTATTCACAGTATGCCGCACAGTTTGACAAGGATAATGCCATCGATTACTACTTGTTTATCAATAGTTTAATGGCTATGGACAACATGGGACGCAACTTGTTTGTGGCGCGTTACAAGAAGTCAAGCACCTATATGTATCTGCCTTGGGACTTGGATGCCATCTGGGGCTTGGATACAGACGGCAACAAAACTTACAACGCGGCTGGTTTAAAGAGCAATGGCTTCTTCGACCGCCTAACACAGGACTGTAATGATTATGGTTTCGTGGCCTCTGCGCAAACCCGTTACAATGAACTGCGTGATACCCTTTTGAACCGCGAGCATATCATGGAATTGGTTCAGAACCAATACGATGAATTGGTTGAAAGCGGTGTTTACGAGCGGGAGCATGAGGCATGGCCTGAGTTTACTGTAGATGAGAGCCAGTTGACCTACCTGAGCGACTGGTTGGACGACCGTTTCAGTTATTTGGATGGTGAAATCAATGCCGCTTGTGGAACTTGGGGTATCGAGGAACCAGAGGCTCCTGAGCCCGTCGAAGGGCCGATTTCAAGTGTAGCCATATACCCCAATCCAGCCAAGGACAGAATCAACATCCGCTTTGCGGAAGCTGGTGATGCTTCTGTCAGATTATACGACATGACGGGCCGCTTGGTGTATTCCAATACTTCAAATACACAAGCTTTTGTCATTTCCACACGAGGTTTGAACCAAGGTGTTTACACATTGGTAACTCTAACTACTGGAAAGCAGCAGGTGGATAGGGTGGTGGTGGAATAATTATCGCTTCCTTTTCTCCATCCGTTTCAATACTAAAATACTCACTTCATAGAGCAAATAAAGTGGGATGGTGACCAAAATCAGTGTCATCAGGTCGGGTGGAGTAATGATAGCTGCTACGACCATAATTACAAGGAAGGCGTGCTTTCGATAATGCTTTAGTGATTCGGATCTTATCATATCCAATTTGCCAAGGAAAAAGGCAATGACGGGCAGTTGGAACACCAACCCCATAACCAAAGTCAAGGTGGTGAATGTGCTGATATAGGATTTCAGTGTGATGTTACTCTCCACCATGCCTGAAACACTATAAGTACCAAGGAATCTGAACGATATAGGAAACAGGACAAAGTATGACATCAGCACACCAACGATGAAAAGCAGGTACATTGTGGCTGCAACACTTACGGAGTATTTCTTCTCATTCTCGTACAAGGCGGGTGTGATGAAACGGAACAATTCGACCAAGATGTAGGGAGAAGCACCTAACAATCCGAGGTACACTGCCGTTGTGATATGCGTCATAAATTGACTCGACAACTCAGTGGCAATCAGATTGATGTGGAACTGGTTGAAAGTAAATTCAGATCCAAGCAAATGTAGAAATTTTTCTATATAGCGGTATGTGATGAAATCCCATTGACTGGGTGCCAATAGTAACTCAAATGTTTTTTCTTTGAAACAGAAAATAGCTACCGCTAACACCATAACAACTGCAATGATGCGAAACAGCATTTTTCGGAGCACCTCAAGGTGTCCGCCGAAAGTCAGCATATTGGGGTCGGAAGAAGGGTTATTTTCCTTTTCCTTCACCTGTTTCGGGCTGGGTTTCTTCTTCATCCGCCTTCTTTTCAGGTTCTTCCACATCTAAAGGTTCATTCAAGCCTTCTTTGTAGCTTTTCACTCCCTTTCCTAAGCCTTTCATCAACTCGGGTATCTTTTTCCCGCCAAAGATGAGCAAGGCCACGCCCGCGATGAGCAGAAGTTCTGTTGTGCCTATGAATAACAGTGTCATGCTACAAGATAGATTTCGTTGGTTTCAAAGTTGATTTCCCAGTTGCCGTTTTCTGCCGATTCCCATTGGTATTTCTTCGACATGCGATCCCACCATCCTTGGAATTTGGTGCTGGTTTCGCCCATGTCTTTGACGAGTTTTTCGTAGAGTTCCGTATTATCGGCGCTAAGGATTTTTGCCAGTTCATTTAGACCGTTGCGACGTTCGAACAGTTGCTGGATTTCGTTTTTTTCTTCAGGGGTGACCTGACCTACTTTCTTTTTCATTGTTAATTGTTGAATTGTTTATCGTTTAATTGTTGCTGCCTTGTCGTCGCTTCGCGTCATTGCGAGGAGGAACAACGAAGCAATCCAGGCTGCCAGTTCCCATCAAGGTGATGTTCTGGACTGCTTCGTGCCTCGCAGTGACGCGAAGCGTGTCCTAAAATTCCTTCCTGACCTCAAATGGGTCCAAGTAGTTGATTTCCTTGATGTCAATCTCTGGCATGAACTTGCTGACCTTGCGGATGTCGTTCAGCAAGGCTCGTGAAGCATTTCGCTCAATGTGAGCCATCACACATTGCTGGCGCGAGGGCGTGTTAAGGTCCCAAGTCAGGCGGCGGTTAAGCCATATGCAGCGGCGACACTGGTAGGCATCGCAATTGCGGCACAAGGGCGCGTGGTCGAGGTGGAGCAGTTGCGGATTGGGGATATCCAAACCTTTCTCCAAGTCGCCAACAGAATTGTCCGAGGAGGGATTGTGGTGGTTCAGTTGATTGAAGACCTTCATTTGCTCGTCATAGTAGAATGCAGGGCAGAGATAGAACTTCCCGTTCGGCGCAAGTGTGATGTTGTTAACACCTGCCTCGCAGTTGTGCATCTTCTCCAACATGATCCTGTCGGTCAAGAGGTTGAATTGTGGCGATTTGCCTTGTTTGTATAGGTTAAGCAAAGTGGTGTTCCACTCGTTCAAGACTTGCTTGTAGGTTTCAATTTGCTCTTCCGCGAATTGTTCCACATCAATAATGCAAAGGTTGACTCTTGCTCCCAAGACAAAAAGCTTGGCAATTTCGTTCTTCTGTTTCAGCATTTCGCTGAAAGTAAGGCGCAGCACCAAATTTTTGGCTTCCACTTTTTCGGGAACATCATTTGCCACTTCCACATCGATATCATTGCCATCCTCAATGCTAGTAACGGGCTTGCAACCAATGGGATAAATCTTCACATTGTCGATGCTCTCGATGACTTCGGCATATGCTGTCGGAAGTTCATAGTTGGGGAAAACATACTGAATCATTAGGTTTTGCTTCATCCCAAAGAGGATACCTTTTTTCAAGGTTTCGAGCGGCGTGAGGTTGTGCTCTTTCAGCGGGTTGTCGGCATGGCAGTAGGCCACACTGGTGTCATCCAATAATATAACAAGGTATTGCAGCATGGCTTAGCAGATTTTGGGTTTCACTTCGCGTTTTTTGGCTTCATACTGTTCTCGCAGGTCTTCCAGTTCGAGCTTGCGGTAGAGCTTGTTCCAGTAGTAGTTATTGGCTCTCACCCTTGCCTTGTGCATGAGGCAGATGGCCGTGGCGCGTTGGAACACGGTATGAGTCTTCGCAGCATCGTAGTTCTCGCCTTGGCACCAGGCACAGCCGCTCGCTACCTCACATTCTATGCATTTCTGCGGACTTTGAGTTGTAAGGTCCAAAGTTAGGAAGGGACGGAGCTTGTTCTTATCGATACCGTCGTGGATGTTGCCGATAATCCAAGCATCCTTGTCGCGGAGCGAGTATTGTGCGAAGCGGGTACAGGGATAAAGGTTTCCTGCCGCGTCCACACTGAGCATCTTGCCAGCGCCGCACCAGTTATGGTTGTCTCGCTCGAGGTTCATGGGCTTGCCGATGTGTTCCGAGAAGAACGAGCAGGCGTAGTCTTGGTAGTAGCCACCATCGATGATGGCATCGGCCAGTTGCATAAGTTGTTCCTCAAACTTCAAGTCATCACCTTCTTGCCACACATCCTCAAACACCACGTTGATGTTCACCTCGTGGATGCCGAGGCTGTAGAGATGTAGCACGCTTTCAGTGATATAGGGTATGTCCACTGAGGAGATAGTGACCTTGGTGCCGCTGCCCGGAAACTGCTCCAACCAAAGAGGAATGTTCTTCACTACATCTTGGTACGAGCCTTTTTCAGTAATCTTATACACTCGGTTCAAGTCGTGCTTCTTCTCCGTTCCGTCGATGGTGATGCCGATGGAAAGGTGGTCAAGGTTCTTTTGGATGAAGTCTTGCACGGCCTTCTCGTGATAGTTGATGCCGTTGGTGGAGAAGGAGAAACGGTAACTGTTGAACCAATGGTGGTTACGGCGGAATAGTTCGGTTTTGATGTAGTCGCAAATCTTGTCGATAAGCTCTATCTCTAAGAATGGCTCGCCGCCGATGAAGTCCCACACTACAGATTCTTCAGCAAATTCTGGGTCGGTCTCATGGTCAAGCACATAGTCGATAAAAGTCTTGGCCACATCCCAAGGCATGCGTTCCTTCACGTTCTTTCCGACGAGGTAGCAGTATTTGCAAGCCAATTGGCAGTCCTTCGTGACGATGAAGGTGATGTTCTTCGCCATGCCGGACTGCCAGGATTCTTGTTGGGCTTTTATAATTGTCATTAAAACCTTGTATTTGCATTACATTTACTGTAGCATGTACTACTACAACCTCTATTATAACAGGAAGTAGTACAACCTGAACCGCAACTGCATTTAGCACCTCCTACACAAGTGGTTTTGCAAGTGGTTTTACATGCATTAGTACAAACATCATCACAACCTAAGGAAATCTTTTTACACGATTGTAATGTGCTTGGAACAGCCATGGCTATTACGGCCATTCCTAAAATGGGTAAAGTCTTTTTTGCCGCTTCTTTGAAGAATTCTCTTCTGTTTTTAAGTTCGTTTTTCATTATAATTAACTTAGCTGATACTCAAATAATAACGATGAATATGTTTTTTCATGATGTCAGAAAATTGTGGATCTTATTTAATAAAACCTTGTTGCAGTCCTACAACTATTTCTACAAGTTGTTTTACAAGTTGTATTACAAGTTGTTTTGCAGGAAGTTTTGCAGGAATTTTTGCAGGTAGTAGTGCATGCAGTAGAACAAGTTACTGTACAAGCGGACTTACATGAGCCAGAACAAGAATTTGAACAATTACCTACACAAGTAGTCCTGCAAGTGGTTTTACAAGCATTAGTACAAACATCATCACACCCTAAGGAGATTTTTTTACACGATTGTAATGTGCTTGGAACGGCCATGGCCATTACGGCTATTTCTAAAATGGGCAAAGTCTTTTTTGCCGCTTCTTTGAAAAATTGTCTTCTGCTTTGGGTCTCGTTGTTTTTATCGTTTTCCATTGCATTTTTACCAAGGTTATTACCCATTTTGGCTCATCGGGGTTAGGCTGGTTTTACGTGGGAAGAATACCGATACTCTATTTAGTGACAAAGGTTCAAAAAAGAGTTCGGAATTTCGGTAAAACGATTTGAAGATTAAAACATCAGTGACACCGTTGCGCCAACAGCGATTTGACTGTTTGTTCCAGACGCGGCGCTTAAGCGCATAAGAGAGGGCGAAACGTACAAGGAAGTATGGTTCTTGTGTTCGTTGAAGTCGTTGCACACCCAATTAATACGGCTGGAGCCAATGCCTCTGAAAACATAACCCACAGGCAGAAGAATGTCAGCCGTGGTGAGACATAAAAGACCTGAATAGTACAAGGCATAAGAATCTAAGGCTAAGCCTGTAATCCACAGGCCAGTGCCTACACCAAAATCAATCCATCCCCATGTGGTAAGGGATCTACCCATTGCCCTTTGGGCTCGGCCTCCGATATAAGTTTCAAAACGATCTTGTCCCACTAATGCTTGGACTTCATTGTCGGTCAATGAGCGGCCATTGACATAACAGATGCTACCTCCTTTGCGTTCAATGGGATCACTTTGAACGCTGTAGTTTGGAGTAACTGTTGTGCCAATGCTTGCATTAGGTTGAATACCTTCCTTGCTGATTTTTTCAATCTCAGAGAATTTGTAAACGAATACGCTGCCGTCTGCTGTCTGGATTTTCAGGGATTGATTGGGCACTTGCTCGATGATAATACCTTTTGTGATGCCTCCATTTTTCAAGTACACCACATCTCTCATGTTGTTCTGCGCGTATGCTCCTATCGAAATGACGACGAAAGCAAAAAGGATAAGAATTTTTTTCATTTTGTTGTAAATTTAATATTAAACATAGGTTCTGATTTAGTTCATATGAAAAATTAAACACGAGAAGGGAAACGTGAAATATTAATCATGCTCAAAGTCCTAATTATTTGTCGCATTCTTAAAGAGTTCTTTCTATTTTGGGTCTCCTTTTTGTTGTTTTCCATTTTTTTTCGTTCTGCCAAAGTTATACCCATTTTGGCTCATCGGGGAAAGTTGATGACTTGAAATTATTTCAATCAGCAAAATTATACTATACTTTGTTTTACTTGATGGTGTAGATGTCAAAAGAATTTACTATTTTGTCGGAATGTTTTACAAATGTGAAAAACTATTCTTCAACCAATTCTTTCAATTCTTTCAGCAAAATTCCAATTCTTTCCGCTTTTTCCACAGAAAACGACTCGAGGTTGAAACGAACGTTCATTTGCCGCGTTTGTAATGATGAAGTTAAGCCGCTTTTCAATTGGATATCATCAAAAAAATTGTGATCCAAAGCTTCGGAAATGTTAATAAGTTGTTCTACACCAATGTCGTAACGCTCAAAAATGGAATAAACGTTGGGTCTTGCACAATTGATACGACGTGCAAATTCGGCCACGCTCATTCCCTTTTTATCAAAAACATCTTTAATAAGATGTCCAATATGTATTCTATGTGGTTTGGCCATAGGGGGGGGGGTTGTGATGTTTTAATTGAGTATGCAAAAATACCTATCATAGTTTGTTCTTACTATTAGGTATGGTCGTATTTATTTACGCTTTTGTCATAATTATTTACTTTAATTAGAGTGTTTCGACAAATCAGGTGCTATAAAAGAGTGGAATTATTAAATGTCTGAACTCTGGATTATCACATCCATTCGTGATGGTCATGGTAACCATGTCTTAGCCGAAGCCGAGACTGAAAAAATAGATAAAGTATTCCCACTAAACGGCGGATGCGAGCAGAGAAACACCAAATGAAATTGAGACGCGTAATCCTACACATTTACAGTTTCCAAATCGCCTCCACCTTCAAATCCGTCTTGTGATTCCCTTGAATCAAGGTCAATCCGCTGCCGATTTCCTCACGGTCGCTGTAGATGGTGCGCCCGATGCGGGCATATAGCGTCAAGGCGTTGAATAGCTTAACCTTTCCTAAAAGATACACCCTCATGCCTTTGCCGTAAAGGGCGGGAACGCTGAAGGAATAGAGCACATCATTCTCGTAGGCGTAGATACGCGTGTTGTAGTCCTGGGCGTCGAAGATGGCGTAACGGAAAGCAAGACTATAGGGCTTGCCTTCGGGCTTGTATGCGATGTCTTGGCAGAGGAAATAACCGTGTTCGTTGCTGCCATCATCATTGCGGTAGTGTGCATATTCGGCCTTGTTGCTGCAATGCAAATCCCAACCAATCTGATAGTTGATGTTGAAACGCACGGCATTCTTGGTGTAGAAAATGGGGTAGTGACTGAAGACAAATGCATCGGTGGAATTCTTCATCTTGGTCTTTGAGCGGAACTGCAGGTAGGCTTGCGTGCGACGGTTGAAGCTGTGGCTGATGCGCAAATAGTAGTCATGTCCACGACTGGGTGCGTTGACTTGTGAGGTCAGCCAGGTGTATTGGAACTGGTCGACATAGGCAAGGATGTTCCAATAAGGTGCGGGAGCGGCTTCCACGCCAAGATAGATACCTCGCTGCCCTTGGTTGCGGCTGCCTTCACCGAAGGCGTTGCTCATGAGGTTTTGGTAGGCCTTGCCATAGTCGCGATAGAGGATAGTGAAGTTTAAATAACCGGCAGGTTTTACGGTTAGGCCGACCAAACCAGCAAAGCCAAGGGTTGTTGAGCTAGTCGAAACGCCCGATTGTATTGAGGTCGGCCCTTCGACGGGCTCAGGGACCTTAGCTCCATGATTATAACTCATCGCCATTTCTCCAAAAACCGCATATTTCCCTTTAACATACTTGAAGTCAATACCTTGGTTGGTGAGCTTTTGCCCTTGGAAATAAAACTGGTTGTAATGGCTGGGCTTGAGTTCGAGTGGCACGCTGAGCCATGTATGGTGGGCGGTGTAACCGACCTCGAAATGAGCAATGGCAAAGGCCAGATGTCCGCCGACGACTTGTTGCCGTATGGCATGACGGTCTTGCAGCTCGCCAATAGTGCGGTGATATCCTGTCTCTTGCAAGCTGCTGACAAACTCGGCTTCGCTTTCCAAAGTGTCAGCCATGCTGACATTGGCATCGACCAAACGGTTGGAGTAGAAAACGGTGCCACTGAAAGGCCCGGCACCAAGAGTGACGGCAGTGCCTCGCATGAAGGCATACTCGCTGGCCGATCCTTTGGGTGTAATGCCGCGTCCTTGTTTCATCACACTGCTGCCTGCGCCCGCCTTGCCAAAGCTCATGCCCGACCACAGGGTCAAGCCTTGGCCAAAGGCCAGTTGGTAGTCGCCCAAAACAGCGGCTTTCACGATGCCCAAGTCCTTGGCGTAGAGGTGGAAGCCAGTGAAGTCGAAACCGCGATGGTATTGGTTTCCCAAGAGTTTCTGGAGGGTGTCGCTGACCTTGTCGGTGTAGAACATCTCGCCAGCGTCTTTCTCCAAAACAAAGCCTGCGCGGATTTTGTTCCTATAGTTATAGGTGTATTTGAATTGGAGCTTCTGTGGACTGCCGAGATAGCGTGAGTTGGGCTTGACCAAAAGTGCGGAGTCATCGATGGGCATGTAACCTTGTTGTCGTTCAAGGATTTGCTCATAACGGCCCACCAGTTGATGCTTGCCATAACGCGCCATCTTGTTGAGTGTGATTTTGTCCTTGTTATGTTCCTGCCCGATGTAGATTATAGGCTTGATGATAGCCAAAGTCCGCTCATCGAAGCCCTCCACCATCTCCAACTCTTCCAAAAAGAGAAAGTCACCATAATAGCGTCGGTATTGCTGCAATTCCTCAAATTGGAACACGCTGAGCAGGCGTAACTCGACCAAACGGATGGTCTCCTCGCTATTGAGGTTGACTGGATTCTCGCTGAAGAAGATGTAGTTTTCCAAAAGGTCTTCATAATCAATATCATCGTCGCTGTCTTCGGCCAACCGTTCCACTTGTTCGATGAGTAGCTGGTTCAAAGCCTCGGTGCTGAGCGTGTCGATGGTAATCTGCGCCTTAGCAAACAAGGTGAATGTTAGAGATAATATGATGAAAACCAGTTGTTTCATGTCATTTTCCAATGCTGAATATCATACCGATTTGAATCGATGCCCCTAATTCGTTGTGCAATTGTGCCGCCACATTGATTTGTGCGAAACGAATGGCATAGCCCAGTCCGAAACTCAGGATGCCAGGGTTGGTCTGCACACCTGTGCGGATATATAGATTCTTAACAGTTTCATACTCTAGTCCACCGCGCAAGCTGATGCCATTGCGTTCGGTGTTTTTCTCGATTTCGCATTGGCCGATGAAGTCCTTGGTGAACTGGTAGGCTAGGCCAAATCGCATCACGATGGGCAGTTTCTCGTGGTTCAAGATCTGCTCGAAGCTGAAATTGACGGGATTGAAGATGTAGGTACCTAAGGTCAGTTTATTGGTGACATGCGACTGTATGCCCAATTCAAAGGTGACCGCGTTAAATTTGCCGTAGTCGTTGCCGATTTTGAGCAGGAGATAGTCGAGTTGTAGGCCGATTTGAAGGTAGCGTCCGAAGTCTTTGGCATAGGCAAGGCCAAACTTGTTCTCATTGTATTTTGATGAACCGAATTGGTTGAAACTCAGTCCCAATGTACCAAACTTGGTGGGCAGGGCGAAGGCTCCGCATTTGTAAGCCGTCTCAGACAGCATCCAGCGGTTTTCGTAGTAAAGGCCTAGGCTGATTTTGTCCAGGTTGGCCATACCGGCAGGGTTGTTTTGCATGGCCCAAAGACCTTGTGAGGCCACCGACGAGCCTCCCATGGCAGCAGCGCGACCCCCGATAGGATGGATGATGTCGTAGGCGAAAATGTTTGATGCTGTGATGATTAGCGATATTAGAAGTAGAAGCTTTTTCATGCAATTGGAGTTTTATGCCGCAAATGTAAGGCTGATTTCACAAAAATCAAAATAATTGAGTGAAAATGCACATTTTGCCTAGAGTAGTGGCTTATTCATGTTTTTTTCGTATTTTCGCCTTCTAAAACATGATCAAATGAATGTCGTTCTCATTGCGGCGGCCATCTGTCTGGCCATTGTCGGCATCGTGGGTGCTATTGTACCGGGCATTGCCGGACCGCCTTTCAGTTATTTGAGTGTGTTGGCCGTTTCGTTTGTCGAAGGGGTCGAGCACTCGGTCACTTTCCTTGTCGTCATGGGCGTCATCGCAGCGGTGATTTTTACTCTGGATTATATCGTGCCCGTTTGGGGTACCAAGAAATTTGGTGGTTCCAAGGCAGGCATGTGGGGGAGCACCATTGGACTTTTGGTGGGTTTGACGCTCACCTTATTCTTCAATGCAGCCTTTCCCGTCATCTTGGCGGGCCCGTTTTTTGGCGCATATTTCGGTGAAAGGATCGCGAAAACACCTAATAAACAAGCTTGGAAAGCGGCTTTTGGTTCCTTTGTCGGTTTTTTGGTGGGCACGCTGCTGAAACTGATTTACGCATTCGTTTGTTTAGTATTCATTGTCAAGGACTTAATTGGTTTATTGGTATGACTTCATTGGAAGAGAAAGCGAAACATATTCGTCAGCTTATCTTGACCGCTTTGGCTGAAGCTGGCTCTGGACATACGGGCGGCTCTCTCGATTTGGTCGATATTTTCACTGTATTGTATTTCAACCATTTGCGTCACGACCCGCAACATCCCGAATGGGAAGATCGCGATAAGGTGGTGCTTTCCATCGGGCATACGGCTCCTGTGTTTTACGCGACCTTGGCGGCTGCGGGCTATTTTCCTGAAGAAGAGATGCTTACATTGCGCAAGTTAGGTAGTCGTCTGCAAGGGCATCCGAGCTACGAGTTCCGCTTGCCTGGCTTGGAGACCTGCTCTGGCTCGTTGGGACAAGGTCTGGGTGTGGCATTGGGTATGGCTCTGGCGGCTAAGATGGACGGCCCTTCGGCCCTTCGACGGGCTCAGGGCTCAGGGGCCGTGAACCGTGTGTTCTGCATTATGGGCGACGGAGAGCAGCAAGAGGGAAGCGTTTGGGAGTCGGCCATGGCTGCGGCGCATCATCAAGTGGACAACCTCTGCGCCATCATCGATCGCAACCGTTTGCAAATCGATGGCGGCACGGAGAAGGTGATGGCCATCGACCCTTTGCGCGACAAATGGGCAGCTTTCGGATGGCATACCATTGAGATTGACGGGCACGACATGAGCCAAATCAAGATGGCGTTGGACTTGGCTGACCAAGAGAAAGGCAGGCCGACTGTCATCATCGCTGATACCATCATGGGCAAGGGCGTGAAGAGCATCGAGGACAACAACCAATGGCACGGCAAGGTGCCGAGCAAGGAACAATTACCTGGTTTTATAAACGAATTGTCGTAGAGACGCAATGATTGCGTCTCCTGAAAAACGGAATTAATTTGAGACGCAATCATTGCGTCTCTACAAAACGAAACGTCATGTATTACAAAAACAAAGGCAACAAGGCCACAAAGACCGGTTTCGGCGAGGGTGTCCTTGCTGCTGCGCAACAAGATAAAAGGGTGGTCGGATTGGGAGCCGACATTACCAATTCTGTCGGGATGAACCTTTTTGCAGAGGCCTTTCCCGAGAGGTTTCTCTCCATGGGTATCGCTGAGCAAGATGCCGTGGCTACGGCTGCTGGATTGGCTCTAGGTGGTAAGATTCCCGTCTTTAGCACCTACGGTGTGTTTGCGGCGCACCGTGCCAACGACCAGATTCGTATCTCGGTGTGTTACAACAATGTGCATGTTGTCATAGGTGGCGCCCATGCTGGTGTTTCCGTAGGTCCCGATGGCGCCACGCATCAGGCTTTGGAGGACATCGCGGCTATGCGTGTGTTGCCCAACATGACCGTCATCTCGCCTTGCGATGCCACCCAAGCCAAAATCGCCACCGAGAAAGCCATCCTTGAATGTAAAGGACCGGTCTATGTGCGTTTTGGGCGCGAGGCAGTGCCTGACTTTACTGCTGAAGATCAGGAATTTGAAATCGGAAAAGCTCAGCTGATGCAGGATGGTAGTGATGTCACGCTTGTTGCCACGGGACATGAGGTGTGGGAAGCCTTGGAAGCCGCTCACATGCTTCAACAAGTTGGTATCTCAGCTCGCGTCATCAATATGCACACCATCAAGCCGTTGGATGGCGAGATGCTCAACAAAGCTGCTGATGAGACCCGTATGATCTTCACCATTGAAGAGCATCAGGTTGCAGGCGGTTTGGGTGGTGCCGTAACAGAGTTTTTGGCCGAAAACCATCCTATCCGTGTTGTTCGTATTGGCATGAGCGACCGTTTCGGTGAGTCGGGACAGGCTTCAGCCTTGATGCATAAGTATGGCCTTGATGCTGCAGGCATCGTTAATCGGGTGCTAGAAATGGTCGCCAATGATGACCTCAGCATTTATATTCGCAAGATGGGCATGCCTTTCAATACTTATCCCAAGAAGCTGTATAATAGCAAGATGCTATATGAAGGCTACGACTATCATGATGAGTCGACTTTTGCGACCTGTCATGATACACAAGTCTATAAGCATTATATTGACCAAGGCAAACGGGGACACGCGGTGCGCGAGACCTTAGCCCGAGCTCTACACGACCATTTCATCACGCGTGAACTGTACAAAATGCTCGACCTTTACGACGAAAAAGATGTCATCGGCATAATGGGAGGTCATGCCAAAAGGCGTGACGACCCACAATACCGCCAAATCGTGTTTTTGAGCAAGAAACTGACCGAAATGGGTCGCTTGATGGTCACGGGTGGTGGTCCAGGTGCCATGGAAGCCACACATCTCGGCGCTTGGATGGCGGGTAGGAGCGAGGCCGAGACCAACGAAGCAGTTGACATGCTAATGCCTTCGCCGACCTACAAGGATGAAGGCTGGCTTTGCCGTTCTTTCGAAGTGATGGAACGTTTCCCTCTGCAAACGGACTATCGTAGCCT
Organism: uncultured Bacteroidia bacterium; assembly: GCA_902801625.1. Lineage (GTDB taxonomy): Bacteria > Bacteroidota > Bacteroidia > Bacteroidales > F082 > Limimorpha. The sequence goes on along the minus strand of CADCJI010000007.1, from coordinate 77,228 downwards.
TGCCATCCCGACCTATTATTATGGTCACGAGCCGACGGCACCTTTTGCCACCGACATCGCCAAATACTTCGACAACAGCGTTCGTGAGGACGGCATCGTTACCATCGCCAAGGGAGGCATCATCTATACGCCTGGCAGTGCAGGTACCATGCAGGAAATCTTCCAAGACGCAGGCCAAAACCATTATGAGAGCGAAGGCTATGCCAGCCCGATGATCTTCATGGGCAAGGACTACTACACGAATTGCATGCCCGCCTATTCGCTGCTGAAAGACCTGAGCGACAGAGGCTTGTTTAAGAATATGCTACTCACCATTTCCGATGATAACGATGAGATTATCGAGGCGATAGTGAGGTTTAGGGAGGGGAAGTGAGTTGCGTTTTAGTGGTTCTTAGTTTTTCTTTACAAATACTTTTGAAACAAAGCCTTGACTTGATTCAATTCGGATGATGTAGGCTCCAGCATTATAGTTACTCACATTCAACATGAATATGTCTTGTTGTCCCACTTCACGGTTTTCCACCAATTGTCCAAGCGAGTTGTAAATAATGATATGCTTGATATCATTGCCTATGATGCAGAGGTTGTCGCTTGTTGGATTGGGGAAAAGCTTAACCACTTCACTTTTTTCGTCAATGCCATCAACATGTAAGAAGTGGGCAATGAGATGGCGTGAGTGGTCAACGGTAAATGTATAAGTAGCTGATTCAGAAACAATCGTATTACCTTCGGTCCAATTTTGGAAGAGGTAGCTGTCATTGGGAACTGCACTAAGTGTTGCTGTTCCGCTAGAAGGATATGTACCCGCTCCAATGATGATACCACCAATTTCAGGGTCAGCCTCGGCAGTTATTTCGTAAGACATTGGAATGAAATGGGCGACGAGGTTGCGGTTACCGGTAACAGTGAAACTATAGGTAGGCTGATCTGACACTTGCGCACCATTTTCCATCCAATTCACGAAGGCAAAGCCTATATTGGCTGAAGCTTGAACCGTGCATATCTGACCATAGTTGAAAGTTCCACCGCCATTTACATTTCCGCCTTCTGTGGGACTGGCGGCAACATTTATGGTGTAGTCAACCATGGTGAAGTGTGCAACAAAGGTGGCCGATTCGGTGACGGTGAAGGAGTAGGAGGGGTTGGTGGAAACCTGTGACCCGTCCTTAGTCCACCTATGGAAGACATACCCTGCATTGGCTGTAGCTGAAAGGGTACAATTGTCTCCATAATTGTAACCTCCTGATCCCGAAACGGTTCCACCTTCAGTGGGATTGGCCATCACAGTGATGATGTAGTTCTGAGTGGTGAAATTGGCCACTAGATTTCTATCTGAAGTGATGGTAAAGGTATAGGATGGCTGGTTGGAAACAGGGTTTCCATTTTCCGTCCAATTGATGAAATTGAAACCGTAGTTAGTTGTTGCTGTTACCGTACAGTTGTCCCCATAATGGTAGGCACCACCGCCTGAGACCGTGCCGCCATTGGAGGGGTTGGAGGAGATGCTGATGACATAGTTGTTCAACTGGAAATGTGCCACAAAACTAGCCGATTCCATCACGTTGAAAGAATAACTGGCGTTAGTTGATACTTGTGTTCCGTCCTTCGTCCAGCGTAGGAAAGTATACCCGGGATTTGGCGTTGCAGTCAAAGTACAAGTTTGTCCATAATTGTATGTACCGCTTCCAGAGATTGTTCCGCTGTTATTAGGATTGGATGAGGCGTTGATGGTGAAACTCTGTAGCTGGAAATGTGCCACGAAATTTGCTTCTTCCGTCACGGTGAAGGAATAAATGCTATTAGTCGAAATCAGGGATCCGTTTTTCGTCCAATTGACGAAATCAAAGCCTGTTGAGGGCGTAGCTGTCAAAGTGCATGTCTGACCATAATAGTATGTCCCACCTCCATTGATTGTGCCTCCATTGTATGGGTCGGAAGATGTATTGATGGCGAAGCTTTGTAATTGGAAATGTGCTACGAAGTTCGCTGCTTCCGTCACGGTAAAGGAATAACTGCTGTTGGTCGATACTTGTGTGCCATTTTTGGTCCAGCTAATGAAGTCGTAGCCTATGGCTGGAGTCGCCGTTAGGACACAAGTTTGTCCATAGTTGTATGTTCCACTACCGTTCACTGAGCCACCATTACTTGGATTTGTCGAGGCGTTGATGGTAAAACTTTGCAGTTGGAAATGTGCTTCAAAGCTTGCCGCTTCCGTTACAGTAAAAGAATAGCTGGTATTGGTCGAAACCTGCGTTCCATTTTTAGTCCATTTGATAAAATCGTAGCCTGTGGCTGGTACTGCTGTCAACGTGCAGGTCTGCCCGTAATAATATGTTCCGTCTCCACTAATTGTTCCACCACTGTCTGGGTTGGAATAAGCAGAGATGGTAAAGCTTTGTAATTGGAAATGAGCTACATAGGTCGCAGCTTCTGTCACAATAAAGGAATAGCTAGTGTTGGTTGATACTTGGGCTTCATCTTTGGTCCATTTGACGAAATCATAACCCGTGGTTGGTGTTGCCGTCAAGGTGCAAGTGCTGCCGTAATTGTATGTTCCTTCGCCGCTAACCGAACCGCTGTTGCTTGGGTTGATTGAGGTGTTGATAATGAAGCTTTGCAGTTGAAAATGTGCCACATAATCTGCTGCTTCCGTCACTGTGAAGGAATAGCTGGTACTAGTTGATACCTGTGTCCCGTTTTTTGTCCATTTGATGAAATCGTAGCCCGTAGCAGGTGTTGCTGTCAATGTGCAAGTCTGACCATAGTTGTATGTTCCTCCGCCAGTAATTGTTCCGCCGTTGCTTGGGTTTGCCGATGGGTTGATGTTAAAACTTTGTAACTGGAAATTCCCCACATAGTAGGAAGCTTCTTCCGCTACTGTAAAGGAATAGTTGGGACTAGTCGAAACCAGACTTCCGTTTTTGGTCCAATTAATAAAGTCATAACCAGTCGAAGGGGTCGCTGACAAGGTGCAAATGCTGCCGTAGTTGTATGTTCCATCACCGGCAACGGTGCCACCATAGGATGGGTTGGCGGTTGCAGATACCGTGCATGGGGGATTCCCGACTCGTACGCGGATTATGTTCGAAGGATCAGATTCAAAGGAATAGTAGTTGGTAGTAACGTGGTAATTGAAGAAGCCAATAGGAACGTTGCTGTCCGTATAGGAGCTGTTGTTTATGTTATTGGCTACTACATTATTGTCGCGATAGAGTTTGTAGGTGTAGGTATCGTTGGTGATGTATGTCTTGATTAGCCATGACCGATCTGTCATGATTTCCCATCGTTGACCCGTTTGAGAATATAAAGAGGCGTCCTCAACTCCAGTGCTTGAATAGGGACAATAAGAAGCGGGATTGCTTGTCTCGGAATAGAATACTATCCATAAGTCTTTAGTGTAGTCGATGACTATGGGCGTGGAAAAAACAATATCTTGCCAGCTTTCTGCTGTGGCATTATAGCTTTGCTGATACAATAACTCAGTAGGATACGCGATATCTCCTTTATAGATGGATACGGTATAACTACCTGCATTGTGGGAGTAGAAAGCTACTTTCTCAATAGCCATTCCTGCATATTCACTTAATGTTGAAACGGGATAGCGATGTGCCCAATAGGTTCCACCATCATATCCAAAGTTGTTTGTCACACTTCCAGTACCATATTGCATTATCAATTCTTCAGAGGCTGGGGCTTGCCACGACAAGTTGACATTGTTTCCACTTACAGTGGCCTGAAGATTGGTGGGTATTGGGCCTGGGAAATGAATATCAGCGACCGCAGTGTTGGATTTCAATGACATAGTGCCGTCCGATTTCACGCTTTTCACATAATAGAAATGGGTCCCGTAAGTGACATTACTGTCAGTGTAGCTTGTGGTTTGCAAATTGTTGGCAATCATTGTGTCGTCTCGATAGACCCGATAATGGGCAGCGCTACTGACGCTATTCCATGTAATGGTTACATTTCTGCCGTTTACAGTAGAATTAATATTGGAAGGAGGTGCGATATTTGGATTACCGGGATAGCAGTTGAAAACCGCAGCATTATCAATGTTGTAACCTCTATTGTTTGAGTTCTCCGTGTCGTTTCTTTGTGGATTCAAAGATCCGATCATAAAAAAGCCGTCATATCTTCCTGACCACCCCCAATTGAAATGAAAGAAATCGTTTTCATCATATCCGTCGCATACAAAGGTATGTGCGGCATTTCCTTCATCCCTAGTACCTCTATAGGGGACCGGACGGCCAAGAGCCAACTCTTGTTTTAACATGTCAATCCAAAGAGAATCGCTATTCTGTGCAGACTTGGTTCTATATACCATGCTTGAAGAGAATTTGAAGCGATAGGAAAAGACTTGTGGAACATTTATTAATCTGGCTCCTGTACCATTAGGCCCGTACTCAGATCCTAACGCCACGCCACAATGATACATCAAAGTGGCTACAGACAAAGCTTCCTCGTCAGTGTAACCTCTTGAATAATAGTCTTTCATGTTGTCCCAATCGTAATTGGTAGCACCGAAATTGGCATATTGGCTTCCGTATTCTGGATGGTTGATAGGCGTATATGTATAAGATCCAGAACCGTTGACAGGATGTTCCCAATAGTTCATAACTTGGGCCATCGCTGTGGCAACACAACCCGTATAGCAATGACCATTGGGCCCAGTTGAGTCAGCCGGACATAAATCGTTGAAAGGCGCATTTTGATTCCACTTGGTTTTAAGGAGCGGATTCACACTACTTCTTGATTTTGGAGTTAAACCGATGCCGTTCAACAGATTATCCCATTCCAATGAGATTTCATCGTCAGCTTCCCACCTGCTATCCGACACAAAAGCGATTTCATCATTGTATGCCTTCAACCATTCGTAAGTGCTTTCGGGCATTGTCTCAGTTCCAAATCCTCCCTCGGTTGAATAGCCCAAAACGGGATGCACAGCGTTGTCGGCAGCAATGATGACGAAACAGTGCTCGTTGCCAAAAATGTATATGTTAGGAAAGGATTCCTTTTCAGCAAAGTCAACGAGATGGATATCCGCGTTATTGAGCCGCTTTGAATTCAAAAAGGTGTTGGCTGCCTTCTGTGCTGTTTGCACAGTCACATTCTCAGCGAAGGCTGATAAGACCATGGCTAAAAGAAGGGTCAAAAGAAGGATGGTTTTTCTTGCCATAGTTAGTCTATTTCGGTCTTTTTTCAGGCCCCCAACACCCTCCTCATCGCACTCACCATATTTTCTTCCATCATAGTGCACTTCTCATCAGCTTCGATGACGGCACAGAGGTCGGCCAAGAGGTCGATGCGGTCGCCTTCGGTGGCGGCGTATAAGGGCTTGTTCTCGCGGATGCAGGCGATGACTTCGGCATCGCTCATCTTGGAGAAGAGCTTTTCCATCTTTTCAACGGCATCGAAACCGCTCCTTTCGAGCATTACTTTCACCTCTTCCGATTTGATGTTGCCATCGATGTTGGCGGCATAAAGCATCACCATCGTCTTGAATTCTTCTTTATTGAGTGTCATGGTTTTATATTGTTGAATTAACTACGTTGAATCTGAGATTTGTTTAACTGTTTAATTGTTGAATTGTTGGCGGTCAAACAGTTAAACAGTTCAACAGTCAACAATTCAACAAAGAATTAACTGTGCATCGGCTTCAAAAGGTCATTCACCGTTTTCACGGGATTGAAGGTCTCGATGGGCACTTCGACGAAGATGGTGATCCAGTCGGCCATGGCGCCGTTCCAGAGACCGGGCAGCTCCAAGGCTTTCAACTCACGGCCGTCCTTCGACTTGTTGGAGATGAAGCCCGTGTTGGCATCCACATAGTCGGTCAGGCAGAAGGCCTCGCCCTTGTAGTTCCAGCAGCCGCAAACTAGATCGACGGGGTTGAAGTGCGTCGAGCCTTGGAAGATAGCTTCCTGTTGCTCATTCTTGTGGTCGATTTGTGAGGACTCGATGATTTGCAGCGACACCTCATCGTCCAGGTTCTTCACCCAGAAGGGACCGCCTCCAGGTTCGCCTTCGTTCTTCACCATACCGCAAATGCGCATCGGGCGGTTGAGCTTGTTGTACAGGTAGTCGATCTTCTCAATGTCGTTGTATTCGTTCACGAAGTCGGGGATGTCCATCATCAGTTGCTCTTTGGCGAAACGGATAGCCTCGTTCAGTTCATCGGTGGAGACGGCACCCTGGTCAAGCATCTCAAGGTATTCGAAGGTGCGCTGCTGCAAGTGGAGGAGGAGACCCGCCAGCACCTTCTTATATACGATGGTGGTTTGCGCCTTGGTCTCGGGCACAATATTGTCGATGTTCTTGATGAAGACGATTTCCTCGCCGAGGTCGTTCAAGTTTTCGATGAGGGCGCCGTGACCTCCCGGACGGAACAAGATCTTGCCGTTGGCCTCTCGGAACAGTTCTCCATTAGCGTCGATAGCCACAGTGTCGGTGGATGGTTTTTGGCAGGAATAGGTGATGTCGTAGCGCACACCGTATTTCTTTTCGTAGTCGGCTTTCAGTGCACCGACAGTTTTCTTGAAAGGCTCCTCGTGTTCGGGAGAAACGGTGAAGTGCAATTTGGCCACACCTTCATTGTCGGTGGCATAACGGGCTGCTTCCACCAGGTGCTCTTCCAATGCCAGACGGTTGAATCCATCATAATGATGGAATTTCAGCAGTGCCTTAGGCAGTTTGCCGTAGTTCAGGCCGTCTTCCAAAAGAAGGGCTTTTACAATATCAACTTTACGGCCTTCTTTTAATAAGGTGTCAATGTCGTTGCTGTAGAGGCGTTTGACTGCAGCGTTGAGGTCATCAAAGAAAGCGAAGCTATGTATGTGGGCGAAGAAAATGTCGGTAAACTTGGTCTCTTCGGCGGTCTCGATGAAGGCAAAGAGGTCTTTGAACATGCGCGAGGCGGCACCCGAGGCGGGCACGAACTTCGTGAACTGGTAGAATTCCTTGTCGGCCTCAAAGCTGGCGGTCATTTGTCTAACTTGTTCTTCGTCAAGACGCAGGATGCCGTCGCCAAGGGTGGCAGGGCGCATCAGTTGAACATATTGTGTGCCGCGTTTGAGCTGTGCAACTTGTTGTATTACTTGATTTTCGTTGATGTTTCTTTCCGAAAGCTGTTGAAGGTCTTTTTCTGTAAGCATAATGATAGGTTTTTAAACGCTTCAAAAATAAGAAATTAAGTAATGCGAAGAAAAAAAACTATAAAAAATTTCTTCAATCGGTTGTAGCATTGAAAAAAGTTGTATCTTTGCAGCCGATTTCAAGCCCAGGTGGTGAAATTGGTAGACACGCCACTTTGAGGGGGTGGTGCCGATTACGGCATGCAAGTTCGACTCTTGTCCTGGGCACTGATTCCAAGCCCCGATGGCGGAATTGGTAGACGCGTACGTTTCAGGTGCGTATATCGAGAGGTGTGCAGGTTCGACTCCTGTTCGGGGCACGCCAAACAAAAATCCCTAACTCTGAAAATCAACGAGTTAGGGTTTTTTCTTGTCCAAAAGTCCCCCTGCCGTGTCAACCACGTGTCACGGATTTCAAATCACTTCTTTCCCTTTAGATAATTTTTCACCAACTTCAAAAATGGAATCAAAAAAACTGTATTTTTGCCCGCCATTAGTAAGTATATTTACAGTAAACCAATTTACTATTTTATGGAACCTAGGTTTAAAGATCATCTTGTTGATGAACTATATAAGGATTACAGGATAAAAGAGGGGATGAAGGCCTGCATGAACTGCGGCGTGTGCACTGCGGTTTGTCCGGCTGCGGAGTTCTACAAATACAATCCCAAAAACATCGTGAACATCGTCGCGCGCAAGAATGAGGCCGATTTGGAGGAGCTTCTGAGAAGCGACACGATTTGGTATTGCGGCGAGTGCATGTCGTGCGTGACGAGATGCCCTCGTGCCAATGCTCCCGGCTTGGTTATCATGGCCTTGCGCAAACTCTCGATGCGGAGTGGTCTCTACATGGAATCGGAGAAAGGCCGCCAGCAATATATCGTGGTTAAGGATTTGTGCTCCAATATCTTGAACTACGGCTATTGCGTGTATCCTCGCACTTTCGATTATGAGACACATAAAGAATTCGGTCCCGTTGGCAAATGGATCAACGAAAACCTAGATGATTTGCATGCCCGCATGGGCTCGAATCTCGACGGCGACGGTCCTGGCGGATTGCGTAAGATTCCCAAGGAGAGTCTCGACCAATTGAAAAAGATCTTCGACGTCACGGGTGCCACCGAGTTGATGGAACAGGTCTTGAACGACGCTCATCAGGAGGCAGAGAATGAGCACCTCACCGATGAGGAGTATTTCATGAAGGTCTATACCCAAAACGATGGGGAAAAACATTTGAATCTATAAAGCTATAAGCTATCAGCTGTGTTGTCAACGAGCTGAAAGCTGATTGCTGATAGCTGAGAGCCAAATTTTAAATCTTGAATTTTAAATCTTTGAATACTAGATGATTATTGAAGGCAAACAGAAGATTTGGTCCGACTACCAGAAAGACATTCCCGATGACCATTATTTTTACGTGAGGAGCTGCATTCGTCAGGCGTTTTGGCCAGGCTCGGAGGTGACTTTTCTGGATATCACGAGGAATAAGTTGGGCAAAGACTTTTACGAAAACCCCTATCATACCACTTGTGGCGGCATCGCCTATCACAGCGACACCATCCCGCAGGAGACGGCAATGACCATCATTGCGCGCCAATTCGCGTTGATGCACGAGAGTGGCTACGAGAATTATGTGTGCTCCTGCATCACCTCGTTCGGATGCTACACCGAGACGTTGGAGACCTGGCACGAGTACCCTGAACTGGAGGCCAAGATTCGGCAGTATCTCTGGGATTCGTGCAAGAAAGAGTTCGCCAAGCCCAAATATCTCGCTCATGCCAGCGACCTTATCTATAAATTTAGGTTCGACATCGCCAAACAGATGAAGTTTCCGCTGGTCAATGTCAAGACCGGCAAGCCTTTGAAGGTGGTCGAGCATATCGGATGCCATTATTCGAAGATGTTCCCGTCGAAGGGATTCGGTGGAGCTGAGTATCCGCATGTTTTGGTCGGAATGGTCGAGGCATGGGGCGGCGAGGTCGTCGACTATCCCGAACGCCGCCATTGCTGCGGATTTGGTTTCCGTCAGTATTTTGTGCAGGCCAACAGGGGCTATTCCGAGTCGAACACGTACAAGAAATTTGAGTCGATGGAGCCTTACGAGCCGGATCTGATTATCACCAACTGTCCGGGCTGCCCTTATTTTCTCGACAGGTGGCAATATGTCATTGCGGAGCAGACAGGCAAGACCTACGGCAAGAATGGTTACGGCATCCCCGCGCTGACTTACGAGGAAGTGGCCGGCTTGGTGATGGGCTACGACCCATGGGATCTTGGCCTTCAGATGCATCAGGTCGCCATTGAGCCGCTGCTCGAAAAGATGGGAATCCCTTATGACCCGAAAAAGAAATATCAGGGCTTGAACGGCAAGGACCTCGGTCAGCCGCAGTGCCCGTCGTGTATGAAATCAGTTTGAGAAAATGAGTAAATAGAGTTTATATAATTGACGTTTTGGCATTCAGCTTTCAGCCATCAGCAGTCAGCTTGGTTCCAACGATGCTGATAGCTGACGGCTGATAGCTGACAGCCAAGAAATCATGGTTTAATTCTGAACACTTACTTATGAAAGAGAATATTTTAATCATTGGCGGTGGAGCCGCCGGAATGGAAGCAGCCACACAATTGCATAAGATGGGACTGAATCCTGTCATTGTTGAAAAAAGCGAGGCTTTAGGCGGCCATATCGCACAATGGGACAGACTGTTCCCGACATTTCATCCAGCCAAGGACGTGGTGGAGCAGATGCTCGACAACGTGAAAGATATTAAGACCTATTTGAATACCGAAGTCACCGATATCCAAAGAGATGGTAACGGCTTCCATGCTATTTTGAGCAATAACGAAAAGATTGACGCCCAAGCTGTGATTCTTGCTACGGGTTTCGATATTTTCAAAGCGGAACGGAAACAGGAATACGGCTATGGCATCTATAACAATGTGATGACCAGCGTTGAGCTTGAGAAATTCTTCAAGACAGGCAAAGACGAGCGCATCAACCATCCTAAGAAAATCGGATTCGTACATTGCGTGGGTGCCCGCGACGTGAAGGTATGCAACACCTATTGCTCGAAAGTGTGCTGCACCACGGCGTTGAAGCAGGCCTGCGAGATCAAGGAAGTTTTCCCAGATGCCGAGGTGTACACGTTCTATATGGATTTGCGCATGTTCGGCTTGGGTTATGAGGACCTTTATCTCAAATCCCAGAAAGACTTTGACGTGAAATGTGTCCGCGGACGTGTTTGCGAGGTTTCGGAAGACATGAACGGCAAATTGGTCATCAAAGCGGAGGACACGTTGTTTGGCAAGCCGCTCAAGATGACGCTTGACTTGCTCGTTTTGATGTGCAGCATGGAGAAAAACAAGAGCATCGACGCGATTCAACAGAAGCTCGGTGTTAGCAATAACAGCGATGGTTTCATGCAGAACAAGGACATGTATTTGGGCATGAACGACACTGCGCAAGATGGCGTGTTCGTGGCTGGTGCCTGCACCGCTCCGAAGTCGCTGCCCGACACCATTGGTGAGGCGCGTTCCGTGGCGACACAAGTGTATAACTATCTTAAAAGGTAAGCCATGGATTTCGGTTTTTGTTTGTCACCCAGCTCACATGTCAAGATGGACAGCGTCGACCTGGCGACGTTCAACCGTCTGAAGGAAACCAATCCTGACATCAATACCTGCATTGCTTGTGGCTCATGCACTGCGACTTGCACTGCAGGTCACTTCACCGAGATGAGTTTCCGCCGCATACTTCTGATGCTTCAGCGAGGCAAGGAAGACGAGGCCAAAAAAATGATTCAACATTGCATGCTCTGCGGCAAATGCACTTTGGTTTGTCTGCGCGGCATCAACATCCGTAAGATTTTGTTAGACATTACACGATGAATTCACAGATATTCCATCCTTTTGTGCTCCCCTTCGTGCTCGGCATGGCTTTCGTGCTGACGTATTGTGTGGTGGGGCTTTTACGCGTCATCGGCCAGCTGCCGAAAGACGACAGAAAGAAGTTTTGGCGTTCCTTGGTGACGCCTAAGACAGCATGGGCCAACATCCGTGACCTGGTTGGCGACTGCCTCTTCCACGTGAAGATTTGGAAACGCAATCCTGTGCTTGGTTACATGCACACAGCCATTGCCTTTGGCTGGTTTATGATTATCGTCATCGGCCATGTGATGCTGTTTACGTTGAAACCGCTTGAAGGTATTGAGCTCCAAGGCGTTGAGCGGACACTTCCCAACTTCTATTATCCGATTTTCTTCAAGTATTTCGCTGTAGAAACACCTGTTTTCGCCATCCTCATGGATTTCTTCCTTTTGATGATCATCAGCGGCATTTTGATTGCTGTTGTGAAGAAGATCCATTCGAAGATAGTAGGGGTGAAGCGTATCATGCACTTCGGTTTTGCCGACAATTTGATCCGATTCGCTTTGTGGACCATCTTCCCCTTCCGTCTCATCGCTGAGAAGACCAACATCATGGCCTTTTGGTGGCTCTATTCCATCGACCTGATGGTGTTCATGTTCATGTTGCCGTTCACGAGGTATATGCACATCCCGACTGAGGCCTTGTTTATCCTATTGCGTCATGCTGACTTGAAGCCGCGTGAGCCACGCAAGGGTTATGCCTTGGCCCAGATTTATTCTTGCCCGAGTTGCGGTCTGTGCATCGACGCCTGCCCGATGAGCGTCAACGACAAGAACAGTGGCAACACTTCGGCTTATTTCATGAAACGCTTGAGGAACGGAGATAGGGAAGAGGCCCAACGCATTGCCGAGACCTGCATGCAGTGTGGCAAATGCGTCGCGGTTTGCCCTGTGAGCATCGAGTCGTGCGACATCAAGATGAGCCAACGCGAGGCGGTGCCTTATACTATCAACAGCGACCACTCGTATCTTGACAACGTGGAGCCAAAAACGAAGGGAAACGCTAAAGTCCTCTATTTCGCCGGCTGCATGACCCAACTGACGCCCAAAATCATGCGTGCCATGAAGCAAATCATGGAGGCTGCGGGCGAGAAGTATGCGTTTTTGGACAAAGACGGAGGCGTCTGTTGCGGCAGGCCGATGCTGTTGAGCGGAAAGACGGCCGAAGCCCAAGCCATGATGGCCAAAAACACCGAGTTGATCAAGCAATCAGGGGCCAAGCGACTCGTACTATCCTGCCCGATTTGCTATAAGGTTTTCAAGGAAGAGTATCACCTCGAAGGCATTGAGATTCTGCATCATACGCAGTATATCGGTGAACTGGTCAAGAAGGGTAAGCTGAAGGTCGACAAAAACGACGTCAACTACGTCTACCACGACCCGTGCGAACTCGGAAGAGCCTTTGGCGTCTATGACGAACCTCGTGAGGTGATTGAAAACATCGGTCATTTGCGCAAGGCGAAATCAGAGAAAGAGCTGAGCATTTGCTGCGGCGGTAGCCTAGGTAGCTTTAATCTGACTCAGCAGGAGCGCGATGAAATAACGACTAACTCGGTTAACGATTTGATGTTCAACAATCCGGATGAGATTGTTACAGCTTGTCCGTTGTGTTTGAAGACCTTCGCAAGGAAATCGCCTGTTGCGGTTAAGGATATTGCGGAGGTTGTTGCCGACCAATTGAAGTAAGTGTTTTACAACTTGTCCATCATCCCGGGGAACGGCCTGGCAAACACCTTTGGGAAAGGCGTTTCAAACTCCATATCCGTTTTCTTGTAGGGATGATGGAAGCAGAGTTTGTAAGCATGCAGGCATAACCTTCCCAGTGAGTTGTCATAGGTCCCTGAGCTTGTCGAAAGGCCATATTTCGGGTCGCCTACCACGGGATGCCCAATGTCGGCCATGTGGACGCGGATCTGGTTCTTGCGGCCCGTTTCCAATTGCAATTCGACCAAGGAGTACCTCGGATTGGAATAAAGGGTCTCGTAATAAGTTTCCGCATATTTGCCTCCGTTGTCGGTTGGGCTGGAGTAGGTGATGAAGGCCTTGTTGTCCTTCAGCCACGACTTCACCACGCCTTCCTTTTTCTCCATGCAGCCACACACTACGGCCACATAACGGCGGTCGTAGACGGTGTTTTTCCAGTCTTCCTCAAACGCCAAGGCTACTTCCTTGCTCTTGGCGAAGAGCATCAGTCCGCTAGTGTCGCGGTCGAGGCGGTGGATGGTGTGGGCACGGCAGCGTTGCTGGGTGTAGATGAAATAGTTGTTCAGAATGCCTTGTGCCGTGTCTTTCTCTTTGGTAGGGCTGTTGGTCAACAGACCTTCCTTTTTGTCGATGACCAAGAGATATTTGTCCTCATAGACGATGTTCAGCCAAGGGCTGCGGAAGCGCTCTTTGGAAGTAGGCTTGCCGATTTCGACCACCATGCCAGGCTCAAGGGCGAAATCGAACTGGGTGGTGCGCTTTCCGTCGACCGAAACGACTTTGTTAGCCAACATGCGCTTGGCTTTGTTGCGGCTGATGCCGTCTAGTTTCTTCATGAGGAAATCCATCAGCTGTGCCGGTTCGGATACATTGAATTTCAATGGATTGCTTTTGGAATGTGGGGCTTTCTTGTTGTCATTCTTCATAGCTCAATCATTTAGAAGGGGGTGGGTTCATCTGTAGTGATAGAAGGGTTATAGGACTCCATACTGTCGTCGTCGTTCATCTTAGAACTGAAGACTTGTGATGGGCTGTCAAACTGGTTGTTGGGACCGATGGAGGTGAAGCTGCTGTTGTCGAAACCTTGTTCCAGTTCTTCAAAACGGGCATATTGTCCGACAAACCTCAATTCCACCTCGCCAAGCTTACCATTACGATGTTTTGCAATGTCGATGATGGTATAGCCCTTAGGCTTATCCTCGGCATCCACACCATCTTTGTAATATTCAGGACGATAGATGAACATCACCATATCGGCATCCTGCTCGATGGCGCCCGACTCACGCAAGTCTGAGAGGATGGGCTTCTTGGAACCAGGGCGTTGCTCTACGCTACGGCTCAACTGTGATAGCGCCAAAACGGGAATCTCCAATTCCTTGGCCAAACTCTTCAGTGAGCGTGAAATGGTGCTGATTTCCTGTTCGCGGTTTAGGCCTTTATCGCCTTTGGCAGTCATAAGTTGCAGGTAGTCAATGAAAACCATCTGGATGTCATGCTGTTGCTTCAGTCTGCGGCATTTGGCGCGCAACTCAAAAATGGAGAGCTGTGGCGTGTCATCGATGAAGATGGGTGCATCGGTCAATGGGGTGACTTTGGTGTTCAGCTGTTGCCATTCGTATTCGGCCAAGTCGCCGCTGCGCAGCTTGTCGGCAGTGAGTGAGGTCTCGGTCGAAATCAGACGGGTAACCAGTTGGACAGATGACATTTCCAAAGAGAAGAAGGCAATCGGACGGTTGAAGTTGACAGCCGCATTGCGCGCCAAATTCAACGCGAAAGCGGTCTTACCCATACTGGGACGGGCGGCCAGGATGATGAGGTCGGATTTCTGCCAGCCTTGCGTGATGCGGTCAAGCTCGGTATAGCCCGAAGGCACGCCGCGCAGCTTGTCATCGGCGTTTTTGGCATTTTGGATCTCCTTGATGGCTTTGCTCACCAAGTCTTGCATCGAGTCGTAGCTGCGGCGCAGGTTGTTCTCGCTGATTTGGAAGAGGTTGTTCTCTGCCTTGTCCAACAGGTCGAATACATCGGTAGTGTCTTCAAAAGCCTCATGAATCATGTCTGACGAAAGCAGAATCAGCTGACGCTGAATGTGTTTCTGCATGATGATACGGGCGTGGTACTCGATGTTGGCCGCTGAGACGACTCGATTGGTGAGTTTCGATATATAATAGGCGCCGCCCACCATCTCCAACTCGCCACGCTGCTTGAGCTCGTTGGTAACGGTCAGGATATCAATGGGTTCGGATTTTCCAAATAGGGCTTTGATGGCGGCAAAAATCTTCTGGTGCTTGTCCAAATAGAAGGCTTCGGGTGACAAGATGTCAATGACCTCGTTGACGGCTTCCTTCTCCAACATGAGGGCGCCAAGTACCACTTCCTCGAGGTCGGTGGCTTGAGGTGGGATGCGCCCCTGGTTGGCAAAGACTTGTTCGGGGGTCATTAAATTGCGTTTCGCAGTGTCGCCGAAAGGACGGCGGGTGATAGTATCGTTAGGCATAAAATGAAATTCTTAGCTCGTTTTAACTCTGTTGAATCTTCGTTTTCGAAGGGCAAAAGTACAAATTAAAGTCTGCCCCGATGAAGTTCTTTTCGGGAAGTTATCAACTACTTGAAAAGGAGTTGATAAGTTTTTGCAACAATTTCATTTTCAGCGATTAAATCTTCTCGTGCCTGTTGATAACCTAAGAGGTCGTTGCTGGTGGCTTCGAGGATAATTCGGCTGTGTTCGAACAGTTTAGACTCGGAAAAAAGTGCCGTTTCAAGGCGTTGTAAGGTGAGTCCCCGTTTGATGGCTGGATGGTAAAAATGGGCCTCTTGCAGCACCTCGAAAAGGTTGAAGACCTTGTAACCAATGGTTTGGTTTTGAATGATCTCATGGCGGAGTAGGGTGGTACTGAGGTTTTGCGGCGTAAAGCATACAATCTGCTCATAATGAGAAAGTTTTTCGATGAGCAAATCGATGGATTCTTTCCACCGGCTGTGGTCTTCAAAGCAGTCCCAAACGAAACAACCATCGGCAGCAGCCATGTCATCCCTGTGTTGGCTTGTGGGATGTATGGGATCCATGGCTACTGCAGCAGCCATGTCATCCCCGCGCTGACTTGTGGGTGGTAAGGGATCTATGGCTGCGTCCCGCTCGTACTCACCTTGCAATGCAAAAGCCAAAATCATCTCTTCGTAGGGCCTTGTTCCATCTATTTCAGGCACTGCGGGACGGTGGAGCAAAAGGTTCAAGTAGGCTATGGATTTGGGCTTGGGTAGTGGAGCTAACGAGTAAAGTGTCTTGTAATCAATGTAATACGAGTTGGTCTCCAAGGCCTCAATCTGATGGGCTTCTTCGGAATCAGGCTCGATTTGTTGGAGCATCTTGGCATTGGTATTCACGCCATTGAAATAGTTTTGGAACAAACTCTCGTCGTCCATCGCGGTGGTGAAAAGGAAGCTGTTTTTCGGAATAAGCTTCCAGCAATGGCCTTGAAAATCACAAGGATAAGGATTGTTGCATTGCGTCCCGATGTTGACCAGAGGCGAATGTGGTAAGGCGACCACGGCTTTCAGTTTTTCCACATTATTAGCTACAAAAGCTTCTCTTTCAACAACATAATCCATCACCGACTCCATCTTGAACAGTTGCTTCACATCGATGGGGCCCTCCTTCATATAGTCGCTGTTGAGGTACATGAGGCGGAAGTCGCTGAGTGGCACTCCACAGCCATGCAGCACATAGTATTGAAGGGCGGCATCATTATAATAGGTGTCGCTGAGTCGCATCGAGCTTTTCACCTCCACGGCCAACCATTTGTCGCCGTCCCTGACTAGCATATCCAGCATAATGAGCGTGTCATTGTGCTGAAAGACAGCCTCGTACATTACTTTAACTTCAGGCTTGCTAAGGTTGTCCCAGGTTTCCTGCACTTTCTTAGGGAACTGTGACGGCGAGTTGGGCGACATGTCGATGCCGCCGGGGAAGACCTCGTGTGCCAGCACACCCACATCGGTGCCGCGCTGGAACTTGGCTCTTTGCTCGATGCTGAGCTTGTCGCGCAGATAAGGGTGCTTCTTTTGCATATACAATGCCTTCTCGCATTGCAACCCTTTGATATATGTCGATTTGGAAAGAATGTGCATGTTCAGTTGGTGTAGTCCACGCAATCATCGGGGATGAGCGGCAGGTAGTGGTAGCGACGCATGAGTTGTGCGATGGCGAGCACATCCTTCTGGCAATAGGTCTTGATGCGTTCCAGGTCGTTTTCCTGCCAATACACGCGACCCACTTCGCTGCCGTTGATGTCGTTTTTCGGGGTAGGGATATCCAAGATGGCGCAAAGTAAATCCAAGGAAGTGAAGGTCTTATAGTCTCCGAACTTCCAAAGTTCCATGGTGTCAATGAAGTTGGTTTCCCATGGCTTTTTGCCTGCAACTTGCAGGATTCTAGGGATTTGTATACCGTTGACAAGCATCCTGCGAGCGATGTAGGGAAAGTCGAATTCTTTGCCGTTGTGGGCGCAGAGTTGGGCTTCGGGTGCATTATAGTGGCGATTCAACATCTCGGCAAACTCGGTGAGCAGCGTTCTCTCGTCGTGGCTGTAGAATGACTTCAAGCGGAAACGGTTGCCATTGAAGAACCCGACCGAAATACAGACGATTTTGCCGAATTCCGCATAGATGCCTGCACGGTCGTAGATGTCGGCAGGGCCGAGTTCAGGATTGTCGCGGTTCAGCTGTTCAGCCTTGTGCGACCAAAGCTTCTGCATCCGCTCCGAGAGTTGGTCGTAGGATTTCTCTTGGGAGACGGTCTCGATGTCGAGGAAGAGGATTTTGGAGAAGTCTATCATATCAGTTGTCAGTTTATAGTTGTTCAGTTACAATGGCTTATGGCTCATGGCCTATGGCTCGTTTCACCCAAGGTGTCAAATTCAGAGTTTATTGTTGAAGCGGGCCATGAGCCATTGGCCATAAGCCATAGTT
Source organism: uncultured Bacteroidia bacterium (assembly GCA_902801625.1). GTDB lineage: Bacteria > Bacteroidota > Bacteroidia > Bacteroidales > F082 > Limimorpha. The sequence continues at coordinate 59,503 of CADCJI010000007.1, read as the reverse complement.
TTATAATACTATCTAATTTCTTGAAAATCATCATATTTCCCTGTCGGTGCCACCGCCTCAATCTTCATGTCAGTAATAAATGAATAAGGTGTGCCTTCGCCGCAAAGCAGAGTGAAGTGATCGAGGTCGGCTTCCTCGCCTTCGGCCTCGATGTGGACGCAGTCGTCGGCATAGTCGTTTTCCACATAACCTGTCAGGTTGCATTGAAGACCGTATCGGTGCACATAACGGCGGAACCCGACATTGAACACGCGACCGTAAATCCTTATGGAATAGGCTTTTGTCATAGGGCAAACTTTAATCCGGGTATGGTTCTGAGCAAGGCGTATGTACGTTCCAGATGCTCCTTGCTTTCGATATCGATGTTGTAGCAATAGCTGAGGTAATTGCCTTTGCCACTGCTTCTTACGTTGACAAAACTGTGTACCGTCTGGCTTTCGCTTAGGGCTTTGCTGATGTTGCGTTTGGCTTCTTCCGTGGCAATCTCGGCAGCGATGATCAGCTTGATGTCAAAGTTTTGTGGGTAGATTACTTTTTTGTCACTCATGAGTGGATCAATTGATTTGCAAAGATAGCAATCTTATGCCGAAAATGGCCTATTTTTTCTTTTTTGTCATGAAAAAGCCATTGGGAATAATATTTGTTGTATTTTTGTAGTTCTGATAAAAACATCGCGGAATGTTTGCTATTTGGGATTCGATAAAAACTTTTGTGAAAGGCATGATTATGGGCGCTGCCAATGTCTTTCCTATCTCCAGTGGGACGGTTTCGTTGGTGTTGGGAGTGTTTGAACGCTTTATCAATGCAATCAATTCGCTCAGAATCAAGAATTTCAAATTGCTCTTCAAGGGCGAGTTCACCCAATTTGGTAAACGCACCGATTTCAGGTTCTTGATCACCATCGTGCTGGGTCTTCTTGCCGGTATGGTATTGACGTCCATTTTCTTGAAGCAGACGCTCAATTTGTATAAGGTCTATACTTGGTCGTTTTTCATTGGCCTCATCATTGCCTCGGTGGTTTATGTGATGAAGAGCATCGATAAGGTCAACATCAAGAACATATTGCTTGTTGTTGCGGGTATGGCGGTCTCATTCTTCCTTTCCATCAAATCGAATCCTTATCCCAACGATAGCTTTTTATACCTCTTTTTGTGTGGCATCATTGGGGCCACGGGTATGGTGGTGCCTGGCGTCTCGGGCTCGCATCTCATGCTGCTCATGGGCAATTATGAGTTGATAGTCACCAAAGGCATTCCTGCGATGACCAAAGCCTCGACCTTTGTCGATGGCGCCAGTATTCTCCTTCCGTTCGTGCTGGGCGCCTTGGTCAGCATCGTGATGTTTTCCCATTTGCTCGCCTGGTTGATGCGGGAGTACCGCGACTCAACACTCTCGGTGCTGGCGGGCTTTATGTTGGGTAGTCTTCCTGTGGTATATCCTTGGAAGGTACCGGGCGAGTCGACCTACCTCTTTTCGCTGCCAAGTTGGAACACCGAACTGCTTTTGGCTGTTCTCATGGCAGGCTTGGGCTTCGCTGCGGTCTTCATCTTGGAGCTCATGGCGCGTCACACTGAGAAGAAACAACAGGAGAGGTTGCTGAATCCTAAACCAAAGAGACAAAAAAAACATAGGAAACACAGAAAATATGTCAGGAAAACTAAGAAGAATTGATTTCGCCCTTCGTGAGAACGAGACCTTTATCCCCCTCATCGGCTTGCTGAAGGCTACTGGTGTGGTGGAGTCGGGGAGCGAGGCACAAGAGGTGGTCTCCGCAGGCATGGTATTGCGCAACGGTGAGGTCGAAACCCGCAAACGCGCCAAGATTACCGCTGGCGAAGTGATTGTCTTTGAGAACTTTGAAATCTTCGTCGAAGGGTGCGACTGAAAATATACTGATTATCATGGATAAACTGGAACAATTCATAGCGTCCATTCTGGAGACGCGCAAGGTTTGGCTTCTTGAGGCCAAGGAAGGCTTCTTTGCCATGCTGGAAGATAATGACGGTGAGCCTTACATACCGCTTTGGGAGTCAGAGGCTTTGGCAGCTAAGGCCGCGCAAGGCGACTGGGAGGGCTACACGGTCACTGACATGTGCTTTTCGGAATTGGGACATTGGCTCAAGGAGCTGGCTGCCGACGAGATTGACATTGCCGTTTCGCCAGAAGCTGACGGCGAGATTACGGCAATACCTTCCTACAAGTTCAGGAACTGGCTGAAGCCTTACGACGACCATTCCTACAAGGAAAAGGACGATGAAGATGACGACGATTTTGATTATGGCGAGGGCTGGGCGCAACCGTGGAGTTAGTTTAGAGTTTAGTGTTTAGAGTTTAGAGTTTAGAGTAGAGGGTAGGCCCGTGTGTCTGCCCGTTGTAGGGACGAAATGTTTGCGTCCGAAATAGTTAAAACATGAAAAGCAAGCTGTTTGGTGTGTTGTTGCTGATTGAGGCCGCAGCCTTGTTGCTGACGGCAGCGGTAGCCTTGCACTATCAGCGCGTGACGGGAGAGACCGATGCCCGTTGTTTTTTGCTCACTGCCGGTCTGACTGGAGCTGTTGGCCTATTACTCTATAATATTGGCAACTCGATGAAAAAGAGTAGCTTGCAAATCCGTGATTCGTTCATGGTAGTGGCCTTGTCGTGGGTGCTGTTTTCTTTGTTCGGCATGTTGCCTTTCCTGATGAATGGCACTGTCGACAATGTGACAGATGCTTTCTTTGAGACCATGTCAGGCTTCTCGACTACGGGGGCCACTATTCTCAACAACATCGACCAACAGCCCCATGGCATCCTGTTTTGGCGTAGTATCATGCAATGGATGGGCGGATTGGGTGTGGTGGTGTTCACTCTGGCTTTTCTCCCTTCGGTGGCCAAAGGCTCAAAGAAGGCTTCGCTTTTTGCTGCAGAAGCACCTGGCTTGAGTGTTGAGAAGCTTGCTCCGACTATGGGGGCTACTTCGCGCCTGCTCTGGTTTATTTACATTGCACTGACCCTGCTTTGCGCCTTCTTCTATCACCTTGGTCCCATGAACAAGTTCGATGCTGTGTGCCATGCTTTTACTACCATTGCCACGGGTGGCTTCAGTACGCATCAGGCCAGCATCGGCTATTTCCATTCCAACTATATCGAGTGCGTCTGCATCGTGTTTATGCTCATGTCGGGCATCAACTTCGCAATGTATCATTTCCTGTTCAACCGTCGTTTCGATGTGATTCGTCGTAACGAGGAGTTGCGTTGGTATTTGGTAGCCGTCCTTGCTTTTACCCTGTTGTTTGTGGGACGCTTCTATTTTGCCCCACGTTTCGATACCATCACGGATGAGCAGTTGGTCTCACATCCCCATACTTGGTGGGAGCGCATCCGCACTTCGATGTTCCATGTGGTGGCGTTGCTGTCGAACACAGGTTTCCAAGGCAGCAATTACGATTACGACCTTTGGGGTCGTCTTTTCCTTATTCCTACGGTTGTCTTGATGATTGTGGGTGGCTGTGCAGGCTCCACTAGCGGCGGCATCAAGATGGTGCGTGTCATCGTGTTGTTCAAGTATATCAAAAAGACGGTCAACGAGTTGATTCATTCATCCAGTATGTATACCGTGAAAATTTCGGGGCAGATTGTGGAAGACCTCAGCCTGAAGCGTGTGCTGTCGTTCTTCTCGTTGTTCATCATCGTTTTCATGGTCAATGTGGTGGGGCTTTCAGCAGCAGGCATGAGCCTTGAGGAAGGTGCCATCTCTTTCTTGACCTGTTTCAGCAATTACGGCCCAGGTTCGGGCATCACAGGACCTAGTGGTAACTTCGATGCCATTCCCAATGCCGCCAAATGGTTACTCTCGTTCGACATGTTGGTGGGCCGTTTGGAAATCTTCACGATTTTGCTGCTGTTCACGCGGAGTTTCTGGCGGGCAGAGTGATCATAAAGGGACAGCTTGCCTCCCAAAAGCACTTTAACCATTGTTTAGCGGCACTGGCTGACGCACTTTCAGGAGGCAGATGATTCTACGATTCGCAGTTTTTCAAAAGATGGATTGCGTGGTCAATCACTATCAGATCGTCTACTCTTCCGAATCCTATGATCCTATCGTTTATGGCTTTCTCGTTGGTGAAGTAATAAGCTAAAGCATTTCTGGCTATTTGACACTCTGTTGTGTTATTGCCTCTTTTCATTACTTGGTATAGGTAGTTAATCTTGTTTTTTAACGAGGGATAATCGATTGGATTAGGTGAATCCATGCAAAAGTCTTGATAAGGGGAGACCAAGTTCATGGTTAGAGCTTCCTTTCCGATGATTTGTTCGACCACATGATAGAAAGTGGATACAGGTTGTGGCCGTTCCAAGAGAAGCAACAAAGCCTCCATGTTTTCCTCTTTGCCGTCCTGTTGCAATAGATTGCAGTATTCCAATATTGTTCTGACAGGTATGTATTCTTCACCTAAAAGCAACAACCCTTTTATGAAATCAGCGAAACTGAGCGACAGCGCTGCATGAAGTAGGGTCATCGCGTCTCGCTTCTCCAAATAATGACCTGTTTGGAAGCCTTGAAGGGCTTCTTTGACCAGTTCGTTTTTGACCAGCCCCAATTTGGATATAATCACGAGTAGAATGCAAGGGCCTGCATATTCAGGATGGCAACTGTCATCGATGGAAATGTTGTCGTATCTGGAACTCTCGGATGACGTAATGCAAGAAATGGCGTTTTTCATGGCGATGTCGAAACTTTGGCGAAAAGGTTCGAAAAGGTCATAAACGGATACTCCCATTTTCATTTGTGCCAGCAAAAACCTTCCAAGGTTTGCAATGCTATCTGCTCTGAGGTGCTTCAACATTTGCAACGTATGAAGCAGGGAAGAATTGGAAGCGTTATTGTCGCGTTTCAACTTGCTTTCAAATCGGTCCAATACCTTGTCGATACGTTCTATTATGGGGTGGTCGGCAGCGTGCATCATTTCGTGGATCATAGCTGTTGCAAACGTTCTGTCGGTTGGGTCATTCAAAACCTGTTTGATGAGCGGCTGGTGGATTTCGAATAGGAGATGGTCACTGTCACTTTTTCGGGAAAGAAAGGAGACGGCCATGAACTGATCCGCGTTGTCATCTTTCTTAACCAAATTTACAGTAATTAATTGGGGAGGATCTTTTTTGAGAATTTCCCAATACACCAAATTGGCGTAGGCCATGAACTCCAGTTTTGTGGTATTAGTAAATGAGTTTAACTTGGTTTCAGAATATCCCTCTGCTTTGAGTGCGTCGAGAACTTTTTGTTTGTCTCTAACATTGACTTTAATTTTCATGATATGTTGTGTTTAAGTTACTACTAAATGCTGTTTATAAAGCGTTATTCTTTTGTTGTAATAATGTAATAAATTGAAATACTTATTTTTATAAGTAATACTGTGTCGAAGTTGCTTCAAGGTGGGAATGCAATACAGTGGAGTATTGGCACAAGTCAATTTTCAAGATGTCAAAGAACGCTTTACACTGTAATAAGGGCACTATACACCCTCTGGCATATAGTTTTCCATAGTGCATTGTACTAATTATCAATCTTTTAGACGATGATTAAAGTACCTAATGTCTAGCCTTATTACTTTTCATTTTAGTAGTAATTAAAAATACAACAATTCGTTTCTTAATAGGATATAGACAAGATTCCTTGGTTTTTCAACCACATGGATGAATTTTTTTTCGGTATTGTTATTTTACTTTTTTCGAGTGAAAGGAAAAAAGATGGCAAAGATAGAATAATGCTTATCCACCCAGTTGCCTGGCGAGTATGATGATGACTATAAAGCCAATTAGGAATAAGCCTATGATTAGGGCTAAGCTAGGGCTCGCTTTTTTCTCGCTATTCTCGTGCAGTTTTTGACATGTCTTGTAAAAAGGAAATGCTCCCTATATGGCAATTGTCAATAGAGAGCATTTGTTTCCTCAGACGATCAGACGAAAGTATGGGTGTTAGTTGCACAATACTTTCTTTCTTTCAGAATGCTTTTTGTCGACCTGTTCCCAAAGGTTCGTGTAATTGTCGCGCTCCTCTTCGGTCATCATGTCTTTTTCGTCAAAGGTTAACTGGTCCTTGCCAGAATACTTGGGTGTTTTTTGGAATGTTTCAATGTTATCTTTGTAAGCGTTGTAAGCTGCTTTGAGTTCCTCGCAACTCTTGGCTTTGTCGATGGCTTTTTCATATTTGTCGAGGATGGCTTTTGTTTCCTTGAATTCTTTTGAGCCAGCGCTGCCACACGAGATAAGGCTCGTGAGCATGATTCCTGACAGTACCATTATGATTATTTTTTTCATAGTGTTGAGATTTAAGGGTGAATTTTTGATATTAATTGTCTGTTATTGAACCGATAGGATATCGAAATCTGTGGAAACAGCTTTGTCGGTTGGGTGCAAATTTAGGCAATTATTGTATATGTAAAACAGTTTGTCGAAAAAACAATAATTTGGGCGAATTGATAGGATACTGTTCATCCACGCAGTTGCCTGCCGAGTATGATAATGACTATAAAGACAATCATGAATAAGCCTATGATTAGGGCTACCCCCAAAATCATGTAATACAACACTACTGCTAGCAGACTTCGCCAAGTGATTTTGGCGACGCCGAACCCCAACATCTTTCGGAAGCAAGCGGTTAATGCCGCAATGATGGCAATGGGTATCAGATTGCTCATAAGTTCAGAAGTGCTTTCTGAAATTAGATACATCAAGCTGATCAAGCATTGGTAAAGGACTACCATAACCATTGAGTAGGCGATGGCTACAACGTATTCTGCCCTGTAAAATTGCTTTCTGTTGTGTTTGCTGTACACAACTCTCGCGGCAAAAAGGAATATGGGAATGGTCAGCATGAAAACGGTGGTGTAGTGATCATGATAAAACGTGAGTACCGAACCAATCATGCTCTTCAGTTTGGTTTTAGCTATTGCTGATAGTGCATTGGACACCGGTATAAAAATGCCAAATTGTCATAAAAAGAATTCTAAATCCTTGATTTAGTGACAATTTGACACAATCTCTGCCTTTTTTTCAAAACTTTGTATTTGGTTGGGAATTTGATGGGAAATAGGCCGAAAAACAGAAAGGAAAACAAACCATGAACATCAACCAATTCACAATCAAATCACAGGAAGCCATCGGAAAGGCTCAGGAGATTGCACAGAGTCACCAGAGCCAAACCGTGGAAGCCATCCACCTGCTGAAGGGTATGCTGCTGAGCGACGATTACTTGGTGCCCAACTTGATGAAGAAGCTGGGCGTCAACGTGACGCGACTCAACGAAGCCCTCGACCAGGCCATTAACTCACAACCGCGCAGTAGCGGTACCGAATTGTATTACTCTTCTGAGGTCAGCAAAATCTTTAATGATGCCTTGGCGCAGGCCAAGAAAATGGGCGATGAGTATGTCTCCATCGAGCATTTGTTGTTGGCCGTCTTTGACAGCAATAGCCTCGCTGCACAAATGTTGAAGGAACAAGGCGTTAATAAAGGCGACCTTGAAACCGCCATCAAGCAGTTCCGTAAGGGCAAGAAAGTCGACTCGCAGGACGCCGAACAAAACTACGACTCGCTGAACCGTTTCGCCAAGAACCTGAACGAACTCGCCCAACAAGGCAAGCTCGACCCGGTCATCGGCCGTGACGAGGAAATCCGTCGTGTGCTGCAGATCTTGAGCCGACGCACCAAGAACAACCCTATATTAATAGGTGAGCCGGGTGTAGGTAAGACCGCCATCGTGGAGGGTCTGGCCCAGCGTATCGTCAACCGCGACGTGCCGGAGAACCTGAAGAGCAAGACCGTGTTCAGCTTGGACATGGGTGCTTTGCTCGCCGGCGCCAAATACAAGGGCGAGTTTGAGGAACGTTTGAAGAACGTCGTCAAGGAAGTCGTCGACAGCGATGGCGAGGTCATCCTGTTCATCGATGAGATCCACACCTTGGTCGGCGCGGGCGGCGGCGAAGGCGCCATGGACGCGGCCAACATCCTGAAGCCGGCCCTGTCGCGTGGCGAGCTCCGTGCCATCGGTGCCACCACCTTGAAGGAATACCAACAGTATTTCGAGAAGGATAAAGCCTTGGAGCGTCGTTTCCAGAAGGTCATGATCGATGAGCCTGACGAGGCTTCGGCCATCAGCATCCTGCGTGGCTTGAAGGAGCGTTACGAGACCCACCACCACATCCGTATCTTGGACGAGGCCATCATCTCGGCCGTGCAGCTGTCGGTGCGATATATTAGTGACCGTTTCCTGCCCGACAAGGCCATCGACCTGATCGACGAAGCCGCCTCGCGTCTGAGGCTGCAAATCGACTCGATGCCTGAGGAACTTGAAGACGTGGAGCGTGCCATTCGTCAATTGGAAATCGAGCGCGAGGCTATCAAGCGTGAGAACGACACCAAGAAGGTGGAGGAGATAGGGAAGGAGCTGGCCGAACTCAACGACAAACGCTCCGCCATCAAGGCAAAATGGGAGACCGAACGCAACTACGTGGAACTCATCCAGAAGGAGAAGAGCAACATAGAGACCTACAAGCATCAAGCCGAGGTGGCTGAGCGTGATGGCGACTATGGCCGTGTGGCAGAGCTGCGTTACGGTAAGATCCGCGAGGCCGAAGCTGCCATCGAGAAGGCCAAGGCTGACTTGAGAGCGGCACAAGGCGACCACCCGCTGGTGGATGAGGAAGTCGGTGCCGATGACGTGGCTGAAATCGTGTCGCGTTGGACGGGCATCCCGGTCAACAAGATGATGCAGAGCGAGCGTGAGAAGCTGTTGCACCTCGAAGATGAATTGCACAAGCGTGTGGTGGGCCAAGATGAGGCCATCACTGCCGTGAGCGATGCCATCCGTCGTAGCCGTGCGGGCTTGCAGGATGCCAAACGTCCTATCGGTTCCTTCATCTTCATGGGTACCACGGGTGTGGGTAAGACTGAACTGGCCAAGGCCTTGGCTGAGTTCCTGTTCGATGATGAGAACGCCATGGTACGTATCGACATGTCGGAGTATCAGGAGCGTCACACGGTTTCAAGGCTTATCGGAGCGCCTCCAGGATATGTGGGCTACGAAGAGAGCGGCCAACTCACTGAGGCTGTGCGTCGTAAGCCGTATTCCGTCATCCTGTTGGATGAAATCGAGAAGGCGCACCCCGACGTGTTCAACATCCTGTTGCAGGTCTTGGACGACGGCCGTCTGACCGACAACAAGGGTCGTACCGTCGACTTCAAGAACACCATCGTCATCATGACCTCCAACATCGGCGCCAATGTCATCCAGGACAACTTCGCCTTGCTGAATGGCAGCAATGACGAGGAAGTCTTTGAGAAGACCCGTAACGAGGTGATGGAGCAGCTGAAGCAGTTCATGCGGCCTGAGTTCTTGAACCGTGTCGACGACATCATCATGTTCAAGCCGTTGGACGAGAATCAGATTGCCGACATCGTGAGGATGCAGTTCCGCAGCGTGCAAAAGATGCTGGCTGCCAACGACATCCATATCGACATCACCGATGCCGCCGTCGACTTCATCGCAAAGCAGAGCTACAACCCGCAGTACGGTGCGCGTCCTGTGAAGCGTATGATGCAGCGTGAGTTGCTCAACTCGCTCTCGAAGATGATCTTGGCCGAATCGGTCGACAAGACGAAGACCATCATTGTGGATGTGCAGGGCGACGAAATAGTGTTTAGGAATTAAACATTGAACAATTCCATCGAAAAGCCAGGGAGTGCGAAAGCGCTTCTTGGCTTTTTTAGTAATAACACAAACCGAGAGCAATACAAATTTCTCTCAAAACTTGCTTCCCTTTGGAATTATGCCTACTTTTGCAGACAATTAACAAAATGGTAAATAAAATAAATCATCAAAATATGAAGAAACACATTCTTTTCATTTTTATGTTGCTAGCTTTCTCAATGATAGCCACCGCACAAAACAAGAAAATCGCCATCTTGGAACCTATTGACCGTGAAGGCAATGTGCCATACGGGGTCAAGTTGCAACTGCGAAGTAACTTGACCTATGCCATTTCCAATACGCCTGGGTATGTTGGCTATGACCGTGTGGATATGGCGCAGATTATGGGCGAGCACGATTTCCAGCGTACGGGTTTGGTGAGCGATGCCCAAATCCGCAAATTGGGCGAAATGACAGGGTGTACCTCCATTCTTGTAACCGAAGCTGCCGTTTATGACCAAGGTCAAATTATTCTTACAGCTAAGATTCTGAATGTGGAAACCGCCAATGTGGAAAACTCAACACCTGCCCAAATCACCAGTACCAAACCCGATGAACTGCAACGTGCTTGTGTAAGACTTGCGCGTATGCTTTTGGGCAATAATACGACAGGAGAAAACACCATTATTACTGAACCTCAGGAAACCGATTATAATGTTCCCAGCAGTAATAATATGATCATGACTAAAGAGGGAGATTTTTATTATTTAGGCAACGTTAAGATGAATAAAGAAGAATATGCTGATTTCCTTCAATCAAATTGTCTAGAGGCCTACACTTATCATATGAAGGGATGTAAAAAGACTAAAACAGGAAAAACTCTATTAATGATTAGCGGGGGCTTTATCATTGCAGGTGGACTCACAGAACTTGGTTTTTTAATTATAGATGATGGTTTACTTGGATATGCCATAAAACCAGCTTTATTAGGTGCCACATTAACAGCTGTCAGTTCCACTCCATTCTTTATCATTGGCAACCACAAAAAAAACAAAGCCATTATAAATTATAATGAAAATTGTGCCTGGTCAACGGCATCGCTTAATTTCGGTTTTACGGCTAATGGTGTTGGCGTTTGCTTGAACTTTTAATATGAACTTTTAAATCAATTGTAATACACTAATAATTTAATTATCATGAATAAATTATTCAAAATTGGAATGACGGTTGTTATCGTCCTCATGTTGGCTTCCTGCGGTAGCCAAAAAAGCGCAGTAGTTGAATCGAAAACTGAAAAAGGTAAAAGCCTTGAAGGTGAGAGCGTAATGGTGGAAACCACCAAACTATATGGCACAGAAATGGTAGAAAGTCTCAGTGAAGATGGTACCAAAATGATAAAAGTACCTTACAAGTGGTATGCTGGCATCGGCAAAGCAGATGACAAACAAACTGCTGTTGAACTTGCTGAAGCTGAGGCTCGTGCCACTATTTCAAGGGTAATCGAAAATATGGTAATGGCGACTATGGAGCGTGGAACTGTGGCCAACAATGGTGAAGTGCAAAAAGCTTTGACTTCGCATTGGAAACAGGTGAGTGCCAGCATACAAAATGCCTGCGAACCGATTGGTGACACCAGAATTGAGTTTAATCCTGCAACCAAGATGTATACCGTAACCGCCAAGGTGGGCATCCGTGGCGACAAATACCAGCAAATGTTGAATTCTGCTGGCAGCTTCAAACCTTCCAATCTCAGCGGAAAGGATTTGCAGCAGTTCACCGAAACTAACCAATCCATAATGAATGCGGCTAAAGGCAACTGATTATGAACAAAATCACAGTTTTGGCCTTCCTGCTTTTAGCGTCCTTTTCGTTACAAGCTCAGAATTATCCGTCAGAGTGGGTGAAATATACTACCGACGGATATTTCCATGACATCGAGAGTGGACGAAACAGCCAGAACCTCAGCGAGTCAAAGTTCAAGAACAACCTCTTGGACTTGGCTCGCTCCAACCTCTCGAAGCAGATTCAAGTGCGTGTGGAGGAGGTGAGTCGCATCGATAAAAATGTTGTTGACGGACGCTCCAGCATTCTCTATAATTCGTCTAGTAGTTTCTCCACCGATGTGGACATGCAGCTGGCTGAGTCCAAGAGCCATTTTGAACCAGCTTCGCAAAAGCAATTTGTCATAGTTTATATAAATAAGGAGGAAGCCTGCAACTACTATAAGAATGATATCCAAATGCTCATCAGCAGTGTGAACAACACTTTGCGCATTGCCGATGACTATATTAGCACAGGCTTTAAGGCTAAGGCAAAGGATGAACTTCAGAAGACATTGCCTCAGTTTGATGGTGTCGCTAAGTCGTTCTTCTGGCTCAATGTGTTTGGAATGCCCGAATACCAGTTGCAGCAATATCTTGACCAAGTTCACGAGTTGGAACGGATGGTGAAGGCGAAATTGGCCGGATTGGAACATGGTGTTACCTATTGTGTGGTGTGTGATGCCGACAATTTCGGGAAAAAGTACACCAAACTGCAAAACGAGGTGAAAGGTGAACTTTCAGCTACGGGTTGCAACTTTGTGGATGATCCAGCATCGGCTGATTACGTCATTCGCATTAATGCTACAGCTCGTGAGTATAACAAGATGAACACGGGCGGCGGTTCGGCCTATTTCATTTACGTAGATGCTGCGGTAGCTATAGATAAAAATGCCACGGGACAGCGCATCTTTGAGGATGAGCTTTCTGTGAAAGGTTCACACACCCTCGGTTTTGAAGAAGCTGCTCGAGATGGCTACAAAAAAGTTAGTAAGGAAATCAGTAATCTATTGAAAGAGAATTTAGAGCAATGAAAAAAATATTATTGATAATTTCATTTCTGATGGTAGGATGGTCGGCTATAGGGCAAGTCAAAAGAATAGCCATTCTTGAAACTATAGATAAAGAAGGCAAGGTGCCCTACGCTATTGAGGTGATGGTTAGAAGTAACCTTACCAAGGTCATTTCGAATACGCCAGGTTATGAGGGCTACGACAGAGTAAACATCTCGGAAATTATGGATGAGCATGATTTTGAGCGTACTGGTCTTGTGAACGAAGAACAAATACGTCATTTGGGTGAGATTTCTGGTGCTGATTTCATTCTTGTTTCAGAAGCTGTGAAATTCGATGAGTCTAACGTTTTTATTACGGCTAAAATCCTGAATGTGGAATCTGCAAAAACTGAAAGTTCGGAAAATGCCTTAATGGGTATGACTGCTCAGGACATTCAACATGGTTGCGAGTCGTTGGCTAACCGTCTGCTTGGTATACCTGATCCATACCAAGACAAGAAAAAACCCTCACAAGTAAATCCGATTACAGAAAAACAAGACGCTTCCAAACCTTCGATGAATACAACAACATTAGAACCTGTTACCAGTAATTCCAACCTTGGTGAGTTGATAGAGTTTCCTGACGGTTCGCGCGGTGTTGTTTTCTATTTGGATGAAGGAGGCAATGGATTGGCTGTTTCGTTGAACGAAGGAGAGGAATGTTGGCAAAAGGGCAGGCGTGGCTCCGACATCGAAGGTCTTTTGAACAGTCAAGACGGAGATACCTTAATAGCCTATGGGGCAGGTTTCAACAATACAGAAACTATCGTCAATGCATTGGGCGATGATGGTCGTGCGGCATATTGGTGTAAATTGCAAGGAGATGGTTGGTATCTCCCCAGCTGCGGTGAGTTGTTTACTATGGTCAAGGCATTTAGGAATGAAATAATGGCTGTTGTCCAGTTGAAAAAGGCTGGTGGTGGTGAAATTAGTGGATGGTATTGGTCAAGTTCCGAGAAGGACAATAAGGAAGCTTGGAATGTAAGTTCGGGAGGATGGGTGTCAGCGGAACATAAGAAGAGCAATGTCAAGGTGAGGGCTGTTAGGGCTTTTAAACATTAAAACATGTGAAGTGCTAGTTGTTAATTAACAGTGGAAAACATAACACCTTATTAATCGAAAAATAATAAAACTATAACAAATCAAACAATTTGTAAAAATGAAAAATAGTATATTTATCCTTATGCTTTTAGCATTGTCAATGACTGCTATAGCACAACAAAAGAAAGTCGCTGTTTATGTCACAGGACAACAATCTGGAATCACCAAAGTGCTAGGAGACCAATTGGTATCATCTTTCGCAAATGATGGTAAATATATTGCTATAGAAAGAACCGCAAGTTTCCTCTCAGAACTTAGTAAAGAACAAGGTTATCAAAGGACGGGTGCCGTTGATGATAATGAGTTATCCCGTTTGGGAAAACAATTCGGTGTGCAATTAGTATGCGTTGCTGAAATAATAGAAGTGTTTGGTGAAAACTATGTTTCTGCTAGATTAATTGATGTAGAGACGGCAGAGATCCTTAATACATCAAATATAAATAGTGCTTTAAGCAATATGAGTGAGATGAAATCTGTTTGTTCAAAACTGGCTAAAGACTTAACCCAAGAAACAGTTCAAGAAAAAGCGGCGAAAGAAGCGGAAAGACAAAGAAAAGCGGCTGAAGAGCAAGCTAAAAGGGCTAAAGAAAACAAAGAAACAAAAGAGATGTTAGAAACTGCGTTAATAAACGGTTATGTCAGAATTGGAGATTTATGGGTAACCACATCTCATCCTTATTGTGATAAACAGGAAGCGTTGGAGGTAGTACAATCTGCAAAATTTGGGGGCATATCTGGCTGGAGAATTCCTACGTTATCTGAGTTAATAACGGTTAAATATGCATTAGAGAATTGGTACAAAGCTCGTATTGGACTTGATTTGCCGAGAACATGGAGCTCTGATCACAGTTATAATGATTATTCTTATAGAGGTTTTTGGGACACTATAAAAATTGGAGACTCGAGATATAAAAAATATAATGGATATGTGATTCTAGTTCATGATTAATTAAACTACAATCATTAATGGCGACAATTTATTAATACCATCCAATTTATTATAATGTCTTGAATGAGAAGTAATCAACGCGCTATCAGATGAAAAAAGCTTTTGTATTATTAATGTTGTTGGCTTCAGTGCTTTCACTAATGGCTCAAACCAAGAAAGTGGCTATTATGGAAACCAAGACGAACGAAGGCGTCTCAAGTTTTCAGAGTAATATGGTACGCGGTGGTATGGAAACCGCTGTAGCCAATGCGGCTGGATTTGAAGGCTACGACCGCGCATCCTTTGATGTTATAATGAAAGAACAGAATTTTCAACGTTCGGGTGCGGTCAACGAAACTCAGATTGCCAAACTTGGCCAAATGGCAGGCGTGCAATATGTGTTGGTTTCAGAAGCCTCAAAAGAGAACGAGTATTTTTATATTCTTGTAAAACTATTAGATGTCGAAACAGGACGTTTTCTCAAATCAGCAGATAAGCTTTGTGATGCAACTCCTACAGGCATAAAAGAGGCTTGTGCTCAATTAGGCATTCAACTTTTTAATGGTGGTTCAGGTATTGCGAATGCTCGTTTCG
Organism: uncultured Bacteroidia bacterium; assembly: GCA_902801625.1. Classification (GTDB taxonomy): domain Bacteria; phylum Bacteroidota; class Bacteroidia; order Bacteroidales; family F082; genus Limimorpha. The sequence continues at coordinate 44,339 of CADCJI010000007.1, read as the reverse complement.
GCGATAGGTATACAGAAACGGCATATGGTGTAAACTTAGAACTTGTTTATGTTGAAGGGGGAGAATTTGAGATGGGTTGTACTTCTGAACAAGGTGGTGATTGTGGCGATGATGAATTCCCAGTTTTACGTAGAAGAGTTAATTCGTATTATATTGGAGTATTTGAAGTTACTCAAGGACAATGGGAAAAAGTAATGGGAACAAAAAAAACAGATGATTATATAAGTGATTTTTTTGATTACGAAGGTGATGATTATCCAGTGTGGTCTGTTTCTTGGAGTGGATGTCGAGAGTTTTGTGATCGATTGAGTCGGCAGTCGGGAAAAACATACAGGTTACCTACGGAAGCAGAATGGGAATATGCAGCAAAAGGAGGTAATAAAAAAGACGAAACAAAATATAGTGGAAGCAATTTGATAGATGAAGTCGCATGGTATTATACCGATGACGAGAACAATAACTATTGTGACATTCATAAATGTGGAATGAAACAACCTAATGGATTAGGTATTTTCGATATGAGTGGGAATGTCCTTGAATGGTGTTATGATTGGTATGATTTTTATTCAATGGAGAATACAAAAGACCCTATGTGGAATCCTCAATGCCATGTGGCTAGAGGAGGAAGTGATTGTAACGACGAATGGTCTTGTAGGGTAACTTGTCGCTTTCAGGGTCGTTCTGATGATGAAGGTGTCGGAGACAATCTTCTAGTAGGCTTCCGTATAGTGCTTGTCCCTTATTGAGTGAAATATAATGTTGATATAATGGTTATTATCATGAAGAAAATTCTTTTCATTTTGTTATTTTCAGTTCCTATATTACTTTCTGCACAGAACAAGAAAGTGGCGATTATGGAAACAAAATCCAATGAAGGGGTTACGAGTTTCCAAAGTAACATGGTAAGAGGAGGTATGGAAACAGCTGTGGCTAATGCCAAAGGTTATGAAGCATATGACCGCGCTTCATTTGACATGATTATGCGCGAACAGAATTTTCAACGCTCTGGTGCGGTTAGTGAGTCGCAAATAAGGAGGTTGGGAGAGATGGCGGGTGTTCAATATGTACTTGTAACGGAGGCATCAACGGAAGATGGCTATTTCTATATTCTTGCCAAACTACTTGATGTTGAAACAGGCCGATTTTTGAAGTCCTCTGATCAATTATGTGAAGCAAACCCTTCGGAAATCAGAAATGCTTGCACGATACTTGGTGAAAATTTATTTGGGAAAATAGGTGGCTCAGGTAATGTCATAGTTAATAACCGTATTGAAGAAACGAAAACAATATCAGTAAATGGGGTGAATTTAGTTATGAAATACGTGGAGGGTGGAACTTTTCTTATGGGTGATGACAATGGCGAAGATGATGAGAAACCAGTTCATAGAGTCACTTTGGATAGTTATTACATAGGAGAGACTGAAGTAACGCAATCATTGTGGAAAGCAGTGATGGGAAGAGATAATATGTCGAGAGAAAAATGGGAAAGTCGTTATGGAGTTGGGAATGAATATCCTGTATCAGACTTCGATTGGGATGGTGTTAGGGAGTTTATTCTTAAACTGAATGCTATTACTCATAAGAGTTTTCGATTGCCAACAGAGGCCGAATGGGAGTTTGCTGCTCGTGGTGGTAACAAAAGTAGAGGATACAAGTATTCAGGAAGTAATAGATCTGATGATGTTATTAAGTTTGGAAAGATAAAACAGAGCATCCCTAATGAATTGGGCTTATTTGATATGAGTGGTAATGTTTGCGAGTTATGTCTTGATTGGTACGGTCCATACGATAGTTCTTCTCAAACAAATCCTAATGGACCCTCAACAGGATCAACTCGAGTTATTCGTGGAGGCGAATGGATGATGTTTTATAATCGAGATGGGATGCCAATTCCCCTTGAAGAAAACTATCGCGTTTCAGCAAGGAAAAAATACCATATAGATGTATTTCATTCTGAAACAGTTGGTTTTCGTATTGTACTTCCGTGTGATTAATACCTTAATAATATGAAGATTAGTATTAGAATTCTGCTCGTAGTAGCACTCATGGCAACCGCCAGTGCCCTGTGCGCACAAAACACAACAACCAAAACCATCAAGACGCAAGGTATCGAGATGGTGGAAACCTTAAACGAAGACGGCACCGACCTCACCCGTCGGCCTTACCGCTGGTTTGCGGGCATGGCCGAGGCAGATGTGGAATCGTTGGCCGTGGAGATGGCACAATTGGAGGCATACGCCGCCATTTCGCGCGTTATCGAAAATGCGGTGTTAGCCGAATCGGAACGCGCTGCTCTATCAGTGGATGGCAAGGTGCAGAAGGCCTTGAAGTCGCATTGGCAACAGATAAGCATGAGCATCCAGCACGCCAGCGAGCCTTTCGGCGAAGCCGAATCCACTTTTGATGAAAGTACTGGCCTTTATCATGTCATCGCCAAGGTAGGCATCCGTGGCGACCGCTATGTGAAACTCTTAGACGGAGCCTCCAACTTCAAACCTGCCGACCTCAGCGGTAACGATTTGCAGCAATTCATTGATGCCAATCAGGCCATCATTGATGCTTCGAAGGGGAATTAATTTAGGTATAGATTAAGAGTAAAATGGAATGAGGAAAATTTTTGCAGCAATTGTAATCCTTCTTGTAACAGCATTTTCGCTCTCTGCACAGACGATGAAAGTGGCTTTGCTTGAGACTCTTAATGGGGACAAGTCTGTACAAGTTAAAGGAATAGAAATGAATATGGTGCGTGGTGAGTTGAGAAAGGCGATAAGCAATCAGGATGGCTTTCAGGCTTTTACTCGCACTGATATTGACCAGTTGATGAAGGAACACGGCTTCCAAAATTCAGGAATGGTATCTGATTCGCAACGAAAACGGTTGGGAGAGATGTCTGGAGCCGACTATATCTGTGTTTCCACATTGACTAAGAGCGATACTCAGTTCTATTTGGAAGCTTATTTGATTGATGTTGAAACAGGTGAAATCTCCAATCCTGCAACGCAGTTCGGAATGTTGAAAGATGATACTTATGCCAACTTGTTTCAGCTTTGTCAAAATTTGTCGCAGGAATTAATTGGCTATGTTGATGTATCTATTGGTAAATCAAATTCTTATATACCACAACCTGGCGGAGGAAACAATGCATATAGTCATCAGGGTACTTCAACAATCACCATCAATGTCGGCAACGTGAGTTTCGAGATGGTGAAAGTAGAGGCGGGTAGCTTTATTATGGGTTGCACATCGGAGCAAGGCAACTGCGATAGTGATGAAAACCCATACCATCGCGTGGTTATTAGTAACGATTATTATATTGGAAAATTTGAGGTAACGCAGGAATTGTATGAAGCCGTGATGGGTGTCAATCCGAGCAATTGGAAATCATTTGACCAACCTGTTGAGAATGTCAATTGGAATGATTGTCAGGAGTTTTGCATCGAATTAAGTCGGATGACTGGTCGCCATTTTCGCTTGCCCACAGAAGCAGAATGGGAGTATGCTGCTCGTGGTGGAGGAAAAGATATCTCGACCAAGTTTAGTGGTAGTTCCAATATTGCTGAAGTGGCTTGGTATAGAGAAAATAGTGAAGGTCAGCCCCATCCAATAGGCAAATTACTTCCTAATGAGTTGGGTATCTATGACATGAGTGGCAATGTGTGGGAATGGTGTCAAGATAAGTATGGAACCTACGTCAGCAACACACAAACAGACCCGCAGGGAGCATCTTCAGGTCGGGATTTTGTTTTGCGAGGAGGTAGTTGGGAGTATAGTGCTGCTGGTTGCCGTATTGCCAATCGAAACAATGGGAAACCTGAAAATCGTTTCAATAGTTATGGTTTTCGCATAGTTCTTGTCCGTTAGTAACAGATTTTAGTCCAAATATTTTTTATTTTCAAGGGAAGTTAGTCCTGGTAAGAAATTTAATATCGTACTATTCAATGAAAAAATCCTTCATCTTATTTATGTTGCTGGCTATAGCAATGGCAGTAACGGGACAGAACAAAAAAGTAGCTGTTTGGGAGACCAAATGTAGCGACAATAGCATAACCCCATTTCAAAGCACAATGGTACGTGGCGGTATGGAGACCGCTGTGGCAAATGCATCGGGCTATACTGGATATGACCGTGCATCGTTCGATGCCATTATAAAAGAGCACAACTTTCAGCGTTCTGGGGCGGTAAAAGATTCCGACATAAGGCGGTTGGGTGAGATGGCGGGCGTGCAATATATCATCGTGCCGGAAGCACTTGCCTCAGGGGATGATTTTTACATTATCGTGAAGATGCTTGATGTGGAGACAGGTGAGTATGGTGCTGCATACGATGCCTTGTGTGGCAGTTCGGCTATTGAAATAAAAAAGGCTTGTTCAGAATTAGGAGTAAAGCTATTTGGAGGTGGTAGTGGCAATACTTATACATCAACAAGCCAAACCAATAGCTCGCAATCACAAAGTGCCAATGGTCACGAATACGTTGATCTCGGCCTGCCGAGCGGCACGTTGTGGGCGACGTGCAACGTAGGCGCGAGCAAGCCCGAAGGCTACGGCAGCTACTTTGCGTGGGGCGAGACCAAGCCGCAGTCCAGCAACACCTACAACTGGAATACATACAAATACGCCAACGGGACAACAAGGGATGACCCCAAACTGACCAAGTATTGTAGCCAATCTAAATACGGCGACAACGGCTTCACCGACGACTTGACCACATTGCAGAGCGGCGACGACCCGGCCACGGCCAATTGGGGCAGCGGGTGGCGCACGCCGAGCAAGTCGCAGTGGGACGAGCTGAAGAGCAACACCGTCAACCAATGGACAACGAAGAACGGTGTGGCAGGCAGGCTGTTCACCTCGAAGAAGAACGGGCAGTCGGTCTTCCTACCTGCTGCTGGCGGCCGCTGGGACAGTGAGCTCCACGGCGCGGGCTCCTACGGCAACTACTGGATGAGGTCGCTCGGCACTGACTACCCGGACTACCCGGGCCTCGCGTGGTACCTCATCTTCAATTCGGACTACTGCGGTATGAGCAACGGCGACCGCGACAATGGCTTCTCTGTGCGGCCTGTCCGTCAGAAATAACCCTTGTTCCGTTACGGGCACCTTACAATAACTTTAGCGAAAACGCCTCAGAATAAGGAATCAACTGGTTGCCGTCGCGATAATGCTTCCAAGCCTCTTCCTCATGGCTTCGGTCAATGATTTCTTGGGTGCTCATGGGCTGGATTTTGGCCAAAACTTCGCCAAGTGTTTTCAGTTCCTGTTCACTGAAAACGTTAGTGTTACACGAATCACAGCTCAATTTGGCGCTTTCCATGTCGTGCGCCACTACGATTTCCTTGCAGATGCCGTCGATGTTGTCATAGACGGTGTCGTAATGTACGGGAACGGGCCCGTATTGGATGGCTTGGTACTGAAGCCCGCTGATGGACTGGCCGTGCAGCTTGTAGTGCAGGAAATCAGCGTAGAACATCTCTTTGTTGAGTTTTGTGGGAAACAGCCCGTCTTCTTTGCAAATGAAAAACTTGGCCATCTCTGACACCTTTTCGACATTTAATTGGCCAAAGCCATTATAAATGGAACGGCGGATGTCGCGGTAGATGAGGCGCTTTTGTGTTTCGTTTTCGGGCTTCACTTCTGAGGCCAAGATAGATTGATACACCTTGTTATATTCGGCTTCGTCAAATTCGGCTCGGCTGTCTTCCAATAGATGAAGCATAAACTGGCGATTCATGGAAGCCGAAAGCAACTTGCCGTTGGATTCCGAGGGCATTTGCCCCTTTTCGTATTGCGCATATTGGTTGACACCGAAACCAAGAATCTTGGTGATTTGCTGGTAATTCAAACCGTAATGCAATCGTATGTCCTTGATTTCCTCAGGGAAAGGGATGCCATGGTTCACGCGATACTGTGAATAGAGTTCGTTGAACAGAAGTTCGTCCTGCTCTGTTGTGGTAAACCGCTCGCCAGTGTCTTCGCAGATATAATAGCGCACATGCACCGAAAACCGCTCTTTCCGGAATTCATGCTCTTCCACGGTGCTGATTTCCTTTACTTTTCCTCCAGTAAATGGGCTTTTTATCTCGACATACTTTTTCATGTTATTCCTCCTTTTTGAATGCATAGTTAATTGGATGTTCCGCAATATGGAACGAGATGCAGATGGTGCGGCTGTTTGGTTGACCCATGGCGATTTTGATGTAGAGTTCAGTGCCTTCCATGTCTCTTCCAAACACCCACATCTCATCGAAGAAATCAGTTGGCAAGGTCTCAACATAATTGTCTGATTGCAATTGGCGCACAATTTCATCCCTCGCTTTAGGAGTGATTCCTAGTGCTTTCAAGGCTTCTTCGTTCTTGTCCCTGTCCAAGTAGAAGATGCCCCAAACATCGAATTTGATGCCAAACTGACCGAGAAATTCCTCTACTTCTTGTCTTGTCTTAATCATAATCTATTTACTATCACGATGCAAATATACATAATATTTTATTATAAAGTGGAAAATTATTAAAAAATTACACTTTTTAGTGGAGAAAATGTTATGATGTGCTTTCTCGCTTTTTTGTTTTTGAGAAGTATTTGTAAATTTGCAGCAAATCTTATTGTTCATGAATTCATCCGAGGTGATATACGAAAACGGAAGCACCAAGCTATGTCTTGATGACAGCAAGGCTTTGCTGCTTTATAAAGGTGAGACCTACACTTTCGGTTGCCATCCCTACGAGCCTATGGCCATCATCTGCAAAGACGATGCTCCAGTAACCTATATCCATAATGCTTTTGATGTGAATGTCGAGTGTCAGGCGTTTATGACAAATCCGGAACATCTTGTCGACACCGTCACACACCATTATCACAACGCAGAGCATTTTTGCCGACTCCTTACCATCGCCATCGACCGAGGCTGTGACTGGCAGATTGATGAGCTCGAGAAGGAGATGTTTGAACAAGTGCGTTGGGAAAACCATGAAGTGTTTTACAAGACCGATGACATCGAATTCGGGCGATATGGTGATGAGCCGGAAGATGAGATTGATCCTTCAGAATGGGATGAAGAGCCTGATACTGGTATCTTGGAACATTCTGAATATGAAATCCTTTATGTCATCATCGATGGGGTGAAATATGTGTTACGCGGTGATTGGATATCTACGTTGTGCATAAAAATCGCGGATGAAAGCGGAAAGAAAGCCATTAAGGCGCGCATACATCAGTTCAATGGAATACCAGAGGCCTATCCCGGCTATTGGCGCAGTGGCGAACTTTTCTACCTTGTTGCAACAGGGTTAAAATATAACACAGAAATATTCTGTCAAATACTTGCCTACGCTATCCGTACAGGCAAGAAATACTATAACCTACGTGAGATCGAGAAAGCGATAGGTTTGCGTGGGGCTTAAAATAGGGAGAAAACGTTTATTCCCCCTCCATCTCCGCAGCATTGATTTCATCCAGAAGCAGCATAGCCTTGTCATAGTCCTCGGTGAAAACAAACACCGAGGCATCGCCCTTGATTGTACCGGCCGCCCAACCTGCCACGAGGCTTTCCTCTTGGAAGTTGCGGATGAGGAACTTGATGTCGTTGTCCTCAAGTACGCTGCCGATAAACTCAGCATTGACTAAGGAACCGGAATAAATGCACTTGATTTCGTTGTCCATGATGTTAGTTTTTTGATGATGCAAAAATAAACAAAAAACGGGAATGATTAGTTGAGTTGGCGAACAATTATGGATCTGATGAGATTCCCCTTTAGGGAATGGAGTTAGGCATATAGTAACAAGCGGCGGCCATTGGCGGTTACCCGTTAGAAGTTGTCTCAAGCCGCCGGTAATAACAATAAAAAGTACTCCATTCCCGAAGGGAATCTATTCGTTCTTTTTCCCGCTAACATTCAACATCACGATGGCAAACATCATCACAAATGCGGCAGCCCACTGCACGGGCGAGTATTTGGTGCCGTTGACGAAATAGTCCAGCACCACGGCTGTGATGGGGTACATCAGTTCAAGGAATGTGGACAAAGAGGCTCTCACATGGCGTAAACCGTAGTAATACAGAAAGATGGCTCCTGAGCCTGTGGTCAGGCCGATGAGGGCGATAAAGAGCCAGTTGCGTGGCGTCACCTGCGAGAAGTCTCCGATGTGGCCTGCGAACAACACGATGATGAGCATGATGAGCGTGGTGAAGCCGTAGCGGTAGAAGGTGGAACTGACAAAGGAATAGCTGCCCAAGATCTTCTTGGAAAACACCGTGGAACTGCCGAAAGAGAACGCCGCCAACAGCGAGAGCAGTGCCGCATAGACCGTAGTGATGCCTTCGGTGCTGAAATCAGGGAGCGACCATCCGAAGGTGAGGAAATAACCACCGATGAGGGCGACACAAGCCCATAATGCAAAATGCCTTTTGATTTTCTCTTTCAAGATGATGCGTGCCAGGATGACGGCAAAGACGGGCTGTAGCTTTTGCAGCAACACCACAACGGAAAGACTGTTGAAATGCAGCAAAAACAGCGACTTAACAATGGCCAAGGTACCCAAGGCGCCGCCAAACAAGGCGATGAGCAGGAAATAGATCAAGTCGGAGTGCGTCATGGTCTTCAGATGGCGGTATTCCTTGAAGAAGAACACGTTCATCAGCAGGAAAGGGAAGAGGTGGATGACGAAGACCACGAAGGCCGTGTTGAGGTTGTAGAGCTGAGGCGTGAGCAGAATGCCATCCACACCCCAAAGCATGGCGGACAAGGCCACGGCTATGGCTCCTATTAGCTTTGTATTTCGTTGTGTGTCTTTCATTTAAATAACTTGTCGTTGGCGATGGCTTCTTTTTCCCAACGCACGCACATGATGATGGAGTTGACCAGATAAACGACATACATCATCGTGATGGGGAAGTTGCCCGCCTTGATGTACATGAAGATGCTGACGCAATTGATGGCAATCCAAAGCCACCATTGTTCACTGAACATCCTGACCATCAGTATCATGGCCACGACTTGCATCACGGCCTTGGCTGAGTCGGCGAAGGGAGCGATGTCGTTGGTGAAGTATTTCATCAGCAGACCGAACCCGATAGTGCCCACCACGATGATGGCAAGGCTGATGATTCGAGTACGGTTGGGGGCATGGAGTTTCATCACCTCGTGCGTTTCCTTGTTCATGTTTTTCGCCCACATGAAGAAGCCCACAAACTGCATGACAAAGTTGTAGACGGTCACACCAAAGTCGGCATAGAGTCTGGAAATCAACGTGATGTAAATCATTAGGCAGCAATGGATGAAGCCGAAGAGGTAGTTGGAGAGCTTGCCTTTGCCGCCCAGCACCACGTTGATGATGCCGCAGGCCGCGGCCACGATGTGGATCCAATAGAACTGGTCGTTCGCCTTGTCGTATTTGAATAGGATGGACATCACCGTGATGATGACGCTCACTAGAACGAGCCAAATGATGTCGAACGGCTTCCAACCTTTGAGTTCTTCCTTGATTAATTCGCTGAATTTCTGCATAATGTTCTGTAGACATTGGGTTTTTTGCGGGGCAAAGTTAAGAAAACTTGCGGTTTTTAGAGGATAATCCGAAAATCTTCTTACATTTGCCAAATTAATTGCTTGACTTTCAAAAGGAGAGTCGTTTGTTAACCTATAGCATTTATTTGATATGCAAGGACAAGTAATCAACGGATTTGAACTGAAAAAGCTGCTCGGCAAGGGTGGCATGGCTGAGGTGTGGTACGCCGAGAATGAAATCGGCAAGCCTGCAGCGGTAAAAGTGTTGAACGAGAATTTGGCGAGTTACCAGCAAATCGTGGAGCGCTTCCATAACGAGGCTCTCGTGATGGTCAAACTCGACCATCCGAATATCCGGCAGGTGTACGGCTATGGCTATATTGGCAACCGTCACTGCATTGTCATGGAGTACCTCGAAGGCGAAGACCTTGAGGCCTTGATGAAAAACGGCAGGCAGTTCACCGATGAAGAGTTGCGCCGCTGGTGGGACCAGACGGTCGACGCGCTCAACTATACCCACGCCATGGATATCGTGCATCGCGACATCAAGCCGTCAAACCTCTTCCTCGACAAGCGCGGCAACATCAAGCTGCTCGACTTCGGCATTGCCAAGGTGAAGGAAAGCATCTCCCTGACCAGCACGGGCGCGATGATGGGCACGCTGATGTACATGAGCCCCGAACAAGTGAAAGACACTAAAAACATTGACTATCGCACCGATATCTATTCTTTGGCCGTGACATTCGCCCAACTGATTTCTGGCACCTGCCCCTACGACAGCAACTCAAGTGGCGATTTCGAAATCCGCGAGAGGATTGTGTACAAGCCGTTGGATTTGAGCGGTTTGCCAGCAAGTTGGAAGAGCTTCTTGACTCCCTATTTGGAGAAAGAACCAGAGAATAGGCCTGCCTTGTGTCATTTTGGGACAACTCCGTCGATGATGGGAGCGTCACGGCAAAGCGACAACCTGACCAAGACCATTGCTGTTGAGGCAAACACACCTGTTGCAGAATATGTTTCTCAGCCTCAGCGGCAGACGTTGTCAGATCATCCGACGAGCATCCGCGTTCCTGAGGCGACTCAAACTCCTGCCGGGACTGAACAGCCCAAGAAAAAGAAAAAGGTTGGCCTATGGATTGGATTAGGAGTGGGCACTTTGGTGGTTTTGGTGGTGGCTATTGTGCTGTTCTTGAAGCTCAGGGAGAAGTCCATAAGAAATGAAACCGACGATGCGGCTTATCAAGCCTGTGTCACTGCTAATGACTATCGTTCCTATATGCGTGATTTCGGAAGCGACGCTTTGCACTACAATGAAGCCAAAGCCGAAGTCGAAAGACTAGTGGCCGACAGCACAACCAAGGCTATTGCCGAAGAACAAGCCAGGCTGCAGGCCGAAGCCGAAGCGCGAGCCAAAGCTGAAGCTGAACAGGTTGAGGACAAGTTGTTTGAGAATTGCACTTCTATAGCGGCGTGCGACAGCTATCTTGAAGCCTATCCCCAAGGCAGATATGTGACGGAGGTGGAAGCGAAGAAGGCAGAGTTGAAGAAAGAGGCCGAACAAGCAGCTGCAAAGAAAGCAGCTCAAAAAGATGCTGAGAAGAAAAAAGCTACCAAGAAACAGCAAGAACACAAAAAGGCAAGCAATACCAAAACTGTGAAAAAGCCTAATGCCGATAATAAGTCTGGAGCTCCTAAACTCAAGATTAACAACAAACGAGGAAAATAAACGTGGCAAGGCTGTGTGCTTTAGTCTTATTGTTATCGCTTTAAAATCGACACCATTTCTTTCAATGCCTTGAATCCTTCGGGAACCGGGAACATGGCGAAGGTGTGGAACATGCCTTCGTATTCGTTGAAATGTCCAGTCTTGCCCGCCTTTTCGTAGGTCTCTTTGAGGAAAAGGTCATCGGGCTGGAGGATTTCATTGGAGCCATAGTAGACGTTGAGGTTGTCCACCCCACTGAAGTCGCCAAAGACAGGGCTGACCCATGGATGCTTCACGGGCAATTTGCCTTGCCAGATGGCATTCAAGATGACAATGCGGTCGTATTGCAGCATGGTGTCTTTGTCCTGCAAGGCCAACATCTCTTTTTCCTTGGTGTGGCTGAGGTCAACGCAAGGAGAGAGCAAGATAGTGGTCTTTGGCTTTTGCCAATCGTTCTTGTGGGCTTCTTGAGCTACCACGAGGCAAAGGCAAGCCCCTGCCGAATCACCTACGAGATGGATTTCGTCGTATTGCCTTGATTCTGAAATGCTTTGGTAGTATTCCAATAACGTCTTGACCGAGTACTCGCAGTCGTATTCCGGCGACTTGGGATAGACGGGGAGCAAAGCTTCATAATTCGTGCGCAAGGCAAGGTCGTGCAGGAAACGCCAATGGAAAAACACGGGCGGATAGATGAAAGCGCCGCCGTGGAGGTAGAGGATGAGTTTGTGATTAGGTCGGCCCTTCGACTCCTTCGACAAGCTCAGGAACCGAGGGCTCAGGGACCTTAACTTCGACGGGCTCAGGGACCTTGTTGTTTCTTCGTGTTTGAAGACTTGCATCTCGAAGCCTGTTGAGGCTTGGTATTTCTCCTCAATGAAAAAGCCTCTGAAATACCTTGGCACGCGCACGGGACGGCGGTTCTCGCGGCGGCAATGCTCCAGCTCTTCCATCACCTCTTCAGGCGTGGCATCCCGCAACTGTTTGAACATCAGCCGTAGGTATTTCTCCGTAAAAAATCTTCCTGCATTCATAAAACTTAATTCTTGGATTTGTACGGCTGCCACAGTGTGACAGCCCTACAACTCTAAACTTTAAACTCTAAACTTTAAACTTTCAACTGACTCTAAACTCTAAACTCTACACTCTCAACTAGTGCTTCTGATAGATCTTCAAATCAAACATCGTCGCAGCCGAGATGATATGGTCGAAGATGTCGCTTTGGATTTCCTCGTAGTTGATCCATTGCTTGTCGCTACTGAAGGCATAGATTTGCAACGGCACACCAAATTCGGTAGGCTGCATCTGACGCACCATTATCATGAGATTGTGGTTCAATTTCGGGTTGTTGTTGAGGTAAGCCTTGATGTAGGCACGGAAAACGCCGAGATTGGTCTGCTGGCGGCCGTTCAAGATTTTACTTGTGTCGATGTTGTTGGCTTTGTTGTATTCAAGGATGTCTTCTTCTTTTTGGGTGATGTAGTCCTTTATCAAGGCATAATGCTTGTACTTATCAAGCATTTCAGGTGTGCAGTAGCGGATAGTGTTCACGTCGATGTTGATGGTACGCGCAATGCGGCGTCCGCCCGATTCCGACATGCCACGCCAGTTGGTGAAGGGGCTGGAAACCATGGTGTAGGTCGGGACGGTGGTGATGGTGTTGTCCCAATTCTGCACTTTTACCGTGGTGAGGTTGATTTCCTGCACGACACCGTCGGCGGGACCTGTTACTATCCAATCGCCAATGCGAAGCATGTCGTTGACAGAGAGCTGTATGCTGCCCACAAATCCTTTGATGGTATCCTGAAAAACAAGGATGATGACTGCCGACATGGTGCCCAAACTGATGAGGATGTTGCTGATTTTTGTACCCATCACAAAAGCGATGACCACTATGACGGTCAAGACATAAAGCACGATTCTGCTGATTTGCACCAAACCCGTGATGGGCTTGATTTTCGCCATTTCGTGGGTGTTGTATAAATCCTCTCCCGTCGACAGCAAGGAGCTGAAAATCATGGTACAAATGATGATTTCGAACACATTGACCAGCTTCATCAGTATTGCTGCGGTATCGGGGAAGCTGGGAAGCACATTGGGCAGCCAAGCACCGATAATGAGAGCAGGGATGAGCAGACAAATCCGACCTATGACTTTGTTCTTGATGAGCAGGTCATCGTATTTGTTTGTCGAGTGCTGTATGATTTTGTAGACGGTCTTCTTTAGGATGAATTTGACCAGGAAAAAGATGACAAAAGCGATGATGACCAACGAAATTGTGGCTGTCGTTTCAGCGATGCCAGTCGAAAAACTTTCGCTGATGCCCATCTTTAAGATGAGGTTTCTCAGTATTTCGATGTATTTCTCAATCATAACCCGCTGATTTTGGTTTTCGTGTAACCTTTCTGGAACAACAAGGCCAATACTTTTTCGCGGAAGTCGCCTTGCAGCAGGATTTCACCGTCTTTCACGCTGCCGCCCACACCGCAGGCCGACTTCAGCTCCTTGCCCAAGACGGCCAAGTCGTAGTCGGAGCCTTGGAAACCTGTGACGAGGGTCACTTTCTTGCCGCCGCGTTGTTTCTTGTCGAGCATCACGCGAAGGTTCTGTTTGGCGGGTTCGAGGGTAATGGCTTCTTCCTCACCATAGTCGAAGGCGTAGTCGGGATTGGTGGAGTAAACGGTTCCGTTTTTGTCACTCTTGTGTTTCATGGATGGTGTCGGTTTTAATGATGGTGTCGGTTTGGGTAATATATAACTTGTTGTTAATCATTCTACTATTGTATTCCTGTAGGAACTTGTAAAGCTTGTCGTAAACGTCGGGGCACTGCAGCCTATCGACAAGGTTGTCGCTTAGGAGTGAGTCGCTGACGGGCTTGAAGATGCCGAAAGGATGTTCGCCATCCGATTGTACCAGATAGGTGCCGTCGCAATATTGGTAGGTCAGGTTGTAGTAGCTGACGAATGAGGGCTCGCTGAGGGTGTCGAACAGGTTGCGCCCGAAGGAAAACAGCGTATCGTTGACCTCAAGCGCGGAAAGAATGGATGGCCCAAGATCAATCTGTTGGGCAATTTCTTCGTTTTTCAACGGCTTGATTTTCTTGGGATAATAGAAGGCGATGGGAATGGAGTACATGCCCCAAACGTTGCTGTATTCGGGTTGGAAATGCTCGTTGTTGGAATAGTCGGCCGTGATGACAAACAGGGTGTTTTCGAACCAAGGCATTTGCGAGACCGTCGTGAAGAAGTCCTTTAATGAGTGGTCGACATAGTACACGGTTTTCTCGAAGCCCGTCCAGAAATAGCTTTCCTCAGGTAGTACAAACTCTTTGGGGACTGTGTAGGGATAGCGCGATGAGAGGGTGTAAATTGCCGTGGCGAAGGGTTTGTCAACGCGGTTCAAGGTCTTGGCGGCATATTGCAGGAAAGGACCGTCATAGATACCCCATTGCCCGTCGTAGTCGCTGTCGTCGCCATATTCGGTACGGCCGAAATATTTGCTGAATCCCGCTCGGCGCGAAAACTCGTCGAAGCCTAGCATGCCGTTTTTGCCGCCATGCATGAAGATGGTGTTGTAGCCATGTTTTTGCAGGTGTTGGCAGTAGGCATCGAAGTCGTTGTCGGCATAAGGCGACCTCACGAAGTCGTACTCCATCATCGAAGGGATGCTGGCCAAGATGGCAGGAAGCACCTCCAGACTCCTCCGACTGTTCGACATACCGTTGAAGGTGAGGCTTTGGGTTAAAAGCGAGTCAAGGAAGGGCGTGAGTGATGAGCGGCGGTCACGGCTGTAGTAGCCCACCATTTCCTGCCCGATGTTTTTCAGTATGATGACAACTAAATTGCTGGGAATACTGTCAACACTCAAGCTGTCGTTTTCGATGAAACGGTTGGCTTTCAGGTTATAATGGATGGGAGTGAAAAGGCTTTCGTATTGCCCATCGCGTTCTTTCAGTTCGGTTTCATGGGTGGTGATGAGGCAAAAGGGTGTGTTGAGCAAAATGGGTGCATTTTGCGGGTCGGTGTATTGCATGGTTGTCTCTATTGAGATGGGCTCGGCTTGGAGACCACCGCGACCAGCGATGACCGTAAGCAAAAGCATGACAACCAGACTGATTGTTTGTCGCAATTGCCAATGAGGTTTTTCTTCCTTTTGTGGCTTTTGTAGCTTGGTGTGTTGGGCTACTACAATGATAATCAGCACAAAGAGAATGAAAATAACCAACAGATACCAGTAGTCGAAAAAGACTTGCCTGACCACTCCAAACGACACTTCATCCGAATGGAACAACACCTTGATGAAGTCCATGGTGAGGTGCTTCCCAAAGAAATGGAAGCATACGATATCCAAAAAATTCAGGAAGATGGCAACGGCATTGGTGATAATATAGACGATGTCAACGAAGCCTTGCAGTTTTTCGTTGTAGATGATGCGCGAGGGCAAACAATAGAAAACGATGGTTAAGATATTGATTCCAAATACAATAGGTAAGTCGAACCTCATGCCTTTGAAATAGAGCGCCAACGCCTGTCCCAAATCCAGTTGGTGGAAAAACTGGATATTGAACAAGTAAAGCATCCAACGGCTGATGCTGAGCGCTATCAAGGTAGCCAACAATCTGTAGGCCAGCAACATATACGGCGAGGAAAGCCAAGCCTGTATTTTCTCTTTTCTCGTTTGACGGCGCATCGTTTTTGTTTCTAAAGCCGTTGCAAAAATAGGAAAAAAGGTATATCTTTGCCCAATAAAAAATAAACGAGTGTATAATGATGACTAAAATGCGTTCTTTGTTGGTTTTGTTGGCCTTAGCGGTCTCCTTGGGAGCTATTGCCCAGTCATATCCCCAATACGGCAAGCCGGTTGACTTCCCGATTCAACTTTCGGCCACCTTCGGTGAGCTTCGTCCCAATCATCCACATGCCGGTCTCGACATCAAGACCCAAGGTGTGGAAGGCAAGAAGGTGTATGCCGTGGCCGATGGTTATGTCAGTCGCATCGGCGTGTCGCCCTATGGCTATGGTAATGTGCTGTATGTCACTCATAATGACGGCTATACTGCCGTCTATGCCCACCTGCAGCGTTTCAAAGGCGACATCGCCAAGTATGTGAAGCAATACCAGTACAAGAACAAGAAATTCACTTCGCAGATTTATCCCGAAAAGGACCAGTTTCCTGTAAAAAAAGGCGATGTGATTGCCTGTTCGGGCAACTCGGGCGGATCGGGTGGACCACATTTGCATTTCGAGATTCGCGATGCCAACGAAAGGCCTGTCAACCCAATGTTTTTCGGCTATAAGATTGAAGACAACAAGAGACCGCTTGTTAGAGGCATTTCGGTTTATCCTTTGGGTGATGAATCCTCTTTGGAAGGTGGAGCCAACCCAGTGTATTTCTCTGTAGTTGAGGGAAATAATGGACAATATACTCTCAAAGAAAAAGACTGTGTCTATGGCAATGGTGAAATGTCATTTGGCATTTGCACCTATGATATGGTTGGCACATCGACGAATAAGGACGGCCCGTATTTATATGAGCTTTATCTCGATGACGTACTGGCTTTTCAAGTTGAGGCTGACCGTTTCTCCTATAATGAGCAGCGCTATGTGAACAGTCTGCTCGACTATCGCCATTATAAAGAGAAAAAGACGAGTTATGTTCGCACTGAGACGGATTCCAACAACAACCTCCGAATGATCAAGAAGAAAAACGGTACGGTGACTGTGCGTGAAGGCGATACGGTGAATGTTTGCTTCAAAATCTCTGATTATGTGGGTAATAGCACAACAGCTTCTTTTAAGTTGGTGGGTGTAGCTCCCGTTGAAGTGGAACGTCCAGTGCGCCGTCGCAGTGAGTATTTTGTGAAATCCGATGGCTCACTCAACAACAACATCACCATTGATGATTTCAATGTTGCCATGGAGGAAGGCACGCTCTTCCGCGATGAGTGGATTCAGACGGGTCATCGAGATGAAACAGGCTGCTGTTCACCTGTTTACCGTTTTGGCGATGAGGGTCTGACCACTTTCAAGAAGTTCACATTGCGTATTCGTCCCGAAGAGAAATGGGCCAACAATTCTAAACTGTATATCGCCAGCATCGACAATAATGGTAAGGTTTCCTCTCTCGGCGGCATGATGAAAAATGGCTGGATGGAGGTGAAAACGCATACCATGGGCGAATATACTATCAAAGTTGATTCCGTTGCACCGACAGTTAAGGCCTCTAATTTCAAAGACGGACAATCGGTGAAGACGCTCAAGTCGCTGCGTTTCAAGATCTCTGATGACATGACGGGCATCGAGACCTACGACATCTATCTGGATGATGTGTGGGTGCTGGGCCAATATGACGCCAAGAACAACCTGCTCTATTACGAATTCGATGAGAAGATGAAGAAAGGCACCAACAATGTTAAGGTTGTGGTGACCGATGGAGTTGGGAATAAGAAGACTTTGAAGGTGAAGGTGGTGTATTAATCCCCTACATACTGATACGCCCCTAAATCCGGCGTGCCAATCCTTGAAACACCGTCCAAATCGTACGGTACTTCGTTGCCAAACAGCGGATTGCCCATTCCGATGACGGGTGAGGCGATGCTGTCGATGTGGCAGTCAGGCTTTATCGGGTCGGAGAAGTAGGGCTCGAGGTTGAAGAGGCAATGGCTGAAGCCCGTCATCGTGCCATTGTATTTCTCCGATTTGATGAGACAGTGGTCGAAGGTGTAGATGGAGTCGGCCTCGGGACCAAATACACCCTTGAATTCATCTTTTTGCTTGCCGTAGATGATGCAATTGTCCATTTCCATGCGGAATGGGTAATAGAAAGGCTGGTTGTTGCCGTCGAGGGCGTAGTTGGCCACCAAAACGGCGTTTTCGTTGTTGTTGTGCTCGTTGGCATTCCAATAGTTGGCGATGGTGCCGTGCACGAAGCGGTAGTCGCCGCCAAAGGCCCACAGGTTGGCAAAGCCACAGTTGGCGATGACGAAGTTCTTGGCCTCAACAGCATAGAGGATTGAAAACAGCCCGTAGCCGCTTTGGTTTTCAACAACGGTGTTGTCAATGCGCAAGGCGCACTCCGTGGCTTTCAGTACCGATTGGCAGTTGATGCCGATGGTGCCGTTGCGAATGATGGCGTGGCTGATGCGGTGGTCAGCGCCGGCGCGACCGTCCATCATCAGGATCTGCTCCCATTGTCCTGGGGTGTCGTTGTAATAGGCTTCCAAACGGTCGCCTTGGACAATGACAGGCTCCTCGGCTGTGCCGTCGATGATGAGCTGGCCGTCGCTCCACGAAAGGATACCGCCACCTTGGTGGCAATAGATTTGCGTGCCTCTTTCAATTCTCAAGGTACCGTAACTGTTGATGAGGGCATAGCCGTAAATGACATAGGGTCGTTCCGAAGTCCAAACCGTGGTCTGAAGGCTGTCGGCGACAATGTGGTAGGGATAGGGTGTACCACCGATGTTTACCACTTTGTCAGCGACGATGTAATTGGCATTTTGTCCCCATGCCAACAGCTTGATGGTCTGTGTGTTGCCGTTGGTGATAAACTCTAGCTCATCTTCCACCACGAAAGGCGAGTTGAGGTCGTTCGGGTTGATGGTGACGCGCAGGAAAGAGAAAAGGCTGTCCTCGGCAGGGATGACTTTGTCGTAAATCTCAATGGCACTCTCGCCGTCAAGGTTGAAACGGAAAGGTGAATCTTCGCCTCCGACAAGGCGTATAGAGCTGATTTTCAGGTCATCGCTATGCGTGTTATAGATTTTCAGTTCTTGTGTGGCCGAGCCCAAAGAAGTGAAGACCGTGTCGAAAAGTACCGTATCCGCCGAAAAAGAGAGTTTCAAACCGGAATCGGGATTGATTTGGTTGCTTTTCTTGCATGAATAGCCTGTCAACAGGAACAGAGTGATTATGAGTAAGATATGCCGAGTTTTCATGACAGAGTTTAAAATCGCAAAGATAAACTTTTATTGGATACGGGCAGAAATGGATTTTATTGTATTTTTGCGGAAAATATCGTGACTATGAAACGTTTTGCAATCATCGCATCGCTTTGTTTGATGCTTTTCGGCTTTGCTGGCAAGGCTTCGGCACAGTTTCTTCCTGACGTGCCGGATATGAAAGGGAAGATAACCCTTGGTGGTGACTTTGATTTTGGGATGTATGGGAATTACATGAACCTTGCCATCGCACCCCAAGTGGGTTATCGTATCTTCAGCCCGTGGGAAGTGGGCCTGCGCGGCATTTATAACTTGAAATGCTATTTTGGCTATAATGAGTATTACCACTATTTTGGCATGGCACCTTACACCAACTTTCAGATTTACAAAGGCTTGTTTGCCCATGTAGAAGATGAGTACTTATATGGTTTGGCACGATACAACCATGAATCCTATGGCAAGGAATGGTATAATAGCATTTTTGTTGGTGGTGGCTATAGGTCGTATTCTTACGAGGGTAGCTATTTTTATCTCATGCTGCTTTACAACTTGAGTTGGGATTATGGTAAGTTTATCAATGATGGACTTTATCCCTATGCTTCGCCAATTGTGTTGCGTGTAGGTCTCTGCTTCAGCCTTTAATCAGTTGGCAGTACCTGATTCGTAGTTGTTCTGTTTGTATTTCCCAAAACAGAATAACAGTACAATTGAATAACTGATAACTGAAAACTAATATCTATCCATTCTTTCCAACTCACGCTTTGAGTCCTTGGTTTTCAAGGATTCGCGCTTGTCGTAGTAATGTTTGCCTCGCGCCAAGGCAATGTCTAACTTTGCCAAGCCGTTTTCATTGATAAATAGCACGACGGGCACGATGGTGAAGCCCTTTTCCTGCACTTTGTTTTTCAGTTTGCGCAGTTCACGGGCGTTGAGCAGCAGCTTGCGGTCGCGCTTGGGGTCGTGGTTGTTGTAGGTGCCTTGCGCATATTCGGCGATGTGCATGCCAATCACAAACAATTCATTGCCTTTGAAGCTGCAATACGAATCCGCCAGACTTGCCTTGCCGCCACGGATGGACTTGATTTCCGTCCCCGTCAGCACGATGCCTGCCGTCAGCGTCTCCACGAGGAAATACTCGAACGTGGCGCGCTTGTTCTTTATCTTGATGTTGCTATTAGTGCTCTTTTTGTCCATTGCGGCTGCAAAAATACAAAATTCTGTCGATTATTTGTAATTTTGCCCCATGAATACCATTGGTCACATCTTCAGACTCACCACCTTCGGCGAGTCGCACGGCACAGCCATCGGTGGCGTCATCGATGGTTGTCCCTCACAAATGAAACTGGATTTTGATTTCATTGACAGTGAACTGCTTAGGCGCAAGACAGCGCGGTCTTCAACAGCTTCACAACGCAAAGAAACAGACCAAATCGAGTGGCTCTCAGGCTTGCTCGATGGCGTTACTTTGGGTACGCCGATTGCTTTTATGGTGCGCAATGAGGATTGCAAACCAGAGGATTACGAGGCTTTGAAAGATGTATATCGTCCTTCGCATGCCGATTTCACCTATGAGCAGAAGTATGGTATCCGCGATTGGCGTGGTGGTGACAGGGCATCGGCAAGAACAACGCTGCCCATCGTGGTGGCAGGTGCCATCGCCAAGCAGATTTTGCGGGAGAAGGGTATTCAAATCATAGCCAAAGTTACTGAGATGGGTAATGCTGAACAGGCTCGAAAAGAGGGCGACTCCGTGGGCGGCATCGTCGAATGCTGTATCATGGGTGTTCCTGCAGGTTGGGGAGAGCCGATGTTCGGCAAATTCTCGGCAGACTTGGCTCATGCCATGTTCAGTCTACCTGCAGTGAAGGGCTTTGAGGTCGGTGACGGCTTTGCTTTGGCCAAGATGAAAGGCTCAGAGGCTAATGACACCTTTTTTAATAAGGATGGCAAAATCACCACATTGACCAACCACTCGGGTGGCATACAAGGAGGTGTCACCAATGGTAATGATGTTGTGTTTCGTGTGGCTTTCAAACCGATACCGAGTATTGTCAAACCTCAGCAGACGGTGAATCGGGCAGGGGAGCTGTGTGAAATCGCTATCGAGGGACGGCATGATGTATGCGCCTTGCCCCGTGCAGTAGTTTTAGTGGAGGATTTGGCTGCGATGGTTACTTTGGATTTGGGAATGATGAGGAGATAAACACTTATTCTTCTTTTTCAATCAGCCCATTGTCTTCTAAAATTATTATCATTTCGGAAGGGGTCACCACAATGGGCTTCTTGGGAAGGTGTTTTATGTTATCAGTTATGAAATATGCTTTTTTGCGTGGCGTTCTGCGCGAGCTTCTGCAATAATTGTGTCAATTTCTTCCATTGTCAAATTGGGGAATTCACCTTTTTCAGCTTTTGCCCTGATGGCATTGAACCCTTCTCTGGCTTTACGCCGTTGTTCTTCTTGCTCTGTTGTCATTTCCACTTGTGCCATAATGCTCTATTTTTGTTTTTACTCTGCATAACTACACATTTTTTTCAAATCTGCAATACTCACTTGTTATCCTTAGTTTGTTCGTATAACAACACCCCCGAAACCATCCAGTGGCTGAACGATTCGCCTTCGTCCTTGCCTTGGGGGATGGCGACGCGTAGTGTATGCTTCCCAGGCTTCAAACCGCTTAGGTCGATATAGACGGGATTGGTGGCAGTGCCGGGACACCAGCCCGAGCGCGAGTAGTCGGAAGAGGAGAGGCCGTTCCAGAAGTTGCCCGAAACAGGGTTCTGGTCGCGGAAGGTGGCACAGTCGCAGCGCCAAGGCGTGTGGGTGAATAGCTTCACCCCGTCGATGAAAATGGCGTTTTCCTTGGGGTTGAACTCATCGCCGTTGTCCCAACCACCATGACCCGTGCTGATATAACGGAGCTGCACATTCTTGATGCTATCGGGGAGCTCAAATTCGACTTCCAAGCTGTCTGTGGCAAACAAGCGACCGTAGTTTTGTCCCGACATTTCCAGCACATTGCAGGTGTTGAACAGCGGAATGGAGTGTTGCTTCAAAGGCTTCTTGCTCCATTTGTTCTCACCGGGATAGGCGAGGAGGTCAAGCGAAATCTTGTGTCCGCCTTTGTCGTAGTTGCCGATGAATGCCCCGATGAGCACATCGCCCCGCAAACGGTCGCGTAACTTGCTGACTTCCATCTTGTAGTAATTCTCCTCGGTCCATTCCAGACCATCAATCTGCACCTTGTCGTTGAAATGGCCAGCGCCAAACGAGGTGAAGAAACGCACCAATTCCACAGGCGGCAGGTAGTCTTGCTCTGCCTTGATGCCTTGGTATTCCTTGCCATCCTTGCCGACCATAGTAGGCAACGCTTCCAAGCGTTGCAATCCGTCCTTGAAACTCTTGGCTTTTTCGGTCGGGATGACGAAGACGGAGGCGCTGCGGTCGTAGGCATCACCGTTGCTGCGTTGACGGATTTCGGCAAAGATTTGGTAATGGGCAGGCAATTCCGGCAACTTCATACGCTTGACAATCAGCGTGCCGTGGCTGAAATGGATGGTGGTGTCGTAAGGTATTTCACCATCAAAAGGCGCATAGTCCGCAAAATGGATTTGCTCGTCCTCGAAAACAGGGATGCGCATGACGAGCTTGTCCTTGCGCAATTGGCTCAATTCGCGCGAGGTTTTATGTTCGCCTTTGTATTCTGGAATAAAGTCGATGAGGCCAAATTCTAGGTCTTTAACTACATCCAAGTCAGTGATATAGGAACCGTTTCTCATGCATCGCACCATCACGCCTTTCAGTCGGCCGAGACCAGGCATAGGGGTGGCCTCGAAACCAAGACTTTCCGTCATCCACACCTCGATGGTGTTGGAATTGATGCTGGTCTTGTATTTTTTGCATTTGTATCCCAACAACTTTTCATTACCTTCCTCGCTGAAAACCACATCGTTATCGGTCAGTGAATAGGAACTGTAGAACTTTCCGTCGCCGTAGTCCAAAATGGTGTAAACGAAATCAAGGACATAATCCACATAAGTGCTGCTTTCGGCATAACCTGGGATGAGATTGGAGGTAGACTTTTCTACATTTTTGATTTTCAGGCATTTCGCGTTTTCAATGACCTGGATGGTGGTTGTGTCTTGTTCGGCAACGCCTTTGGCATAGCTTTGATAGGTGAGGGCGTGTTGTGCGAAAGTGGTGCTTGCCCAAAGGAGAATAATGATGGTGAAAAGTGAGTATTTCATATTCTAATATGCTATAAATCCAACAATTCCCGATAGTACAATGAGCAGTATGGGATTCGCCTTGAAGAAATACGAGGCTACAAATGCCAAAACGCAGATGATGACGCTGATATTGTATTGTCCGCGACCGAAATCAACGAAGTTTTGGGTGTTCATCATGGAGAGACCTGCGGCGAAGATAAGTCCGGCAATAGCAGGTTTCAGACCTTTCAAGGTGTTGGTCATCAAAGCGTTGTTCTTCTTGCTCATGAACAATTTCAAGATGAAGTACACCATAATGATGGAAGGCAGGCAGAGCGCGAACGAAGCCAACAACGAGCCGCCGAAGCCCGCTGTGGTATAGCCCACATAAGTCGCTAAGTTGATGGAGATGGGTCCTGGTGTCATCTGCGAGATGGCCACCATGTCGGCAAAGTCGGTGGTGGTCATCCAAGCGTAATGGTCCACCACCTCATGCTGGATGAGCGAAAGCATGGCATAGCCGCCGCCGAAACCTAGCACACCGATTTTCACGAAAACCCAAAGCAATTGCAAGTAGATCATGGCTTGGCCTCCTTTTCTTTTTGACTTCGGGACTTCGAGACACGAGACGCGGGGCCACTCCCCCTTGAAAGGGGGTCGGGGGGATTAATCCCCGCGTCTCTTGTCTTGTGTCTGATAATTAGCGCATAGATGAGGCTTCCCGCAATTGCGGTCAGGATGACGTAGGCGGGCGAAATCTTGCACCACCAGATGAGGAACACCGTGGCGATGGGGATGATGGCGGTCTTCCAGGTCACCTTGGCCGACTTGATCATGCGCAGGGAAGGGGCAAGGATGAGGGCCACCACGCAGGGACGTATGCCCTTGAAGATGCGCTCCACCACGGGTTGGTCTCGGTACTCGCGAAAGACCGTGGCCAAGAGTAGGATGATGGTGATGGACGGGATGATGGCGCCTAGCATGGCGGCAAAGGCGCCTTTCGTGCCGGCCACACGATGTCCGACATACAAGGCCGTGTTGACGGCGAAGACGCCCGGAAGCGACTGAACTACGGCAATCATGTCCCAAAACTCGTCGTTGGGAATCCACTTCTTCTGGTCGACGACGGCCTTCTCCACCATCGAGAGCATGGCATAGCCGCCTCCCAGGGTGAAGGCCCCGATCTTGAAGAAAGAGAAGAATAGTTCAAACGCTTTTTTCATGCCGCAAAATTACGGAATTTTGTTCACCATATAAAAAATACATATATTTGCAGGCAAAATGGATAAACAAAATCAATGTATTATGATACTTACAACTACACCAAACATTGAAGGCTGTACCATCCTGGAGTATAAAGGCGTTGTCTTTGGAGAAGTGATTGCTGGAGTGAATTTTATCAAAGACTTTGGCGCCAGCATTAGAAACTTTATTGGTGGCCGTTCGAGTTCATACGAATCAGAACTGATCAATGCTCGTTCACAGGCATTGAATGAATTGCAGGAACGCGCAATGCAAATGGGCGCGGATGCTGTTATTGGTATTGATATTGATTACGAGGTCCTTGGTGAGAATAGTGGAATGTTGATGGTTTCTGCATCGGGTACGGCTGTCAGACTGAGACATTGAAATTGTTGGTAGTAATTAGTTTTGAATCGTTTTTTATAAAATCATTTGATATGACACTACTTGATGCTTCTGTGATGACTTTTGACCAGCCCGTAGCATGGAATTGGCTGGTGCAATTCTGCATTTTGGCAACGGCCTTATTGTTTGGTAACGTGCTGAGAACCAAGATTCCCTTCCTGCGCAAGAGCTTGATACCCTCGGCTTTGATCGGTGGCTTGCTGCTCTTGATCTTTAAGGCGATTCCAGGGTGCAAGGAACTCATCAACAAGCCTGTGATGGAAATTGTGACCTATCATGCCTTGGGCTTGGGTTTTGTAGCCTTGGCGCTGAAAAACAACAAGATAGAATCGAAGTCCACGCCGATGAAGGTGATAGAGACGGGTGCTTTGACGGCCTCCACTTATGTCATTCAAGGTATCGTGGGTCTCATCGTATCCATCCTGTTTTTCTATCTTGGCGGAAAGCTGTTTTACGCAGCGGGTTTGTTGCTGCCCATGGGCTACGGCCAAGGACCGGGTCAGGCATTGAACTTCGGAAAGATTTTCACGACTTGGGCCGATAAACAAGGCATTCCTTTCTCAGGGGCTGACTTTGGCTTGTCCATCGCTGCCACAGGTTTCATCGTGGGTAGCGTAGTGGGCGTCATCTATATGAACATCTTGCGTCGCAAGGGCGTGCTTTCGAGAAAGAAGCTTGCCGAGGCGCAGGTGAACAAGTTGGAGGACTATGAAGGCAAGGGTGAGATTCCCGATGCTGAGTCCATCGACAAGCTCTCGGTGCAGATTTGTATGGTGCTGTTCGTCTATTTCCTCGTTTTCCTGTTCACCCGTTGGATTCAAGGAATGGATTTAGGCGACTTCGGCACCAATACCTTGAAACCCATGCTTTGGGGCTTCAACTTCCTGACGGGCACGCTGTTCGGCATCTTCTTCAAGTGGCTCTTGGGCCGTTTCAAGAAGGCCAAGCTGATGAGCCGCGAGTATATCAACAACTATATGCTTAATCGCATCAGCGGTTTCTGTTTCGATGTCATGATTGTTGCTGGTACTGCCGCTATCAGCTTGGAGAATTTTGGGTCGTTCATCTTGCCCTTCATCATCATCTGCACCTTGGGTGCCGCAGTTACATTCATTTATGTGCTGATCATCTCGAAACATCTTTACCCGAATTACAAGTACGAGGGCTTCTTCTCGATGTTCGGTATGCTTACGGGTACGGCCAGCAACGGCATGATCCTGCTGCGCGAAATCGACCCGAAGTTTGAGACGCCTGCCGCCAACAACTTGGTGCTGCAAACTCTCTCGGCCATTGTGTTAGGCTTCCCTGTGCTGCTCTTGGTGGGCTATGCCCCGCAGAGCCCCAAGGCTACCTTTATCACTTTGGGCATTTTGGTTGTCTTCTGGGCCGCGCTGACGGTGTTTATGCTACGGACGAAGATTTTCAAGCGGAAGAAGAAAGCAGAGGAATGATGGCGTTTTTAAATAGGGAGATGCATGTGCCGGAATGTCAGACATATTGTGCTACTGTTTCTGCTGACGTTTGCATTGTTGTGTGCCTGCCAAAGGCACGACACGGACCTTGTAGAGACGCGGCGCGCCACGTCTCTACCCACAACCATTGCATCCCCCGAATTGTCCGCCATCGACAGTCTGATGTGGCGCCAGCCCGACAGCGCCTTGGCCTGCCTGATACCCTATTTCGACACCTGCTGTAGAGATGCAAAATTTTGCGTCTCTACAACCACGGAATATAACCGCCATTACGCCAACCTTCTGTTGTCCGAATTGCTGTACAAAAACGATTACTCCCAGACCAACCGCCCAGCCTTGTTGCAGGCGGTAACCTATTTCGACAGCCTCGTGCGTCAGATTCCCCCTTTTAAGGGGGGCAGGGGGGATTCAAAGACAGCCTCCAACCCAACCCCAAACCCTAACCTCTCCTTCCTCACCGCCCGCGCCCACTACATCAACGGCGTAGGCTATTACGAAAACGACAGCATAGTGCCCGCCTGTGCAGAATACCTTAAGGCTTTGGAAGTGATGGAAAGCCATTTTGGGGAAAAGGAACTGATAGGGAAAAGGGCGAGGTTTATGACTTATACCTACAACCGCCTTGGGGATATGTTCTCGGATCAGTATATGATGGAATCTTCTATTGTATGCTATGAGAAAGCCCTTGTCTATTGCATAATAGAGCCAACCTCTCCGCAAGGGATTTCCAATATTTATACTCGATTGGGAGTTCAATATGATAAATTGGGAAACAAAGATAAGATGAGGGATTCTTATGAGCAAGCCATTAAAAGCTTGCCTAGTGGAGACAATCTTGGTTATAGAGATTTAGTTGTATCTAAGGCTCTTGGTGACTATCAGTTAGGATTAGGATTGGATAATTCTCTTAACGCAATAAGGCAAATTCTTGTCCAGGCAGATGATGATGACGAAAGATCATCACGATATCTTGTCATAGGTGCAATTTTTGCTGAAGAAAAGATGTATGATTCAGCCTTGTTTTATTTAGAACCTCTATTCGAAGTCAAAGAGAACATAGCAGCTAAGATGCCAGCGGCTGAATGTTTGCAAATTATATATGATAGTATAGGGGATAATGAAAAACTAGATAAATGCAGGCTGTTTTTAGCTTCAAAGAAAAAATCCGAAGCGCAAAATAAGGCTTTGGTTTCACAACTTGATGATTTATTCAAGTCATTTACGAATCAAACACTGAAAAACGATGCTGAAAAAGCAAGAGAAAAATCTATCAGAAAAACAATTTTAGTTATTGTTCCTATAGCTGTTATTGTTGCTTTAGTCATTCTTATTATGGTGAAACTGAAAAACAAGAAACTTCTTGAAGAACAGCAAGAAGATGCTGATAGAAAACTTGAAGAGTCAGAGCAACAGCACCGAATGGAACAAGCTGCCATATCTGGCCGGCTGAAACGAAGCAACCAAGAAGTACGTGAATTGAAAGACCAAATCAAGCAATTGGATGATTTGGCTGCAAAAACTGAAACTGCCTCATCGTTTAATGAAGAACCCATTTGTCGCCTCATCATGGAGCGGGTACACGAGGGGCAGTTCAAATCGAAAATAGATTGTGAGATTTATAAATCATACGCTTTGGATAAGCAGCAGTTGCTGGACTTGCGTGTGGCTGCCGACCGTCATTTTAGCCAGTTCACGCTCCGTCTCAGGAAGGCTTACCCAAAACTTACCAATATTGATATTGACTATTGCTGCCTCTATCTGCTCAACTTAACCCATGCCGATGTCTCCGCTTTGATGCAACGTGCCTATAACACGGTTATTGAGCGCGATAGTAAAATCCAGAAGATAATTGGCAGCGGAAAACCGCTTCCCGTTCTCTTAATGGATATAGCTCAGAACACTTCATCTATTTGATTTATAAGACGTTAATTAAAAACGCCGAACCTTTCCGAACCATCATTTTCTTGACTATAGTAACCAAGCCACCCTACTTTTGCATCGCTAACACTAAAATTATTAAGCGATGAAAAAAGTAACAAAATTGGTTCTGATGCTCTGCTTGATCCTTTCGGGAGCATTGTGCTATGCCCATGGCACAGCTAGAACGGAAAACAAGAAAAGTGAAGGTATTATCCTTGAAGTAAAAAATGCTACCTTACATGGTAGCTCTGACAAAAGTGGTAGTATAGTTCCTACGCTCAACGGCCATATACTTATGGTTGTCTTCACAGAAAATCTGGGCGAAGTGGTAGTGGAGATTTCCACGGTCACAGGCGGTTACGTACAGACCGATTCCAGCCTCACGCCCAACGGCCTCCAATTCTACATCCCGCTTGCGGGTGATTACATTGTCAACTTCACTCTTCCCAATGGGGATGAGTATTATGGTGAATTTACAGTAACAGATTAAAAAACATCAACTAATCAAATTTCTAATTATCAAAATTTTACAATCATGAAAAAATCAAATTCAATTATTGCCATCATCGGTTTGGCAATTGTGGCCATAGCCGTGGCCTTCGTGTCCTGCAAGAAAGAAAAGCAGGAACAGAAATCAAACAACATGGAACAGAGTGTACAAAACTCTGACAACATGGACGAATACTTGATGTCGTTCAAGAAGAAACTGCTTTCCACCCAAAAAGGCGAGGAAACTATCGGCCTCGAACAAGCTCAACGTGACTTGGGCAATTTGCTCAACTTTGACTTCGGCGATGCCAACTATCCAACCAATGTGTATCATTTTGACACGATACGTGTTAAACTTACCTTAAATCAAGACGAAGTTGAATTATCACAGCTGGCTATTACTTATAATGAAGCCTACAATTCCATTCTTGAAACATATCATAGCATTGACTTGCCCGAAAAAAGTATCTATGCTATATTATGTACCTTTAATGAATTAGAAACAAAAGACGGAGAAACTGAAGATGTAGAGCTCGTTGTTGTGACAAGAGGTTTCATGGAAGACCCTATTTTGCCTTCCAACAATCATGACACTATGGATTGGCGTCCTAAAAACAATGCAGGTACTTGCGATGGACAATTTATCAATATTTATGGAGCCCCAGAAATTATTAGGTCATGGATTTTAAATTCTCAGGGCATTCTGAGTTGTCCAAATGGTAGGGTATATTTTACTGATGTAGCTACATGGTATACATACGGATACAGATATTATGATCCAATAACAGGGCAATTTTTAATCTACACGTCTTTCGTGACAGACCAAGATTCTGTTTGCATTTCCCATGACAAAATGGAGTATTATTACCAGAATATTCTTGACATCTATCATCAACAATCATTTGGAAATCATTATATTCTTCATGTAGGCATATCACTTCAACATCTCCATGGCACTATACCCGCACTGAATCAGTATTATTGGTATTATTGTTGGCGAGTAAGGATAGAACACGGCAAGCCAAATTGCACGGAAATATCTCCTGTTGATTAAGAAAAGCCGATTCATGAGGGTGTGTCAAAACTAAGAAAATCGCCATTTTTTAATCTGTAACTAATTGATTATCAAATGTATATTTTCTTTAAAATGGACTTTTGACACACCTTCATGAGAAATGTGTATAAAATTTTTATTTTTATTTCTATTTTTGCAACATGTATAAAACAAACGGTTAGGTATGGAAAAACATTTCAAGTTATTTGTTGGTTTGGCGTTAGCCTTGTCCGTCAGCACCAAAGCAAAGGCCCAGCAACCCGATTTCATATTTGAGCAACCGTATCCTTTCGAGTGGTCATACTCGGGCACGCATTCCCTTGAAATATGCAATGAGAAAGGTGGTACAGAGTGCTATTTCGTTGCTGCCTGCGACCTTAACACTATTGGATATTCGACTGGAAATAAGGACCTAACGATAAGGGATGATATTCAACCAGCCAAAGTACTGAAATTATCGCCCGAAGGCGAATTGCTTGGCGAAATGGCAATGAGCGAAGAAGGTAGGTACTCATCCATCATCAGGCTCTATCACGACCCGTCCAATCCCAAATTTTGTCTTGCTGTCGGGACGGTTATGGACAGCACCTTAAGTTGCGTCAAACCTTACTTGGCCAAATTTGACACCAACTTGAATATGGTTTGGTTGAAGATAACAGACCTTCCCGAAGATTACTGTAATTTATTAGGCGGACGAAGCCTTATGGACAGCCATGGCGACATTGTCTTCTGCTCTTGGCCCTTCCATTTTGATCCAAATGGTTATTCCGAATGGTCCAATATGCTGTATCTTCGTCTTTCCCCCGAGGGGAATTTGTTGGCTATGGGCGAATCTCCTTATAAAAGTTGGCTGTATCATTTTGCACAAAGCGACTTGTTTGAATATAAAGATGATACCGGCGACTATGGACAAACCTTTGTAGGCCAGCCTGAAGGATATGACAATCCGCCAGTTTTTATTGTTAGGATGAACAGAGACTTTACAGATTTCCAGACAAGAGATTTGGTTGAAAACATAACCATAGATTCAACAGACGGTATTATGATTAATGACTATTATGCGGAATCGTTTGCGGTTTCGTTGCATGACGGAACAAAATACTTGAGTACCAGAGGAGTGCGTTGGGATGGTTGGAATATGAATTTAAGGGACGATGTGATTGTATCCATGAAATTGGACCAAAACGATAGTATCGTTGCCATGTCGTTTATTCCCCATGATAACGACAGTGTTCGAACATTAGCTTTCTGCCACGGAATGGATGCATCAGACAATGGAGATTTTTTCCTCTGCAATGGTGTTTATGACCCAGGGGCATGGCTGTATCAGGGCGAAATAGACGGGCTGAATCGTTTTACCGTGACTAAAACGGATGCCAATACCAACATCATTTGGTCTCGGTCTTATGAGGACGGACAGCATGTGTTTCAGCCATGCTCAGTAATGGCAACAAGCGACGAAGGTTGTTTGGTCACGGGGCGTTATTGGACACTGGACCAAACTGAGGCAAAATTATTTGTCCTCAAGTTTTTCTCTGACGGGTCTCTTTCTGTATCGGAAAAGGAATCGTTTGTGCGACCCTACGACTATTATCCCAACCCCGCAAAAGAACAGCTTCTCATACAGTTCTCCCCAGATGTTCAACCCAAGCAAATCGAGCTCTACGACCTGCAAGGCCGACTAGTGCGCTCCCAAAGCAAGGCCTTCGAGAACATCGACATGAGCCAATTGCCCGCAGGAACCTACACGATGCGCGTCACCTTGGAGGACGGGAAGAGTTATTCGGATAAGGTGGTGAAGGAGTAGCATGCCATGAGAACCATACAAAAATCCCTTATCCCGATACTAGCAGTGGCGGCAACGGCCGTCCTGCTGCTGGCATCCTGCCAGCAGGAGAATCACGGAAAGCACAAGGCACCAGCCGTTGAACAAACCGAAGCCGTAGTGGACACTACGGAAGAGGACACGATGGCTGCCTACTACGAACGGATGCAGCGCTGGAAGGCCCTGCACGGATGGACCGATCGCTGGGAAAGAAAAAAATAAAAGCTTTATATTGAGCGCCAAAACACTAATAACAAAAGAAGCTCCGAGCAAACGCTCGGAGCTTTCTTTTTTCGTTGTGGCTGAAGGTATTAGTCCTTGAGCTCCTTGATACGGGCTTTCTTGCCGCGGAGGCCGCGCAGATAGTAGATGCGTGACTTGCGGACAGCGCCCTTCTTGTTCACCTCGATGTTCTCAATCATCGGGGAGGCAATGGGGAAACATCTTTCCACGCCAACATTATTGGAAATCTTGCGGATGGTGAATGTACCCACCTTGCCTTGGCCGCTGCGCTTCAGGACGATGCCCTGGAACTTCTGTGAACTTCGGAAAATCTTTTACAACGATTTGATCTTCAACGAATTGAATTAATGCTTGTTTGCTCATTTTATATGATTTTTGTATATTTTTCTCCAAAAAGTGGGTGCAAAAATACAAAAAAATCCAATATGTAGCGCAGAATCTTAGCTTTTTTTGAAAATTTCGTACATCTCAGGCCTCCGCACCTTGGTGCGCTCGATGGCTTGCTCCAGCCTCCAATCGTTGATGAGTTTGTCGTTGCCCGACAAAAGCACCTCGGGAACCTCCCAGCCTTTGTAGTTTCTGGGACGCGTGTATACCGGGGGCGACACTAAGCCGTCCTGGAACGAGTCGGAGAGGGCTGAGGTCTCGTCGCCCAAAGCACCTGGGATGAGGCGCACCAAGCTGTCGACCAAGACTGCCGCACCGAGCTCGCCGCCCGAAAGGACGTAGTTACCGATGCTTATCTCTTTGGTAATCAGATGTTCACGGATGCGTTCATCGATGCCTTTGTAGTGTCCGCAAAGGATGATGATGTTCTCTTTCATTGAGAGTTGGTTGCACAAAGGCTGGTCCAAAAGCTCACCGTCGGGGCTCATGTAGATGACCTCGTCGTAATCTCTTTGGCTCTTCAAATGACTGATGCAATTGTCGACGGGCTCGATCATCATCACCATGCCCGCTCCGGCGGCAAAGGAATAGTCGTCCACTTTGTGGTGCTTGTCGGTGCTGTAGTTGCGAAGGTTGTGCAGCCCAATCTCCACAATGCCCTTGTTTACAGCGCGTTTGATGATGGACTCGGTGAAAGGACCCTCAAACATTTCGGGGAAAACGGCGATGATGTCGATGCGCATGGCTTTGAAATTTTTTGCAAAAGTAGTGATTTTTTTGAATGCGGAAAGAGATTCCCCCGAGGGAATGGAGTTAGGCATAGTGTAACAAGCGGCGGCCATTGACAGTTACCCGTCAACAGCTGTCTTAAGCCGCCGGTAATAACGCAAAGAAGTACTCCATTCCCCAAGGGAATCTCAATTTGAATCTTAAATTTTGATTTTTAAACCTTGAATCCGAAAAACTTATTATTTTTGCCCGTTTTTTATCACCTAATTATGTGTTCATAATACAAATTCTATAGCAATGAGAAAGCTTTCTTTTTTACTACTGTTTTTTGCGGTCACGATGTTTGCCCAAGCACAAATCGCGACCGACATCTATTGGGTGCAGTTCACCGACAAGGACAACTCACCTTATTCTATTGACAACCCCGAGGCTTACCTGAGTCCAAGGGCTTTGCAGCGTCGCGCCAATCTGGGCATCGCCATTGATGAGTACGACATCCCTGTGAATCCGCAGTATCTTCAAGCGGTGGCCGACTGTGGTGCTGAACTGATCAACCCCTCGAAATGGTTGAATGGTGTTTCGGTGCATGTTACCGATCCTGCCGTGATTGAGGCTATCAATGCCCTTGGGTTTGTGGAAGTGGTGCGCAATTGCCCCAACGACCTCAAAGCACAAGAGATGAAGGAACGCTGGATGGCCGACGAAATGAAAGCCGTTGAAGGCTCGCGCGGCTTCCGTGGCTATTATGGCGGTGCCGAAGCACAAGCCACCCAACTGAAGGTTGATGTCTTGCATGAGCAGGGCTATGATGGCACTGGCATCGTGGTTGCCATCCTTGATGGTGGCTTTGTTGGCGCTGAAAACCACGCCTGTTTCGACAACATGCGAGAGGAAGGCCGTCTGCTTGGCACCCGCGATTTCGTATATGGCTCCACTTCGGTTTATTCGCAAAGTACGCATGGTACCTCCTGTTTAAGCACTATGGCAGCCTATGTTCCAAACCAGATGGTGGGAACGGCTCCCAAGGCTTCCTATTATCTGCTGCATACTGAGGACGGTCCGAACGAAAACATCGTAGAGGAATACAACTGGGTCTCGGGCGCGGAGTATGCCGATAGCCTGGGTGTGGATGTGTGCTCCACTTCTTTGGGTTATATTGATTTTGACATGTCGCAATGGGATCATCCTTTTGAGCACTTTGACGGCCACACTGCCCCGATGACGATTGGCGCCGAGATTGCCGCCAGTCGTGGCATGATTTGCATGAACGCTGCGAGCAACGAAGGCGATGGTGTTTGTACCTTGGGTATTCCTGCCGATGCCGAGCACATCTTGACGGTGGGTGCTGTTGATGAAAATGGCTACCGTGCCAACTTCAGCTCAGTGGGTCCCACCTACGACGGACGTATTAAACCTGACGTGATGGCTATGGGTGAAGGCACATACGTGGCTTCTGGTGACGGAGGCTGGTGGCCTTACTATAATGGCAATGGCACTTCGTTTGCCACGCCTGTGCTGGCTGGTGCTGTGGCTTGCCTGCGTCAAGCCCGTCCCTACGCTTCGGTGCAGGAGATTTGTGATGTCATCCGCTCTTGTGGTAACCGCGCCGACAATCCTGACAGCAAATACGGCTATGGCATCCCCGACTTTAGCCAAGCTTTGGAACTTCTGCATGTGGAAGAGGCTCCTGCTCAAAACAACAATCTCATCAATGTGTATCCCAATCCCTCTCAGGGCGAGATGCATGTGGTGCTGAATGAAGGTGCAAATGCCGAGTTGACGGTCTTCGACTTTATGGGTCGCCAACTTTACACCTACAGCTTCAATGGTTTGAACCACACGACTTTGGAGACCTACCTGAATACCCTTGGTTCGGGTATCTATTTCATCAAAGCCGTTTCGGAACTGGGCAACCAAACGCTGAAGCTCGTGATAACGAAATAAGCATTGTCACCAACCAAAACAAAAGCGGAAAGTCGATTGCATTCGGCTTTCCGCTTTTTATGTGGAATATGGGTTGATTGTTATTCCTTAATGAATTTCAAAGTGTGGCGGTTGCCGATGTGGACAAGGTAGAGGCTAGCGGGCAGTTCGCTGATGCTGATTTCAGCGTCGCCTTGCAATTTCGTGGTTTTGACCTTCATGCCCATGGCGTTGTAGATGCTGATTTCGCATTCCTCTTCAAGACCTTCGAGGAAGAGCTTGTCGTTGGCGGGGTTGGGGTAGAGGCTGACAGTCTCCATGCCGTTTTCATCGACGCTGGTGAATTCAAAGAAGGCAGCCAACACGATGTCTTCGTCAACGATGACTTCCTTGGGGTTCTCTGTGGTCCCATCGTTCCATCTCACGAACACGAAGCCGTCGGCAGGGATGGCGGCGATGGTGGCGATGCTGCCTGCGATATAGGTGCCGGCACCAAGTATGAAGCCTTGGGTTTCGTCACATAGCACAGTGACGGTATAGGTCAGAACAGGCTCTTGTGAGAACGAGGCGATGTATTCGGCGTCTCCCGTCACAGTGATGGTGCGAGGATTATCCATGTTGCCGTCTTGCCAACCTGAGAAATAGAAACCTGCTGTGGGGATGGCTCCAATGTTGATGACTTGGTTGAGAGTATATTCGCCACTGCCATAGGTGGAGCCCAATAGCGAATTTTCAGGCCTTACCGTGATGGTGTAAGTTTCTGTCTTGGTGAACATGGCCATAAATTCCATGTCTTGCGTTACTACGATACTGCGTGGGTTGTTGGTGTTGCCGTCGTCCCAACCTGTAAAGACAGAACCTTCATAAGGTGTTGCGCTGATTTCGGCGATACTGCCTTCAGGGTAGATACCACCGCCGGCGACGGTGCCAAACAATGGATTGTTGGCCGTCACGGTAATAGTGTATTCCGTCGTGCCGTTGAAGTGGAACAGAGCTTTGTAGTTAGCGTTACCTGTCACAGTGACGGTGCGCGGGTTGCTGGCGATGCCGTCGCTCCAGCAGAGGAATGTGTAGTTCTCGTTAGGTGTGGCAGTCAGCGTGGCAGTAGTGCCATAATAATAGGTGCCTGCTCCGCTCACCGTACCGCCTTCCACGGGGTCGCATTCGGTGGTGATTTCGTATGGGAGCGGCTCAAACACAGCGGTATAGGTGGCATCACCTTCCACGAAAATGGTTCGCGGATTGGTGAGGTTGCCATCGTCCCACATTTGGAAGCGATAACCCGTGTTGTTGTGGGCCAATAGCTGGATGGTGGAGCCATAGTCGTAGGTGCCGCCACCATCGACGGTGCCTGCACCTTCGGGGGTGACTTGGGTCTTGATGACGCATTGCTGTAAGCCGAAATGCGCGGTGTATGTCGCGTTTTCTGTGACGATAATGGTGCGCGGGTTGTCGGTGTTGCCGTCGGTCCAGCTGATGAACTCGAATCCGATGTAAGGCGTGGCGGCAATCTCGATGGTGTCGCCGTATTGATAGGTGCCTCCACCAGTCACTGTGCCCATCATGGAATTGTCGGAGACGACTTCGATGGTGTATTGGCTGATGGCAAACAAGGCGACAAAGGTGCTGTCTTGAACAACGACGATGTCGCGGGGGTTGCTGGCGATGCCATCATTCCAGCAGAGGAATTCATGACCAATGTTAGGCTGGGCTTCGATTTGGACGGTGGCGCCGTATGGATAACTGCCACTGCCGGTGACGGTGCCCCAGTCGGGGTTGTCGCTTTCGACGGTGATGTCGTACATTGTAAGCGCTTCTTCGACATTTATGTCGTCGATGTACCAATCGTGGCCATGATGCCCCGTGTATTTAAAGGCCAGATAGATGGTGTCGCCTTGGTAGGCAGAGAGGTCGATGTGGATGGAATCCCAAGTGTCGGATGGGTTGTCTTGTGACCAAATCTCGGTGAAATCGGAGAGTTGGGTGCCTGTCGTTGAAATCAGCAGGCTGCTGCTGGTATAGTTATTCGGGTTGACTTCCATGGTCTTGAAGCTCATCCAAGTGGAGTCGCAGTAGAGATTTAGGTATAGGGGAGGAGTAATGAGCCAGCCTTCCTGGATGTTGTCGCAGGCGAGGTGGCGGGCGCTGAAGTCGCCAGTGGCGGCTTCGTCGTCATTGCGCTCCCATGCGATTTCATTGTTGCCGTCGAAGTCGAGGATGGTCCAGTCGGCCCAGGTGCTGTCGACCTCGAAACCATCGAACCAAGGCAGGAGTTTGGGCTCATAACCAGGTTGCGGTGTCTCAGTGGGCAGCACTGTAATCGCCGTGATGCTTTCGCATTCTTCAGGTTCATAGAGGACTTCACCGTCTTTCCATACGGTGGCAATGTCATCGTCAATACCAGCATAAAAAACACCATATTCATTGACGTACAAAGCCGTAATGTTTACGTCAACATGGGAATAAAGCACCTCGCCGTCTTGCCAAATGTATGCAGTGTTGTCGTGGCCTGAGAGTCCTGCCCAATACAAACTTCCGTTGTATGCGGTGATTTCCGTGATGTCGCCCCCTTCGATTTGGAAAATGATGGAGTCGTTTTGCCATACTACGCCATTGATTGACTCAGCGCCATAGATGAAACCTGCTGCATAGAGGTTGTCACCATCAAAGCAGAGGTCGCTGACTTCCGACCAGGCCGCACATTGCCAAAGTATGGTGTCGTTTTTCCAGACACAGGCATATACGCCAGGTGTAACGATGGAACCACCTGTATAAATGTCGCCTGTAACATTGTCAACAGCCAAGGCATAAAGGTTGCAAACGGTGTTGC
This sequence comes from uncultured Bacteroidia bacterium, assembly GCA_902801625.1. GTDB lineage: Bacteria > Bacteroidota > Bacteroidia > Bacteroidales > F082 > Limimorpha. The sequence continues at coordinate 6,470 of CADCJI010000007.1, read as the reverse complement.
TGTCAATGCTATATTCATAGAGAATCTCGCCGTTTTGCCAAACCTTGTTTTCGCCGACTGCTGTCCAACCGTTGTCATTGAGCATCATCCGCTCGATGAAAGTTGGGGTGTCGGTCATAAATAGAACCGAGTCGTTCAACCAAACATGACCCCGAAAGTTGGAATAATTATAGCCTGCGCTATAAATGGTGCTGTCGTTGGCCACTTTCATATCGGTTAGCATGACCATGGCTGTATCGGAGATGCTATAAATCAGCGTGTCGTTTTTCCAGATTTTGCCGATATTGTTGCCATTGCCGCAGAAATAAATGTCTTGCGCCGATGCCCAACCTAGGGCAAAAAACAAGGCGATAAACAGTGTGATGGTTTTTTTCATGTTGAAGTGCTTATTATTATTTTAAGGTGCAAAAATAATAACTTTTTCTCGGAATCCATATACTTTTTGTTGAAAATACTGTATCTTTGCCGCCGATATGCGGTGCCGCGAGGCTCAATAGGGAATCGGGTGCAAATCCCGAGCAGTTCCCGCTGCTGTAAGCTCTTCACGCTGGTCACTATGCCACTGAAAACCTGGTCTTTCGGGAAGGCGGTCAGCCAAAAGGAGTAAGTCAGAAGACCTGCCGCCTGTCGCTGAAACAAGGCTTTCGGGACAAGAGCTGGCTTTCCTTATATAAATTAAGGTGTACCCTCCATTTCCGCGAGCATTTTAATGTAATGGATTGAATGTCAAACCTAAAATTATATTATTATGCGTAAAATCTTTACTTTAGCATTCCTTATGGGAATCTTCGGTCTGTTTACGACCAATTCGTTTGCACAACAAGATGCCACTATCGATCCTGCCGACATCCAATACTGGATTGGCGAGGGTGAAAACGAGGTTGTGGTTGCACTCAGCTGGTGCAGCAACACTGAAACAGCTCTGGCTTGGGGCTATCGTTTCGATGGCGATGCCACTGTTTTCCAAGCTCTTACTGATATTGCTGCTGCCGACAGCCGCTTGACAGTAATCGGTTCTGCTCCCACTAACATCACCTATGTGGATGACGAATACGATCTGACCATGTGCCCCAACCCGGATGCCCAGTGGGGTGATCCCGATTATGATGTTCCCATGCATAGCGTGAATGGCTTGATGGGTCAGAACATGATGGCTGAAGAACCGATTCACAACGACGACTTTGTGAAGATTGGTGGTGTTGCTTGCAGCATCATGTCCGAAGACTGGACCACCATCTCTTGGACTACAGAGATTATTCCTGCCACCGACCCGAATGCAGTCGTTGACGCCACTATTTCAGCTGACGAGATCCTGTTCTGGATTGGCGAAGGCGAAAACCAGGTTGTGGTTGCACTCAGCTGGTGCAGCTACACTGAAGCTGCTCTAGCTTGGGGTTACCGTTTCGATGGTGAAGCCACTGTTTTCCAAGCTCTTACTGCTATTGCAGCTGCCGACAGCCGCTTGACGGTCATCGGTGACGCTCCCACCAACATCACCTATGTGGATGATGAATACGACCTGACTATGTGTCCCAACCCAGATGCACAGTGGGGCGATGATGATTATGATGTTCCCATGCATAGTGTGAATGGCTTGATGGGTATGAACATGATGGCTGAGGAACCGATTTACAACAACGACTTTGTCAAGATTGGCGGTTATGCCTGCTGTGTCATGTCTGCCGACTGGATCACCATTGCTTGGGAGCAACCCATTGAACCCGCTGTCAATAACACGGGCGTGAATGAGAATCAGTCCAACACATTGGTCGTTTATCCGAATCCTGCTATTAGTGAGGCATTCGTGTCTGTCGAAAACGCAGGAATGACCACTGTTTCTGTATACGACATCCAAGGCCGTCTGGTCAGCGAGCAAAGCGTTGACGCAAAGGCTGGCGAGCAAGTCCGCATCAGCACCGAGATGCTGAATGCAGGTATGTACTTCATCACTGTCAGTGATGACAGCGCCGTGCGTACTGCCAAACTCGTGGTGAAATGATAAAAAGGATTTCCATCCTGTTGTTGGCTATGGTGCCGGTCGCGCTGTGGGCACAGTTTGCGCCCGCGCAAGATCAACCCGGCACCACAGCCATGCACGCCGACTCGTCGGCATTTGTGGCTTGGGCTGCCGGATGCACCGTGGAGCGAGGCCCGATGCGCATCGACAAGCCTGAAAACGGCCTTGCATCGTATGGCGCAGATTCGCTTGCCCTCGGTAAGCCAGGTGGCACCTATGATGTGGTGAGTCTGGGTGACGGCGGCACAGCCACCTTAACCTTCGAGTCTCCAATTTACAATGGCGAAGGTCCGGATTTTGCAGTCTTTGAGAATGGTTTCGCCAATGCTGTGAATCCTGATACTTGGGCACTTGAGTTGGGCTTTGTGGAAGTCAGTTCCGACGGCGTGAATTTCTTCCGTTTCCCCGCTGTAACCTATGTCCAAACCGAAACGCAACTCGGTAATGCGGGCTCCATTGTTCCTGCACAACTCCATAACTTTGCCAGCAAATACGGTGCGTTTTATGGCACTCCGTTCGATCTGGACGAAGTGGAGGACAACGAGCTTTTGGACAAGAATCGTGTCACCCATGTCCGTATCGTCGACGTGGTGGGCAACATCGATCCTGAATATGCCACCACAGACTCAGAAGGCCATATCGTCAACGACCCATGGCCCACAGCATTCGCTTCCAGCGGCTTTGACCTTGATGCCGTCGGTGTGATTCATGACATCGCCCATAACGATGTGCCCGAAAATGCGGAGGAATCCATTGCCGTGTACCCCAATCCCGTGAGAGACAGACTGATGGTGAAAGCCGAAGACTTGCAATCCGTCGAGATTTATAATCTTGTGGGGCAGCAGGTTTTGGTTTCCACTTTCGATATCGTTGACATGAGTGACTTGAACCAAGGCATCTATTTCGTTCGCATTAACACTGACGGAAAAACTGTTACGAAACGTGTTGTGAAACAATAAAAAACACAAACTGAAATGAGAAAAACGAGACTGTTTCTGTTGGCTCTGTTGGCGACGGCATTGTTCTCCTGTAAGCCCGACCCGACACCGACTCCCGTTGACCCTACTGATACTATAAAGCCTCATCCAGTCAATCTCAAAGGTGTTTTTGTCCTGAATGAAGGCAACTATCAGTTTTCCAATGCCTCGCTGTCATTCTATGATCCAGTGGCCGACACGGTGGCCAACAACCTGTTTTACAAGGCAAATGATGCTCCCATCGGCGATGTGGCTGAAAGCATGGCTTTGGTAGACGGCAAGTTGTATATTGTGGTCAATAACAGTAATCTAATATATAAGGTAGATGCCAACACTTTGAAGTGTGACCAGACCAAACCTTTCAAGCTTACTGATTTCTATTCGCCGCGCGAGATGTACTTTGTGGCTCCCAACAAGGCGTATGTCAGCGATTTGATTGGCACGGGCCTTTGGATTGTCAACCCGCAGGACATGAGCCATTGTGGGTTTGTGGAGACGGGCAAGACCACTGAGAAGTTGGTGCCTGTGGGCAAAGAATTGTATGTCAGTAATTGGTCGACTTATTATATCGATCCCAACTCTCATGATAGCTACAATACCGTTCAAGTTATCGACATGAACAACGACGTGAAGGTGGCTGAAGTTGAGGTGGGGAAGGAGCCCAACAGCATGGCTGTCGACAAGAATGACCATGTTTGGGTGCTTTGCGAAGGCCGTTCGTGGGATGAGGACTATGGCGAGCAACCTTCTTTGTGGGAGATTGACACCCAACTCAAGACCGCCGTGAAGCGTTATGAATTTGAGGGCACGGCTACGGTACTGAGAGCCAATCCTGCAGGTGACCAATTGTATCTCATTCTCAACAATGCGGTGCGCCGTTTCGACATCGGCTCGCTGAGTTTGTCTGAAACCTTCAATATCGCTGCCGAGGCCGGGGGCATGTTCTACAACATGGCCGTTGTGCCTGAGACGGGCGACATTTATGTGACCGATGCCAAGAACTACATGATGAACGGCACTGTCTATCGTTATTCCAATGATGGTGTGTTGCTCAGCTCGTTCGAGGCGGGTGCCATTCCCAGTGCAATGTTGTTTAAATAATTGATATTCTTTCGGGGATTGCAAATCCCCAACTCCGTTCGGGCGGATTGCAAATCCGCCCGAACTTTCTAACAATTAAACAATTAAACAATCAACAACTAAACAAATGACAAAAACCTGTCCCCGTTGCGGAAAAACCTTCGAATGCGTGCATTCCATCGACTGCTGGTGCGTCAAGGTGAAGCTCACCGACGCCACAAAAGCCTATCTGAAGGAACATTACAATGATTGCCTGTGCAAAGACTGCTTGGAGGAGATCAATGGAAAACAATAATCGTACAATACTGACGGATTCCGTCATTGCGAGGAACGAAGCAATCCAGGAAGGAAACACCATATCTGGATTGCCGCGCTTCGCTCGCAATGACGCAAAGCGACACATAATTGGAGCGATGCTCTTTATTGTGTTGCTGTTTTCAGTATCGGCTTGTAGGTTCAACACCCAAGTCAAGGAAGAAAAGGTCGAGGTGGACAACCTTATGCGCTATGCCCGCAATGTCACGGTTTGCCAAAAGGATTACGGCTACCTGATGGAAGTGATTTGCCCATGGGACACCACTTTGTCGTTGGGCAAGTTTGCCTTGGTCAAGGACACGACAGCCGCGGTTGACAAGGATGTGGCTGGTGTGCTGCAGGTGCCGGTGAAGTCGGTGATTTCTTTCTCTGCCACGCAATGGGCCGTTTTCCTTCGTTTGGGTGAAATCGACCGTGTGAAAGGCATCCTCGAGGGCCGTTTCGTGACCGACAGCACCATGCGCTCGCTGTTGGCGCAGCAGAAGGTCTACGACATCGGTACGGAAGCCTCTGCCGATATTGAAAGGATGATACAACTGCAACCGGATGCTTTGCTCTATTCGCCTTATTTCGACGGCAACCAAGGCGGCTTGAACGTCACAGGGGCGGTGCTGTTCCCCTTTGCGGACTATATGGAAAACACGCCTTTGGGTCGCGCCGAATGGATTCGTGTCATCGGCATATTGGCAGGCTGCGAAGACAAGGCTGATGCTTGGTTCGACGACATCGAGCGACGTTACAACGCTCTATCGACGCTTTGTGCCGATGTGGAACACCGTCCCACGGTGTTTTCCGACCTGGCCTTCAATGGTCAATGGTATGTGGCTGGCGGGCGAAGCTATATCGCCAAGCTCTTCGCCGATGCTGGTGCCGACTATATCTGGAAGGACAATCCTTCTACGGCCAGCGTGCCCATGGATGCTGAGAGCATTTTGGCGAAGGCGCAACATGCAGATTATTGGCGCGTCATCAATTCCAATCCTTTCCCGATGACCTACGATGCGTTGGGTAAAGAGAATCCTGTGTATTCACTTTTCGATGCCTACAAAAACCATCAAATCATTGTCTGTGACATCCTCTCGACAGGCTATTTCGAGCAATCGCAGTGTGAGCCGGATTTGTTGTTGGCCGACTTTATCCATTTCTTCCACCCCGAGCTATTGACAGGCGATTGGGAGGGATATCAGACGAAATACTACCACTTGATTGAGGAGTAAAATCGCTTTTTTTTCTTTGTTTCTTTGTTTTTGTATTTTCATTCGAAAAAAAAGTACTAATTTTGCATTCCAAAACGTACTATAAAATAGAATAGCTATGTGTAAAAATGTACTGAAAATAATGATGGCGACGCTTTTCATGGCATTGTCGGCATCGTTTGTGAATGCCCAAGTTCATGTGGGTGACATCCTTTGCGAAGGTGATCGTGTGGTCGGTCCCACCATTTTTAGTTCGGAAGACAATGGTGCAATAGCGGTTGTCTTTTACGTGGATGGCTCCGGACAACACGGTTGGGCTGTGGCATTGCATGACAGCGGCAACTTTGCTTGGGGTCCCAACTGCTATAACAGTCCATTGCGTGATTGTACACAACTCTCCAGTGCGACAGCGAATCTTGACGGATACAAGAACACTGGGGTCATTCTCGAAAATAGGTCAGACCATCCTGCGTTTAACGCCCTTGATTATGAAAACGGTTGGTATCTTCCCGCCGCTGGTCAGTTGAAGCGCCTCTACAGTAAAATTGACAAGGTGAACGAAAGCCTTTCGGCTGTGGGCGGTGATGAATTATTCCCATCAGATCCTAATTGGGAGTGCTGGTCATCCACTGAGTATAATGTTGCCAGTGCATGGTATATGAATGCTTCTGGTGGACTGCGTTCCAAGGACCAGACTTACAATGGCACCAAGGATGCAAGACGCGTGGTTCGTGGCGTGATCAATTTCTAAGTTCTGAAGTTTAAGAAGACAAAGCCTGTTTCGTTTTGAACTGAACCCCGAAAGTTGGACAAAAAACTTTCGGGGTTTTATTATGCGAAAAAAACACGATTACGAAGCTCGATTGAAGTACATGAAGATGCTGG